>CAWBST010000001.1:0-43000 GCA_963791495.1 uncultured Alphaproteobacteria bacterium
GGTACAACGGTTTTCAGACCGCCCCGATCATACTGCTCCGGCACCTCTCCGACTCAGCAGGGTGGGAGGGCGTGCACCAGACCAGAAGGGAACGGAACAGGCGTGCAATTGCAGGGACTTCCGTCTCTCAGATGTTCCCCCGTAGACTAGGCGCGAATAAGCGATCTGACGGTGGGTCGAACCACTTGCGGAGGGAACGAAGAGCATGCAGGCGGATTACATCATCATCGGTGCGGGCTCGGCCGGCTGCGTGCTGGCCAACCGGCTGACCGAGGATCCCAACGTAAGGTCTTGCTGATCGAGGCGGGCGGGCGCGACTGGAACCCGCTCATCCACGTCCCGGCCGGCTTCTTCAAGATGCTCGACCACCCCACGCTGACCTGGAAATATCGCGCCGAGCCCGACCCCGGCACCAACGGACGCGCCATCGTCTATACGCGCGGGCGGGTGATCGGGGGCTCTTCTTCGATCAACGGGCTGATCTACATCCGCGGCCAACCCGAGGACTACGACCACTGGGCCCAACTCGGCAATCGCGGCTGGTCGTGGGACGATTGCCTGCCGTTCTTCCGCAAGGCCGAGCGCTGGGAGGGCGAAGGCAGCGCCGTGCGCGGCAAGGACGGCCCGCTGTTCACCTCGAAGATGGACCGCTCGCCGATCTGCGCGACAGTGATCGAGGCCGGCAAGCAGCTCGGCCTCGAGTACCGCGAGGACGTCAACGACCTGCCGCCCGGCGCCGGCGACAGCATCGGCTGGTGCCAGCAGACCCGCGGCGGCCGTCGCCGCGCCAGCGCCGCGCGCACCTATCTGCATCCGGCGCTGAAGCGGCCGAACCTCCAACTCGTCACCAACGCGCTGGTTCACCGCGTCCTGTTCGACGGCAGAGGGGGCAAGCGAGCGACAGGCGTCGAATTCTCGCGCGGCGGCGCGGTCGAGAAGGTGGAGGCCGTGCGGGAGGTGATCCTGTCGGCCGGCGCGGTCGGCTCGCCGCACATCCTGCAGTTATCCGGCGTTGGCGATCCAGAGCATCTCGCGAAGATCGGCGTGCCCGTCGTGCACGAACTTCGCGGCGTCGGCCGCAACATGCAGGACCACTATTCCGCGCGCGTCTCCTATCCCGTCGTTGGCATGGCAACCGCCAACGAAAAATCCTACGGCCTGCCGCTCGCCATGGAGGCCATGCGCTGGGTGATCACCGGCAAGGGCATGTTGAGTTACAGCCCCTCGATCGTCGCCGCCTCGGTCAAGGTGCTGGAGACTTCGGCGACGCCCGACATGCAGGTCACGTTCGCCCCAGGCAGCTTCAAAGACGGTCAGATGGGCGAACTGGAGCGGACCCCCGGCCTCAGCGCCGGCGCGTGGCAGATGCGGCCTTTGTCGCGCGGCTATGTCGAGGCAAAAACGAACCGGCCGGGCGACATGCCGGCGATCAACCCGCGTTACCTGTCGGACGAAACCGATCGGCGCGCCATCATCGGCGGGTTGCGATTTGCCCGGCGTTTGTTCGACGCTCCCCCGCTGAAGCAGTTCGTCCGGGAAGAGAGCTTGCCCGGCCGCGATATCCAGACGGACGACGAGTTGCTGGATTACGCGCGGCGCAACGGCGGCACCACTTATCACGCCAGTTGCACCTGCATGATGGGTCAGCATCCCGATGAGCGTCGTCGACAGCGAGTTGCGTGTGCACGGTGTCGACGGGCTGCGGGTGATCGACGCCTCGGTGATGCCGGCGGTCACCTCGACCAACACAAATGCGCCGACGATCATGATCGCCGAGAAGGGCGCGGCAATGATTAAGGGCGCGGTGCGGCAAAGACTGGCGGCGTAGCGAAAGCGCCTCGGGCGTCGCGCCGGTTTTGCGCAAAGGTCCGATGCCACTTAGGATGTCGGACAAGCCCTGACCGGCTGTAGCCGGGAGCGGCAATCGCTCAACCATCTGCGGGAGGAGCCAAGCCATGCCACTCGACATCATGCCGACCGCCCGAACCATCAACGCGACGCTGCACTACTTGCAGCGTGGCACCGAAAAGCCAGCGCGCTACGTCAGCGAGCCGCCGCCCGGCGTGCCGCGGTGGAACGGCATCGATGATCCACACGATGTGAGGATCGAAGATGCCCGTGGCCGCGAGGCAGAATTCACCCTTGACCGCAACGGTTTTGCGCTGATCAAGGCGCCAACCGCGGTGCAGGACTTCTATTCCGAGGACCAGATCAAGCAGGTCTACTACCCCGAGGTCGCGCGCCTGTTGCGAGAGACGCTTGGTGCCAGCCGCGTCTTCGTCTTCGACCACAATGTGCGTAACGCCGGGCGGTCCGGAATGGCCGAGCCCTCGCGCCGGGTGCACAACGACCACACGGTCAATTCGGCACCCCGCCGCGTGCGCGACCATCTTGGTCCCGACGCGCCGGAGCTGCTGAAGCACCGCTTCGGTGTCGTCAACGTCTGGCGGCCGATCCGTGGTCCGGTGCTGGATTCGCCTCTCGCGTTGTGCGACGCGCGCAGTTTCACCGATGAGGACCTCATCGCGAGCGATCTCGTGTACAACCATGTCCGCGGTGAAACATCGTCGGTCGCCTACCGACCCGACCATCGCTGGTATTATTTTTCCGAGATGCAGCCGGATGAAGTCGTGCTGATCCGGGTGCATGACAGCGCCACCGATGGGCGCGCGAGACTCTCCTTCCATACCTCGTTCGACAACCCGCTCGCGCCCGGTGCACCGCCGCGCGAGAGCATCGAGGTGCGCAGCCTGGTGTTCTTCCCGCCTGGGGCCTAAGGAGATCACGCCGACGATACGGGGGCTGGCTCAATCGACGCTTCGCCAGCCTCCTTCTTCGGCGTTCGAGGCAGAATGCCACCGGTGAACACCATCGCGCCGTTCAGAATCACCGTCTGCGGCATCGAGGAGCTGGCAGGTCACTGCGACGGCAACGTCAGCCACGTCCTGTCGATCCTGGACCCGGAATGGCCGGTACCCGGGGCGTTTGGCGCCTTTGGCGAGCACGCAAGGCTCGAGCTTCGCTTCCACGACATCATCGACGAGTACAACGCCGGCATGATTGCGCCGCAGGAGGAACACGTCGCGGAGCTTCTCGCCTTCGGGCGCGGTTTGTCGGAAGAGCCGCAAGCAGACGCCCACTTGCTCGTTCACTGTCACGCTGGTGTTTCCAGGTCCACGGCCTCGATGGCGCTGATCCTCGCCCAGGCGCTGCCTGACGTGGCGGCCGACCGAGTCTTTGAAGAAGTTCTGCGCATCCGTCCGCAGGCATGGCCGAACTTGCGCATCCTTGAGCTGGGAGATGCCCAATTGAACCGACGCGGCGAGTTGGTTGCCGCGGCAGCCGGGATCTACCGGGCGCAGCTCGATCGACGGCAGTATCTGGTCGAACAGATGCGGTCCGGCGGCCGGGGACGAGAGATCGAGGCAGCAGCCGGCTGACACGATTCTGCCGTATCGGATTGTGATCCAGGAAAAGAGACCCATGAAGATCGTCAAAGTGTCCGCGCTTCCAATGTCGGCACCCGTTCCGCAGGAAAAGCGCCACCGCACCGACCTTGGAACCAAGGTCAAGAGCGATGCGACGCTCATCCGCATCGAGACAGACAACGGGCTCACTGGTATCGGCGCGGCTCTCGGCACGCCGCCGATCGTCGCGGCCATTGTCGAACACGAGCTCGCGCCGGAATGCGTCGGCGAGGACCCCATGTTCTCCGAACGCATCTACGAAAAGATGTACAACGGCTCGCGCAGCAGACCGGCACTCGAGCGTGGCATCACGCAAGCCGATGAAAGCCGGCGCCGAGGTGTCATCATGGAAGCGATTGCCGGCGTGGACATCGCGGTGTGGGACGTCAAGGCGCAGGCGCTGGGCATTCCACTCTTCCAGGCGCTCGGTGCGGTGCGCAGCTCTGTGCGTGGCTATGCCAGCGGCGGATGGGCGCCCGGCGACGAGGCTGAGGCGGAACTGGCGGAATACGCCGCCAAGGGCTTCACCGCCGCGAAGATGCGCGTGGTCGGCCGCGACGGCTTTTCGATCGCCAACTGCGTGCGCCGAGTGAAGGCGGCCCGCCGCGGGCTTGGTCCCAATGTCGAACTGATGGTCGACGCGCATGGCTCGCTTGAGGTAGCGACCGCCATCAAGCTTGCCAGGGAACTTGAGCCTTACGACATCGCCTGGTTCGAGGAGCCGGTCTCGCCGGACGACCACGCCGGCCAGGCGGAGGTGCGCCGATCGACGATCATCCCTATTGCCTCGGGCGAGCGCGAGTTCACGCGGTTCGACTTCCAGGATCTGCTTGAGCGCCGTGCTCTCGATATCGCCCAGCCGGACGTCGCTCGCGCGGGCGGCATGACGGAGATCCGGCGTATTGCAGCACTGACCTCGGCGCACGGTGTGCGTCTGGCACCGCACGCCTGGGGCAGCGGCGTGCTGTTCGCGGCGAGCATCCACGTCGCGATGGCAGCCGCCAACTGCCACATTCTCGAGGTGACCCAAGGCTACATGCCGATGATGTGGGAACTCTTCAACGAGCCATTCGACATACGCCCGGACGGCACGGTGCATGCGCCTGACCGGCCGGGCCTCGGCTTCACCTTGCGCGCGGATACGCTGGAGCGGTTCCGCTATGTCGACGGGCCTGAGTTCGAGTTCTGAGCGCAATCAGGCCGAGTGGATTGTGCCTCACTGTCATTGCGAGGAGCGCAGCGACGAAGCAATCCCCATCGAGCTTTGCGCGCACAGCTGGATGGGGATTGCCGCGTCGCTGCGCTCCTCGCAATGACACCAGGTGGGTTCGCCAGTCGCGCCGATAACTCTCCGTTACGCACGCCCATAGCGGCGGCACAACGTTGTCAGTACGTCGACACTGTCCCAAGTCTCGCAGCGATGGACCGCCTGCTCGACCAACCTCACACCATCTGGTGTCAGTACCGTCCCAGCGAGTTCACGAAACTTGTCGCGCAGCTCGGTCTCCGCAAACGGCTGCTGAAAATCGCCCCGATGGCTGTCGCAGGCGTGGGTAGCGCTGCGGCCGTCGTTGAGAACCACCGTCACGCGTGCCGGCCGAAGGCGCGGCGCCACCTCGCTCATCGCCGGGTCCTCCGCGACCGTGACACGATGGCGCAGCGACACGATGGCAGGGTCATATACCGCCCCGTCATCAAGGGCACCGTGTCCCGCATGCCCCCGCACCACCATCGTGGCAGCGGCATGAGGCAGCGAGTATTTCGAGGCAAAGAAGTTCTGCGGGTCCGGATTGCGCATGACAGCAGCAAACCGATAGGTGGCGATATCAATACGAGCGATCTCATCGGGGCTTGGTCGCAACTCGGCCAACGCTTTTTGTAGGCAATCAAGCGCCGGATGGATCGGATTGCAGCATGCGTATAGGCGAAAGTAGTTGCGCGTGATGTGCCACGTCGAGCCCAGATCGTCCAACAGGCCCTCGGAGGTGAAACCACTGCCGACGAGCTGGCCCAGCGCTTGCTCGATCGCATCGTCCTGTGCCTCGAAGCCGGCAAGTGCCAGCTCGGGTGCCAGCGCGGCGGCAAAGCCGCTCATCCCACCGGCGACGTTCAGCGCTGTCGCGCCGGACACCGCGTTGGTATAGCTGGGCGTCAGTAGCAGCGTCGTGGCGATACGCATCGCGCGACCGATCCCCGCCGCATCGAGACCATGCAGACGAGCCCCCGCCGCTGCTGCCGCCAACAGCGAAACCTGTCCATTCTGATGCGCCAGTGGCCGCGGCGTGAATCCACCGGCAAGGCGTGCCGCAACATCGTAGCCGAGTAGAAGGGCCGTCAGCATGTCGCGGCCCGTGCTGCGCGCCTGCTCGCCAACCGCCAACACGCCTGGAAGCACCTGCATTGCTGCCTGGCCCGAGACAAAGCGCAGGCCCTCGCAAAGTTCGATCGAGCGGCCGGCAATGCCGTTCAGCAGCGCGGCGGTGCGCGGATCGTGTGACGGCCAGCCGCGGGCATAGACTGTGGCGCCGATGCCGGAGCCAAGTCGTTCGCGCAGTTGTCTAACTTCGGGCCGCTCTGCGCCGGCCAGAATCACACCGAGCGTATCAAGCAGCACGAGCTTGGTATGGTGTTGTACCGACGAAGGGACATCCTCCCATTCCGTCGCCGCGACAAATGCTGCCAGCTCCTCAATCTGCCGTGTCACTGCAAGTCTCCCCGTGCAGCTCGTGTCGCCGTTCGCCGCTTCAGGTCGCCGTCACGCCGCCATCGACGACGAGGCCCGCGCCATTCATGTAGCCGGCATCGTCAGAGGCCAGGAACACGATACCCTTGGCGATATCCATCGGTACACCCAGGCGGCCCCAGGGCACCGTATCGGTCACAGTCTGCCGAACCTGTGTGGTGTCATTGGAACCGGTGCGCTGCGCACGCGCGACAAATGTCTGCTCACCCATATCCGTCTGGATGACGCCCGGATGGATCGAGTTGACGCGAATCCTATAGCCTTTGCGCCCGAACTCCAGTGCTGCCGACTTGGTGAACAGCGTCACGCCACCCTTGGTCATCGAATAGAGCGGATCAAGCTGCGAGCCTACGATGCCGGCGATCGAGGCGAGATTGACAATAGCGCTGCCATGGTCGCTGGCCTTCGCCGCTTCGCGCAATGCCGGAGCGGCCAGCTTGGTTCCGAGAAACACGCCAGTCATATTCACTGCGACCAGCCTGTTCCACTCGTCCAGGCTGATCTCCTCAATCCCCTTGCCGATGAAAACGCCGGCGTTGTTAACCAGAATGTCGAGCTTGCCGAACCGGCTGACGGCAAGCTCGACGGCGGCGGTCCAGTCGTCTTCTTTGGTCACGTCGAGATGCACATATTCGGCCTGCGCGCCGGCAGCAGTCATGGCAGCGGCGGTCTGTCGTCCCAGGTCGTCGAGCACATCGCCGACCACCACCTTGGCCCCGGCCTTTGCCATCAGCTGGGCGGTCTCTCCGCCAATGCCGCGAGCGGCACCCGAGATCAACGCAACCTTGCCATCAAGACGATTCATACGGATGGACCCCGTTCGTGCAAACGACGGAAAGCTTACGAAGAAGCCCCTATCGCAGCAAACCGCCTCCAGGCCACGAAATTGACAGCCTCTCCGCGGCGGATCACGGTCCGGCAAATCAGACGATCGCGGAGAAGGGCAAATGGTCTCGTCGCGTCAGCCTATCGGAACGAATACACTGGAACCCGTCGAAGTCGTTCCCCTGACTCTCCATATCGGTGCAGAGATCAAGGGCGTTGACCTCACCCAGCCGTTGCCGCCGGAGCAACTGAAAGTGGTGCGGGACGCTTTCCTGAAGTGGAAGGTCATTTTCTTTCGGGACCAAAATCTCGATCACGCGCAGCACGTCGCCATGGCGCGCCAGTTCGGCGAACCGACCATCGGTCATGCGGTGTTCGGGCATGTCGAGGGCCATCCCGAAATCTATTCGGTCGCCAAGGTCCGGACCGCGAACGAGAAATACGAGGCGATGATGGTCACGCCTTGGTTCGGCTGGCACACGGATGTCACGGCAGCCGTCAACCCACCGTGCGCCTCCATCCTGCGGGGCGTGACGATCCCGCCATATGGCGGAGATACATTCTGGACCAACCTCGTCGCCGCCTACGCTGGTCTATCGGAAACGATGCGTTCGTTCGTTGACGGACTGCGCGGCATTCACGCCTTCGAGCCGCGCGGCGATGCCAAGGCGGGAAGCGTATACAATGAGCGTGTGAAGCGCCGCACTCTGAAAAGCGAGCATCCGCTTGTGACAGTCCACGCGGAGACCGGAGAGCGCGTCCTGTTCGCCAGCCCATCCTTCCTGAAGTCCATCGTGGGACTGACCCCGCGGGAAAGCGCCAAGGTTCTCGAACTCCTGTGGGAGCATGCTGTTCGCCCCGAATACACGGTGCGCTTCAAATGGAACCCGGGTGACATCGCCTTCTGGGACAATCGGTCGACCGCGCACCTGGCGCCACGCGACATTTTCCAATCCGACTTCGATCGCCAGCTTTATCGGATCACGCTGGTGGGCGAACCGCTGGTCGGCGTCGACGGCAAGCCTTCCAAGTCCATCGAAGGCCTGCCGATCCGATCGGCTGAAGAGGAACTGCGTATGATGGCGGCGGAGTAGCATCGGGTCGCGGCCGCATCGGCGGCGCACGGACGAAATCCGTACGCCGCCGCTTGGCTTAGTCGCGGAATTCGATTCCCGGTCCAACCTTGGGGCCACCCTCGCGCGTTTCCGGCGGTGGCGGCGGTGGGTCGTTCTTCCCACTGCCACCGTGTACAAGCGCAGCTTGTTCGGACAACAGCACGACGAAGGGCTCCGAACCTGCGGCTTCGCCGCCGGCCTTGGCGTTCTGCGTCATAGCGATCTCCATTGTGAGCCTTCACGGCCATCGTCGCGCGTACGACGATGCACAGATCGTATCTGCGGTAAGGTTGACATCGGCCAGACACGATCCGCTTGCTATGCTAGTTGTGTACCAGGGGTCCCCTATATGAACGAGATCACATGGTGAGAAAGGACCGGCCCGCCACGCGCCCTTGATCGGATGTTCTCCTGCCCGCGCAGACCGGTCCTCCACCTGGTGAGTCTCGGGTCGGTCCATAAGGAGCCTCGCAATGCGCTTCGGCTTTTACCTTCCCACCCGCGGCCCTACCGCCACGCGCGAGGGCGTTCTCGCCTTGGCACGCGAAGGCGAGCGTCTCGGCCTGCACTCTGCGATGATCGCGGACCACATCGTGTTCCCAACGGAGAGTGAGTCCATCTATCCGTACACGATTGATCGCAAGCATCCCGGTGGCGGCGACGCATTGGAGACCTTTTCCATCCTCGGCGTGGTGGCGGGCGCGACGGAGAGGCTGCGTCTCGTTACCTCCGTGCTGGTGTTGCCGTACCGCAACCCGGTATTGACCGCGAAAATGGTGGCATCGCTCGATGTTCTATCCGGTGGGCGCGTCACACTGGGCGTCGGCGTCGGCTGGTTGAAAGAGGAATTCGAGGCTCTCGACAGCCCGGACTTCAACAGACGCGGCGCCGTCACGGACGAATGGATCGCCATCTTCAAGCAACTCTGGAGCCAGTCGCCCGCCAGCTTCACGGGCCAACACTACAAATATTCCAACATTCGTGCAGAGCCATTCCCGTTGCAGAAGCCGCATCCGCCGATCTGGATCGGCGGCCACTCCCGCGCCGCCTTGCGTCGTACCGCACGGCACGGTGACGGCTGGCACCCTGTCGGAGGCATCGCCGCCTCGCCGCTTCCGCCGCAGGAGATGCAGGCGCACCTGGCTACATTGCGGCGCCTGACCGAAGCCGAGGGTCGCGATTTTTCCGCGCTCACCATCTCCTATAAGGTGCCGCTGTATGACAGCCTGATCCCGGATCGCGACGGCACCCGCAGAAGCTTTTCCGGCAGTCCGGAGGACATCGCCGGCGACATCCGTTCCTTCGCGGCCATCGGCGTGCACGAGCTGATCCTTGACTTCCGCGGCGAGTCCATCGCCGAAAGCATCGCGCGCCTGCAACGCTTCGCCGCCGAGGTGATGCCGCTGTTGGACAAATAGAGGAGATTGGATCCCGATGGATCATCCCGTGCAGACCGCATCACTGACGGACGGAGTCAGCAAGGTGGCCCACCCGCTGGACCCGCTATCCGCGCGCGAGATCGCGCGTGCGACGGCGATCATTCGGGCACATTTCCCCTGGGGCGACGATTTGCGGGTCGAGACGATCGACATCGAGGAACCCGAGAAGGAGTTCGTGCGCAACCATTTGCAGGGCATGCCGTTCGCCCGCATCGCCCGGTTCAACATCTACCGGCGCGGCGAGATGGGCGTCTGGCAGGGTCGCGTTGATCTTGAAAGCGGCGAGGTGATCGCAAAGAACTTCAGGGCCGATGCGCGGGCCATGGTCGCGGTCGAAGAGGTCCTGCTGATCGAGAAGACCGTGAAAGCCGATCCGCGCTTCCAGGAGGCTCTGCGCCGCCGAGGCCTGCTGGCCGAAGTCGACAACATGTGCATCGACCCGTGGACGGTGGGAGAATTCGGCTTTGCAGAGGAGCAGGGGCGAAGGGTCCTCAACTGCTTCGTCTGGATGCGCACTTTTCCGCTGGACAACTACTATGCCCATCCCGTTGAGGGGCTGCACGCGCTGATCGACCTGAGCACGCTGGAGATCCTGCGCGTCGACGACCATTTCGAAGCCTCGGGCGACTACATTCCTGTCCCGCGCACGCCGCTCAACTTCGATGCCGACGTGCTGACTGCGTTTCGCGCCCCGTCCGCGCCGCTCGACGTCGTGCAGCCGGCGGGTCCCGGCTATCGCGTGGACGGCAACCACGTCAGTTGGGAGAACTGGGACTTCCGCGTCGGCTTCAACGGCCGTGAGGGTCTGGTTCTCCATACAATCGGCTATACGCATCTGGGACGACGGCGACCGGTTGTCTATCGCGCGTCGATTGCCGAGATGGTCGTGCCGTACGGCACGCCGGAACGCAGCCATTTCCGGAAGAACGTGTTCGACAGCGGCGAAATCGGCTTCGGTCGCATGGCCAATTCGCTGACACTCGGCTGCGACTGTCTCGGCACCATCCACTATTTCGACGCGGTGGTTCCGGACCTGTTCGGCGCCCCGCGCACGATCGAAAACGCGATCTGCCTGCATGAGGAAGATGCCGGCCTCTCGTGGAAGCATTTCGACGTTCGCTCCGCCCGCACCGAGGTACGCCGCGCCAGGAAATTGGTGATCTCGTCGATCTCGACCATCGGCAACTACGAATACGCGTCATATTGGTATCTGAATCAGGATGGTCGCATTGAATACGAGATGAAGGCGACGGGCATCATCAATACTGCAGGCTGCCATCCTGGGCATCCCGGGAAGTACGGGACGGAGGTCGCGCCAGGTGTCGTCGGGCACATCCATCAGCACATCTTTTGCGCACGGCTGGACATGGAAGTCGACGGTCCGAGCAACACGGTGGTCGAATGCGACACGATCGCCCCGCCCGTGGGACCGGAGAATCCGTACGGCAACGCGTTCTATGTCGAGGAGCGACCGCTCACCTCCGAACACGCGGCCCAGCGCAACAGCGACTTCGCCCGGATGCGCTACTGGAAGATCATCAATCCGGAGACGCGGAACTGGGTCGGGACACCGACAGCATACAAGCTGGAAGCCGGCTCCGCGGTTCAGCCATTCACCGCGCCGGACAGCCCGTCCGGGCGGCGCGGCCGCTTCATCCAGCATCAGCTATGGGTGACGCCATTTGATCCCGACGAGCGTTTCCCGGCCGGCGAGTTCGTCAATCAGTCGTCTGGCGACGATGGCTTGCCGGCCTGGACCGCGCGTGACCGCAAAGTGGAGAACACCGATATTGTGCTGTGGCACAGCTTCGGACTGCATCATCTGCCGCGACCGGAGGATCATCCGGTGCAGCCCTGTGTCGTCTGCGGCTTCAGGCTCCTGCCATTTGGATTTTTCGACCAGAACCCGGTGATCGACCTGCCGCGCACGGCAAACACGGCGAGTTGCTGCACCTCCTGAATATAGTGGCCGCAATCGGGTCGTCAGCCACGGCCGATATACGGCATCTTCGTCGCCATCACGGTCATGAACTGGACATTCGCTTCGAGTGACAGACTTGCCATATAGGCGACGCCCCGCGCGACATCGTTCACATCGATGCGCGCCTCCGCCTCCACCTTGCCGCTGGCCTGCAGACGGCCTCGCGCCGTGTCTTCGTTGCGCGTGGTCGCGGCGTTGCCAATATCGATCTGGCCGCAGGCGATGTCGTATTGGCGCCCATCGAGCGATAACGACCGAGTCAGCCCGGTCAGCGCGTGTTTGGTCGCGGCGTAGGGTGTCGAGTTCCGCCGGGGTACATGGGCAGAGACCGAGCCGTTGTTGATGATGCGCCCACCGCGCGGCGTCTGGCTCTTCATCATGCGGAACGCGTGCTGCGCGCAGAGGAATGAGCCGGTCAAATTGACCGCGACGACATTCGACCATTGCTCGAAGGTCAGATCCTCGATCGGGATATTGCGGGTGCTGATGCCCGCGTTGTTGAACAGAAGATCGATCCGGCCGTAGGTTGCCTTGACCGTGTCGAACAATGACGCGATCGCAGCCGGGTCGCTGATGTCAGTCGGCACCACAAGCATCCGGGGCGTCGTCGCGTTGGCAAGCGCGGCGGTCTCTTCCAGCATTTCGCGGCGGCGCCCGGCAAGCGCCACCGAGAACCCGTCCGCGTACAGCGCGAGCGCGGTTGCCCGCCCGATGCCACTGCCGGCCCCCGTGATCACCGCAATTCTTCCCGCCGATGTCTGCATAGCCGGCTGCCTCCCCGTGAATGGCCCATCCTCCACGCCGTTCCGACGGAGAGCAACCATTCGTCAACGCTGTATGAGCTCGCCGCGGAGTAGAGCCTCACCCGACCGGCACGACCAGCGCGGCAGCCCGGCTGCGCACATCGTCAGGCCAGCGGGCGGGGCGACGCGCGTCGAGATCGAGGTTGACACCAAATTGGCTGAGGCGCGCGACCTCGGCGCCGTTCCGTGGGTCGCTCATGCGATGGATCATGCGCAGCGAAGAATTGCCGAGATGGCCGATGCCGGTTTCGACCAGGTAAGGCGCGTCGAGCCGCAATGCGCCAGACATGAGCAAGCTCAGTTCGAAGGTCGAGAAGCCACGCCTGTGCTGTTGCATGAATGCGGCATCCATGCCGATCGCAGCGCCAAGCTGACCGGAGGCGTTGGAGAAGCGATGAACGATTGCACCCAGAGCAAAATGGCCGGCCGCGTCGACGTCGCCAGGCTTGACCCGTCCGCGTGCTGTGGGGATGAAGCCGGCGGTCGCAATCGGCTCGGGCCGCAGCTCGGCCACGGGACCATTCCAGACGGCGAGCCGCCCTTCGATTGCGCCCCGCTGTTGCGGCGTGAGTGGCGCGGTGGACAGGTCCCAATACTCGTCTATCCAGGTCACCACTTCGCCGTTGGCCGAATCGACGAACCGATGGCCGAGACGCAACTTATGATCGACGCTTAGCGCCGCGCTCTCGACATGAAAGCTGCTGCCGGCGCGCAGTTCGCGCGCGAAGCGGGCATCGAGCCGGTGGGGCAGGTCTCCGCGGCGCGACAGATCGCCGAGGCCAAGTTCGTCGGCGAGATTTGCTTCCGCCTCTTCCACTCGGTCGAAGTAATAGGCGATCGTGAAATGCTCGGTCACATCGCATTGCCAGGGCGGCACCGCACCACGATACGTCTCGGTCCAATTCGTCATCAGTTTTCTGCCGCCACGAATGTGATTGGGAAGGCTGGCTGCGTTACCCCGGCTCGAGGACGTCGGCAAGGCAAGCATGCCGGCGCACGAAAGCTCAATCATGCGAAACCTCGATGCTGGATTGACCCGCCCCCTGACCGTCCGACAGGCTTACCGCGGGTTCCGGAGTTGAACGCCAGCGAAACCAGGAGGAGCGATATGCCCGCAACCACGATGAGCAAATACACTTTGCCTCGCGCGGAGCCGGAGGCCGTCGGCATGTCCTCCGCGCGGCTCGCCCGGATCGTCCCCGCGCTGAACGCCGCGATCGAAGTCGGCCAGTTGCCCGGCGCGGTCGTCGCGATCGCCCGGCACGGGCGCCTGATCTTCCACGAAGCCGTTGGCCATCTCGGCCCGGACCGACGCGCGCCGATGCCGCTCGACGCGCTGTTCGCCATCGCATCCATGACCAAGCCCATCACCGGCGTCGCCGGGCTGTTGCTGTGGGAGGAAGGACGCGTCGGGCTGGCCGATCCGATCGAGCGGTTTCTGCCCCAACTGGGCAACCGGCGCGTCGCGGTGCTGGGTGACTCCGTTCTCGCCGGACGGGGTCCGATCGAGACGGTGCCCGCCGAACGATCGATCACCATCCTGGACTTGATGCGCCACACCTCCGGGCTGACCTATGGCGGGCGTGGCACGACCGCCGTGCACCGGCTCTATCCCGACTCCTCCAATGTCGCGGGTGCCACCCTCGATACCGCTGCGTTCCTAGAACGGCTCGCTGCCGCACCGCTGCTGTATCAACCCGGTACCGTCTGGGACTATGGGCTTTCCATCGACGTCATCGGCCTGATCGTGGAGGCGATCTCGGGTCAGAGTCTCGGTACATTCCTGGAGCAACGGGTGTTTCGCCCACTTGGCATGGCAGACACCAGTTTCCAGGTGCCGCAAGACAAGGTCGCGCGCCTCGCCCGTCCCCTGCCGCGTGACCCTGATACCAATGCGGCGCAGTCGGTGCCGGATCGCGCCCAGGCCCTGCGTTTCGAATGTGGCGGCGGTGGGCTGGCTTCGACCGCGCTCGATTACCTCCGCTTCGCGCAAATGCTGCTGGGTGGCGGCGTACTGGGCGAAACCCGCATCCTGGGCCGCAAGACCGTGGAGGCGATGCGGACCAATCGTATGACGCCGGAAATCGAGAACCGTATCGTCGAACTCGATCCTAATTCGGAGGGTTATGGTTTCGGCCTGACGGTCGCGGTGCGTGAGCGGGCCAGCACGCTGATGGGCAGTCCGGGGGAATTCTACTGGAATGGCGCCTATGGGACGCTCTGGTGGGCCGATCCAGTCGAGGACCTGGCGGTGGTCTTCATGGCCCAGGTACCAGGCGAGCAGCGACGGCGCTTCCGGCCGCTCATCAATGCACTGGTTTACCAGGCGTTGGCGGACTGACGCAGGCTGGAAAAACTATCGGTATTCGATCGTTGCGACTTTGCGCAATTCGTCCGGCGTGCTTGTGCCGAACCCGAAGAATTCGAGGTAGGCGGGAATCATCTCGAACAGCATGTCCGTTCCAACCTGGACCGTGCAGCCACGTTCCTTCGCCGCCCTGAGCAGCGGCGTATATTCTTCTGTCAGCACGACCTCGCCGACGAACGTGGTGGGCGCGATCCTTGAGACGTCGATCGGCAGCGGGTCGCTCGGTTTCATTCCGAGTGGCGTGGCGTTCACGACAATCTCGTAGCCATGCGGATCATTCGAGCCGGTGGTGATCTGCAAGGCGGGATAATGCTGCCGCAACCGATCCGCCAGCGCCTCGGCGGAAGGAATGACCGGATCGTACAGACCAATCCTTGCCGCCCCGGCCAACGCCAGTGAGGCCGCGATGGCAGACCCGACCCCGCCGCAGCCGATGACGAGGCTGCTTGCGCCGGCGATGCGCATTCCCTTGCGCTCGACTCCGCGGACAAACCCCGCACCGTCGAACATGTCGCCCAACAACGATCCGTCGGAACGTCGCAGGATCGCGTTGCAGGCGCCGGCTATCCTTGCTGTCGTCGTCAGCTCGTTGACAAGCTGTGTCGTCGTGACCTTGTGCGGCATCGTGACGAGTGCCCCGAGCACGTTCGTCGTCGTGAACAACGCCTTCAGCAGCGAGGGGTAGTGCGGCGGCTCAACTCCCAGCGGCACGACCACGGCGTCGATACCCTTCATGTTGAACCAGGGGTTGTAGATCATCGGCGCCTTGAACGATTCGGTCGGATAACCGAGATGGGCAATCAGTCTCGTTCTGCCGGTGATCATTGTTTCACTCCATCTAGGGCACTCCGCGGTCAATCCCGTCAGAGCTCCCCGTCACAGCATGTATGTAGCACCTGGGCTCTGCCGCGCCTGTGCTGCGGTTCTGACAGAGGCATTGGCAGCTCCGAAGCCGCAATAGCCGGCCTGTCGCTCGACAACCTCAAAGAAGAAGCGATCATGGAAGGCGTCGGTGTAGAGGTGGCGGAAGTCCCCAGCTTCATCGCGATCATAGAGCAGGCCGTGGTTTTGCAGTCCGCTCAGAACAGTGTCGTCCAATGCCCAACGTGCCGACAGGTCATCGTAATAGTTGCTCGGCATCGGCAACAGCGGCGCATGCCGATGTTCTAATTCCTCCGCTGTTCGCAGGATATCCGGTGTGGCAAAGGCCACGTGGTGCACGCCTGCGCCGGCGTAGACCGAGACGAACCGACCGGTCAGCGTTCCGCGGCCTTCCGACGCGTTCAACACGATGCGGACCTTGCCGTCAGGGCTGACGAGAGCCCGGCTCTGTACCAAGCCGTACGGGTCGGCCGTATCCAGTTGCGGTTGCGGCACCAGACCGAACACGGCACGCCAGAACAGCACATGGGACGGCATGCGTCCGGCCGGCAATGCCAGCACCACGTGGTCGATCCCGAGCAAGGCTGTCGCTTCATCGGACAGTGGACGAAGATCGA
This sequence comes from uncultured Alphaproteobacteria bacterium, assembly GCA_963791495.1. Classification (GTDB taxonomy): domain Bacteria; phylum Pseudomonadota; class Alphaproteobacteria; order Acetobacterales; family Acetobacteraceae; genus JAMXLO01. The sequence continues at coordinate 16,241 of CAWBST010000001.1, forward strand.
AATCATCCTGCCAGAAGCTGCGCCCGCTGGATTCAGGCTGCACCAGATAGATCAGCGTGCCGTCCGGCGCACGCACGGCCGGAATGCGCCGCTCGCCCTCACCGATCGGCTCCTGCCAGTCCGGACACAGCAGCGCGCGAGCACGGGCCTGCGCTCGGACAGCATCGTCCACCCGTATCGCCATGGCGCAGACTGACGGACCATGCAGGTGGAAGTGCTCAGACGCGGCACTGTCCGGCTCGGCATTCAGCACAAGGTTGACCCCACCGTTGCGGTACAGATCCACGACCTTCGACCGATGCCGCCCCGCGTGGTGAAATCCCAGCACCCGGAGGAAGCTCGCCAGCTCGGGTCCGGTCGTCTCGTCGACGGCGAATTCCAGGAACTCCACGCCGTGGAGATCGGGCACAGTGGGCAGCTTCGGGCCGTCGGACGCCGCGGCCTCGGTGAAGATGAGCGAACGAAGCCCGTCACGGGCGGTGAACTGTGCGGGCGCCGCCCGAAAATCGTCGTTGAACACCTCGAGCGACAACGGGCCGGTATAGCCGGAGGCCAGTACCGCCCGCATGAAGCCGGTCACGTCCAGGTCGCCCTGGCCGGGGAAATTGCGGAAATGCCGGCTCCAGCTCAGCACGTCCATCGACAGCTTCGGCGCATCCGCCATCTGCACGAAGAACAGTTTCTCCGCGGGCAACTGCGCGATGCCGGATGGATCATCGCCCAGGCAGAGTGTGTGGAAGGAATCCACGATCAACCCCAACGCCGGATGGGCGCCCTGCTGCACGATGCGCCATGCCTGGCCCCAACGATTGACGTGCCGGGCCCAGCTCAGTGCCTCGTAGCCGACACGCAGCCCGCGTCGCGCGGCACGCTCCGCCATTTCCGCCAAGTCGGCCGCGGCGCGGGAGTCGTCATCGATCGCCGCCATCAAGGTGTTGCTGCACACCAGCACAAGATCGGTGCCGAGTGCCTGCATGACATCGAATTTCCGTTCCGCGCGGTCCAGGTTGCGGGCACGCTGGGGTTCGGGCATTGCCTCGAAGTCGCGGAACGGCTGATAGATCTCGATCGTCAGGCCAAGATCCTCGCAGATGCGGCGCACGTCCGCGGGCGAGCCCTCGAACGTCAGCAGGTCCGACTCCATGATCTCGACACCGTCGAAACCGACCGAGGCACACGCCTCCAGTTTGTCGCGCAAGGTTCCGCTGAGTGCCACGGTTGCAATGCATTTCCGCAGCGGTCCGGCCGATCGAACCGTGGCTTCCTTGATGTCAGACAACTGGAATCTCCCTTCGCGTCATCGCTTCCAGGCACAGTGATTTGACGGCCTCACGCGACCCGGTCGGGGGCGGGGGCCTCGGGCAACGGCGAACCGCAGGAAATTCCGACCAGAGGCTCCGCCTCTGGACTCCGCCAAGCGCCGGGCGCTTGGAACCCATCCTTTTAGTATTGGGTTTCCAAAGGCTCCGCCTTTGGTGGGGGTCCCGGGGGCGAAGCCACCGGGCGACGCCGCGCGCTCATCATCCGGCGCGCATCGTCCGGACGATCCGCGCCCAGGTAGGCCTTCAACAGAGTGAACCTCACCAGATCGAGCTGCGCGTGGCTGCCGCCGATGCGTTCGAGTTCGTCGGAGATCGGTTCAAGCGCATCGATCGCGGCGGAGAAATCGCGCCGCTCGAAAGCGGCGAAGGCCTGCGACACAGCCGGAACAAAACCACCGGACGGATAACGCCCCGCACGCGCGAGCTCGTCGATCTGCCGCGCACGTGTCTCCAGCGCCACGTCACTGCCCGCCACGACCAACGCGAGTGCGATGTGCATGTCGGAAAACGCGGCGCCGGCGCGCGGAAACGCACTATCCGCGAAATCGTGCATCCTGCGCCAGGCTGCGGCGTCACGTGGATGCCCGGCGAGTTCCCAGCGCCAGAGAAACGACACCGCATCGTTCAGCTTCCCGCGCGGCGGGCCGGTGTGCACATCGGGCGCGAAGGCGTCCCGGAACAGCAGCGACGCTGCTGCAACATCGCCGGCCTCAAGCTCGCCGAGCGCGAGATGCCAGCTCAGATGGCTGTAGAGCGCGCCGTCTCGCGGATAGTCGGTCAGCCAGGACGCCAGGAAGGCGCGGGCCGCGGCCGGATCGCCCTCCTCATACGAAAGATGGGCGCGAGCGTGCGACGCCCACGGATTGGTCGGGTTCTGCGAAAGGGATCGGTCAATCTTCGGGTGGGCGGCAGCGTGCTGGCCGTTCTCCGAGAGCGCCATGCCGTAGTGGGCGGTGAACCACCAGTCGTCGCCGTAGTGCGGGGCAAGCCGCTCCAACAGGGCCAGCAGCGTGCGCTTCTGCCCTGCGCGGCCGGACATGCCGATCAGGCCGTTGGTAAACGCTGTGGTGCCGAGCACCAGGGCGTCGCGGGGCCAGGCGTCGAGGTGCGCTGGCAACGCGGTGAGTGCGGCCTCGGCGTCGCCTGCTACGAGCAGGCCGAAGAACGCGATATGGCTGGCTTCGCGCGCGGGCAAGCCGGCGGCGAGGGCATTGGCCGCCGCCATCGCCTCGCGCGCTGCCGCGGCGTCGCCGCGTTCCAGCAGCGCGTGCGCGCGGGCGACATGCGGGAGGGCAAAACCGGGATCCGCGGCTACGGCACGATCGAACGCCTCGATCGCACCCGGGTACATCGTCAGCTTCGCCTCACAACCCTGCACATAGGCGTCCCGTGCGGCGGATGAGGCGGTGGACAGGGGGAGGTCGTAGCGGTCCGTCAGCATGATGGAGCCTCGTCGCGGATTGCTGAACACGATACGATCCGGCTTGGCGCGGGCGGAAGAGGCGGGTCGGCCGCAAAGTCCGCTCTGGGGCAGAAGGCCGCCACGGCCTGAACCCCGCGAGCCTTCACAGCCGAAGCAGTCAGCGCGACAGCTTATGGAAAGGCAGGGATGGTTTACTCGACTTCCACCGCTGTGAAGGTGGCGTATACATGCGTCGATTTGGCGAATGTCTGGCGCTGAGCCAAGCCCGGAATTGATGCGGGCCGGAAGAGATTTTGTAAAGTGGGCAGTTCCGACGGATCGACGGATCGATCAGTGTTCCAGCCCAGGACCAACCAGCCATCGTTCGCCAGAAGCAGGCGGCAGGCTCGCAGCGCCGCGTCCTGATCTCGCTCACTGTTGAGACCGAAGCCGAAAACCCCGTTCAGGATGATGGTGTCGAACGACGAAGCGGGCCAATGACTTGGCTCATCAAGGATATCGCCGATCACATGTCGTTCCGGAGCGCCCCAGCGAGCAGCGATCGGGTCGATATCGATGGTCCAGCACTCCAGTCCGCGCGCCGCGAGCAGCCTTGGATAGTGCTTCGTGTATTTGCGACAACCGATGAACAGCACTTTGCCGCCACGGCGCCCAATGACGGGGATCAACTCACGATCAAGATGTCTGCGATCCTTACGATAGACAACCCAAAGATCGCCAAACCACATGTGGAGGCGACGGCGAGCGGACCCCGAGAGAAGCCTGCGCGCTGCCCGGCGCCACAGGCGGCTTCTCGCCTGCTCTTCCACCTCGCCCGCGTAGCAAACCTCCTTCATCCTCATGCGATCGCGATCTCTATCGAAAGGCGGCGGTGCTGACCCGCCCAACGATCCTAACCATCACCGCCAACCTCATCGAGTATCTCCCTTTAGCGATGCTGGGTAAGTGGATACTGAACCAGAGCGCGCCTCCGTAACGGGCGCCAACTCTGGAGCCGTGTGCACGCTAAGCCCGAACAATGCAACATATGCGAGACAGCCAAGGATAATGAGGCCGATGGCAGCCCCAACGAAGTCCATCGGTCGCAATGGCAAAGGTCAAGTCCTCCTTTCGCGTTGAGAGTTCCTGGCGCTCATGAAGGCTGATGCCTCTGTCGGCCGGTTGCCGAACGGCTTGCGCGCCTTGCCAGTGCCTATTTTACCCGGCAATCGTGGGCGTCGGTTTTGAGGCTATGTGGTTCTCTTGGTAAACGTCTGTGCGATATCGTTCTGTGGCGGTGGTTAGGGCCGCATCCAGAGCGTCATCAAGCCCGTGGCGGATCATCATCACCGGGAACCAGAGCATCCATTTGACAAATAGTATAATGGCAAAAAAGCAATAATAGAATGGAGGAAAGCTCAGCACGGCCCCCGCAAGCGACCACCACATACCTGCCCTCGAAAGCTCCGAAGCGCCAGGCACCCTGAGAATGCTACAGAATGTCTGCTGGTAGCAGCCTTGCACATAGCTCGGTCATATGGATATCAAAACATTGTGAATTCAAAAGAGTAGCGCTCGGTGCCGATACCGTCTGGCGGCCGATAGGGTGCTTCCGCCACATGGCCCTCTTTCTCCAGAGCGGCCATTCCCGCCTGATACGATCGACTACAGTTCCGCGCGACAGGTCCCCGACTCTGGCCGTCGGGGACCTGCCCGCCGAAGTCACGTAAGGTCGAACCGATCGAGGTTCATCACCTTGTTCCAAGCCGCGACGAACGCATCGACAAACGCCCGTCCCGCATCGTCGGTCGCATAGGCTTCCGCCAGCGCACGCAGCTGCGAGTTCGACCCGAAGATCAGGTCCACCCGGGTACCGGCCCATTTCTTCTCGCCGGTCGCACGATCGCGCGCCACGAACGCGCCGTCGGAGGTCGCTTCCCACTTCATGCTCGTGCTCGTCTTGAGCAAGTTCACGAAGAAATCGTTGGTCAGCGTCTCCGGCCGGCTAGTGAACACCCCGAGCTCTGACCCACCGACGTTCGCACCCAGCACACGCAGCCCGCCGATGAGGACCGTCATCTCGGGCGCGGTCAGCGTCAGCAGCTGCGCACGGTCAACCAGCAGTTCCTCAGCCGATCGGCGATGTTCGCCGCTCATGTAGTTCCGAAACCCGTCCACCTTGGGTTCGAGCACGGCGAAGGAGTCGACATCGGTCTGCTCCTGCGACGCGTCGGTGCGGCCCGGCGTGAACGGCACCTGCACGGTGTGGCCGGCCTTCTTCGCAGCCTGCTCGACCGCTGCGCAGCCACCCAGAACGATCACGTCGGCCAGCGACACCCTCTTGCTGCCGAACTGTGACTTGTTGAACGCCGCCTGGATCTTCTCCAGCTTCGCCAAGGCAACAGCGAGCTGTTTCGGTTCGTTGATCGCCCAGTCCTTCTGCGGCGCCAGGCGGATGCGCGCTCCGTTCGCCCCGCCGCGCTTGTCGGAACCGCGGAACGTCGACGCCGAAGCCCAGGCGGTCGCGACCAGCCGAGAGATCGACAGCCCCGAGCCCAGGATCTTCGCCTTGAGCGCTGCGACGTCAGCGTCATCGATCAGTGCATGATCGACGGCCGGAACCGGGTCCTGCCACAGGCGCGGTTCGGCCGGAACTTCCGGGCCAAGGAAGCGCGCATGCGGTCCCATGTCGCGGTGGGTCAGCTTGTACCACGCCTCGGCAAAGGCGTGGGCGAGTTGATCCGGGTTCTCATAAAACCGCCGCGAGATCGGCTCGTAGATCGGGTCCATCCGCAGTGCGAGGTCGGTCGTCAGCATGATCGGCGCGTGCCGCTTCGACGGATCGTGCGCATCCGGCACGGTGCCCGCCGCCGATGCATCCTTCGGCTTCCACTGCCAGGCGCCCGCAGGGCTCTTCGTCAGCTCCCACTCGTAGCCGAACAGGTTCTCGAAGAAGCCGTTGTCCCACTTCACCGGGTTCTTGGTCCACGCACCCTCGAGCCCGCTGGTGATCGTGTCGTCGCCGCGGCCGGTGCCGAACCTGTTGGCCCAGCCGAGGCCTTGCTGCTCGATGGAGGCGCCCTCAGGTTCCGGACCGACAAAGTCAGCCGGGTTGGCAGCGCCATGGGTCTTGCCGAACGTGTGCCCGCCGGCGATCAGCGCGACCGTCTCTTCGTCGTTCATCGCCATGCGCGCGAAGGTCTCACGAATGTCGCGGGCCGCGGCGAGCGGATCAGGCTTGCCGTTCGGACCCTCCGGATTGACGTAGATCAGCCCCATCTGAACCGCGGCGAGCGGATTCTCGAGCGACCTGTCGCCGCTGTAGCGCTCGTCCGCCAGCCACTGCCCCTCGGAACCCCAGTAGATGTCGTCCTGCGGCTCCCAGACGTCCGCGCGTCCGCCGGCGAAACCGGCAGTCTTGAAGCCCATCGATTCGAGGGCGCAGTTCCCCGCGAGGATCATCAGGTCGCCCCAGGAGATCTTCCGGCCGTACTTCTGCTTGATCGGCCAGAGCAACAGCCGCGCCTTGTCGAGGTTGGCATTGTCCGGCCAGCTGTTGAGCGGAGCAAAGCGCTGCGTGCCTGCCCCCCCGCCGCCGCGACCGTCGCTGATGCGGTAGGTGCCGGCGCTGTGCCACGCCATCCGGATGAACAGCGGACCATAATGGCCGTAGTCCGCCGGCCACCAGTCCTGTGACCTGGTCATCAGCGCGAAGATGTCCGCTTTCACGGCCTTGAGGTCGAGGCCCTTGAACGCCTCCGCGTAGTTGAACCCCTGACCCATGGGATCCGCCACCGGAGAGTTCTGGTGGAGGATCGACAGATCCAGCCGGTTCGGCCACCAGAGCTGGTTCGACTTGCTTCGGACAACGGCGTTCCCGCTGACCCTGCCGCCCATCGGGCACTTACTTTCGGTGTCCATTCCCGCTCCAATCGTGGTCTGCGTTTGCGTGGTGCTGGGGAGATGGGGTCCCGGTGTTCATTAGTCCAATCGATTAAGTTTCTCGGAACGATAGAGCTTCTCTATGAACCGGACGTGCATCGCCTCGCGCACCAGGTGTTCAGGTGCGCGGGCTGCTGCGGCTAGAGGCGGGCCTCGTGGCGGAAGGCGGCTGGGATCACTCAGCCGCAAGGTCGATCAGCACGAACCCCTCCTTCCGCATCGCATCGGCAAGGCGTTCGTCCAGCGTGACCACCTGAAGCGATGCGGGGCGGCGTTCAGCAGCAACGAACGCCGCGGCGAGCTGCAACGCATCGGCCGCCCGCAGCGAATGCACCCGCAGGAACCTGACCGCATTTTCGCGGACAAGCTCGCTCGGTTCGACTTCGTGCCAGGCGTCGGCGATCAGCCTCAGCCGCTGGAAAGCAAGCTCGGCACTCCTCGAGTCGAGCGCCGCATCGCGTTCGAGACGGGCCAGGGCCGAAGCGCACTCCACCGCCGATCCCCACCATGCGAGCATGTCGGGATCGCGTTGTGCGAGCGCTTGTAGGCGTTCTGTCGTCGTCTCGGCGACCAGCAGCGGTACGATCGCAGAGGCATCCCAGAATTTCACCTTCCTTCCCGACGTTCCCTGGTCAGTGCTTCGACCCCCGAGGCGCCGGCCTGTATGCGTGGCAACGGGCCACGGAACAGCGTCCGCGGCGGATCGTTGCGGCGTGGCCGTACCACCCCGTCGCGGAGCAGCCGCGCCAATCTCCCGTCCGACTCACCCTGCGCGCTCCCGGTCACGGGCTCGAGGCGTGCGACTGGGCGTCCCCGATCGACGATGAGTACCGGCGAGCCGGCCTTGAGGCCGTCGATCAGGGCGCTCAGGCTGTTCTTGGCCTCGGTGATGCTCGCGATCTTCATCAGGCTAAAGTGGACTGTTTCGGCGGGCTATTCAAGCTTGGATGCCCTCGAAGAACAAGGCGGCGCATTCCGATCGCATCGCGCGGCATCGCCGCGCAGAGCGGCGTGTATCGCGATCACGTCGTGATCGATCGTGGCGGAGCAATGTGCGCGAGGGAGATCCGGGTAATTGAGCGGCAGCAACCTGGCAACCGCGTTCCAGGACCCATGAAGCGGCATCAGCACAAGGCACCATGCCAGCCTCCGCATATCACGGACTGCGCAGGCCATCTTCGGGCCACGAACTGCTTTCCTGACGCCTCATCAGATCACCGCTGGCATCAGCGGGATGCGGCTGGACACGGTGCTCCATGTCGGCCGGTGCATGTGCGAGCCTCCGCTGTTGACCATAGTACTCGATGCTACGAGGTAATATTCGCAGTAAGGCGCGTCGAACAGCGCGAGGCTTGCCGATGCGCCGGCCGCCAGACTCAGAGCAGCGGGGCATGAGCCGTGAGGGTTCCTGGCCCCGTGCGTAGCCGCGGTGGTCTGAGTGGCGGCTGATTGGTCGCCACGTGCTGAGCCGCTTGCATGACCTTGAAGGGCGCGGCGAGGATGCCGCGGCGTTCTCGATGAGAGCCCCGGGATGAGCTCCTGCCACGCGGGTCTGCTCGGGACGATGCCGAGGTCGCGACAGATACGGCGATGATGGCGCCAACCGGGCGGCGGCCGCGCGCGGCGCGATGGGGATGGCGGGTGCCTCTGGTTCCTGTCGAAGTGCTGTCCCCGGACAGTGGCACGAAGGATCGGGCAACCAAGCTACGCGCATACTTCAAGCTGCCGTCGGTGCAGCATTACCTGATCGTCTGGCCTGAGGAGCGGCGCATCGTTCGCCACTCGCGCATGCCAAACGACCAAGTGGCCACACAGATCTTCGTATCCGGCGAAATCGGACTCGATCCGCCGGGGGTCACGGTGACCGTCGAAGAGTTCTACGTCGACTGAGCAGTGCGAGCCGGCATCATCCGCTGCATCATGCCGCGGCTCTCGCCTGCTCCGCGCCCCCCACCACCCGCGCCATCATTGCCGCCGCATTCCGGTGCAGGATCTGCTCGCGTGCTTCCTCGCCGATCTGCGCGTCAGCCAGCGCCTTCCGCGTCCAGTCGCAGCCGAACTCGCTGCCATCGGTGCCGCACACGATGCGCTCAGAGCCGTACAGGCTCACCGCCGCCTCGATCGCGCGCGGACCGAACGAGTTGCAATCCACGTACACCTTCGCTCTCCGGAAGCGCGACGACGGCAGCTCCTCGTCCGGCGTGTCGAGCAGAGAGCGGTGATCCATGCGCTCGACCTCGTAAGGGATGTTGCCGCCCAGGTTGTGCACGACAACCGTCACGTCGGGATACGCCGCGAGGACGTCCGTCAAGCACAGCGTGACCATCACCGACGACAGGCTCGCCTGCATATCCAGCGTGCCGTTGCGGCGCCGCGCGTTGTCCGTATCACCACCGACCTTGGGGAAGGCATCGCCCGGCCGCGGGCCGTGATGGATCAGCAGCACCGCGCGATGGCGGTTCGCGACCTCAAGCACCGGCCGGATCGCTTCGGCATCAGCGCGCGTGAGGAAGTAGTTGCCTGGCAGCTGCGCGCCGACCACCCCAGGCAGCCCGAGCGCCCGCTCGAATTCGGCGACTGCGGCGGACATGTCCGTCAGCGGCAGCGCGGCGAACGCGGCGAAGCGGCCGGGATGCTTCTGGCAGGTCGCCGAAAACCCGTCATTGACCCGCTGGCAAAGCGGCAATGACACGTCTACCGGCTGCGATTCGATCCAGCAGAACGAACCGAGGAGCGACAGCACGCTCGTCTCGACCCCCTGGCGGTCCATGCGACCGAGATGGAAATCGACGTCATCGAACGCCTTGGCGAGAGGCTCGTCGCCCATCCGGGACTTCAACACCTCGACGCCGTCCTGATTGCGCAGGATGCGCGGCTCCTTGCTGCGGGCGCGCAGAGCGTCGGCTATCTCGGCGGGTTTCCAATGGGCATGCATGTCGATCATGGCTGTCATGGCTGTTTCCTCCACGGGCTGTCCGGCAGCTTAATCCCGCGCCGGGGGATCGCAACTTGGCGTCGGCGCATCTAGCCCTGGTGCTGGCGGGCGGACGCGGTGGGTGCCGCCGCCATGGCCGCCTTCACCTTATCGGGGCGGGTAAAGGCCAGATACTCTCGCGCATACTCGGGCGGCAGAATCTCGACCATTGTCTCGTTCTCGACCCAGACCTCGATCACATGGAACGGGCCGCGATTGCAGTCGAAGCAATGCCAACCGGCGCGCTGTGCTATCGACTGCACAGAGGCTGAATCGGTCGCAACGCTGAGTGCGAAATGCGTCGATCCAAAGCCGCGCGGGTCCTTCCTGACGAAGGTGCCGCCAGTGGCGCCGCCGGGCTCAAGCTGTGTTCCCGCGGGATAGACCTCCACGCCAGACCCGTGCTCATCGAGCTGTAGCGCAAAGAAGCTTCCCGGGTTGGGCGGGAACGGTACCGCGCTTCCGCCCATGAGTTCGGCGAGCACTCCCGCAGCGTGCTTCGGGTCTCGCGCGGCGATCGAGAGATGATGGATCATGGCTTCCTCACTCGTTGACTCCCCGGCCCAGATAGCATGAACGCGCCCGTAAGCGCGATGGGCCCCCAATGAGCCTGATAGCACTCGCGGACTGTGTATCTGATGTCCCAGCCAGCATCAGCGGGCGGCCGTTCTCGTTTCAAATCTCTTGCCGCGCTGGCGATCCGGTTGCCAGCCTTGGCGCCCTCGCCCATCATGAAGCGCCCCGACAGGCCCGGAGGAATCACGCCATGATGAACCTCTCGCCTAACCTTCCGCCAGACAAGCAGCGCCAGATGCTGCGCCAGATGCTCACCATCCGGCGCTTCGAGGAGCGCGCCTCAGCCGACTACCTTGCCGGCAAGATCTACGGCGTCGTGCATTGCTACATCGGTGAGGAGGCGGTCGCGGTCGGCGTCTGCTCCGCGCTCGAGCGCAGCGACCGGATCATTTCGACGCATCGCGGCCATGGCCATTGCATCGCGAAGGGCGCCGACCTGAACCGCATGATGGCCGAGCTTTACGGCCGGCAAACCGGCTACTGCAAAGGCAAGGGCGGTTCGATGCACATCGCCGATTTCGAGATCGGCATGCTCGGCGCCAATGGCATCGTCGCGGGTGGCATTGCGATCGTCACCGGCGCAGGCCTTGCGGCGCAGATGGAAGGCAAGGGCGGTGTGGCTGTCTCCTTCTTCGGCGATGGAGCATCCAATGCCGGCCCCTTCCACGAGTGCCTCAATATCGCGGCGACCTGGAAGCTGCCGATGCTCTATGTGTGCGAGAATAACATGTACGCCGCGCAGACCGCGGCCGCCGCAACGCATGCGCTGAGCGACGTGGCGGCACGTGCGGCGGGCTACGGCATTCCCGGCGTCGTCGTCGACGGCAATGACGTCTTCGCTGTCTACCAGGCGGCGAACGCCGCCGTGGAACGCGCGCGCTCGGGCGCCGGCCCGACACTGATCGAGTGCAAAACCTACCGCTGGCGCGGCCACACCGAACGCCGCGGCCAGCCCGACCCCCGCGACAGAGGGGAGGTGGAGGCGTGGCAGCGAAAGGATCCGATTGCGCTGCTCGAGCGGCAGCTTATGGAGCAGGGTGAGCTCGACGATTCCAGGCTACGCGCGATGGAGGGCGACATCATGGGGGCTCTCGAGGCCGCTGTCGCCTTCGCCGAGGCAAGCCCCTTCCCCTTACCCGAGCAGGCGATCGACGACGTGTTTGCGGCCTGACACGAGGACCGGACAATGCGCGAGCTGACCTATAACGAGGCTGCTGTCGAAGCGATCGCCGAGGAGATGCGGCGCGATCCAAAGATCTTCTACATGTCGACCGACGCACTCCCGCCGCTGCTCAAGGAGTTCGGCGCGCCGCGGATCAGGGCGACGCCGATCACCGAGGCGGCGCTGACCGGCATGGGGATCGGCGCGGCCGGCTCCGGCTTCCGCCCCATTGTCGATTGGCGGCAGGTGACGTTCTCGTTTGTCGCGATGGACCAGATCGTCAATCAGGCCGCGAAGATCCACTACATGTTCGGCGGCCAGGTGAAGTTCCCGATCCTTTTTCGGGCGTCGGTCGGCGGCGGTGGCAAGGTCGCGGCGCAGCACTCGCAGTCGCCATATTCGATGTTCATGAATGTCGCGGGTTTGAAGATGTTCTTGCCGTCGACGCCCTACGACATGAAGGGCTTGATCAAGACGGCGATCCGCGACAACAACCCCGTCATCTCCTTTGAGTTGGGCCGGTTGATGGCGCTCAAGGGGGAAGTGCCGGAGGAGGACTACACAATCCCGCTCGGCAAGGCCGACGTAAAACGTGAAGGCAGCGACGTGACGGTCGTCGCGTTGGCTTGGCTGGTGCACGAGGCGCTCGCCGCGGCCGAGGCTCTTGCCGCGGAGGGGATCTCGGTCGAGGTCGTCGATCCACGCACGCTGGTGCCGCTGGATACGGAAACGATCCGCAACTCGGTGCAGAAGACGGGGCGACTTGTCATCGCCGACGAGGCGGGCCCGACCGCCGGCTTTTCGGCAGAGGTTGCCGCGCTCGCCACCGAGGACGCCGCGACATTTTCCCGGCTAAAGGCCCCGGTGAAGCGGGTCTGCGCCTTGCAGGTGCCGATACCCTACAGCCCGGTCCTGGAGGACCAGGTCTTCCCGGACCGGAACCGGATCATCGCCGGAATCCGCGAGGTACTCCAAGAACGGTAAAGGCGGGTTTTCGGGCGTGTCTCACCGCCCGTGTTCGTCTCCGAACTTCATCGTGCCGTGGAGCCGAGTCCGCGAACAGGTGGACGTCCCGGCCCGTGCCAGGCCGCAACAAAACTTGAAGAGACCCGGGCGCGCCGGCGCTTGACCCAATTGCTCGGGGTGCCGACCTCCCGGATATGCCGCAACGGGGCTGGCTAGCGATTTTCGCACTGCTGCTGGCCGCCGCGGCGCCGCCGGCCGACGAGGTGCAGCAACAGGTCCAGCAGGTCCAGCAGGTTCCGCTGGACCAGGCGCTGGCCATCCTCGGCCACCCCGTGGCGGATCCCGAGGGCAAGAACATCGGCCGCCTGGTGGATGTCCTGGTCGGCGACCAGGGTCAGCCGCAGGCCGCAGTGATCGATTTCGGCGGCTTCCTGGGCGTCGGCAACCGCAAAATCGCGGTGGAATGGAGCGTACTGCACTTCGCGCCGAACGACCCGAAGCACCCGATCACGCTCGATCTGACCCAGGATCAGATCAAGGACGCACCCGAGTACAAGGAGGCAACCAAGCCCGCGCCGGTCGTGGTGGCACCCGAAGCGCCGAAATGATCCATGCAAAGGGTCGCAACACTTACGGCGCGCGGTCCACGGGCGCTCGATTGGCTGAATTTCTTCGTTGCCGATGTGCAGACCGGCTTCGGGCCATTCGTCGCGGTCTATCTGACCATGCACAAATGGACCCAGGTGCAGATCGGCTTCGCCCTGACGCTCAGCACTATGGTTGCGCTGATCAGCCAGCTTCCCGCTGGCGCATTGGTGGACGCCGCACACAACAAGCGGATCGCGGCGAGCGGCGCATTGATCGGCGTCATTATCGCCGCGCTGCTGATGGCGTTCCAGCCTACCGAATTGCCTGTGCTAGTCGCGCAGTCGGTGCATGCGTTCTCGAGTTGCGTGCTCACCCCCGCGATCGCCGCGATCAGCCTGCATCTGGTCGGGCACGCGGCGCTCGGCGAACGGCTTGGGCGTAACGCGCGCTTCGCCTCGATCGGCAACGGACTCGCGGCGGGGGTGATGGGCGGGACAGGGGCCTACCTGTCCAGCCAGGCGGTCTTCCTGCTGACGGCGGCCTTGTGCGTACCCGCGCTGTTGGCGCTGCTGGCAATCGGCCGCGGGCCGCATGCGCGGCGGCAGACCACGATCCCGCTGTTCGACTGGCCGGGGCTGCGGCGATTGTTCGCCGACCGGCAACTGCTGACGTTCGGTGTCTGCGTGCTGCTTTTCCACCTGTCGAATGCCGCGATGCTGCCGCTGGTCGGTGCCACCGTCACGATGCGTGCGGGAAATTACGCGAACCTGATCATCGCCGCGTGCATCATGGTGCCGCAGATTGTCGTGGCGATCTGCTCGCCCTCGGTGGGGCGCGGTGCGGCGCTGCTGGGTCGGCGTCCGATCCTGCTGATAGGCTGGGCGTCGCTGCCCTTGCGCGGGCTGCTCCTGGCGGCGTTGCCGGGCCCGTGGCTGCCGATCGCGGCGCAGGCGATGAGCGGCATCAGCGGCGCGGTGTTCGGCGTGATGCTGCCGCTGCTCTCCGCCGACATCACGCGCGGCACGTCGCATTTCAACCTGTGCATGGGCGCGCTGGGTCTGGCGGTGAGCCTGGGTGCGGGGCTCAGCACGACACTCGCCGGCTGGATTGCAGATACCGCGGGCATCCGGATGGCGTTCGTGGCGCTCGCTGGGGTGGGCGCGCTGGCAACGCTGGTGCTGTGGCTGACGATGCCGGAGACTACGCCCGATCCGCCTCGAAAAGACCGGCCAATTCGTCCGCGGCCTGCTGCTGATTCTGAATGAGCTGCTTCTCGTCGCGATAGATCGCGTGGGTCTCCTCCAGGTTCTTCTCATCGTGGTCGCGGAACAGCATCACCGCTCGTTCGGCGGCCGCGTCGTCGATGCCCAGGACGGTCAGCGCCTGCTTTGCCAGCTGGAGGCTGGAGTGGAACGTCTCGCGCACGAGGCCGTCCACGTCGCGGTCCATCAGCAGGTGCGCGTACCAGCGATTGCGTGCGCGCGCCAGGATGGCGAGGTTGGGGAAGTTGCGCTTCGCCACCTCGATCGTGCGCAAGACGCCGGGCGGGTCGTCAAGCGTGACAACCAGCAGCTTCGCCTGTTCCGCGCCGGCCGCGCGCAGCACGTCGGGGCGCGTGGGGTCGCCGAAATAGACCTTGGTGCCGAAGCGGCGGACCACGTCCACCTGGCCGGGATTGCGCTCCAGCGCGGTGAACTCGATGCCGTGCATGCGCAGCACACGGCCGATGATCTGACCGAAGCGTCCGAAGCCCGCAATGATCACCGGCGTGGGGGCGGCATCGATCGTATCATACTGCGGCGGTGGCGCGGGCTTCAGGCGCAGCGCCGCTTCGGCGGCAGCAAATAGGATCGGGGTGGCGATCATCGAGGCGGCGGTCGCCAGCGTGGCCAGCGCCGCGTTGCCTACACCCAGCGCGCCGGCGGCGACCGCGGCGCCGAATAGCACGAAGCTGAACTCGCTGGCCTGCGGAAGGGCGAGGCCGAAACGCAGAGCACTCGGCGTGCTGTGTCCGGCGATGCGCGCCAGTGCGAACGCAATCGCCGCCTTGACGAACAGCAGCGCTGCCGTGGCCCCGGCGAGCAGGCCGGGCTGAGCGACGGCCAGCGACAGATCCGCCGACATGCCGACCGAGATGAAGAAGAAGCCGAGCAGTAGGCCCTCGAACGGCTCGATATCGGCTTGCAGTTCGTGACGGTATTCGGATTCCGACAGCAGCACGCCGGCCATGAAGGCGCCGAGTGATGGCGACAGGCCAGCGACTGTGGCGAGCAACGCGGTGCCGGCGACGATCAGCAGCGCGACGGTGGTGAATACCTCCGGCGTCTTCGCACCGCCGATGGCACGGAACAGTGGTCGCAGCAGGAAACGGCCGCCCACCAGGATGATGGCGATGATCACCGCGGCGCGCGCCACGTCGTGCCAGGGGACGTGGTCGGGCACGCTGTTGCTTGCCAATAGGGGGACGAGCGCGACCAGCGGGATGAAGGCGAGGTCCTGGAACAGCAGCACGGCAAACGCGTCGCGGCCTGCCCGGCTGGTAAGCAGGTCGCGCTCGGCCAGCATCGGCAGCACGATCGCTGTCGATGACATTGCAAGGCCGGCGCCCAGCACGATCGCGCCCTGCCAGGCGATGCCGGCGGTGTGCGCGAGGGCCGCCAGCACCGCACCAGTGATCGCCACCTGCGCGGTGCCCAGGCCGAACACAGCGCGCCGCATGATCCACAACCGCTGCGGGCGGACCTCCAGGCCGATCAGGAACAGCAGCATCACGACGCCGAGGCTGGCGATCGAGGCGATTGCATCGACGTCGGTGATCAGGCGCAGGCCGGCGGGACCGATGGCGATGCCGGCAAGCAGATAGCCGAGGACGCTGCCGAAGCCGGCGCGTCGGGTCAGCGGCACTGCGATGGTGGCAGCGGCGAGGAGAACGACGAGTGTGGTCAGCATGCGACGTGCTGTTGTGCCTCGAGGAAGCGGCGCGCCAGGGCCGAATAGAGCGGACGCCGGCAGACCAGGCGCGACACGCCGAATGCGAGGAAGGCCGTCGCCAGCAGCGGCACGGTGACGCGCTGGTCGTCGGTCATCTCCATCACGATGATGGTCGCGGTGATCGGTGCCTGAACCACGCCGGAGAAATAGCCCACCATGCCGAGCAGCACGACAGCGCCGGCGGGAGCGGACGGCAACAGGTGGGCGAGCCATGTGCCGAGGCCGGCGCCGACCGACAGCGACGGCGCGAACAGGCCGCCAGGAATGCCGCTGATGTAGGAGATCACCGTGGCGGCGAATTTCAGTATGACGTAGGAGGCGGGCAGGGTTGTCGTTGCCTCCACCATGCCGCGCGCCTGGTCGTAGCCGGTTCCGTAGGTCTGGCCGTGCGAGATGACGCCAATCGCCGCGATTGCGACGCCGCAGCCGGCGGCGAATGTCACCGGATGACGCATCAGAAGTTGGCCGATGCGCCCGGGGAGGCCGCGTGCGGCTCGGATCAGCGCGGCGCTGAACAGACCGCCGGTCAGACCGCCAGCGATGCTGCACAACACGACCGCGATCCAGGCGGGGCCGAAGTCGAGTTCAGCGGGGGTGTGGCCGAAGTAGGTGTAGTTGCCCATCAGCGCGAGCGTGGTGATGCCGGCGATGATCACTGCGGTGAGCACGGTGCCGGAGGTGCGTGCCTCGAACGAGTGGCTGAGTTCCTCGATGGCGAAGACAACGCCGGCAAGCGGCGTGTTGAACGCTGCGGCCACGCCGGCCGCGCCGCCAGCCAGCACCAGGGCTCGTTCGAGATCAAGGCGTGGCAGGCGCACCAAGCGGCCGAGTGCGTGCATAATTGCGGCGCCGACCTGCACGGTCGGGCCCTCGCGGCCGATCGATGCGCCCGAGGCAAGGCCGAGAAGGGTCAGCGCGATCTTGCCAGCGGCGATGCGCAGCGACAGCACGCGTGCGATGGCAGCGCGGTCTGTCATGTGCTGCACGGCGATCACCTGCGGGATGCCGCTGCCCTGCGCGCCGGGGAAGATGTAGCGGGTCAGCAGGAAGGAGGCGACGAGACCTGCGGGACAGACGATGAAGGCGACCCAGGGGCGGGGTGCCTGGAACTGGACGAACAGGTTGGACGCGAGGTTGGCGAGCGTCGCGAAGCCGATCGCCACGGCGGCGACGATTACGGCACCGGCCCAGAAGACGATGCGGCGCAACCATTGTCGTGGGGAAATGAGGGGGAGGCGCGCGAGGCGGCGCAGGTGGGTGCGGATGGGGGGAAGGACGCGCATGTGCCGGGCCCCCTCCCCCCGCCCCCCTCCCGCAAGGGGAGGGGGAGGATCGTGTCTAGGATTCGCGGACGAAGCGGTTGCGAAGGACGCCGAGACCGGTGAGTTCAACTTCGACGACATCGCCGTGCTTCAGATCGGGCGAGGTGCCGTCAGTGCCCATCCAGATCACATCGCCCGGATACAGCGTCAGGTAGCGGGTCATCGCCTCGATGTAGGTGGGGATGTCGAAGATCATGTCGTTGGTCTTGAACTTCAGGTTTTCGCGGCCGTTCACCCGCACGATGGTCTGCATCGCGTCGATGTCGACGTCGGTGTCGATCCACGGACCCATCGGCTTGAAGGTGTCGGCATTCTTGCCGCGCCAGAAGGTGCGGTCGCCGCGCTGCCAGGTGCGCTCGCTCACGTCGTTGCCGATCGTGTAGCCGAACACGCAGGACATCGCGTCGGCTTTCGAGAGGTGCTTCGCCTGCTTGCCGATGACGACGACGAGTTCGCCCTCGTAGTTGATCTTCTCTGTGGCGTCCTTGGGGATCACCACGTCCTCATTGTGGGCGATCAGTGCGTTGTTGGCGCGGTAGCCGATATCGGCCTTCTCAGGGAACACCGGCTTTTCGCCGCGCTTCTCTGCCATCTCACGGATGTGCGCGGCGTAGTTGATGCCGGCGGCGTAGAAGGTACGCGGGATCACCGGGACTTCGAGCTTCACGTCGGATAGCTTGTGCGTCTTGCCGGTGGCGCTGTGCGCGCCCCAGGGCTCGCCGCTGATCTCGTTCACCGTGTCGCCGTTCAGGGAACCGTACGATGTGCGGCCACCGGCCGTGAATCTGATCCAGCGCATCAGGCTGCCTCCACCATCAGTTCGCGCACCGGGCGCAGGAAATCGAGATCGAACACCTTGGTCGCCATCACCTGGCAGCGGCGCATCAATCTGATCTCGTCCGGTGCGTAGTCGGCGATCGCGCGATGGATGGTGCCGAGATGATCCCACACCAGCAGGTCGTTCTCGGTCCAGGTGTGCGTGTAGCGGAAGCGTGGTTCGAGCTGGAAGTCGAACAGGTATTCCAGCATTTCGTCGCTTTCATGCTTTGGTAGTTCGTTGATGCGCACGGTGTAGCCGGGATTGGCGTACAGCACCTTGCGGCCGGTGATGGGGTGGGTGAGGAACAGCGGATGCACGACCGGTGGACGCCGGCGGCGTTGTTCCTCGGTCATCGGCGGGCGCTCGCTGCCGTGGTTGCGGCGCATGTTCTCCCAGAATTTCTCGAAGTCGTGCGTCGCCGTCGCGTCGGCGAGGCGCGTCCTGATGTCCGCGGACAGCGCGTCGTAGACGGCATGCATGTTGGCGAACTCGGTGCCACCGAGAGGGATACCGTTGCGGCGTGGGATGCGGATGCCATAGAGCACGTTCACGAAGCCCATTACGTCGCGATACGACATGTCGGTGTGCCAGTCCTGTCCGGCGTCAGGCGAGCCGATGTATTTGCCGCGCTCCTTCAGATTCGACAGCGTGCCGACATGCGCCTTGTCGTTGGGCGACAGGCTGGGCCCCTGGATCTCGCCGAAGCGTTCCGAGAACGTCCGCAGGTCGCCCATGTCGAGTTGCTGATTCGGGAAGCGCAGCACGCCATGTTGGCCGAGCGCGAGCAGGATCCGGGCGAATTCCTTCTCGCCGGCCTGCTTCACATTGATGCCATGAACGGTCGCGCCGAGAATGGCGCCGGTCGGTTCGATGGACAGCATGCGCATCCTCCTGATGGGCTTGGCCCATTCTAGAGCAGGATGCGTTGAGGAGGGAAATCAGGGCAAGCCCAATGGCTCCAATTCGATCACCGCAGCGAAACGCTGAAAATCTCTTGCGTTGTAAGTAAGCAGGCGGGTGACGCCATGCACAAGCATTGTCGCGACGAGATTGGCATCATGCACCTGCTTGCCTGACCCCGGGTAGGCGATCAGCAACTGCAGGAGTCGCTCAACTACCAGGTCATCGTCGTTGGCAACCTCGAACAGCGACTGAAAACGCCTGATATCGGCAATGGCCGTCGCCATTGTCAGGCCGGGCGCAGCCGCCTGAGGTCGTGTAACTACGGACAAGTATTCCCGCAGCACTTGCGTACTGATCCATAGGCGACAGTCTTGCGCTTCGAGCCTGTCGAGGGCTTTCCGTGAAGAGGCATGCTCAGGTGCTGCAGGCCGGCTCGCATAGACGAGGACGTTGGTGTCGATGAAATCGGGTCAGCGACCGTCGTCACCATACATATCGTCTCGACGGAGCGACACGCTGCCATCCCAAGGCACTTCGTGAGTCGGCATATCGGCGAGCCGGAATTTCTTTGGCGGCTGGCCAGTCGTGAGGCTGATCGTGACCTCGTGCTCTCCAGGTGGCACGGCCGACGGGGCGGTGCCACTTATGCGGCGGTCCTTACCAACCCGAATGCGGGTTCGGATCTTGCCCATGCGAAAAGTCGCTCTGATGTGCGAACAGCTCAATTGTGCAATATCGGCTCTGTCATTGCAATCACACTCCGCGATGCCGGCATTTCACGAGGACGTCGCATCATTCCGCCGCTTCCGCCTCCTCGGCTTCCTCCACCGTTGCCATCATGGCGTTGGCGACCACGCCGGACTGCTCGCGGATACGGTGCTCGATCGCGTCCGCCACCGGCTGATGATCGCGCAGGAACTGCTTGGCGTTCTCGCGACCCTGACCGATGCGCTGGCTGTCGTAGCTGAACCAGGCGCCGGACTTCTCTACCACGCCGGCCTTCACGCCGAGGTCGATCAGTTCGCCGACCTTGCTGATGCCTTCGCCATACATGATGTCGAACTCGACCTGGCGGAACGGCGGGGCCAGCTTGTTCTTCACCACCTTCACGCGGGTCTGGTTGCCCACCACCTCGTCGCGGTCCTTGATCTGTCCGATGCGCCTGATCTCCATCCGGAGCGAGGCGTAGAACTTCAGCGCATTGCCGCCGGTGGTGGTTTCCGGGTTACCGAACATCACGCCGATCTTCATGCGGATCTGGTTGAGGAAGATCAGCGTCGTGTTGCTGCGGGAGACGCTGCCGGTGAGCTTGCGCAGCGCCTGGCTCATCAGCCGCGCGTGCAGTCCCATGTGACTGTCGCCCATCTCGCCTTCCAGTTCGGCGCGCGGCACCAGGGCGGCGACGCTATCGATCACCACCACATCGATCGCACCGGAGCGCACCAGCGTGTCGCAGATCTCCAGGGCCTGCTCGCCGGCATCCGGCTGACTGATCAGCAGGTTGTCCACATCGACACCCAGCTTGCGGGCATAGCCGGGGTCCAGCGCATGCTCGGCGTCGATGAACGCGCACGTGCCGCCACGCTTCTGCGCCTCGGCGATGGCGTGCAGCGCGAGTGTGGTCTTGCCGGAACTTTCAGGGCCGTAGATCTCCATGACCCGCCCGCGCGGCAGCCCGCCGATGCCCAGCGCAAGGTCGAGCCCGAGCGAACCGGACGGGATGACCTCGATCTGCTCATCGACACCCCGTGCGCCCATGCGCATGATGGAGCCCTTGCCGAAAGCCCGCTCAATCTGCGCCACCGCGGCATCCAGCGCCTTGTTCTTTTCCATGCGAGGCTCCTCGTTCTACAACCGACGTATGAGGCGGCTGGATATTATTCGCGTATAGATTGCATCCGCCCGGGCACGTCTAGCAAGCGAACAAACTAGCAACATATTGGCGACCGGTTCGTCAAGCAAGGGTTTGGGCAGCGCCATCGACTCCTTCAACGGCGGCACGAGTCGGCGCAATGGAACTGCGGCATGTGCCGGTATGCCAAATTAAGGGTCGGTTCACGAATTGTAGTTAGCGAATCGCAAATGCCGCCAACGGAACGGTTCCGTTGGTCCGGTCAACGTGCAGCAGGAGGCAGTCATGCTGGTTCGCGAACTGATGAGTCGACGAGTGGAATGGACGACATCGGACACCACACTTGCCGCGGCGGCGCGCAGGATGCGCGACCTGAATATCGGCTGTCTGCCTGTCGGCGAGGGCGACAGCTTCACTGGCATCCTCACCGAAAAGGACTTCACCACGCGCGCGACCGCCGAGGGTCTGAACCCGACAACAGCGACGGTAAGCCAGATCATGACCAGCGGCGTGACTTACTGCGATGAGAACGACAGCATCGAAGATGCACTGAACACGATGCGGCAGAGACACATCCATCATCTTCCAGTCCGCAATCAGTCGAACGTCGTTGTCGGCATCGTGTCGCTGTCCGACCTGGCACTGAAGGGTCCGCAGGAACTCTATCCGGACATAGCCAAGCTGGCATTCCAAAGTGCGGCTCTGAGCCAGACGAGCTCGGCGCGATTGGCGAACTGATCGCGCGCGCGTGGACACACACGGAGGACCACTTCGGTGGCCTCCGTACGCTGATTGCCGAGTTGCGCGCGGGGGTGGTCTGACCTAATCCCTGCCCTGGAGGCACACCTTGCCGGAGGGCAGCATGAGCGACCTCTACGAAGACGATATCCTGCTGTGGGCGGAACGCCAGAGCGACCTGCTGCGTCGCCGCGCCGCCGGCGAGCTGGTGAACGATGGAGAGCTGGACTGGCCCAACATCGCCGAGGAGATCGAAGACGCGGGGCGCAGTCAGTTGCATGGGGTCGAGTCATTGCTGACCCAGGCGCTGCTGCACATGCTCAAGGCCAAGAGCTGGCCGTCCGCCCGCGACGTGCCGAATTGGCAGGCTGACGCGCGGCTGTTTCACCGGCAGGCGCGGCGCCGGTTCGTGCCATCGATGCGGCAGAGGATTGACCTCGCGGCGCTCTACGCCGATGCGCTTGCGGGCTTGCCTGAGACGATGGATGGCCAGCCGCCGCTGCCCGTAGAGGGTATCCATCGGATGACGCTCGACGAGCTGCTGGCCGAGCCCTGAGCAGCCATACCCGAACCGGCGGCGCGGGCAACGGCTCACGGCGCCGCCGCAGCATCCTGCCCACGACGTGACCCGACAGGCGCACGTCCCAGCCGCCAGACATAGGCAATGATCTCCGCTACCGCCTGGTAGTGCTCGGCTGGAATGTCGGCATCCACCTCCACCCGGTACAGCGCCCGGGCGAGCGGCGGATTGGCGACCACTGGCACACGGTTCTCTTCCGCCACCTCGCGGATGCGGGCGGCGAGCGTATCGACACCCTTCGCCACTACGCGCGGCGCGGCATGCTTCGCCCGATCGTAGGCCAGCGCCACGGCGTAGTGAGTCGGGTTGGTGATCACCACGGTCGCCTTCGGCACCGCCGCCAGCATGCGCCTGCGAGCGCGGAGGGTGCGGATCTGCCTCTGGCGCCCCTTGATGTGCGGATCACCCTCCATCTCCTTCTGCTCCTCGATGATCTCCTGGCGGCTCATGCGCATCGAACGCGAATGCCGCAGGTACACCCAGAAGACGTCCAGTACGGCCAGCAGCGCCTGTGCCCCGACCACCACAAGCAGCACGTGCAGCACGGGTCGCGCCGCTCGGGCCAGAAGCTGACTCGTGTCACCGAAGGGTGCGAGCATCAGCCCTGGCAGGTCGGCCAGCAGCACCCGCCATAGGACGACCGCGAGCACGGCGACCTTGACCAGCGACTTGCCCGCCTCGACCAGGCTATCCGCCCCGAACAGGCGCTTCAGGCCAGCGCCCGGGTTGATGCGGGAAATGTCCACCTTCAGCGCCTTGCCGCTCAGCAGGAAGCGAGTTTGAATCAGCACCACCGCAATGCCGGCGAACATCGCGGCCAGCACGAACGGTGCGGCACTGGCCAGCCAGACCTGACCGGCGAGGCGGGCTACCGGGGCGCCCAGGCTGAGCTCGTGCGCCCTGGCCAGGAATATGCTGAGACGCAGCGTCATGTCGTGGGCAATGCCAGGCGCGGCCATGACAAGGGTCAGGGAGACGGCAACGAGCCCGGCGAGGCCAGTCAGTTCGCGCGAGACCGGTACCTTGCCTTCCTCGCGTGCCTTTTGCAGCCGCCGCGGGGTTGCTGCTTCCGTCCGTTCTTCGTCTTCGCCGGCCATGGTCGATCAGAGGCCTGGCAGGTTCGTGAAGCTGTCGTGGACCGAGGCCTGCCAGGCGGTCAGCAGGGCGGTTGCCAGCATCGCGAGCAGTAGAATGCCGCCCAGGATCTGTCCGGGCATGGCGACGAAGTAGACCTGAAGGCGTGGGACGAGCCTGGCGAGCAGACCGGTCGCGACCTGCCACAGGATGGAGACCAGCAGGAAGGGCGAGGCGAGGCGCACGGCGAGGGCAAACGCCGAAGCGGTCGCGCGAACCGCGGTCTCGGCGGTGTCAGCGCCCGGCAGCATGGTGCCGGGCGGGATGAGCCGATAGCTGCCGGCAAGGGCGGCCAGCGGCAGTGCGTAGAGTCCGGTCATCAGGATAACGATCGGCGCTGCAATCCCGAACAGCCGGGCGATCGGCGTCGCCTGGCCGCCCAGTACGGGATCAGGCTGCAGCACATTTGCGATCCCCAGCATGTAGGACACAATCTGCCCGGCTACCGGAAGCGCCAGCACAACCAGCCGCGCCAGCCATCCGATCCAGAGCCCGGTGATGACCTCGGCCGCGACCATGAACGCCGCCCGTATGCCCGCTTCAGGGACCGGCGGGATCAATGGAGCAATGCCGGGCAGCAGCAGCACGGTCACGCCGAGACTGAGGCCGATGCGCAGCATCATCGGCGGTTCGGCCTCACCGAGGCCGGGCAGCAACGAGATCGCCGCGCCGATGCGCGCCATCACCAGCACGAAGGCGAATGCCCCCACCGGCAGTGCTGCTAGCAGCGCGGCATCGTCGCCGGTCATGAGCCGCCGATCACGACTATTCGGTCCAGCAGTGTGTGGGTGTAGGCGGACAGCGTCGACAGCATGAACGGACCCAGCATCACGAGCGCCGCGCCGAGCGCCAGGACCTTGGGGACGAAGGCGAGCGTTGCCTCGTTGATCTGGGTGATCGCCTGGATCAGCGCGATCAGCAGGCCGACGACGAGCGCCACCATCAGGGGCGGCCCCCCCAGTTTCAGCATCACCAGCAGACCGTCGCGCAACAGCAGGGCGGTGTCGGCGTCATTCATATGTTCACACTGTCATTGCGTTGCCCTGGATTCCCGCGTGCGCGGGAATGACGGGAGGTGGCTGGTGCGCAGCAGTGCAACCCCTAGATGGGCATCTTCATGATGTCCTGATAGGCTTGGACCACGCGGTCGCGGACCGCGGTCGCCGTCTGCAGCGTGAGTTGGGCACGCGACAGCGCGGTGACGACGTCGGTCAGGTTGCCACCGCCTGACAACGCCTCCACGGACTTCGCATCTGCCGTATGGAGGTTGTCCATCGCTCCTTGCAGAGCACGCTGCAGGGTCGCGCCGAAATCGCCGGTGCCGTTGCCGACCTCGCCTCGGTCCACCCGACCATAGGCATCGGCCGCCGTCGAGGGTGTGACGACGATTGTAGGTATTGTGCTCATTGGAGAAGAGCGATCGTGCGCGTCAGCATGCTGCGCGAGGCCTGCATGATGGCAAGGTTGGCGCTGTACGAACGTTCTGCCTCGCGCATGTCCATCACCTCGACCAGGCTGTTCACGTTCGGCAGCTTGACGTAGCCATCGGCGTTGGCCGCGGGATTGGATGGATCGTAGTGCTGCTGGAACTCGCTGGCGTCGTGACCGACCTGCTTGACCCGCACCGTACCGGCGCCGAGTTGCTGGTCGAAGCGGTTCTCGAAGGTCACAGTCTTGCGGCGGTACGGATCAGCACCCTTCGTCGATCCGGTGGTGTCCTGGTTGGCGAGATTTTCCGCGATCACACGCAAGCGCCTCGTCTGCGCATCCATGCCGCTTGCTGCGATGCCGAGTGCTTTGTCGAGGTCCATGACGATGCCCCTCCTAGCCCGACGTCGAGTGGCCGAGCGCCAAGCTGAACATACCGAGGTATTTCTTGTAGATCGTGGTGACCAGTGAGTGGGTGGTTTCGGTTTCCGCAACCTTCACGAGCTGCTCGTCCAGCGCGATGGCGTTGCCGTCGGGTGATTGCGTATGCGTGCGATCGACCACCTCGTTGGGTGACGTCGCGGCGGTGGTGCCTGCCAGATGATTGGGCTGTGTGCGCACCGGGGCGACGGCATTCGCATTGTCGAGCATTGCGGTGAATGGGCGCAGGTCGTGCGGCTTGTATCCTGGCGTGTTGGCGTTGGCGATGTTCTCGGCAAGTACCGCCTGACGCCGGCCGGTCCACGCGAGCCGCCGCTCCGCCAGATCGAACAAGCCGATGCGCTTCGGGTCCATGTGCAACAGTCTGCACTGCGGGATTGAACGCACGGTTAATCAGCGGACCGCTCGATAAAGACCATTGCGATAAAGGGTTCGGTAATCGCGCTGCGCTTTAATCGCTGGCGATGTCAGACGACACACACAACGCGACCGCCGCCGTGCGCGCTCTGGCCGAGGAGCTGACGAAGATCGTCGGCCTCGCCTGCGCGCTGACGGAGTCCGGTCGCATGATCGATCTCACTGGGCTCGAGCGTCAGGTTGGTCTGTTGTGCGCCCAGTCGCTCGACCTGCCTCCGGACGAAGGCCGTCGTGTACGGCCACGGCTGCTCGCGCTATCGGGTTCGATGGAGGTGCTGTCGCGTGCCTTGGCGGCACGTGCCGCGCCGTCCGGCTGATCGACAGCAATCGTCTGCCCGGCAAAAGGCCGCGCCATGGTCATCGGAACAACCTCGGTCCTCACCGCCTTCGCCGCGCTTGTCGCGGTGCTGGGGTTGATCTGGCTGGCCGGCCGGGTCGCTCGGTTCGGCGGCGTGGCACGCCGCCCGGCCGGTGGCGGGGCGCTCGCGGTGCAGGACGTACTGGCGCTCGATACGAGGCGGCGACTGCATCTGATCAAGTGCAATGAGCGCCACGTGCTGCTGCTGACCGGTGGCGCGCAGGACGTCGTCGTTGGCTGGCTCGACCACGAGAAGCCGACGTCATGATTGTGTCGCGCGTTATCGCCATTGCCTGCTGTCTGCTGCTGCCGGCGATGGCGCACGCTCAGTCGCTGAACATCGATCTTGGCGCGGCGGGCGAAGCGGGCGCGACGGGCCGGCTGGTGCAGCTCACCGCGCTGGTCACCGTGCTGTCTGTGGCGCCAAGCCTGCTGGTGATGGTCACAGCGTTCACCCGCATCGTGATCGTGCTTTCATTGCTGCGCAGTGCGCTGTCCACGCAGGGAACGCCGCCCAACATGGTACTGATCGGCCTGGCGCTGTTCCTGACGTTCTTCGTCATGCAGCCGGTGTTGAACGATGCCTGGGCGACGGGGATACTTCCGCTCACCGAGGGCCGCGTCGGCGAACTGGAGGGGCTGCGTCTCGCGATCGAGCCGTTCCGCCGCTTCATGACCGCCAATCTGAGGCCGTCTGACCTGCAGCTGTTTCTCGACATCGCGCATCTGCCAGCACCGGCCGCGGCCGACGATGCGCCGTGGCGCGCGCTGGTGCCGGCGTTCCTGGTGGGCGAACTGCGACGCGCGTTCGAGATGGGGTTCCTGCTGTTCCTGCCGTTCATGA
>CAWBST010000002.1:0-254137 GCA_963791495.1 uncultured Alphaproteobacteria bacterium
TCCCCTGCGGGATTCGAACCCGCGTTGCCGCCGTGAGAGGGCGGTGTCCTGGGCCTCTAGACGAAGGGGACTTCGGTCAGGCCGCGCCTTCTAGGGCAGCGCGCAGGCAAGTTCAAGCCAGCACACGGCCAGGTCTGGCTCACGGCCAGGGTCTGGCTCACGGCGCTCCTTCCCGCAGCCCGATCCGTCCGGCGACCTTGCCGGAACGTGGGTCCACGAGAAGAATCCGATCTGGCCCGCCACCCTGCAGCTGCAACGCCAACCGATCCCCCGCCGAAGCGATCCGGGCGATCCGCGTTCCCACAGGCTCGTCCAGCAGCACTGCAATAGAAGCCGGCGCCGTCCCGGCCCCGCCTATCCGCCCGGCGATCAGCACCACCAGCACTGTGGTCGCCACCACGATCAGCACACCCATGCCGATGGTCAGCACCTTCAGGAACCGCATGTCTCGACTCGTCGCTTCCCCATCCGCATCAATCGCGTTATCCGCCGCTGCCATGCAAGAGCGCGCGCCACGCTTCGGCTCGTTCACCGCGGTCGCAGAACCGGCGGCGCGTGGCCAACGGCTGGATCGTTTCCTGGCCGATGCCATCGGCACGCTGTCGCGCTCGCGCGTCAAGGCGCTGATCGAGCAGGGGCTCGCCCACAGCGGAGGGCGTGTGCTCAGCGAACCGGCGCAGCCAGTGCGACCAGGCGCCACCTATCAGCTTGATCTGCCGCCGCCCGCGCCCGCGACGCCACAGCCGCAGGCGATCGCGTTCGCCATCCTCTATGAGGACGCCGACCTGATCGTGCTCGACAAGCCCGCTGGTCTCGTCGTGCATCCCGCCCCAGGCAACGAGGACGGCACACTGGTCAACGCGCTCCTCGCGCATTGCGGTGAGCAGCTCACCGGTATCGGCGGCGAACGCCGGCCGGGCATTGTACATCGGCTGGACAAGGGTACCTCTGGGATCATGGTCGTGGCGAAGACCCAGCACGCGAACACGGCCCTGACCGCCGCCTTCGCCTCGCGTGACCTGGACCGTGCCTACCTCGCGCTGGTCTGGGGTCTGCCCAATCCGCTCGAGGGGACCATCGAAGGCGCCATCGGCCGCGACCCACGTGACCGCAAGCGCATGGCCGTCGTCACCCGCAACGGCAAGGCCGCTCTCACCCACTATCGCACGCTGCGCGCCTGGCGGACGGCGGTCGCCTTGCTGGAGTGCCGTCTCGGTACCGGGCGAACCCATCAGATCCGCGTGCACCTCGCCAATCAAGGGAACCCGGTGGTCGGAGATCCGCTCTACCTCCGTCGTGTGCCGGCTGCGGCCCGCACGCTGCCCGAGCCGGTCCGCCAAAGGCTCCTGGACTTCCCCCGTCAGGCGCTCCACGCGGCCCGGCTCGGCTTCGCCCATCCGCGCACCGGTCAGGTCCTCAGCTTCACGAGCGAACCACCGGCGGACATGGCGACACTGATCGACGCACTGGATCGTGACCTGCAAGCCGCGCAGGGCTGATATAGGTCAGTTTCCTTGACAGGACCAACGCGGTCCGGTATGTGGGGCGGGCCGATGCGAACGGGTGTTTTGTGTCGGTGGGATCGTCCGGAAACATAGCCGCCAGAACGGGGTGAGTATCCGGGACGTGATGTCCCTTCCCGCACCCATGACTGGTTCAGTCACATTCCGGCCTCAGTCTTGCGCCGCACTGGGCAAGATAAAGGCACGACGAAAGGAGCCTTCCCTTGGCCTCTGCCGTCATCAACGTCGCACCTGAGGGCAACCTCTCGCGGTATCTCCAAGAGATCCGCAAGTTTCCCATGCTGTCGCCGGAGGAGGAGCTCGCTCTCTCCAAGCGGTGGCGCGACCATCAGGATATGGAAGCGGCACACAAGCTTGTCACATCACATCTGAGGCTTGTGGCAAAGATTGCCATGGGCTACCGCGGCTACGGCCTGCCGGTCGGAGAGCTGATCTCCGAGGGCAATGTCGGCATGATGCAGGCGGTGAAGCGATTCGACCCGGACCGCGGTTTCCGGCTCGCCACCTATGCCATGTGGTGGATCCGCGCCGCCATCCAGGAATACATCCTGCACAGTTGGTCGCTGGTGAAGATGGGCACCACCGCGGCACAGAAGAAGCTGTTCTTCAACCTGCGCCGGCTGAAGGGCCAGATGCAGGCGATCGACGACGGCGACCTGCAGCCAGAGCAGGTGGCGAAGATCGCACGCATGCTGGACGTGCCCGAGCAGGACGTGGTCAGCATGAACCGCCGGCTGGCTGCCCCCGACCACAGTCTGAACGCCACGGTGCGCCAGGACAGCGAGGGCGAGTGGCAGGACTGGCTGGTCGACGAGACCGAAAGCCAGGAGAGCGCCTACGCCGATCGCGAGGAGCTGTCGGGACGCAAGGCGCTTCTGTCGAGCGCGCTCAAGACGCTGAACGAGCGCGAGCGGCACATCCTGATCGAGCGCCGCCTCAAGGACAATCCGACCACGCTCGAGGAGTTGTCGCAGCAGTATGGCATCTCACGCGAGCGGGTGCGGCAGATCGAGGTTCGCGCCTTCGAAAAGCTGCAGAAGGCAATGAAGGCGCAGATCGCGGAACGTCGCCTGCAATCGCAGTCGGCGGTGGCGGCGCGTCAGGCGTCGGGGCGGCCGGCAGCGGATCACTGATCGCCTGGTAGGGTCTCAAGCCCCCAGGTCTCGACCAGCTTGGCGCGCTCCGCGCGCAGGCGGGCGGCGCGGGCGATGCCCAGGCCTTCCAGCGCCGCGCGTACCGCGATCGGCGTGATCTCGGCAAGGAGCCAGCCGCCTGCTGCGGCGCTCCATGCCATCCCAACGATCCGCAGATTGCCCAGTAGCGCGGTCGCCGTGGCAATGGTGTGTCCGGTCGTCCACAGGGTCCGTAGCGGATCGATCGCAGCCGCCATGCTGCAAAGGGCGATGCTGCGCGCCCGCGGTCGTCCAGGCTGGTGGTCAAGCATGACGGCGAGCAGCGCGGGCCCGAGCAGGACGCCGAGCAGCAAGGCCGTCGGTGTCGCCAAGGTCGCCATTGCGCCGCACAGCAGGCCCTGCAGCCAAATCAGGGAATGCTGCCGCGGCGCGGTGGTGGGGTTTTGAGGGGCCTTGCGTCTGGCCATCACAATCTCAGCCCAGAGCCGCCACCACGAGCGCGATCGCCAATGCGGTCAGCCCGAGGCCGACGGCGATCTCCTGGCCGAGTTGCGCGGCCGTGGCGGTCCTGCCCGGCCCACCACTCGCAATCTGCGCCAGCTCGAAGTCAGTTCGCGCCAGCTCCAGCACTGCCTCGCTGGCTTCTCGCGCATCGGCTGTGCGCCCGACAGGATCATCGAGAGCCTGCAGCATAAGTGCCAGATAGCCGCCCTGAGTGAGAGCCTGCAGCTGCTCCTCCAAGCCGGCGCGGCGCTCGCGGTTCCGCCAGGTCGCCAGCACCGGCCCCACCCTCGACCCAAGCCAGGCCGCCAGCGCCGGAAGCGGCCTCGGGTGGAATTGCGACTGCAGTTGTGCCAGTACGCGAAGTTGCGCAAGGCAGGTAGCGCTCGGGTTCTCACCGCCAACCTGCGCGGCCAGTTCCTGCTCCATCCGCCGCTCGAGTCGCGCAGAGATGAAGGCCGCCATTTCAATGTCGACAGGTTCGGTCTTCTGGCGATCGGCTTGCGCGGCCGTTGCCTCCAGAGCCGGCAGCAATTCGGGCAGCCGCGCCACCCATTGCCCGCCCATCAATGGGCTCGCACAGGGCATGAGTGGGTTCAGCAGGTAGGCCAGCCGCGGCACTCCACCAGGGCTACGCTGTCGCAGCCAACTATGTTGCTGGCGAGCCTCGACGCGCACCACGGTAAAGTCGCACCGATCGGGCCGCTGTACCGCCCAGTTGCCCGCCTCCTCGCGTATGACGATCTCCTCCAGACGGAGGACCACGTCGGGATCGCTGCCTTGGGCAACCGCGAGCGCAGTGCCAATGCCATCCGGCCACAATGCCACCCCACGCCAGCAAAGCGGCGCCAGTGGATCGAGCACCGCGATCGCACGCATCGCGAGCCCTGCCTCGCCATTGTCGTCATCCGACAACTGATCCAGGCCGCGGTGGCGCACCAGTTCTTCCACCCGCGTCGCAAGCTGAGCGTCGCCCAATCCCCGGCGAAGCCAGTGTTCAACCGCGTTGCTGCGCAGCGCGTTCATCCCCTGCTCAGACTCCACCGCCAAGGCATAGGCCAACGATCGCGCGTCCCACACATCGCTGCCTGCAACAGTGATTGGTCGCTGTGCCCGCCGTGGGGGTCGCGCCGCAACACGACGGCCACGCGCATTGGCCGGGTCGAGCAACAGAGTCGGCGTCGGCCGATGCTCCGGGTCCTCCGCCAGCATGCCGCGCGCCAGGTCGCCGATGATCGGCGGTAGCCTGTCATCGCCCGCCAACGCGGCGTAGGTCCCGAGCTCCAGCTTGCGGCGCAGGATCGTCGTGTCATCGCACTGCCTCAACGGCGCATGGCCGAGCGCCAGACACAGCAACAGCACGCCAAGCGAATAGACATCATCGGCGATGCTGCCGTCGCCACGCCCGGCAGGCAGGCACATCGCGGAATAAGGCGGCTCGAACAGTACCGGCTGCGCCATCGCCGGGGGTGCCTCCCAGGCGGTGCCGAGTACCACCGACTGGCCCGGCGCACTCTGGAATACGTTGTCGAGTCTGATGCCACGATGGGTCATGCCGCGGGCCTGCAGTTGCTCGAGCACGTGGGCAACCGGGCGAAGCACGCGTTCCAGCAGCTCTGCCTCCGGCCAGGGACGCGACCGGTCCTGCACGCTCGGACCAGGCGGGGCCAGACTGATCGCGTAGCCAACGTTCCCCGCCGGCCCGTATGCCATCGGGGTCAGCAAACCCTCGATCGGCATCGCCAGGGCCTGGAAAGCGCGCGGCCGCGCCGGCCACTGCCGATTGAGCTGGATCGCCATCAGATCGGCGCGCCCACTGACGCGGTCGATCGCTCCAAACGCCGCCAGGCCGCCCACCGGCGGCAGCTTGCGGCTGGTGTCCACTTCGTATCGGCTGGCAACCAGGGCGTCTACGGAGCTGGCCATGTCGCGGCCAATTCTTCGGCAGAAAGGTTGAGGATCGGTGATTCCCTCGCGGGAACGCCTGATCGCTACCCCTCGAAAGGATCCTTCACCAGAATTGTGTCGTCGCGCTCGGGGCTGGTTGAGAGCAGCGTGACCGGCGCCTCCACCAACTCCTCTATTCGCCGCACGTACTTCACCGCCTGGGCCGGCAGGTCGGCCCAGGATCGAGCGCCGCGCGACGATCCGGTCCAGCCCTCCATCAGTTCGTATTCGGGTTCGGCAGCAGCCTGAGCGCCCGGGGCCGCGGGCAGATGCCGATAGCGCTCGCCGTGAATCCGATACCCGGTGCAGATCTTCAGTTCCGGCAGCCCGTCCAGGACGTCCAACTTGGTCAGGGCCAATCCATTGATGCCGCCCACCTTCACCGCCTGCCGCACCAGCACAGCGTCGAACCAGCCACACCGCCGGCGGCGCCCCGTGTTGGTGCCGTACTCGTTGCCACGGTCTCCCAGCAGCTGCCCGGTCGCATCGGTCAGCTCGGAGGGAAACGGGCCGGACCCGACCCGCGTGCTGTACACCTTGGCAATCCCCAACACGAACCCAACCGCAGCCGGGCCAATGCCGGCCCCCGACGCCGCTGTCGCCGCCACAGTGTTGCTCGAAGTGACATAGGGATAGGTCCCATGATCGACATCCAGCATCACTGCCTGCGCACCCTCGAACAGGATGCGGCGCCCGGCGCGCCGTGCCTCGTCCAGTCGCTCCCACACTGGTTCGGCGAACGGCAGGATCTTCGGTGCAAGCGCGGTCAGCCGCGCGAGCACATCTGTCTTGGAAAATGTCTTAGCACCAAGGCCTTGCAGCAACGTGTTGTGATGCAGCAACAGCTCGTCCAGCTTGTCGTCCAAGGTCCCGGGCTCGGCCAGATCGGCAACCCGGATGGCCCTTCGCGCAGCCTTGTCCTCGTAGGCGGGGCCGATGCCGCGTCCAGTGGTGCCAATCTTGCGGTCACCACGCGCGGCCTCCCGCGCCCGATCCAACGCCGGATGCATCGGCAGAATAAGCGTCGCATTCTCCGCAATCCGCAACGATGCCGGCGTCACATTGATGCCCTGCGCCCGCACCTTTTCTATCTCGGCGAGCAGCGCCTCGGGATCGACCACCACGCCGTTGCCGATGATCCCGATCTTGCCGCGCACCAGCCCGGAAGGCAGCAGCGACAGCCTGTAGGTCTCGTTCCCCACCACGAGCGTATGGCCGGCGTTGTGGCCGCCCTGAAAGCGCACGACGATCTCGGCACGGCTGGCCAGCCAGTCGACCACCTTGCCCTTGCCCTCATCGCCCCATTGGGCACCGATCACCGCGACATTCGCCATGCGTCAGGCTCCGGAAATCAGTGGTACGGCACTGCCGTTGCGCAGGATATGCGAGCACCGGAGCCGCCGTGCCTCGCTCACCGGATCGCCGTCCGGCATCAGCGCGGCAATGGTGGCATAGCCCAGCCGGCGCATCCGCGCAGCCTCGTCCTGGTCCGCCGCAAGCGGCACATAGAGCCGCTGTCTCCCCGCGCGCTGCGGCGCGGCACGCAGCACGGCGTCGGGAAGCAGGGTAAGGCCGGTGGCCGGTTCGGCCTCGCCGCAGACATAGCGCCCCCCGCGTCCCAGTTCCTCGTGCCGGCCTGGCGCATAGATCGTGACCGAGACCCCGGTCTCGTAGCGAAAGCCGCGGAACTCCACCGGATCGATGGTCAGGCGTAGCGCCGGCGCGCGCGCACGGATGGCCGCGACCACCGCGGCCAGCCGGGTCGCGAGGTCGCGCGCCGCCTGCGGCAGACTGGCCGCCTCCAGCGCCGCGAGCGCCCGGTCCGCCGGGCCGGCGGCAAGCAGCAGCTCCGCCAGGATCGGTGCCAGGGCGCCGCCGTGACGCGACACCGAGGCGGCATCCTTGCGGTCCAATGCCCGAGCCAACGTGGCCCGTGCTGTCCCGGCAATGCCCGCGTCGTCCAGCAGAACAGGAACCAGCGTCGGCAGTGTCAGATCGAAGCTGGTCCGCGTCAGGCCCACGGAAGCGAGCGCCTCCGCGCCGACCAGCACGATCTCCGCATCGGCGGCAGGATTGTCGCA
This sequence comes from uncultured Alphaproteobacteria bacterium, assembly GCA_963791495.1. GTDB lineage: Bacteria > Pseudomonadota > Alphaproteobacteria > Acetobacterales > Acetobacteraceae > JAMXLO01. Next base: position 7,186 of record CAWBST010000002.1, read on the forward strand.
GCCGATCAGCTCGATGCCGGTCTGGGCAATCTGCCGGTCCGGCGCAAGCTGGCTGCCGCGCACGCGCAGGCACTGCCCGGCGTAGGACAGCCGCAACGGCCGCGCCGTCTGGCCAAGCCGTGTCGTGGCAATGCGAGCGACCTGCGGCGTCGTGTCGGCCCGCAGCCCCATCATGCGCTGGCTGTCCGGGTCCATCAGCCTGAACGTCTGTTCGGCCACGGCCGCACCCGAGCCGGCCAGCAGGCTGTCCTCGAATTCGAGCAGCGGCGGCTTCACCCGCTGGTAGCCGTGCGACGCGAACACCTCCATGAGCGCCTCGACCGATATCGCCTCGCATTCGGCATCCGGCGGCAGCAGGTCGCGCAGCCCCGCCGGCAGCAGCGCACGGTTGACGGATTCATCATCGCTCATCGCCGCGCTCAGCTATCAGCTATCGCTCCCCAGCGAAACCGCCCGGCGGCATCGCCGCGGCGGATGATCGCGATTGCACTGGTTCTGGAAGGCTGGACGCGGGAGGCTGCGGCCGAGGCGGGCGCGGCCGCGTCGCAACTGGACCGCCGGCGTCTGTTGGCCGAGCAAGCAGGCCACGGTGGCGAAATGGGTCGAGGGTCGAGCAGAGTGCGCAAGGGAGGGTAATGACATGACCAAACAGTTCGAGGGCAGGTGCCTGTGCGGCGCGGTGCAATTTGTCGCCACGGGAGACCCGATAGGAGTGGCATGGTGCCATTGCCAAAGCTGTCGCAAGCATAGCGGTGCGCCGGTCTCTGTATTCGTGGCATTCGGCCGTGACGCTTACACGGTAACCAAAGGGGAGATAACGAAGTTCAATTCGTCGCCCGGCAGGTTGCGCGGGTTCTGCGCGAGGTGCGGGTCCACCTTGACGTGCGAAGGCGAAACCTCGCCGGAAATGCATTTTCATGTCGGCGCATTCGACGAGGCCGCCCGACTTGCTCCGACGCGGCACATATTTCCGGAAGAACGCCTGCCGTGGCTGCATCTGAGCGACAGTCCCGAACGGCCCGCGTGAGGCCGCGCTCCGGCGCGTCCACTCCTCCGCCAGTCGGCCGGTACTCCGTGGAAACGCGCGGAGGCCTGTGTCGCAGCCGAGTGTCCATCGGGGCCATTCCGCTGCTGCTGTTCGCATTATTCCTTCTCAGACCGATCATCCTGCCCGAGAGTTGCTGGCCGCTGCGGAACCGGTAGCAGCCCGAGCGGCCGCTACCGGCCCGATGGGTCACTCGCAGCGCGGTACATCGAGATCGTACCAGCAGCCTCGCTGGTCTACATGAGCGGTTGCTGGCGCCACGGCCTGCGTCTCGTCGACGGCAACGAAGCCGGATCCGTTGACGACCCAATGGCCAGGCTGCGCTCCGTAGGACGACAGACGCTGAACCTGCGCCGCCGTTGCAGGATGCCCATTGACGACATCGCTCTGTGCGCGAACCACAGGGGCGAATACGTCCAGAGCCACCGTGACGGCGACTAGCATGAGAAATCTGTTCATAGCCCTCCTCCGTTCGCTGTGGCCCCAAGCGGGGCGGTTGATGACGCGACGGAGAATGACGACGAGACTCTGGTAGCCCTATGAAAGGTTTCACCGGCCTTCGGAGGCAACCAAGGTGGGGGCGGGAAGCGATGGCCGGTGAGCAGCCGGTAGCTGCCTGACGGGCGACTACAAAGTTGGTTCAGGTCAGTCGCAAAGCTTCACCTCAAGCCGTGGTCGCTGATGTTGTCCAAATAATCCGCCGCAGCAACCTTGGAGCCCACCACTTCACGGCGAGCGCCGACACCGCCTCCTCATCATGGTTCCGAGCCGTCGCTCGTCGAGCCAAGCCGCACTCCGTCGCGTCCAGCTTCCCACGCCAGTTGAACTCATGCGCGGGCAGGGTATGGTGGGAATGCAAGTCGGCCATTCTCGGCGGCAACACATGGCGAAGGAAAACGACCGTGCTCCACGCTAGAGCAACCCCGGAACGACTGAGCATGTTCTCCGATGGCGTGTTCGCCGTCCTCATTACAGTATTGGTTTTGGATCTGCGCCCGCCCGAGCTCCCTACCTTCAAGGCGCTCCTGCTGCTCTGGCCCACATGGCTAAGCTACGCGGTGAGCTACCTTTTCATAGCCATTGTTTGGACCAATCACCATCATCTCCTCCGCTACGCGACCGAGGCCACCCCTCGTCTGATGTGGCTCGCGCTCAACGGCGCAACCGCCGACCGGCCACAGCTTCGCACGCTGACGTTCGCCCTCTCGCACGGCGACGTGGTTATCATCCCAGATCGTCTTTCGCGCGACACAACCGACCTCCTGGCGATCGCGCGCGAGATGCAGCGGGCCGGGGCTGGCATCCGGTCGCTGGCGGAGCTGTTCTCGTTACCACGTTCGACTTTGCCGAGATTGTCGTCGCCATCCTCGGCGTGGCGGCGGAACAAAATATTGGGAGTAATCATGGAATGCTGGCTAAAACATGATCAGAAATATCCGCATATTATACATTCATAACTTCCTTGTGGACTTCCGCATTCAGGACGCGTTTCGGCCTATTTATTTTGCCCAGATCACGGGCTCATATACGCTGGCCATGGCGGTTTTCTCCGTGGCGTGGATAACTTCTTTTCTTGTGGATATTCCCACCGGCGTGTTGTCGGATAAAATGGGACGCAAATTTACGATTGTGCTGGCGTCGGCTTGTTCAACGATAGGCATTGCCACGTGGGCTTTTTCCGCACACAGCGCCGGATTGTTTCTGGGCAGCATATTCTGCGGCCTCAGCGAATGCCTGTTTAGTGGCAACAATAATGCGCTCCTGTATGAGAGTCTAAAGTCAAGCGGGCAGGAAGGCCGCTTTCATCATTATCAGGGCCGCACGAGCAGCATGTTCCAGCTGGCGCTCGGCCTCTCGGCCTTTTGCGCAAGCTTCCTGACAGGCCACGGCCTGCGCTTTCTTTTTATACTGGGGATCATTCCGCAGGCGCTTTCCATTATCGTCGGCCTGTTTTTCGAAGAACCGCGCGCGCACATGGTTGCGCCGCAAAAAAGCCTCCGGCATTTAGGGGATGCATGTATTAAAATATACGGTAACACTCATCTGCTGCTTCTCGTGATTGCCCAGGCCATCGGCCGCGCGGATGAAGCGAAGTCTCAGTTTCAGACGATCTTCATCAATACTCTCTGGCCGACATGGGCTGTCGGGGTATACCGGGCCATGAACAACGGCCTGGGCTTTTTCGGCTTCTGGTTTTCTGGCCGCATGATTGACCGTTTCAAGGAAACTTATGTACTAGCCGTCCAGCAGGCTTATTGGCTGGTATCGCAGACCATTGGGCTTATCCTGTCCAACGTTATATCGCCGCTTCTGTTCATGAGCGGTTCGATTTTGTTCGGCCCCGGGATCGTTGCGCGCGATTACCTTCTGCAAAGAGAATTTACCGATGAGCAGCGGGCGACGATGGGTTCGGTCGCTTCGTTCGCAGGAAGCATCGTCTATGCCATTGTCGCCTTTTGGATCGGCATTGTTGCCGACCATTTTGGCCTTGCCGCCGGGGTTGGCTTCGGCGTGGCCATGAGCGCAACCTCCCTGCCACTATATGTGTGGCTCTTCATGCGACGCGCTGCGGGCGTCGACGGTTCGCTTCATGGCTGAGCCAAGAACGCCCTGAAATTTCTCCGGTAACGCTTCCATTCACACAATGTCCGGCAAATCTTTGCCCGTCGATCAGGCTCGCCTGCAGACCGCGTGGACGCTCCGGACCGCGACAGCAACGACAAACTCCTTGCCTCGATTGCATCCAGGCTCCCCTGATTTAGCATTCACACGATCTGGTTGCGTCGTAGGGGGCATTGATGAGCACGACAACAGAACAAAACAAGGCTGTGATCCGGCGTTTCTTGGAAGCCTGGAACAACCGTCAGCCAGAAGCGTTCGATGGACTCATTGCGATCGATGTCGTACGCCATTGCCAGGCGACTCCCGCTGTCGAGATCCGCAGCCTCGATCGGCTCAAGGAATTTCTGCAGCAGGATACTGCGATCTTTCCTGACTCCAGGCAGACGATCGTGCATATGGTCGCCGAGGGTGATCTCGTCGGGGTATGGGCGACCTATGAAGGCACGCAACAAGGGCCGATCGGTCCGCTACCGGCCTCAGATGGCAAGACGCGGTTCGACTTCGGCGCAATGTTCCGCATGGCCGACGGCAAGATCGCCGAGTGGTGGGTTACCTGGGACAATATGACGATCCTGCGGCAACTCGGCCATATGCCGAGTGTTTGAGACAGGAGCCACTCGCGGCGCTCGGAGTGCCCCGCCTCCAACGAATGCCCGCGATCCCTATTGCTATCAAGGAGGATGCCGCGCATTCATCGCCGCGAACGGCCCGTCTATTGTCGGAACGCCGCAATGACGTCCCGCGCGCTGTCGACCCCGATGGCCGGCCACAGAATCGGCAGATCAAGGCCGGCCTCGCGGTATTCGACGAGGCGCTCGCGGCAGCGCGACACCGGCCCCAACAGGCAGATTGCGTCAAGCAGGCGATCGCTGAGCGCTTCGCCGCCGACACCCTGCTCTGCCTTATCAGCCTCTGCGGTGAAGCCACTCGCACGCATCAAACGCTGAAAGAACGGCAATCCAGTGAATAATCCCAGATTGGCACGCGCGGCGCTGCGCAACGCATCGATATCGTCGCCGACGTAGGTCGGCAGTCCGAGCGTCAGTTCCAGCTTGCCGCGCCCACCGGATCTGCTGCGACCGCGTTCGATCCAGTGCCTGCTGCGCGCGACCCGCTCGACCGACCACCACAGGGGCATCACGCCATCGGCGATCTCGCCGGCGAGTTCGACGTTCTGCGATGTCAACGCCGCGAGATAGATCGGCACCGGGTGAGGAGAGGGCTGCTGCGGCAGGTGAGTCGCCGGTCCCTCGCCGCGCAGCCAGCCGGGCACTTCGAGGGCATACTTGCGCAATGCCCCCATCGGGTCAGGCATGTCGATGTCGAGCGCGCGATTGACCGGCTGATGGCTGACCCCTAGCCCAAGAATGAAGCGCCCGCCGGTCGCATCGGCAGCGATGATCGCTGATTTGGCGCAAAGATAGGGAACGCGCAGGTAAATATCGGCGACCCAGGTGCCGACTTTGATACGTCGTGTCGCGAGGCCCATCAACTGCGCCGTCGCCACCGAGTCATTGTTGACTTCGGTGCAAAACATCGCCTCGAAACCAGCTTCCTCGGCCGCCCGCGCGACATCCTGTATCTCGGCTGTCCGCCACCCCGTACCTGGAATGATGCCGACCGCCAACCGCTCCGACATATTCCCCCTTCTGGTTTTCGGCGCATGATCTTGCGCTTGCCAACCAAATTCCACTCGACCTCGTTCAGATGGGCGAGAGGCGCAGGCCAGCCGGCATCTCCGCACTGCTCAACTGAAGGCTGCCGATGGCCACCACCACCGCAAGCCCAACGATGATCAGCAGCCCGATCGCAATTCCTTGGTGCCAGTCGGCCTCCCAGTTCGGATCAGTAGTTCGATCGTCGCCCAGATTCTGCCAGTCCAGCATTGATCGGCCTTTGTTTCTAGCGGGATCGATCGGCTAATGCCCCGGTGACCGGATCGTAATCGACTAGCGGGGTCATTCCCTCTGGTTTTTGGGAATAGCGCGGTACCTCATCGAGACTGTCTACCCATGTCATCGCGCTCTCCAGGCACACCTGCATCTGTGGTTTGAAGATGTTCGGATCGTCGAGCGAGCCCACCATGAGCGCTGTCAGGGAGCGGGTGTGGCGTTCAAAGAACAGTGGCGAACCACAGTGTCCACAGAAATGCCGGTTTGACGTTGGCGAGGATTGGTAGATGTGTGGTTCGCCTTTGGTCACTCTCACATTGTCGGACGGCATGAACAGCAGTCCCATATATGGAGCGCCCGACGCACGCTGGCACATGCGGCAGTGGCAGGTGCCACTCAGTGAAGGGGCACCCGAGGCTTCGTAACGAACTGAGCCGCAAAGGCAGCCGCCCGTTAGAATATTTTGGTCAGGCATTGCACGCTCCCTCTTACCTTGTTCTGCAAGGTTAGGCACGGATCCGGATCGGAAACCAGATGCGCGGAAGGAGTCCTCCGTGCGCAGAAATCAAGAGCAGTGATCAGCGCCGATGGTTCGACCAACGGGACTTGGTCGCCGCGATGGGGGCGTTTCTTCCCGACGCACCAGTGAATCCTGCCGCTTATGCCCTTGTTGACGCACGGCGCAAGGCCGCGGTAGGGCGGTCAACGAACCGGAGACCGCGATCAATTGTTCCCCTGAGTTTATACCAACCACTTTTTGCTCTCGGGCATTGGTCGGCAGACGCAGTGCGGATTGGCTTTAGCCCAGACCGCACCATGGGTGAGTTGAGGGAAGCGATGACATGGTCGAGCAGGTCGGGGTCGCAGTTATTGGCGCTGGGCAGGCGGGACTGGCAATCAGTTATTACCTGACCCAACAGGCCCGGCCCCATGTGGTGCTGGAGAAGGACAGGCAGGTTGGTAGTGCCTGGCGACACGGACGTTGGGACTCCTTCACCCTGTTGACGCCCAATTGGACGGTCCGGTTGCCGGGTTTCCCCTACCGCGGTGACGATCCCGACGGGTTCATGACTCGCGCCGAAGTCGTGAGCCATCTTGAGCAATACGCAGCCAGCTTCGGCCCTCCCGTGCGTTTCGGGGTAACGGTCACATCCGTCGATTCCGCACCGGGCGGCGGCTACTTCATGTCAACGGCGGCTGGCGATACCTTCGCCGCGGCGAATGTCGTCGTGGCCACAGGCTCATTTCAGTTCCCCAGACCCACGAAGCTTGCTTATGCGTTTCCCCTGCATATCGCGCAGCTGCACTCCAGTCATTATCGTAACCCCGACGGCTTGCCGCCTGGCGCGGTGCTGGTGGTTGGGAGCTCCAATTCAGGCTGTCAGATTGTCGAGGAATTGTTTGAAAGCGGGCGCCAGGTCTATCTGTGCGTCGGTCGCGCTCGGCGCGTCCCGCGGCGATACCGCGCCAAGGATTCCGTGTTCTGGGGCGTCACCATGGGATTGGTTGACCAAACCGCTGATCAACTGCCAGACCCCAGCGCGAGATTCGCGGCCCAGGGGCAATCCACCGGAAAAAACGGCGGCCATACGCTCAGTCTTCACCACTTCGCACGGAGTGGTGTAGTATTGCTGGGCCGGTTGACTGACGTCCATGGCGACAGCATCGAGCTCGCTCCGGACCTGCGAGACAATCTGGCCTTTGCCGACAAGGCATCAGACGATTTCAAGAATAACGTCGACGCGTTCGTTCGTAAGACCGGCATGGATGTCCCGGCCAACCAGCCCGACCCGATCGATGAGGTCCGTTCCGATGCCGGCGAAAATGCGCCCACGACCGTAGATCTCAAGGCTGCCGGCGTCACAAGCGTGATATGGGCCAACGGTTATGGCTTTGACTATAGTTGGGTCCACCTGCCAGTGCTGGATTCCTTTGGGTATCCAATCCAACGGCGCGGCGTCACGAGGTTCCCCGGCCTCTACTTCCTGGGCATGGACTGGCTCTATAGCCGCAAGTCAGGGATCCTGTTCGGCGTTGGCGAGGACGCAGCGCACGTTGCCGCCGATATTGCCTCGACAAATCCCTTGACCACTTAGCCTTGCGCGCTGCTTGCGCGCGGACACACCTCTTGATCATCGTTCTGCTTCGCTGGGCCTCGCGCCACCTTGAGTTAATGAAAATACCTATTGAAATCATCTGTACTAACCACCACATCCCGCCCTTTCCGCACTCCGCAGGGGCAAAGCCACCATGGATTCCCTTCCCAACCTCCCCGCCGCCGTCTCCCGCGTCGCCTTCGCCACCCTCTGCACCAGCCTCCCGCGGCTGGCCGTCGACACGCCGGAGAACCGCGCTGCCCGCGACGAAGCCGCCATGATCGCCGTCGCCGCCCTGCATCCCGCGGACGGTTTCGAGGCAAAACTCGCCGCCGAGATCGTCGCCGCCGATGCCTGGGTGATGGACAACCATCGCCTCGCCGCCGAGTTCCGCAACGACACCGCCGTCACGCTACGCTGCCGCGCCGAGGCACGTTGCATGATGCGCGAGATGCGCAGCCATTTGCGCGAGCTGCGGCGCATGCAGGCGGAACGCGACAAGGCCCTGGCGGCGATGCACCCCGCCGCGATGGAACGCGCCGGCTACTGGTTCAAGGACGTAAGCCAACCGGAACCGGCGGCCGAGCCGTCGCCCTCCGCCGAACCGGCAGAGCCCGAGCCAACCTCGCTCAGCGAGGCCGAGAGTTATGCCTCGGTCAACCCTGACGGCGCCGCCCGCATCCGTGCTGCCGGCGGCGTGCCCGCGGACCTCGACTTCGCCCCGCCCAAGCCGCACATCGTTGCCGCCCTCGTCAACGGCATCAGTCCCATCCTGTGCGCACTCGACCACATCGCCCGCAAGGCGACCGTGCCAGCCTGACGCCGATCCGTGGAGGCGAAAGCAAGCAAGCAATTTCAACCGCAGATGAACGCAGATGCACGCAGATGGGCCGAGCCTGTTCGGCGCGTCGGCGACGACAAACAGGGATTTTGGCCGCTTACGCGTGGGCCGTCAGGCATCGCCTTATCTGCGTGCATCTGCGTTCATCTGCGGTTGAAATGCCTTGCTGTGCCTCATTCACCTCAGGCCGCGCCGTCTCAGCCACCGAAGCACTGAGACACCAGCGAGACACCCCCCAGCCACGGCTTGGTGATCCGTCACCCAGGCGCTACCACTCCGGCATCAGCGTCAACCGCGAGCCAAGCCATGCCCCGCCAGTACCGCATCGCCTCCATCCCAGCCGACGGCATCGGCCCCGAAGTGATCAGCGCCGGCCTGGAAGTGCTGGACGCCGTCGCCGCGCGCGACAGCGGTTTCAACCTGGTCATCGACCACTACGACTGGGGTTCCAACTGGTATCGCAAACACGGCGAGTTCATGCCGGCCGATGGCCTAGCCTGGCTGCGCACTGCCGATGCGATCTACTTCGGCGCCGTCGGCGATCCGGACATTCCCGACCACATCACGCTCTGGGGCCTGCGGCTGCCGATCTGTCAGGGCCTCGACCAGTACGCCAACGTCCGCCCGACACGCATCCTGCCCGGCATCACCTCGCCGCTGCGCGACGCAGGTCCCGGCGACCTCGACTGGGTGATCGTGCGCGAGAACAGCGAGGGCGAGTACTCCGGCCATGGCGGACGCGTGCATCGCGGCCTGCCCGAGGAGGTCGCCACCGAGACCGCCATCTTCACCCGCCGCGGCGTCGAACGGATCATGCGCTTCGCCTTCGACATCGCGCGCAGCAGGCCGCGCAAGCATCTCACCGTCGTCACCAAGTCGAATGCGCAGCGCCACGGCATGGTGTTCTGGGACGAGATCGCCGGCCTCGTGTCGCACGACTATCGCGACGTGACCTGGGACAAGGAACTCGTCGATGCGATGACCATGCGCATGGTGCGCAAGCCGCAGACCATCGACACCGTGGTGGCGACCAACCTGCACGCCGACATCCTGTCCGACCTCGCCGCCGCGCTCGCCGGATCGCTTGGCATTGCACCCACCGGCAACGTCGATCCCGAGCGCCGCGGCCCCTCGATGTTCGAGCCCATCCACGGCTCGGCGTTCGACATCACCGGCAAAGGCATCGCCAATCCGGTAGCCAGCTTCTGGACCGGTGCGATGATGCTGGAGCATCTCGGTGAGAAGCCGGCGGCCGATCTGCTGATGCGTGCGGTGGAACAGGTCTGCGCCGCGGGGATCATGACGCCCGATCTCGGCGGCAAGGCAACGACAGCGGAGGTCACGCACGCGGTCTGCGAAGCAGTTCGCGGCATGAATCGCTGATGGACGAAGATCTGCTGGACCAGGCACGCGCCCTGGTTCCTGCCCTTGCCGAAAGAGCCGCCGCGACCAACGTCAACCGCGACGTGCCGCCGGAGACCATTGCCGACTTCCACCGCATCGGCATCCTGCGCATCATCCAGCCACACCGCTTCGGCGGCCTGCAGCTTCCCTTCTCGCTGTTCTCCCGCATCGTCGAGATCCTCACCGAGGGCTGCGCATCCTCCGGCTGGGTCTATGCAGTACTCGGCGAACATCAATGGCTTCTCGCGTCGTATCCCGAGCAGGCGCAGATCGACATCTGGGGCGACGATCCGCGAGCGGTGGCCTCGTCCTCGCTTGCGCCACGAGCCGTCGCGGAACGTGTCACCGGCGGCTGGCGATTGAGCGGGCAGTATTCGTTCTCCAGCGGCAGCACCTATGCAAAATGGGCGATCATCGGTGCATTCCTCGACAAGCCGGGCGATGCAGCCGCCATCGCCTACCTGCTGGTCCCGTTCACCGACATCGAGATCATCGACGACTGGCATGTGCTCGGATTGGCCGGTACCGGCAGTCGCTCGCTGCGCCTGCGCGATGTGTTCGTGCCCGAGCATCGCTGCGTGCTGCTGAGCGAACTGCTTGCCGGCACGCCGCCGGGCGCCAAGGTGCACGCGGACTATCCGCTGATGAGCGCGCCACGGGGGTTGATGGTGAACTACTCGCTGCCGCCGGTCGCCATCGCTCTCGGCAACCGCGCCCTGAGGGTCGCGCTGGCCAGCCTGAGCCAGCGTGTATCGCGCGGAATCACGCGGATGGCAGCGAGCGAGTTTGTGCAGATGACAGTCGCGGAAGCCGCCGCGGCAATCGATGCCGCCACTCTGACAATGCACACCGGACGCGCCGCAGCCGAGGTACTGATCGCGAAGGGCGAACCGATCCCGCAGGAATACGTCCTGCGCACCCGGCGCGATATGACTCATGCGCAGCACCAGGTGCAGTGGGCGGTCGAGAAACTGGTCGAGGTATGCGGCGCGCGTTCAGTCTACGACGGAGACACGCTGGCCTCGATCCGACGCGACCTGCTGACCGTGCTGACCCACAACATCGCTAGCCGCCAGGCGGCCATGGGCGCGTGGGGCAGGTGGGTTCTCGCCTAGGAACCCCACGCCTCAGTGCAGCGCGTGGTGTGACCAATTCAATATCAGTAATCATTGGTTGCCGATCACCCACGCACCGTATCAAATGAGCGAGCAGCACCAGTGATTCTCGCCTAGAAATCCAGCGATCGTAACCGCGACAAAGCGGCGCAATTCTGTAGGATACGTGTGGGCGCGCGATGCGACCAAGTTTCCTTCGCACAACAGACCTTGGCATATCGTAAATAATACGATAGTATTTCGTTACGTCAGGAGAATCCGCGCTACAAGGACAGGCCTGCTCCAGGCGCACTCAAGGACGCCGCGACGATGTGTTGCATGGCGCCAAGCCAGGAGCCGGATCGGTGTCGACACTTCCCGCGAGACCCGTGATCGCCGTCGACGGGAACCTCTCTGACTGGATTGCCTCCGAGCGCATCGACTACAACGACGTCAATGGCTACTCCCTGTATTCCCAGGCGCAAGGCGACTATTTCTACGACGCCTTAAGTACGCCGCTAGTAATTGGCGCCAATACCACTATCTGGTTCAACACCGACCTGGATGCAGCCTCCGGTTATCAGATCCTGGGCTTGGTCGGTGGCGCGGAATACAATCTCAACATAAGAGCCGACGGCACCGCAGCACTGTACACCGGTGCGGCGGGTCAGTCCCTTGTGCTCGATAACGTCCAAATGGCCTATTCAGAGGATCATCGCTCGATCGAGTTCGCCATCCCGAAGTCCGCGCTTGGCAACCCTAAAGCCATCGATATTCTTTATGACGTGAACGGAAGTACATTGTTGCCTGTCAATAGTTCCGTTCAGCCGTACGTTGCCTACGACAACGATGTAACACGGACAGTCCCGACCCATCGGATCGGCATCGTCTATTCGGCCACCACCGCGGCGAACTACTTCAAGGAGGTCGGCGACGCTGCGGGCACGCCCTCAACGGCGTACTCGCAGTTGTTCATGGCTGCGCAAAGCCAGGCGATGCAGGCAGGCGCAAGCTTTGATCTGCTGACCGAGAGCGATCTGACCAACCTTTCGAAGCTCGCCAGCTACGACGCGCTGATCTTCCCGTCGTTCACCGACGTGCACGCCAGCGACGTCGTCGCCATCACCAACACCCTCGTGCAAGCGACCAGACAATTCGGTGTCGGCCTGATCACCGCCGGCGACTTCATGACCAACGACGAAGCTGGTGCTCCGCTGCCGGGCGATTCCTACGCCCGGATGAAGCTTTTCTTCGATGCGACCCGTGTGATCGGCGGCACAGGCGACGTTACCGTCAACTCCAGCGACGCAAACCATACAGTTTTCACGACCATGAACTCCGGCGACCTGATCCGCGGCTATACGGGAGTCGGCTGGACCGCGTACCATAGCGTCAGCGGCAATGGACAGACCATCGCCACCGAGACCGTCGGTGGCCAGACGTATGCGGCGGCACTTGCCACCCAGACCGGCGCCAGGAACGTGCTCTTCTCCACCGCGGGTGTCATGGCTGACAGCAATCTGCTCTGGCAGGCCATCGACTACGTGGCGAAGGATCCGGGCGTTGCGATCAGCCTGGAGATGACCAGGTTCAAGGGGATGGTCGCCTCGCGCTGCGACATGGATCAGGCGATGCAGACCATCTCCGTGAGTCCCGGCGCCGGCCAGCCGGGCATTTATGACGAGCTGCTGCCAATCCTCGCACAATGGAAGCAGCAGTTCGACTTCGTCGGCAGCTATTACGTCGATATTGGCGACAATCCTGCGCAACGGCAGCAGACTGATTGGGCTGCCTCGGCTCCCTACTACGCCCAGATACTGGCGATGGGGAATGAACTCGGTTCACATTCCCTGACCCATCCGGAGAACACCGACGAGCTGACACTGGCTGAGATCCAGACCGAGTTTCAGGGCAGCAGGCAGGTGCTCGAGCAACAGATGTCTGCCTATCTCGCCACCACTTTCACCGATGTCGGTGCGGCCGTTCCCGGTAATCCAGAGGCGCTGGCCACCGCCGAGGACATCATTCAGTATTACGACTACATCACCGGTGGCTATTCATCGGTCGGCGCCGGCTATCCTGGGGCGTTCGGCTCTTTGACGCCTGATCTGACGAACAAGGCCTATCTGGCACCCAATACCTCGTTCGACTACACCCTGGTCGAATTCCAGGACCACACCGCCGCCGAAGCCGACGCGCTCTGGGGTCAGGAATGGACCCAGCTCGTCGCGAACGCGAACTCGCCGATCGTCGTTTGGCCGTGGCACGACTATGGTCCGACCCAGTGGTCTCTCCGCCCTGGGGTTCCTTCCCGTTACACGCTGCAAATGTACACGGACTGGATCCAGCGCGCCTATCAGAGCGGTGCGGAGTTCGTGACAGAAGCCGACCTGGCTTCCCGCATTGAAAGCTTTGCGCAGTCCGACGTAACCACGATGGTCAACGGCAACGTCATCACAGCGACGGTGTCCTCCTCCCATGCGGGTGACTTCGCCCTCGATGTCACCGGCCAGGGCAACCAGGTCATCGCGAACGTCGGCAACTGGTACGCCTATGACAGCAACTCTGTCTTCGTCCCGGAGACCGGAGGCAGCTTCACGATCACCCTCGGCGCCGCCGCCGACGATGTCACTCACATCACCTCGCTCCCGATGCGCGGTGACCTGCTTGCGGTTACGGGCGATGGTCTGAACCTTGCCTTCTCCATGATTGGAGAAGGTCTGGTCGTCATCCAGCTAGGCCAGTTCGGAAACAAGACCCCCGTCGTCACCGGGGCCGCGATCTCCAGCTTCGTGGGGGATCAGCTTGATCTCACGTTGACCGGGCTCGGCGAACATAACGTCTCGCTGCGCATGGTCACCTCACCGCCGACCGAGATCGTCAGCCAGATCGCCTTCTCGGCTGACACGGGATCCAGTGCCACCGATTTCGTCACCAACTCCGCCGAGCAGACCTTGTCCGGCACTCTAAGCACTGCGCTTGCGGCGGGTGACGCGGTGCAGGTGTCGCTCGACAATGGCACAACGTGGCTGACTGCGGCCGCTGCAGCAGGAGCCGCCACTTTTTCCTTGGCCGGCGTCATGCTGACTGGCAGCAATACGCTGATGGCCCGGGTCGTGAACTCCGATGGCGTGGCCAATGCGACGCTCGTGCAGGCCTTTGTGCTTGATCAGGTCGCGCCCGCGTCCCCGTCAGTTCCGCATCTGATAGCGGCCTCGGATAGCAGTTCCTCCAACACTGACGACATCACCAATGTTGCCAATCCGACCTTCACGGGAACGGCAGAAGCCGAGGCGAGGGTAACCCTGTTCGACGGCACGACGGCTGTAGGCACCAGCGTTGCCGCGGCGAACGGGGAGTGGACCATCACCGCCTCGGGCCTGGCCGACGGAGCGCACAGCGTCGTTGCCAAAGCCACGGATACCGCTGGCAACTCCAGCTCTGCCTCCGCGTCAATTGTTCTTACGCTCGACACCATAGCGCCGACGATGACCGCGGCGCTGACAAACGACACCGGCACTGCGGGGGACGGTGTCACCAGGGACCCCGCGATCAGCGGTATGGGAGAGGTCAGCGCAACGGTGACACTGACGGTGGATGGTGGCGGGCCCATCACCACCACAACTGACGGCTCCGGAACTTGGGCCTTTACGCCGGGTGTCGCAGACGGCACGCACACCGTCGTCGCCAGCCAGACCGATGCCGCCGGCAACACAGGCTCCACCACGGTCACCTTCACGCTCGACACGACCGCGCCGCCGGCGCCATCGGCGCCCGACCTGGCTGCGGCGTCCGACACCGGTCCCTCCAGCACCGACAACGTCACGAGCGTTACCACTCCAACCGTTACGGGCAACGGTGCCGAGAGCAGCGCCACGGTGACGCTCTACGACACCGACGGCACGACCGTGCTCGGCACGGCCGTCGCGGATGGATCAGGCAACTGGTCGATCACCAGTTCCACGCTGAGCAGTGGTGATCACGCGCTGACGGTCACACAGACCGACCTCGCTGGCGACGTCAGCGTCGCATCCGCGGCATTGACGGTCACCGTCGCGCCCCCGAAGACCGGAATATACGTGGTGCAGGGAATCAACCCTGCGGTGATCGGGGCCGCACCGTTCGACGTCAAGGTCGTTGATCTCTACGACGACCACGAGCAGCCCTTCACCGCCGCGCAGGTCAGTCAGATGGGTGGTGGGCCGGGCGGGGGCGTCCTGCTTGGCTATCTGAGCGTCGGCGAGGCGGAGACATACCGCGACTACTTCGCCAGCATCCCGCCGGCAGCCCTCGGGCCCCCGAACCCGAATTTTCCGGGGAGCTACCAGGTGGCCTACTGGACCGACGCGTGGCGGTCCATAACCACCAGCTACATCGACAGGATGATCGCGGCGGGCTTCGACGGGGTGGTACTCGATGTGGTGGACGAGTACCAGCAACCCTGGGCCCAGAGCAATGCGCCAGGCGGTGACGCCGCGGGGGCTATGGTCGATCTGGTCAATTACCTGTCCGGCTTTGCCCATACGCAGAACCCGAATTTTGAGATCTGGGCAAATGGCGCCGAGCCACTCCTGGACAACAGCACCTACCTTCAGTCTATCGACGGCGTGTTCAAGGAGAGCCTGTTCTACGACGGCACCGGGCACACGCAGCCCCTGGGCGCAACGGGCCACAGTCTCGGCTTTCTTGACGAGGCCATGGCCGCGAACAAGAGCGTCATCAACATCGAGTACGTGACCGGTGCGGCGCAGATCGCCGATGTCCATGCAAAGGATGCCGCGGCCGGCATCGGCAGCTACATCGCCCATCTCGACCTCAACGGTATCGATATGGAAGGGGTCCAACCGGGTCTGATGGTCGCAGCCCCGGCGCCCGTGATCACTGGCTATGGGTCCGACACGGTGGTGCTCAGCATGTCGGAGGACGCCTATCTGGGCGACGCGCAGTTCACTGTCGCAGTCGACGGCGTACAGCTCGGCGGCACGTTCACCACGACGGCGCTGCATGCTTTTGGTACCAGCCAGACTTTCACCTTCATGGGTGAGTGGGGAGTGGGGCCGCATGCCGTCACCGTGAGGTTCCTCAACGATGCGTATGCTGGGACGCCTTCCCTCGACCGCAATCTCTATGTGAACGGCATCAGCTACGACGGGGTGGTGAATGGGCAAACGGCCGTACTCTTAAGTTTGGGTCCCAAGAGCTTCAGCGTGACCGACACCACGGCGATCCCAAGCGCGACCATCCTGCCTCCGTCTTTCACCATCGGCAGCGGGCCCGACATCCTGGTGCTCAATATGTCGGAGGACCCATATCTGGGCGACGCACAGTTCACCGTCGCAGTCGATGGCGTACAACTCGCTGGCACGTTCACTACGTCGGTGTCGCATGCGTCCGGTAGCAGCCAGCGCTTCACCATCATGGGCGACTGGGGGGTCGGGCCGCATTCGGTAACGGTGAAATTCCTCAATGATGCGCATGGCGGAACGCCCGCCACGGACCGCAATCTCTATGTGAACGGCATCAGCTACGACGGAGCGACGGGTCTGGGCGCCGACCTCAAGGATGGCAGCCCGAAGAGCTTCAGTGTCACGGACACGACCCCAGTCACAGGCGCGACCATCCTCCCCGTCATCACCGGCGGTGGTCCCGATCAATTCGTGCTCAGCATGTCGGAGGATGCCTATGAGGGCGATGCGCTATTTACGGTCGCGGTGGATGGGCTGCAACTTGGCGGAACCTTCGCAACGACCGTGCAGCATGCGACGGGCGCCAGTCAGAGCTTCATCTTCAATGGTGATTGGGCGGTCGGCGCACATACCGTCACGGTGAACTTCCTCAACGATGCGTATGCCGGAACGCCGGACACGGATCGCAATCTCTATGTGAACGGCGTCAGCTACGACGGGACAGCGACCTTTCAAGGCGCGGCCCTGATGGGCGGCGGTCCCCGGTCATTCGCTGTCACGGACTTCGGATCACCAGGTGTCATCGGCAGCGGTTCCGATACGCTGGCACTCAGTATGTCGGAAGATCCCTATAAAGGCGATGCCCAGTTCACCGTCGCCGTTGACGGCATCCAGCTTGCCGGCACGTTCACCGCCACGGCGCTGCATTCGGCCGGCGCCAGCCAGAGCTTCACATTCAACGGTGACTGGGGAATCGGCAACCACACGGTCATACTTCAATTCCTCAACGATCTAAATGCCGGCACGTCTGACACAGATCGCAATCTCTATGTGGACGCCATCAGCTATGACGGGACGAATACCAATCAAAGTGCGGCAGTCACAGGCTTTGTTCCGAACAATTTCACGGTTGCCGACACCACGGCGATACCGAGCACTGCCACCCTCCCGCCACCGGTCAGCACTGGCAGCGGCTCCGATACGCTGGTTCTCAATGTGTCGGAGGATGCCTATAAGGGCGATGCACAATTCACTGTCTGTGTGGATGGCAGGCAACTCGGCGGCACGTTCACGACAAGCGCTTGGCATGCCGCTGGCGAGAGCCAGAGTTTCATCTTCAAGGGTGACTTCGGGACAGGTCAGCACACGGTCGCGGTGGACTTCCTCAACGATGCCTATGCCGGAACTGCGTCGACCGACCGGAATCTGTATGTGAACGGCGTCAGCTACAATGGGACGGCGACCGGTCAGACCCTGGCGCTCATGGCTGCTGGTCCGAAGACGTTCGCAGTCTCCGGCGGGACGACGCCATCGGTCAGCGAAGCAAGCGATCATGGCACCTTGCAGGAGAACCTGTCGCAGGTTGGCACCTACAACGTGGGTGACGATGTTGTGATGCTCGACAGCGGCAACGTTGGTTCCGTCACTCTCCGCAGCGGAGCCAGCCAGATCAGTTTCATTGGCGCCAGTGCGATCAGGCTGATCGGCGGATCTGGCACGTCCGTGGTCACATCCGATACAGGGAACAACACCTTTACCGCCGGTACTGGCGGGTTGGATGTGACGGGCGGCGGCGGTGCGGATGCCTATGTCTTCCACGCCAGCAGTGGTTTGCTCACGATCGAAGACTTCTCGCTTGCCAAGGGAGATACATTGACAGTCGACACAGCGCTGCAAGGCGCGCTGGTTGAAACGTCTAATGGCAAAGGCGGGACCATGTTCAGTTTCGGCAGCGCAGGCCAAGGTGTGGACATGCGAGGGCTGACCAGTCTGCCGAGCGCCAATATCCTGTGGGGATAGAAATCCACAGGCGCGCGGCGGACTGAGTGGCGGCGCGTCATCGACATTGGGCAGGCATTGACAAATAACAGTCGCCGGCTGTTCGGCGAGGCTTGCGGCTCCCCGCGCGCCTGCGCACATTCTTTTGGCCGCCTCGCCTCAGCGAACAATTGTCCTGATAAGCCGGTTCACCTCCCCCGCTTTCTCCATGTGCGGCAGATGACCGACATCATCCAGCACATGTACCTCGGCCGGCGGCGAGGCCAGCGCCGCATGCGCAACGGGGACGATCCGGTCATCGCGCCCCCAGATCACCTGCACCGGCATGGTGAGGGCCCGCAAGGCGGCGACCAGGTTCACCGCCTGTCGTCCACCCGGGAACCACGCGCGCGCAACCGCCTCCAGTGCCTGTTCCACACCATCCAGGCGCTTATACCGCAAGAACTCCTCCACCATCGCGCGGCTGATCAGGGACGGGTCATGCACCAGGAATTGCAGCGCCTCCGACGCCTCCCTGCGCCGCGACGCCCGCAGGAATGCATCGATGAAGCCGCCGTTGATCTCCGGCCCAAGTCCCGCCGGAGCCAGCAGGCTCAACGTCGCAATGCGTTCCGGCCGCCGCGCCGCGAGCGACACCGCGAGCGCTCCGCCCATCGAATGTCCGACGACATGCGCGCGTTCGATCTCCAGCGCCGCCAACGCCGCATCGATCACGTCGGTGAAATGCGCGGCATCGCCGGCGCCAACATCCTTGCTGGAAAGCCCGTGCCCTGGCAGCTCCAGCGCGAATGTCCGGCGCGCATCGCACAACGCCGGCTGATTGAACATCCAGGTGTTGAGGTCGCCGCCGAAACCGTGCAGCAACAGGAGCGGCACGCCGTCGCCGCCGCCCATCTCCAGACAGCGCAACGTCAGGCCATAAACCTGCAGCTCGCGCGGCGCCGCCGGTGCCGCCGCATCCTCTCCCGCGTCAGTCGGCTCAACCACCACGAACTGCGAGACGAACGCATCGATGTCCGCCCCAGGTGTGTCCGGCGGCGCGATCACCGCCAGCAGCGCACCGATCGGCAGCGTGGTCCCCTCCGGCGCCACGATACGCGTCAGCGTACCCGCTGCATCGGCCTCGACCACATTGGTGATCTTGCTGGTCTCGATCTCCAGCAACTCCTCGCCCGAGGCGAACGATGCGCCTGGCTGCTTCAGCCATTGCACCACCTTGCCCTCGGTCATCGTCAGACCCCATTTGGGCATGGTGATCGCGGTGATCGGCCCGCTCATCGCGCGAACCCGTGCACCTCGCGCACCGCGGCGGCAATTCGTTCCGGATCGGGGATGTATAGTTTCTCCAGCGATGGCGCGAACGGCACAGGCGTGTGCGGCGCCGTCACCCGTCGCACCGGCGCCTTCAACGCGGTGAACGCCTTGTCGGCAACCAGAGCTGCAACGTCGGTCGCCATGCTGCAGCGCGGCGTCGCCTCATCGACGACAACCAGCCGTCCAGTGCGTTCGACGCTGTCGAGGATCGTGTCCTCATCCAGCGGCGACGTGGTGCGAGGATCGATGACCTCGCATTCGATCCCCTCGGCCGCGAGCTTTTCGGCGGCCTCCATGGTGTAGTGAACCATGCGCGCCAATGCCACGACCGTGACATCGTCGCCGTCGCGCACCACGTTGGCCTCGCCGAATGGAATCGTATAGGCCTCGTCCGGCACCTCTGTGCGCAGGTCGTACATCAGCTTGTGCTCGCAGAACACCACAGGATCGTCGTCGCGGATCGCCTGGATCAGCAGCCCCTTTGCGTCATACGCATTCGACGGCACCACAACCTTCAGCCCAGGCACACTGGTGAAGATGTGATACGGGCTCTGCGAATGCTGGGCGGCGGCGCTGCGGCCCGCGCCGACCATCGTGCGGATCACCAGCGGCGTGCGCGCCTTGCCACCGAACATGTAGCGGAACTTCGCCGCCTGATTGAAGATCTGATCGAAGCAGACACCGAGAAAATCGGAGAACATCAGCTCCGCCACCGGCCGCAATCCGGTGACCGCCGCGCCCGCCGCCGCGCCCATGATGGCCAATTCGGTGATCGGCGTGTCGATCACACGGTGTTCGCCGAACTCCTTGATCAATCCCTTGGTGACACCGAGAACGCCGCCGGCGGCATCGCGTCCGCCCTCGGTGCCAGCGCCACCCGACACGTCCTCGCCGATAACCACCACGCGCGGATCGCGGCGCATCTCGTGGACCAGCGCTTCCTGCAGTGCCTGGCGAATGGTCTTCACTGGCATGGCACTGCTCCCTAGTAGGACACGTAGACATCGGTCAGCAGCGCCGTGGCACTCGGTGGTTCCGCCGCACGCGCCGCGGCAACCGCCTGGTCGACCAACGTCGCCACTTCGTCGTCCACCGCATTCAGCTCATCGCTGTCCAGCAAGGCCGCCTCGGTGACGCGACGACGGAAATGCTTCAAACAGTCACGCTCCTCGCGCAGCCGCCTCACCTCGTCCTTGCCGCGATAGAGCTGCGCGTCGCCGGAGTGATGGCCATAGAACCGGCAGGTATCCACCTCGATCGCACTCGGTCCCCCGCCGCCGCGCGCGCGTTCCACCGCCTCGCCCGCCGCGTCGTGCACTGCGAAGAAATCGTCGCCGCTAACCTTTACTGCCGGCAGTCCGAACCCGGCGGCGCGACCGGCGATGTCATGGCTGCCGACCGCGTAGGACGCACCGGTATACTCGCCATAACCGTTGTTCTCGAACACGAAGATCGCCGGAAGCTTCAGCACCACCGCCATGTTCATCGCCTCGAAGGTGGTGCCCTGGTTGGAACCGCCATCGCCGGTGAACGACACCGCCACGCTTCCGGTCTTGAGCGTCTTCGCCGTCAGCGCGGCACCAACCACCAGCGGCGGCCCGCCACCCACAATGCCGTTCGCACCAAGCATGCCCTGGTCGAGATCGGCGATGTGCATCGAGCCGCCCTTGCCGCCGCACAACCCACCCTGCTTGGCGAACAGTTCCATCATCATGCCGCCCACGTCGCAGCCCTTGGCGATGCTGTGACCGTGCCCGCGATGCGTGCTGGCGATGTAGTCGCGCGGTCCGAGATGCGAGCAGACACCTACCGCGGATGCCTCCTGCCCAGCGTAAAGATGCACAAAGCCTGGGATCCCACCCTTCGAGAACTCCTCCTGCACGCGTTCCTCGAAACGGCGGATCGTTGCCATGGAGCGATAGGCGGTGATGAGGGATTCGTGGCTCAGTTGCACCGTTGCCTCCCATGCTGACCGGTTTGCGCCGGGTACTGGCTGGCGGGAGTATGGCGGTCAACCGACCGAATGCAACACGCATCACATCCCAAGGCGCAGCGTCAGCAGCCCGACGCTACGCGTGTAGTTCCCCGTGGTCAGCGGCGCCAGCGAGTTGTTTCCCCGCTGGTCGGTGAAGTCATACGTTGCCGACAGCCGCAAGTGACGGTTGATCAGCCAGGTGGCGCCTGCACCCGCCGAGAATCCGGTCTGGTGCCCGCCGCCCTGCAGGAAGTCTGCCCGTTGCACGCCTACAGATGCCTGCAGCAGCACATTGCTGAGATACTCATGATCCATCACCAGCCGGGCGCTGGTGTAGGTGTAACCGGCAACGGTTTCCTGCGCGGCGTCCTCCATGCTTCGCGTGAGCGTGGCAGTGATGGTGGTCATCCCACTGGGGCTCCAGATCAGCGCCCCTTCAGCGATCGGTGCCTGATGCGTACCGTACTGCGATGCGCGGAACGCTCGCATTTCCCATCCGACCAGCACGCGGTAGCGCCACACCGCATCGGCATCGTCCTGCAGTCCCACCAGGACCTGGTACCCGGTGGAATCGCGCGTCGGTGTCCCCTGCTGAGGATCGACGTAGTACGTACCCAGCGCGCGCGTCACCAGCAGGAGATGGCGATCGGGTGACAGCTCATAACGAGTGGTCACGACCCCCTGCACGACGTCGCGGTCGCGATACGCCTGCGATGCCGGCACCCCATGGATCGTCGTCGCGTCATAGCGAAACGCCGAGAACGCCAGGCTGGGCGTCACCGAGAAACGGTTCAGCGCGATCGTGTAGCCGACACGCACGTCGTCCACCTGATAGGCAACAGGCTCGTCCGACGGCAGTGCGTCGAGTTCGGTCCGCGGTTGGTGCAGACCGAGATGCGCCACCGACACGGTGAGCTGATCGCGCCCGACCGAGAATGCCGCTCCCAGCGCGGCCGTCCAATCGGTGTAGCTCTGCCGCGGCTGATCCAGATAACGCCGGTCGTTCACGCCGACATATCCGGCCAGACTGTTGCGTGACCAGTCGGACCGGACCAGCAATGACGGATGCGTGCCGACGAGCCAGCTCCCGCGTGCACCATCGCTGCTGCCGAACACATTGTCGTCGTAGCCCAGTCCTTCGTCTACTTGCGGATACAGCAGGAAACTGCCGACCCGCACGCCTGGAGGATCGAAGTCCGGCCGTTCTCGCGTGGCCACCGTGACGCCAGGTTCCGTGCCGTATCCAGGCATTCCGGCCGGGAAGTAGGTCGATAGCAACTCGGCGCGCACGCCGCCGTATGCCGCGAGGCCGCCGATCGCCACGCCAGCCGCCAGCCGCCATCCTGTCCGCAGGCACCATGCCGCCATGGCGGGGCACCATGATGTGCATGACCTACGATCGTGTTAACGCGCAGTACTAAAGGTGCGGCGCGCCGATCGGACTCAGATTGTCGTTCGCCCTCGGCAGCTGCGTCTCCCAACCCCCACCCAGCGCCTTGTAGAGCGCCACCAGGTTTGCCGACACGTTGGTCGTCGCAAGCGCAAGCTGCTGCTGCGTGGACAGCAGGTTCTGCTGCGCCGTGAGCACCTGCAGGAAGTCGGCGACACCCTCCTGATAGCGGCTCTGCGCCAGCCCAAGTGCACGCTGGTTCTGCGCCACTGCCTGGGTCAGCTGGTCCCGCCGCGCCTGCTCGGTCCGGTAGGCGGTCAGTGCGTTGTCCACCTCGTGCCAGGCGGAAAGCACCGTCTTCTGGTAGGCGATTGCGGCTTCCTGCTGCTGCGCCTTGCGCAGTTGGAGCGTCGCCTTGAGCTGACCGCCCTCGAAGATCGGAATGGTGACGCCTGGCCCGACGCCGTATTGCCTGGCGTCGATGTTGAACATCTTCCAGGGCTGGATCGCCTGCAGCCCCACGCTGCCTGACAGCTTCACCGATGGATAGAAGTCAGCCACCGCCACACCGATATCTGCGGTTGCGCCATGAAGCTGCGCCTCGGCCTGGCGGATATCAGGCCGCCGCCGCGCGAGTTCGGACGGCAGGCCCACCGGAACCCGAGGCGGCACCGGCGGCACAGGCTTCGCCCGGATCAGTTCCGTCTGCAGAGCGTTGGGCGGCAGCCCCAGCAGCAGGCTGATTGCGTTGATCAGCTCCGACTCCTGCTGTTCGAGCCGGGGAATCTCTGCTGCCGTGGTGCGCAACTGTGCGGCCGCATTCGCCACGTCCAGATCGGTGGTCACGCCGCCGGCCGCGCGCTGCTGAGTGAGGTCCAGGTTCTGCTGTGCAATCTTGACGTTGTCGCGCGCGATCTGCAGCAGCAACTGAGTTCCGCGCAACTGGATGTAGTCGCGCGCAACCTCGGCCAGGCTGCTGAGCAGAGTGTCGCGCCGCGCCTCGTTCGACGCCACCACCGACGCGGTGGCGGACTCCACGGACCGCCGCACCTTGCCCCAAAGATCGAGTTCCCACGAGGCATCGAACCCAACCTGATAAACGTCAAATGGATTGAGATGCGAGCTCCGCACGCCGCCTGCCGTATTGCCCGACGCGCCGTTGGCGCCGAGAGGATTGGGCGAGTTGGCGAACACGCCGACATCGCTTGCCTTCTGCCGCGTGTATGAGCCGTTGCCGTTCAACGTCGGAAATTGCGCTGCTCCAGCCACGCCGAGCTGGGCGCGCGATTGCGCGATCCGCACGGTGGCAATCTGCACGTCGAGGTTCTCGTCGGCGACGCGGTGTTCCAGCTTGGTAAGTTCCGGGTCCCTGAACAGCTTCCACCAGTTCGGGTCGATCGGCTCGGCCACAGCGACGCTGCGTGCATTTGGCAGCGATTCGGCCTTCTTGCCGAACCAGGATGCGGGAGACAGCCACTCGGGTGTCTCGAAGTTCGGACCCACCGTGCAGGCGCCGAGCGCCAGCAGAAGGGCGGCAGCGGGAATTCGTCTCAACATCACCCTCGTCCCGGCCGCGCCCCCGCGCCGCCTGTCGGCGCGGTTCTAACGCGGGAATCGTCCGGGAAGCCAGAGTGGGTCGGGTCGCCCGACGTCAGTTCACCATACGGCCCCGTCCCTCCCAATAGGGCTGGCGGACGTGGCGACGCAGCACTTTGCCGACGGATGACAGAGGCAGTTCGTCCACGAACTTGACCGTCTTCGGCGCCTTGTAGTTGCCGATCTTCCGCTTCGCGTGATCGATCAGCTCGTCAGGCGAGGCGGTCATGTCGGCTCGCAGGATCACTTCGGCATGCACCGCCTCGCCCCATTCGGGATGCGGCACACCCACCACGGCGGACATCAGCACGGCAGGATGTTCCGACAATGCGGCCTCGACCTCGATAGCATACACGTTGAAGCCGCCGGTTATGATCATGTCCTTCTTGCGATCGACGATGAACAGATAGCCATCTTCGTCGAGATAACCGAGATCACCGGATTTCCAGAAGCCGTCGACGAACTCCGTGGCAGTGCCCTCCGGGTTTGCGTAATAGCCTTTGACGGTACCCGGCGCGCGCAGCCAGATCTCGCCTGTCTGGCCGTTTGGCAGAGCCGCTCCGTCATCGTCGGCGATCACGATCTCCACGCCGGGCGCAATCCGACCCGCGGAGCCCAATCGTCGCCGCGCATCTTCGGTGGCGACATCATGATCCCGCTTGTTGAGCGCCGAGACATAGGTCAGTGTCTCTGTTGCGCCGTAGACCTGGATGAAGATCTTGCCGAACCTCTCGATCAACCGTTCAACCGCCGCCGGCGCCATCGGTGCGGCGCCATAGGTCAGGTTGCGCAGAGACGATAGGTCGTAAGTGCCGCTGCTGTTGAGATCGAGCAGGCGATAGAGCAGGGTCGGCACCAGCAGTGAATGCGTGATGCGTTCGGACTGCACGACCTCGCACCAGGCAGTCAGGTCTGGGCTATTGAGAGTGTAGGTCGCTCCACCGGTATAGAAGGCGTGCAGGAATGGTATGAGCCCGGCGTGGGAAAGCGGCGTCAGGGCGAGATAACGCGTCTGCTCGTTGAATTCGAAATCAGGCTGGATGTAGGCGCTGTCGCGTAGGCCCGCCCAGTTATCCATTGTATACATGGCGCACTTGCCACGCCCGGTCGTCCCGCCGGTGAAACGCAACACCGGGACGTCCTGCTGCGTGTCGAGCTCTATGTCGTTGTCGGCATCCGAGGCGGCCTCAACCAGATCCCAGAAGCAGTGGACGTCAGCTGGGAGTCCAGGTTCGCGATCCATCACCACGATCGAACAGCCGTGGTCGCGGAGCACGCTGTGATACGCGCCGAGCATTCTGGTCTCGATGAACACAGCCTTCGGCCTGATGTGCTGGATCTGCCAGGCATGCTCCTCGACGCTATCGCGCATATTGCTGAAGGCGAACGTCGCTTCCTGCTTATAGATGGTCGGAAAGTGCAGCAGGCTCAGGTTGTCGTTGTCGAGGATCAGCAATGCCGTATCGCCACGGCGCAATCCGAGCGCGTTGCGTGCCATGTTGGCAATGCGATTGGTCAGGCGGTGGTACTCCGGGAAGGTGTAGCGTCGCTGCCTCTCGACATTGACGATCGCAATATTGTTGCGATAGCGCAGTGCCATTGTTGCCATCACGCGGCAATAGTTGGTCTTCATGGCGGTTCCCCCTGGAGGACTAACCGGCACGGCGAGCGCATTGTCAGTGCGCTGGGGTCAGAAGGAAGGCATGCGCCGAGCCGTCAAGCAAGCCTATGCCGACGATCTGGCCGGTTTGGTTGATGCCGAGCGCCTGCACAAGGTCCCAATGGCTTTGCGCCTTGGGCGATATCAGCGAATTCAGGTCGACCAGCCCCATGCCGTAATCGACAAAGGCGTCGGGCAGGCCGGTTGCCGCGGTTCGAGGGGTATCGGCCTGGCCGACGATCGTGCCGTCATCGTTGATGCTGCCGGCGATGCTGTTCATCCCGCCCAATGTCCCGAGATCGTGCATCCGGGCGCCTCGCGCTGAGCTGTCATAGATGAATGCATGCTCGACGCCATTGGACAGCTGCGCGAATCCGCTGATGAATCCGCCATCGTTGATGTCGGTCGCGGAGCTGGAGCCGCCGCCCAGGGTGCCGATGCTCGCAACGTGACCATCTTCGAAGATCGCGGCGACAGAGTTGCCGGGCGACGGACCGGACCGACCTACCGCAGTACCGGCATTGTTGACGGCAAAGGCTTCACTGTAATGGTCGGCCCGCGATGCTGTGCCAAGATCATGCAGCTTGCCGTCGTAGGCGACCGCATGGATATCGCCGCTGGCAGTTTGTGACGCACCCACCACCTCACCATCGTTGTTAATGGCGTTGGCGTGCGCGCTTGGCCCACCGAGGGTGCCAATATCCTTGGCCGTGCCGTGGTGGATCAGAAAGCCATGCGGCTGGTTGTCGCTGCCTGCGTATATCCCGACGATGTCGCCACCGCGGTTGACGCCGGTCGGGGTGACGACAGGCAAGCCAAAGAAGTTCAGTTGCGTCAATTTGCCGGATGTGCCGTTCGCCGAATTGGGCGTCCATTCGAATGCTGCCGCGGTGCTCGAGGCGCCGATGACGAGCCCTTTGTCGCTCACCGCCGCGACGGCGCTGGCGATATCGCCGACAACCGTTATGTCAGTGACAGTATAGGCTGGCTGAGCAGGGTGTCGGCCGAGAATTTCGGGGGCGCCCGCGTCGTTTGGGGCAAGTGTCGGCTCCTGAGGCACTATGAATGCTCCGTCGCAGGTTTCTGGCCGGAATGACAAACCGTTGCCAGGCAACATTGCGTCCATCATTTGATGGATACGTGCCAATTTTGCTGAAGCCGTACGGTCAAGATGCGACAGACGCGCTATATGAACTTTCCGTGATACAGGCCCTGGGCGGTCGAGGGGATATAGCATTCGTGGTGCAGCATTCCTTCGGCGCCCGAGCAGATCGATTACGCTCGCGGCCAATGATGAGTGATCGCTGGGGTGGGGGATGAAGGCTGACGTTCCAGGTTTGGTGCGGGCGCTCTACGACGCTGTGCTGGACGGCACATTGTGGCCGGACACGCTCCAGACCTTCGCTGACGGGTTCAACTCGTCCCATGCCATACTGGCGGTGGGCTCCGCCGCTTCATGTGCGCCGGATGTCGTCTGGGCGGGGGTTGAGCGACCGTTCCAGGAGCTTTACGCGCGCTCATTCGTCAATGGGAACAACACCATCCAGCTGGCGGCGCGGCGCGAATTCCAGGATGAACCGTATACCGACTGGATGGCGTTGCCGGATGGCAGCTTCCAGCGCTCCGCATTCTTCCAGGACTGGTGCCGCCCGCAACAGATCCAAACGCTGCTGGGTGCCGAGGTGATCCATGACGCTCGCGGGATCGCCCTGCTCGGCCTTGGACGGCCGGAGCCATACGGTGATAGCGAGCTCTGCGTGTTTCGCAAGCTGATGCCGGACCTGCGCCGGATCATGGGACTGCGGCTACGACTCTTCGACGTCGATCTGCAGCGGGCGCGATTGCGGGCTCTGCTGGATGCGGTCAGCACACCGATCCTGCTGACCGACAGCGCCTGCCGCCTGCTGCATGCCAACCATCAAGCCGAGGACCTCCTCAGGGCCGGCGATGTGCTACACATCTCGCAGAACCGGCTGGCGGCACCGACCGAGCACGAGACTGATCAGTTGCTCCGTGTTGTGAGGAGCGCCAGTGCCAACAACGGTGGAGCCAGCCTGAGGCTCGAGGCCGCGAACGGGAGCCACGCCGATGTCTCGGTTGTTCCCATACATGCGGACCACGGTTGGGCAGAAGGCTCCGAGGTCTGCGTCGCCATTTTCGTGACCGGAACTGCCGAATACGCTGCCGTGGAACCCTCCTTGTTGACCGCGCTGTATGGCTTGACACCCACCGAAGCCGCGGTCGCAGTCATGCTCGGCCGCGGCGATGGTTTGCCCGCAACGGCGAGGGCACTCGGCATGAAGACCTCGACCGCTCGCACCCACCTTCACAGGATATTCGACAAGACGGCCACGCAACGTCAGGCCCAGCTCGTCGCGCTGCTCAGATCGCTGCCGCGGCGGACGGTTGGCGCGAGATTGTCGTAAGAGGCAGTGGATGCGCTATCTGGCTGATGCCGCATTGCTGGGCGATCGGGTCGTTCAGCGCGTGCTGATCGATATCGCCGACGACGGCACGATTGCTTCCGTCGCGCCGAACTCCACTGAACCTGCCGAGAGGCTCCCGGGTCTCCTCGTGCCCGGCATGCCGAACCTCCACTCGCACGCCTTCCAACGCGCCATGGCGGGGCTGACGGAGCGCGGCGGATCGGAGAGCAGCAGCTTCTGGCGCTGGCGCGAGGTGATGTACCGCTTTCTCGCCGCGCTGAGCCCCGACGATGTCGAGGCAATCGCGGCTCAGCTCTATGTCGAATGCCTGCTGCATGGCTACACGTCCGTCGCCGAGTTCCACTACCTGCACAACACGCCGGACGGTTCGCGGTATGCCGATCCGGCGGAACTCGCGCATCGCGTCGTAGCTGCAGCGGACAGCGCCGGCATCGGCCTGACCCTGCTGCCGGTGCTGTATTGCCGATCGCAGTTCGGTGGCGCGCCGCCGACCGAGGCACAGCGCCGCTTCATCCTCTCACCTGATGAGCATGCCGGTCTGTGCGCGACGATGGCGCGCAGCACATCCGTCGGCCTCGCACCGCATTCGCTGCGCGCGGTTACGCCGGAGGAACTCGCCGCTGCGATCGCCAATGCGGGCAGCAGGCCGATTCACATCCATGTCGCCGAGCAGGAGCAGGAGGTGATCGACTGCGTTGCCTGGAGCGGTACACGGCCGATTAACTGGCTGCTGGATCATGCACCGGTCGATCATCGCTGGTGCCTGGTGCATGCGACGCACATCGATGCGACGGAAACGCAGCGCCTTGCGGCAAGCGGAGCCGTCGCGGGACTGTGCCAGACGACCGAGGCCAACCTCGGTGACGGCATCTTCCCCCTGCGCGAATACCTATCGGCTGACGGCCGTTTCGGTATCGGCAGCGATTCCAATGTCTGCACCAGTCCGGTCGAGGAGTTGCGCTGGCTCGACTACATCCGCCGGCTGGAGACGCGGGCACGCAATGCGACCGAGCCACGTCCCGGAGCATCGGTCGCGTTGAACCTTTACCAGCGCGCCCTGGCGGGTGGCGCCCAGGCGCTTGGCCGCAATGCCGGCGAAATAACGCCGGGCAGGCTTGCCGACCTGGTGGTGCTCGACACCGAACATCCGTCGCTTGTAGGTCGTACAGGCGACAGTGTGCTGGATGCCTGGGTGTTCTCCGGCAACAGCACACCCGTGCGTCACGTCATGGTCGCCGGCAAGTGGGCGGTGTGGGACGGCAGGCACCGCGCACAGCAGGCGATTGCCGCGGTGTTTGCCCGGACCATGCGCCGGCTCGATGGCGTCCTCTGACACCCGATGACCGCGTTGGTTGGTTTCCGGCCAGGCCGGTTCAGCAGATATGCCGTCACTGTTGGTGGGCAAGTTTACGGCGGTATCCCTGCGCCCCGACCGTCGCGTTCCCGACAACGGTGCGCTCGCGCGGCGACTGGCGCAGGGGCGGCGATGCGGGTTAGCCTGCCCCCAAGCCCAGGAACCTCCGGCCGCACGCTCGCACGTGGGACGGCGGACCGGCTCAAACCTCCAATAGGGCCGAAAGGCTTGTCAGCGGAGAGGGGTGTGCATGAACGACAGAGTGGAAGCCGCGCGCGAGCCGTCCGCGAAGGCGGCCACCGATTTCGACGCGATCGTCATCGGCGCGGGGGTGTCCGGCCTCTATCAACTCTACCGCCTGCGCGAACTTGGCCTGACGACGCGGGTGTTCGAGGCCGGCTCCGGTATCGGCGGTACCTGGTACTGGAACCGTTATCCCGGCGCCAGATTTGACTCCGAAAGTTGGACTTACGGGTATTCCTTTTCCCAGGAACTGCTCGACGAATGGGACTGGGAGGAGCATTTCGCCGGCCAGCCGGAGACCGAGCGGTATCTGAACCACGTCGCCGACAAGTTCGACCTCCGGCGCGACATCCAGTTCAAAACCACAGTGACCGCGGCGCAGTACCAGGAAGGCAGCCGAACCTGGAAGGTCACGCTCGACAACGGCACGTATTGCACCGCGCGATTCCTGCTCACAGCGATCGGCGTGCTGTCAGCGTCTGTTCTGCCGCGCATTCCCGGCATCGAGAGCTTCGAGGGCCAGTCCTGCCACACGCATAACTGGCCCAAGGAACCGGTCAGTTTTGCGGGCAAGCGCGTCGCGGTCATCGGCACCGGCGCAACCGGCATCCAGGCCATCACGGAAATCGCCAAGACCGCGGGCCACCTGACCGTGTTCCAGCGTACCGCGCAATGGTCAGCGCCGTTGCACAACGCCAAGGTCACGCCCGACGAGATGCGCGAAATCCGCAAGAACTACGCCGATATCTTCGCCCGCTGCCAGGAAACCCTCGGGTGCTTCATCCATACCGCCGATCCGCGTTCTGTGTTCGAGGTGACGGAAGAGGAACGCGAGGCGTTCTGGGAGAAGCGCTATGGCGAACCGGGCTTCGGCATCTGGATGGGCAATTTCCGTGACGTCCTGGTTGATCGCGAGGCCAACAAGCTGATGTCCGACTATCTGGCGCGAAAGATCCGCCAGCGGGTCAAGGATCCGGCGGTCGCGGAAAAGCTCATCCCCAAGACGCACGGCTTTGGCACGCGGCGGGTGCCGCTGGAAAGCGGCTATTTCGAGGTCTACAACCAGCCGAACGTGAAACTGGTCGACCTGACCGAAACGCCGATCGAGCGCATCACGCCGGACGGTATCCACACCTCGGGCGCCGATTACCAGTTTGACATGATCATCTACGCGACTGGGTTCGACGCGATCACCGGGGCCTTCGACCGCATCGACATCCGGGGCGTGGGCGGCGTGTCGCTGAAGGACAGATGGGCCGACGGGCCGGTGACGCTGCTGGGCATCTTGGTCGATGGGTTCCCGAATTTCATGATGGTGATGGGACCGCACGCCGGCCTCGGCAACTTCCCGCGTGCGGTGGAATACACCTCCGACTGGGTCACCGCACTGATCCGCCACGCACGCGATAACGGCATGACCTGCGTGGATGCGACGCCCGAGGCCGCGAAAGCCTGGACCGACCACGTCATCGCGACCAACGAGGGATTGCTGTTCACCGAGGTCAACTCCTGGATGACCGGCATCAACCGCAACGTGGATGGCAAACAGGTCCGCCGGGTTATGCGCTACAGCGGCGGCCATCCGGCGTTCCGCGAACGCTGCGACGCGGTTTCGGCGGGGGGTTACCGGGAACTGTTGATGGCGTAGCGGTCGAACCGGCGGCGGCCATCCAGCGTGCGCACACACCGGCTACCAAAGTTAATTGTGTGGCCTCGGCAAACGGCAAGCGGGATCCGGCGGACGCTGGTATGCGTCATGGCGCTGCCATGATCGCCTTGCAGGCGACCGGCAGCGGCGGCGGGTGATACGGCGGCGACGGCTTCGGCGGAACATTCAACTGATCGAACCACCATTGCAGCGTCGCGTCGCAACCGTCGCCTGCCGGCGGTGGCGCGGCCTGCACGCAGTCATGCTGATCGGCCGGACAGCGGAAGCTGAGATGCATGTGTGCGGAATGGTCGTACCACGGCCGGATCAGTCGCAGCCAAGACCGATCGCCCTGCACCTCGTCGCAGAGCTGCCGCTTGATCGCCGGATTGACCAGGATGCGGTCGACGTCGGGCAGGCTGGCGGCCAGATGCAGCAGAGTGACGACCTGCGGTGTCCAGTGTGCCGGATCGACCCCGCGTTGATCCGGCCTCACCATACTGGGCAGCTCGACTGCCTCGCGGTCCGCCGAAGTCAGCGAGCGCTTCGCCACAACATCGAGGCCGACGTCGACTTCGAGACCACGCTGATGGGCAACATGCCCGCCTGGCAACGGACCGCCGCGTGGCCGCGAGATGTCCTCGATATAGATATCGCCCAATCCCGCCGCGCGCACCTTCTCGCCCAGCATCTCGATCCGGGCAATGGCGGAAGGTGCGCCCCAGAACGAACTGCGGGCCAGGTGGATCGTCTGGAACCCCGGCCCCTGCGATGGCAGGCGCACCGCGCCCGCAATGCAACTGGCAGCCTGAGTGCCGATGATGTGCAACGGACCTGGGGCCGGAGTATCGCGCGCCGCCGCTACTGTCAGCCCAACCCCCAATCCGATGCCAATCCGCCATATGCGGAGGCCGGCATCAGAAACGACGCTCGAACACCGTGATGACGTCGCCTGGCTGCACGAAGGCCTGCCGGCTGGCCCTGCCCTCAACGGCGTTGCCCTCGCCTGAACGTACGATCGAAGCGTAGCGCTCATACGCGCGGTAGGTGAAGCCACCGGCCACCGCGACGGCCGTCACCACCGTCATGCCGGGCTGATACGGGTACTGCCCTGGCTTGTTGACCTGACCCAGCACGTAGATCGGTCGATAGGCGATCACCTCCACCGCGACCGAGGGTTTGTGCACCAGGTTGCCGCGCCGCAGCGCGGCCGCTACCGCGGCTTCCAGGTCGCCGGAGGTCAGCCCCGCCGCGTGCACTGCGCCGACCAGCGGCAGTGCGATATTGCCGCTGTCGTTGACCCGGAACTCGCCGGTCAGATTCTCCTCGCCGAAGGTAATGATGCGCACCTGATCGCCCGGACCAAGGCTATAGGACGCGGCGCCACCGATTGGCAGCGGCGGGAGATCGCTGCCTGGCCCGCCGCAGCCCGCGAACGCCAGGACGGTCACAAGCCAGAGACGGCGAAAGAGCACGAGAGATCCTCCACGCGGCAATCATGCCGTCGCATGATTAGCCAGGAATTAAGGCGGTGCCTGTAGACCGGTGGCACTCGCAGACCCTGGCTGGACAGGAAGGCCAGCCTGCTCCGTGAGCCAGGACAGGTGATGCTCGACCAACCTGCAGGAACTACTCAGCCGTCCGCAACGGCACGGCGCGAACGTCTGCAGGCGCGCTTGGCGGGCGACGCTGGCGGTGTGGCGCCATTGGATGGCGCCACGATCTTTGCCATCTTGCGGCGCCGCAAGTGGCTCCTGTTGGCGTCGATGCTGCTGTGCCCGCTGCTGGCCGTTGTCGCCATTACCCAGCTCACCCCGCGCTACACCGCCACCGGGACGATGCTCTACGACGCGAGCGAGTACAAGGCGCGTGAGCTGGAGAGCATCATGCGGGTCGATCCGATCACCGACGCCGTGATGGCCAGCCAGGCCGAGGTGCTGCGCGGCATGCCTGTGGTCGAGCAGGTCGCGAGCCGGCTCAATCTGCCCGCGAATCCCGAGTTCAACGCATCGCTGCGGCCACGCCTGTGGCTTGAACCTGCGCTGTCCTTGATCAGGCGGGTATTCGCTCCCGCGGCGGATCCAGACGGTGACCTGCCTGGACCGCGACTCGATCCTGACCGCAATGCCACGCTGCGCGCTGTGCGGGCCGCACTGACGGTGACACCGGTGAAGGCATCGCACGTGCTGGAGGTCTCGTTTACGGCGGAGGATCCGGTGATCGCAGCGGCCGGTGCCAATAACGCCATGGACGTCTACGTGAAGGCGCAGCTTGGTGCGAAATACGGTGCGGTCGCCAAGGCGCGCGAGTGGCTGGAACAGCGGCGTGACGAGTTGCGCCGGGATGTGCGGCGGGAAGAGGATGCCATCGCGCAATACCGTGCCCGGAACGGCCTTGTGGAGGGCATGCATGCGCGGCTCGGAAGTGAACAGATCAGCCTGCTGACCGAGAACCTGGAGCATGCCCGCAACACGCTGGCCGAGGCGGAGGCGAAGCTGGACGCCGCCAGCGGACGGGTCGGCGCCGCTGCACAGGCGGCGATCGCGCCTTCGGTGGTGCAACTGCGCGCGCGACATGATCAGTTGTCGGCAGAGTTGCAGTCGATGCTGGGAAGACTTGGGAGCGGTCATCCCGAGGTTCAGGCCCTCCGCGCACAACTTGCCGACGCCGACCGCACGGTTGCCGCGGAGGTCGGCAGGGTCGTGAGCGCCATCGACGCCGATGTACGCGCCGGCCGGGAGCGCGTCAGTGCGATGCAACGCGACCTGACTGAGCAACAGGCGCAGATCGCGCTCGACGCACAGGCCCAGGTTCCACTGAACGCGATGCTGCGTGACGCGGAGGCATCGCGAGGGCTGCTGCAGACAGGTCCTCGAGCGTATACAGCAGACCGCGCAGCAGCCAGCGATCCAGGTGCCCGATGCACACGAGATCTCGTTGGCGCTGGTTCCGGATCGACCGAGTTTCCCGCGCACGGTCCCGTGGATGGCGGCAGCGACGGCGTTTGGGATCGTGCTCGGCCTGTTGCTGGTCTACGTGCGCGAGCTTTCGGACGGCACATTCCATACTGGCGACGATGTGCGCGTCGTGCTCGGGCTACCGTGCCTTGGGCTGGTGCCACGCGTAGCGCCCCGCAAGCTGAGGGCCAGCAGCGTCGAGGAATACGTCACACATCGGCCGCATTCCGTGCTCGCCGAACAGCTTCGCGCCTTGCATGCCGGCTTGTCGCTGGCACCTGAGCGGCCACGCGTCGTGGCGGTGACAGCTGCGCAGGCAAAGGAGGGTAAGACGACGCTGGCGCATGCACTCGCCTGTGTCGCGGCGCTGAATGGCGAACGCGTCATCGTGGTGAATTGCGACGTCCGGCATCCTGCGCAGGATCGCGACGGCAAGGGCTTGGTAGACTGCCTGCGGGAGCGGGCCACGTTGGCCGAGGTGATCCGCCACCATCCGGTGTCCGGCGCGGATTTCCTCCCCAGCGGC
Organism: uncultured Alphaproteobacteria bacterium; assembly: GCA_963791495.1. Taxonomy (GTDB): domain Bacteria; phylum Pseudomonadota; class Alphaproteobacteria; order Acetobacterales; family Acetobacteraceae; genus JAMXLO01. Next base: position 42,474 of record CAWBST010000002.1, read on the forward strand.
GGCGGCGAGCCGAACGCGCTGGGTCTGCTGATGTCCCCCACGATGGCGCGGGTCTTGCAGACGCTGCGGCATGACTATGACCTGGTGCTGCTCGACACGCCCGCGGCCGAGGCGATTACGGACGCGCGGGTCATTGCCGGCCTGGCCGACGCCACGCTGTTCTTTGTACGCTGGCGCGCCACCTCGCGCGCCGCCGCCCTGCATGCCCTGGAACTGCTGGAGGAGGCGCACGCCACCGTGGTCGGTGCGGCCTTGACGCAGGTGGACGTCAACGTCCATGTGCGCTCGGGCTACCCCGATGCGGATGTGTATCATCCGCGCTATGGCGGCTACTTCCGGGAGTGAGGGCGATGACGCGACGGTTTCTGGTCACCGGCGGCGCCGGTTATGTCGGCAGCCACCTTGTGGCGGCGCTGGTCGAGCGCGGCGACGCCGTTGTGGTGCTGGACAACCTGCGCACTGGCCATCGCGGCGCGGTCCCACCCGATGCGCGCCTGATCGTGGCGGATCTCGCGGACACCGAAACCGTGGACCGCGTGCTGGCTGAAGGTCCCTGGCATGCCGTGTTTCACTTCGCAGCGCTTTCGCAGGTGGGCGAAAGCATGCGCCTGCCGTTCCGCTACCTGATCGACAACGGTGTGAATGGCGTGCGGCTGATCGAGGCCTGCGTACGTCACGGCATTTCCCGCTTCATCCTGTCCTCGACCGCGGCGCTGTATGGCACGCCCGATGTCGTGCCGATCCCGGAGGACGCGCGAATCAATTCGGAATCTCCCTACGGCGACAGCAAGTGGTTTCTCGAACGCGCACTGCTCTGGGCGGAGCGTGTGCATGGACTGCGTTATGCGTCGCTTCGCTACTTCAATGCGGCAGGTGCCGATCCTGCCGGGCGGTACGGCGAGGATCATCGACCGGAGACGCATCTCGTCCCGCTGGTGATCGACGCAGCGCTCGGGCTGCGTCCGGGTCTCGAGGTGTACGGCAGCGACTATGCAACGCCGGACGGGACATGCCTGCGCGATTACGTGCACGTGACCGATCTTGCCGATGCGCATCTGCTGGCGCTCGATCGGCTGGAGCACGGCAGCATCACTGTCAATCTCGGCAGCGGCACGGGACATTCGGTGCTGCAGGTGATCGCCGCAGTGGAACGGGCGTCGAACCACAAGGTGCCATATCGCATCTGTCCGCGCCGCCCAGGCGACGCAGCGGTGCTGGTGGCCTCGTCCGAGCGCGCGACGCGCGAACTCGGCTGGCGGCCACGCTTTGCCGACCTCGACGAGATCGTGCGTACCGCGCTGCGATGGCGCGAGGCGCACCCCAACGGTTATGCCGACTGAAAGATACAACGGCGCGTTCGTCGCCATCGCGCGCGAGCGCATCTGGCGATGAGGCAGAGCCACGCCGCCAACGTGCTGTGGTCTGGCCTCGAAGCGGCGGTATCGGCACTGTTCTCCTTTGCCTCGGCATTCATCGTCGCGCGCCTGGTCGGTCCGACAGAGGTCGGGATCGGTGCGGCCGCGGTCGCCGTACACGTTCTGCTGTGGGTTTCCGTCAATGCGCTCTTCGCCGACTCGCTCGTGCAGCGCGACGTGATGGATAATGACATCTTCTCCAGCGCACTCACGGCATCGGTCCTGGTCGGCTGCGTCGCCGCGCTGCTGCAGGTGGCGCTCGGCTACCCGCTTGCTTGGTCGCTGGCCGACAGCCGGTTGACAACGATGTCGGCGGCACTTGCGGTGGCGCTGCCGCTGGTTGGCGCAGCGGGACCGGTTCAGGGTCTGCTGACCAGGGAACGCGCATACAGGAAACTGGCGTGGCGCACATTGATCGGCCAGGGACTGGGAACGCTGGCAGGCGTCGTCAGTGCTCTGATGGGTGCCGGTGCCTGGGCATTGGTCGTGCAGCAGGTGGTCATCTCCGGTGCTGGCGCCCTTGCGCTGCTTCTGCGCTGCCCGATGCGACCGCGCCGTGCTGTCAGTCCACAACACATCCGCGAATTGCTGCGCGTCGGCTTGCCCCTCACCGCCAGCACCCTCGTCCTGAACGGCCGCTATCGCTTGTTCGCGCTGCTGATCGGCGGCACGGCCGGCGCCACGTCGCTGGGCCAGGTGCACATGGCATTCCGCCTCGTCGATGCGGTTCGCGAACTCGCGTTTACCGCGCAGTGGCGGCTGATGCTGCCCTTGCTGTCGGAGCGGCAAAATGACCTGCCGGCATTGCGCGCGAGCGTGGATCGCTGCCTCGCCTGGTCCAGTCTGCTGGCTTTTCCGCTCTGTGCCGCGATGGCGGTCGCGATGCAGCCTCTCGTGGCGACGCTGCTCGGACCGGCCTGGCAACCATCCGGCGAGGCGGCCTTGCCGCTGATCGCGCTGACCGCCTGGCTGTTCCTGGCCTTTCCCGCCGGCGTCGCTGTCATCGCGCGCGGCGAGCCCCGCTACGCGCTGATCGCCAACGTCGCGGGCACTGTTGCGACCGTCTGCGGCGTCCTGCTGATCCGCCCTGCCAACCCGCTGCATGCGGTGCTGGTTTGGCTTGGCGCACAGATGTTCGTCACGCCATACGCGCTATGGGCCTATGCACATGTGCTGCGCACGACGCCATTGCGGCTGCTCCGTGCCGGTGCGCCCTTGTTCGCCGTGTCGTTGGCAGCAACCGTCACGGCATTTGTCGTACCGCTTGTGATCGGCGAACCGGCGTCGTCGGCATGGCTCCTCGTTGCGCGCCTCACGATCGTCGCGGCAGTCGGCATTCCCCTTGCCTTGATGACGGCCGCACCGATCACGTTGTTCGGGCGCGCCTCGGTTCAGCGGTGATAGCGATCCTCCTCGATGACCTTTACACCGTACCAGCCCCAGTAGACGCAGTGACGGCGGATCAGGCCGTCTTCAATCTCCATCGAACTCGACGAAGTCCATCTGATCGCCCACTGGCGTCTCGCGCGGATACTCCCAGATCAGCTTGCGGCCGTCGGTGAAGAACCCGCTACGATAGTGCCCCCGGCTTGTCGGCGTGCGCTCGAACACGACGCGTATGAAGGCGCGGAGGTTATCGCGACCCTGGACGACGCCACCCGGCGATCCGGTCAGGTGTCGCACCAGGGGGCTCTCGAGCCGGACGTCCTCGGCGTAGAGTGCAACTGCCGACTCGACGTCCTTCGCGTGCAGAGCCGCGTCCCAGTCCCGGTAGACCCGCTCGATCGAATGGAGTGTCGCCGGATCGACGCCGGCGGTAGAGCGGATCATCTGGTCTGACTGCATTGCCATCTCCTGTTCGTCTGCAACGATCCTGAACATGGCAACCCGGCACTGACAGCGTTCTGTCAGCAGCGATCGCGCACGCGAAGCCGTGATCCGGAAAACGGTCCTCCGCTTGCCAGGAGGACCCCGACGGAAATCAGCACGATGCCGGCCCAGTCCGTTTCGCCTGGCCACTCCCCGAGAAGCGGGATTGCGAACAGCGCGGAAAGCGCCGGCACCAGCGCGCCGAAGGCTGCGCCGCGGGAAGCGCCGAGGATGACGACAGCACGGCCATACAGAAACAATGCAACGATGGTTACGAGAACGCCCTGGAAGGCCGCCTGGATCGCAATGTCGGCGAGCGGTGCCTGTGTGAGGCGCGCTCCGTGCAGTGCGAGGTAGATGGGCAGATAGATCACCAGCGAACCGGTGGAGATCAGTGCCGTCGCGTGGAGCGGATCGAGTTTCGCCTGCCGCATCACCACGGTGCCGCACGCCGTCATGAATGCCGCGACAAGAAAGAGCGCATCACCCCACGTGTGCGAGGTGTTCCAGACTACTGCATGCCAGGCAACGATGATGACGACCCCGGTAAGCACCAGCAACAGCCCCAGGCTTTGCGCGGCCGAGCGCCTCTCTCCCAGAACGATCGAGGCGATCAAAGCAACGAACAGCGGCATGCAACCCGGGTTGAGCGCGCCCTGATCGTACGCAGGCGCGAAGCGCAGCCCGCTGGCCGCCACAAGCGCATAGGGTGCGCCCAACCCGGTGATGATCACCGCGAGTCCAAACCATCCAACGCGATCGCAGGCAAGGCCGCGCCTGGCGAGGACCGGAGCCAGAAAGAGACCCGCCACCCCGAAGCGCAGCGCCACGATGTCCCACGCGCCGAGGCTGGTCGTAACGGCCAGCCTCGTGACCGCGCTCCAACTCGCCCAGATTGACACTGCGGCAAGGGCGGACAGCGCCCCCCGCAGATAGTACGAGCCGGCTGGTGACATACGGATACGTATGCCAACCCGGCGCTGACAACGTTCTGTCAGCAGCAATCAAGCCCGCGAGGCCGTGGTGGCCGCCGGCCTGTCTGGACCAGTGGCGGCCAACGGTGGCAAAATCGCCAAAATTGGATCCATAAGGCGAGGCCTGAATGCCCACCTACGACTACGACTGCGACCGCTGTGGCCCGTTCAGCGAGAGCCACCCCATGGCGGAGTTCGATCTGCCGCAATCCTGCCCGGCGTGCGGTGATCCGGCGCCGCGCGCCCTGACCTTGCCGGCGATCGGTGGCGCGGCCGAAGCCCCGAGCGCCACGACGCCATTCCGCTCGCATCCTGGCGGCTGCGCCTGCTGTGCCGCGCCCCGCCGCTTCAGCGCCGAGGCGGTCTAGCGCCAGCGCCTGAACAGTCCGTAGACGCTGATCGCCGCCCAGATCGCCTCGATCACGGCCGACGGGAGATTCCACGCGGTCCACAGCGACACCCCGATCAGCAGCGAGCCGATCAGGTTCGCCATCGGAAACCGCCAGTCGTCAGAGCGGAGCCAGCCCTGCTGGTTGGCGAAATATGCCACCACGATGAAGCCGACACCTACGATGCCGGCTAACGTGTAAGGGTCCACGCGGACACCTCCAACGATTGTCGCACCGCGCGTGCCGGCGCATCCTGATCGCCAGATCATCGCACGAAAGGAACGGCTATGCCCGAGACCGACTGGCGCACCCGCGCGGGCACGACATTCCGCTGCGAAAAGCAGCCAGCGACGGGTACTCGCGGCATGGTCGTCACCAACCATCCGCTCGCCTCGGCAGCCGGTGCGGAGATGCTGGCCGCAGGCGGCAACGCAATCGACGCCGCGATCGCCGCCTTCTTCGCGCTGACGGTGGTGGAGCCGATGATGGTCGGCATCCTCGGCGGCGGTATCGCCCACATCCGCCTGGCCGACGGCCGCCATGTGGTGATCGACAATCAGAGCATGGCGCCGCTCGCCACAGGCCCGACAACCTACACACCCGATCCCGACGCCGCGCCTGGCACAATGGATACGATCGGGCGCAAGAATGCCGTCGGCCCGACCGCGGTAGCGTTGCCCGGCAACCTCAAGGGCTGGTGCGAGACGCTGGCACGCTTCGGCACTTTCTCGCTTGCAGATGTGATGGAGCCGGCGATCCGCCACGCCTCGCGCGGCTTCCGCGTGACGCCCTATCTGCACGAATGCGTTTCCGATTCCGCCGCGGACATGGCACGCGATGCGGAGATCGCAAAGCTGTATCTGCCTGGCGGCACACCGATCTCTGCCGGCACGCGACTGGTCACCGGCGACTACGCGGAGACACTGCGCAGCATCGCGCGGGACGGCCCGGACCTGCTGTACGCCGGCGCTCTCGGCACGCTCTATGCCGACCACATGGCGAAGTCGGGCGGTTACATCACGCGGGAGGATCTGACGCACTATCGCACGATCGATCGCGACGCACTGCGCGGCACGTATCGCGGGTTCGACATCGTCGGACCACCGCCACCTTCGTCGGGACCGCTGCACATTATCCAGATGCTCAACATCCTGGAAGGCTACGACATCGGTGACTTGGGCTTCGGCTCCGCGGACACGCTGCATCTGCTCGCTGAGGTACTGAAGATCGCTTTCGCCGACCGGGCGGCAGCGACGGCGGATCCCGCGTTCGTCAAGGTGCCGGTGGAGAAGTTGCTGTCCAAGTCATATGCGGCCGATCGTCGTGCGCGCATCGACCTTGGTCGCGCGCAAAGCTGGAGCGCCGCGGTGGCACCTGGTGAAGGTGCGCATACCACTCACCTCACTGTGGCGGACGGCATGGGCAACATCGTCGCCAGCACGCAGACCATCAACTCGCTGTTCGGTGCGCGCTACATCGTGCCTGGCACGGGCATGATCCCGAACAACTACATGTTCGTGTTCACGCCGCATCCCGGCCGTGCCAGTTCAATAGCGCCAGGGAAGCGGATTACCTCGTCGATGTCGCCGGTCATGGTGCTGCGCGACGGCAAGCCGCGCTACGCGCTGGGATTGCCGGGTGGGTTGCGCATCTTCCCCTCGGTGATGCAGGCGATCTCCAACCTGATCGATCACGGCATGAGCGTGCAGGAAGCGGTGGAGGCGCCGCGCTTGTGGACACAGGGCTTCGGCGTGGAGGTGGAGAACAGCGTGCCTTCCGACGTGCTGGCTGCGTTGCGCGATCGCGGCCACGACGTTGCGGCGACGGGCAATGTCGGCGGCGGGATGAGCGCGATCCGAATCGACGATGACGGCACGCTGACCGGCGCCGCGTGCTGGCGCGCCGACGGCACCCCGATCGGAATTGGTGGCGGCTACGCGCGCAAGGGCGTGCGGTTCAGGCCGGAGGCGGCACGAAGCTGATGCCCCTGCCTCGCACACCATCGCTGCGTCTGGACGGACGCCGTGCGCTGGTCACCGGCGCGGGGCGCGGTATCGGTCTGGCTGCTGCTGCGGCCCTGGCCCAGGCCGGGGCGCATGTCGTGCTCGTGGCGCGCACAGCGGCGGAGATCGAAGCCACAGCGGCAGAGATCCGCACGGAGGGCGGCAGCGCCGAGCCGTTGGTGCTGGACGTGACGGATCTGGCCTCGGTGCGCGCAACCGTCGCGGCGCAGGCGCCGTTCGATGTCCTGGTGAACAACGCCGGCACCAATCGGCCCGCACCGTTCCTCGACGTGACCGAGCAGGATTACGATGCCATCACCGACCTGAACCAGCGCGCTGCGTTCTTTGTCGCACAGGCGGTGGCGCAGCGTATGGTGCAGGCGGGCATCGGCGGATCGATCATCCACATCTCCTCGCAGATGGGTCATGTGGGAGGAGCGCGGCGCACCGTCTATTGCATGAGCAAGCACGGCGTGGAGGGCTTGACCAAGGCGATGGCCATCGATCTGGCACCGCACGCGATCAGAGTGAACACCATCGGTCCGACATTCATCGACACGCCATTGACGCGGCCGTTCTGGAGCGACAAGGCATTTCATGAGGATGTGCTTCGGCGGATCAAGCTCGGCCGACTGGGAACGGTGGAAGACCTGATGGGTGCCGTGGTGTTCCTGGCATCCGATGCGGCGGCGCTGGTAACCGGCGCCTCGCTTGTCGTCGATGGCGGCTGGACCGCGGAATAGGAGGTGCCATGATCCGCTACATCAAGCGTGGTGCAAGCGACGAGGAGAAATTCGCGGCCGACCGCAAGGTCCGCCAGACGGTCGAGGCGATCCTCGACGACGTCGTGCGGCGAGGCGATGTTGCGGTGCGCGAGCTGTCGGTGAAGTTCGACAAGTGGGAGCCGAAGGACTTCCGGCTTTCACCCGCGGAAATTCAGGCGCTGATCGACAGCCTGCCGGCACAGGTGATTGAGGACATCAAGTTCGCCCAGGCGCAGATCCGCCGCTTTGCCGAAGTGCAGCGTGCCGCGCTGCGCGATGTGGAAGTGGAGACGCTGCCCGGCGTTCGGCTTGGCCATAAGAACATCCCGGTCGCCAGCGTCGGCTGCTATGTGCCCGGGGGTCGTTATCCCATGGTCGCATCGGCGCACATGAGCGTGCTCACCGCAAAGGTCGCGGGTGTGAAGCGCATTGCTGCATGCACGCCGCCGCTCAACGGTGTGCCGCCGGCTGCCACCGTCGCGGCGATGGCGCTGGGTGGTGCCGATGAGATCTATCTCCTGGGCGGCATTCAGGCGGTCGCCGCGATGGCTCTCGGCACCTCGAGCATTCCGGCCGTCGACATGCTGGTCGGCCCCGGCAATGCGTTCGTCGCGGAGGCGAAGCGGCAGTTGTTCGGGCGTGTCGGCATCGACCTTCTGGCCGGACCGACGGAGACCCTTATCATTGCCGATGACACCGCCGATGCCGAAATGTGCGCGACAGATCTGCTCGGCCAGGCCGAGCATGGGCCGACGTCGCCAGCGATTCTGCTGACCACATCGACGAAGATCGCGAACAGCATCCAGGCCGAAATCGACCGTCAGCTCACCCGGTTGCCGACCGCCGACGTCGCCGGCGTCGCCTGGCGCGATCACGGGCAGGTCATCCTGTGCGACACCGACGAGGAGATGGTGGCAGAGGCGGATCGTATTGCCTCGGAGCACGTGCAGGTCCTGACGCATGAGCCCCGCTGGTTCCTCGAGCGCATGACGAACTACGGTTCGCTGTTCCTCGGCAAAGAAACCAACGTCGCTTACGGCGACAAGGTGATCGGTACCAACCACACGCTCCCCACGAAACGGGCGGCACGCTACACGGGCGGGTTGTGGGTTGGGAAGTTCCTGAAGACCGTGACCTACCAGGAGGTCAGCGCAGAGGCGACCACCATGATCGGTGAGTACTGCTCGCGGCTGTGCGCTATCGAGAACTTCGCCGCGCACAAGGAGCAGGCCGACCTTCGGGTGCGGCGCTACGGTGGCAGGAACGCCGCTTGAGGCTATGATGCGGACCACGAAGTAAGGGAGCGACGAGATGAGCGAAGAGATCGCCACTCTTGGCGGTGGCTGTTTCTGGTGCCTGGAGGCCGTCTACAAGGACCTTCGCGGTGTGCGTGGCGTGATGTCGGGTTATGCCGGCGGCCATGTCGCCAATCCGAGCTACCAGGCGGTCTGTAGCGGAACAACGGGCCATGCCGAAGTGGTGCAGGTGAAATTCGACCCCGCTGAGGTCTCCTATGCCGACCTGCTGCGCGTGTTCTTCACCATCCATGATCCAACGACAAAGGATCGGCAGGGACATGATGTCGGGCCACAATACCGCTCGATCATCCTGACCCATTCGGATGCGCAGCTTCAGACCGCGAAGTCGGTGATCAAGGAGATTGCCGATGCGAAGCTCTGGCCAGCGCCGATCGTGACTCAGATCGAGCCGCTGCAAGTATTCTACGAAGCCGAACCCGAGCATCACGACTACTTCGCGCGTAATCCGTGGACGGGCTATTGCCAGGCTGTCGTGGCACCGAAGGTCACGAAGTTCCGCAAGACCTTCGCCGATCGGCTGAAGCGCGAAGCGGCGGAGTGAAAGGATACCGTCATGGATCTGGGATTCACGCCTGAGGAAACTGCCTTCCGTGAGGAGGCGCGGCGCTTCTTCCGCACCGAGATTCCGGAATCGATCCGTGACAAGGTGGCGGAAGGGGAGGGACTTACGCGCGACGACATGATCACGTCGCAGCGTATCCTGAATGCGCGCGGCTGGGCGACGCCCAACTGGCCGGTGCAATGGGGTGGGCAGGACTGGTCGCCGGTGCAGGTCTACATGTACCAGGACGAGATGCAGCAGGCGAACGTGCCGACGCCGATCGGCTTCAACGTCACGATGGTCGGCCCGGTGATCGCGCAGTTCGGCAACGACGCGCAGAAACAACACTTCCTGCCGAAGACCGCGAACGCCGACATCTTCTGGTGCCAGGGGTTCTCCGAGCCAGGCTCCGGTTCAGACCTCGCCTCGCTGCGCACACGCGCGGAACGCAAGGGCGACAAGTACGTGCTCAACGGCCAGAAGATCTGGACCACGCTTGCGCAGTACGCCGACTGGATCTTCTGCCTTGTCCGCACGGATCAGGCGGCAAAGAAACAGGAAGGCATCTCCTTCATCCTGGTCGACATGAAGACGCCAGGCATCACCGTGCGCCCCATCATCACCATCGATGGCGGCCGCGAGGTAAACGAGGTGTTCTTCGACAACGTCGAGGTTCCCGCCGAGAACCTCGTCGGTCAGGAGAACAAGGGCTGGGATTACGCGAAGTTCCTGCTGGGCAACGAACGCACGGGCATCGCCCGGGTGGGCGCCTCGAAGGCCAAAGTGGCGCGCATCAAGGAACTTGCATCGATGGAGCGCATCGGCGACCGGCCGCTGATCGAGGACCCGCGCTTCCGCGAGAAGCTTGCCGCGGTCGAGGTCGAGCTGAAGGCGCTGGAGATGACTCAGCTGCGCGTCGTCTCCGACGAACGCAAGCGCGAAAAAGGCAAGCAGAACCCGGCCTCATCGATTTTGAAGTTGAAGGGCTCGGAGATCCAGCAGCAACTCACCGAATTGGTGATGGATGTCGTCGGCCCTTACGCGTTGCCCTATCAGCGTGGTTTCGAGGGCCGCAACGAGGAGGTAATCGGGCCCGACTACGCCGCCGAGGCGGCACCGATGTACTTCAACTATCGCAAGGTCTCGATCTACGGCGGTTCCAACGAAATTCAGCGCAACATCGTCGCGAAGGCGATATTGGGGCTTTGATCCTATGGATTTCGACCTCACCGACGAACAGCGCTTGCTGAAGGATAGCGTCGACCGGCTGATCGCCGACCAGTACCAGTTCGAGCAGCGCAAGAAGTACATGACAGAGCCGGACGGCTGGAGCCGTGCCCTCTGGCAGCAATATGCCGAACTCGGCCTGCTCGGCCTGCCATTTGTGGAGGCGCATGGCGGCTTCGGCGGCGGGCCAGTCGAAACGATGATCGTGATGGAAGCGTTCGGACGCGGCCTCGTGTTGGAACCGTACTTCGCCACTGTGATCCTGGGTGGCGGCCTGCTGCGGCGCCTCGGAAGCCTTGCACAGCAGCAGGCGCTACTGCCGCAGGTCGTACAGGGCAAGCTGAAGCTTGCGTTCGCGCATGTGGAGCGACAGTCGCGGTATGACGTCGCGGATGTCGCCACGACCGCACGGCAGGATGGCGCGGTGTGGGTGCTGGATGGCGCCAAGAGCGTCGTCCTGCACGGCGACTGCGCCGATCGACTGCTGGTGACGGCGCGCGTATCAGGCGATCGGCGGGATCGCATGGGCATCGGCCTGTTCCTGGTCGATCCGTCCGCCTCAGGTGTGTCGCACCGTGGCTATCCGACCCAGGATGGGCTGCGCGCCGCTGAGGTTGTGCTGTCGGGCGTGCGCGTTCCTCCCGACGATGTTCTGGGCGACGCGGGCGGCGCATTGCCGGCGATCGAACATGTGGTGGACGAGGGCATCGCCGCGCTGTGTGCAGAGGCTGTCGGCACCATGCAGGCAATGCATGAGACGACGCTGGAGTATTTGAAGACGCGTCAGCAGTTCGGCCGACCGATCGGGCAGTTCCAGGTGCTGCAGCATCGCTCGGTGGACATGCTGGTGGCGCTTGAGCAGGCGCGCAGCATGGCCATGTTCGCTGCCGTCATGGCAGCCGAGGAGAACGCCACCGAACGCCGGCGTGCGATTGCGGCGGCCAAGGTCCAGATCGGCCGTTCAGGCCGGCATATCGGCCAGGAGGCTGTTCAGTTGCACGGCGGCATCGGCATGACGATGGAGTACAAGGTCGGCCACTACTTCAAGCGCATGACGATAATCGACAAGCTGTTCGGCGATGCTGACGCGCATCTCGAGACACTGGCGCAGCTTGGCGGCCTGTTCGGCAAAGCGGCCTAACGCGCCATTGTCATTGCGAGTTCCACACCGGCGGTCGGGCAGACCCGCCCCTGGATGAAACTAGCGCTGTCCCGTCGCGCACAAGCATCCATCCGTCATTCCCGCGCGCAAGCGGGAATCCAGCACACTGTGGGCCTCGCTAAACTGGATTCCCGCTTGCGCGCGGGAATGACGAAAGACAGCCGGCCCCGCCGTTTCTTCAGGAGCGAAGCGAGCCGGGCCACCGGCTTCGCCTCCTCGCAACGACAGTCAGACTACCCCGTCGCCGTGCAGCGACTTCACCTCCGCCTCGCTCAGTCCCAGCCAGTTCGTCAGCACGTCATCCGTGTGCTGCCCGAGTATCGGCGACGCCTTGACCCGCGGCGGCTTGCCGTCCACCCGCACCGGCCATGCAGGCATCTTGTACGGCTTGTACGATGGATGCTCCATCACCTGCATGATGCCACGCTGCTCGAAGCTCTTGTCGTTCGTCAGCTCCATCGTGTCGAACACCGCACCCGCTGGAATGCTGGCGCTGCCGACCTGCTCCATCGCTTCATGCTTGGTGCGTGTCTTCGTCCAGGCGCTGATGATTTCGTCGACCGCCGCGACGTTCTTCACGCGCGCGTCCGGGTTCTCGAATCGCGGATCGCTGATCAGCTCCTCGCGCCCCATCACCTTGCACAGCCGCGCCCAGTGTTCGGGATTGGCGCGGCTGGTCATGATCCACACATAGTCATTGGCGCCGCCTGGTGCGCAGGGAAACAGGCCCGAGGGCGCGTTGCTGCCGCCGCCCGAATGCGCTCCGTCGCGCTCCACCGCGCGGCCGGTGCGCGCCTGCGTGGAGAAGTTGGTGCGCATGTAGTGCAGCATCGCGTCCTGCATCGCGACCTGCAGCCGGTGGCCCTCGCCCGTCGCGGCTCGCCGGTACAGCGCCCCAAGGATGGTGATCGCCATTGTCATGCCGGTTCCGGTGTCGCCGAGCGACAGGCCGGGCTTCACCGGCATACGGCCCTTCTCGCCGGTCACGCTGATCGTGCCGCCGGTCGCCTGCGCGATCATGTCGAAGGCGAGGTTCTTCTCGTACGGGCTGCCCGTGCCGAAGCCCTTCACCTGGCAATAGATGATGCCGGGGTTCAGCTGCCGCACGACATCGTAACCAAGTCCCAGCCGCTCGATCGTGCCCGGCGCCATGTTCTCGACGCAGACATCGGCCTTGCGCAGCAGGTCCTTCACCAGTTCCAGCCCGCGCGGCGACTTCAGGTTGACGGTGATCGATTTCTTGTTGGCATTGAACTGCTGGAAGTAATACGGGTCGTCATCCGGCCGGCCCTTGCGCAGCCGCCGACCCGGATCGCCAACGCCGGGGTTCTCGACCTTCACCACCTCCGCGCCGAGCCAGGCGAGTGCCTCGGTGCTGGAAGGTCCCGCTTCGAACTGGGTGAAATCGACGACACGGACTCCGGAGAGAAACTGCAGGTCTACGCTGACGTCTTGCATGGAACGCTCTCCCGTAGTTTGGCATTGCCGACAGGTTGGCACAGGTCAGTCTTCCGTGGCCAGTCCAGCCTTATAGGTCGCGAGCTGCCGCAGATCGTTCCGCCGCCACGCGATGCCGCTTGCCGCCACTGCGATGAGGCCTGTCGCCGCCATGATCTCCACGGCCATCAGGGGACCGAACCGGTCGGCCAGCACGCCGATCAGCAATATGCCCAGAGGGCCGAATCCGATGCAGACCGTCAGCAGCCCCATCAGCCGCGAGCGGATATGTGGTGGCGCATGCAGCACGATCAGCGAGGTCTGCATGTTGGCAAACGCCGCCGAGCCGACGCCGCCGATGACAAGCAGCAGGCACGCCAGCAAGAAGGTCGGCGCGAACGGCATGATGATCACGCACACCAGGAACATCATCGATCCACCCACCATGAGCGTGCGTCCACTCAGACGCGGGCCGCCGCCGGTGAGCCAAAGTCCGCCTAGCAGCGCACCGAAGGCCTCGGCGCCGGCGAGCAGGCCGGTCAGTGTCGGCGATACCAAAAATACCTGCCGGGCGATCGGCGCGACCAGCGCGTAGTAGCAGAAGCCCAGCAGGTTCATCGCAATGGTGACCGCCAGCACGCCACGGATGATCACGTGGCCACGGGCGAACGCGAACGCCTCGGCAAGGTCGCGAGGGACCCGCGACAGCACCATCTTCCGCCCGGCCTGCCGGTATTCGAGTCCCCGGATCAGGATAATCGCGACGGAATATACGATGACGGATATTCCGTATGCGCCGGCAAGTCCCAGCACCTGATACGCAGCGCCTCCTGCGATGGGACCGATCAGCCGTGTGATGGAGTTGGTCACCGTATCGAACGCCAGGGCGCGTGGGACCAGCGCGCCTTCGACTGATTCACCCACCATGCGCCGGCGAGTGGACATCTCGGTGGACCACACGCTGCCGGCCAGCAGCGCGGCGAGCCCGACGTGCCACGGCTGTGCGATGCCCAGTGCGGCGAGCACGGCGATCGTCGCGGAACTGCTGCCAGCCAGGATCTGCCCGACCAGCAGAATGCGCTTGCGGTCCACCGCCTCGGACATCACGCCGGCGAAGGCACCCAGCAGCAGCATCGGCAGCGTGCGTGCAGCGGAGACCACTGCGACGGCCAGCCCCGAGCCGGTCGCATCCAGCGTGAACAGGGCCGCGCACAGCACCTCGAACGACCGCATCGTGTTGACGCAGCCGCCGATCGCCCACAGGCGGAGGAATGTGCGCGAGGAGAGGAGGGTACGCACGCTGTCCGCGTCAGTCCCCCTTCGTCACATGCACCGGCGGCACCGCGCCGAACCACTCCGGCCGCGCTCGCTCGACCTGCGCGGCAAGCTGCAGCAGCAGGTCCTCGCGGGCGAAATTGCCGTAGAGCTGCACGCCGATCGGCAGCCCCTCGTGGTCGAGGCCGGCGGGGATGTTGATGCCGGGCAGCCCGGTCTCGTTGCCCGGCATCGTGTAGCGACAGGCATCCGTCAGCCGGCTCATCCACAGATCGAGTGGCTCATCGCGCAGCAGAGAGTAGGGACCGTTGGCCTCCGGCACGCGGATCGCCAACGTCGGCGTCAGCAGCGCATCGTAGCGCTCCATCAGCGCGCCAAACTGGCGCGTCACGGTGTTGTTGGCGTTCATCATGCGGAAGATGTCGAACTTGTCGTAGCGCTCGGACGCCTCGTAGTGCCGCCAGGTCATGCGGTTCAGCAGCTTCGGCAGATCACCGCGCGGGATGCCCTTCTCTGTCGCCATCATGGCGAACAGCGAGCGGCTGCTGATCCACTGCGTCGTGTAGGCCTGCCACATGGTGTCCCAGTCGCAGATTGCGTCGTCGTTCAACTCCTCCACCGCATGGCCGAGTGACTCCAGCAGCCGCGCGGCCTCGCGCACGCGCGCCGCGACTTCAGGATCCGTATCGGTGCCGCGGCCCCACCCCGCGGTGGACAGGCCGATCTTCAGCTTGCCCGGCTCGCGGGCGATCGCATCCAGGTAAGAGCCGGCTGGTGCGCCCATCTTGATGAACGAGCCTCCGTTGGGCACGCGGCTCAGGTAGTCATACACCGCCGCGGTATCGCGGACGCTGCGCGAGACCACGCCGTCGATGCTGATGCGCGTGACGTACTCGTTGCGCGCCAGCGGCTGCGGCACCCGTCCACGCGAGGCCTTCAGCCCGACCAGACCGCAGAACGACGCCGGAATGCGGGTCGATCCGCCGCCATCGGACGACATGGAGAGCGGCACCACGCCTGCGGCCACAGCCGCAGCCGAGCCGCCGGACGACCCGCCGGGCGTGCGCGTCAGGTTCCACGGGCTGCGTGTCACCTTTACCTCGCCCCGATAGTCGGTGGTGGTGTCGAAGGTCATGCCGAACTCGGGCGTGGTGGAGCGGCCGAGCGGCACCAGGCCGGCGCTCAGGAAATTCTCCACCACCGGGTCGGTGGCGCCGATACGCGTCCCCTGCGTAAACGCCGAGCCCGAATCCTGTGTGCGGCCCTTCAGCCCGGAGCCGAGGTCCTTTAGGAAGATCGGCACGCCGTACAGCTTCCCCGTCTTGTCCGGCCGGTCTGCATCTGGATTGGCTCGCACATCGTCGAACAGCTCGATGACCGCCTCGAGCTTCGGGTTCAGCCGTGCGACTGCCGTGGCCGCCTGCTCGGCGACCTGCTGGGCGCTCACCTGCCGGGTGCGCACCAGCTCGGCCAGCGCCACGCCGTCGTGACGCGCCCACTCAGCCCAAGCCATCGCTGGGCCCAACTCTGCTGCCATCTGCCGTTTCCCCTGCCTGTGGACCGGAACCGCCGGTCGACAGTATCATGCGCCGAAAGGTGACATTCCGGCAGAGGGGACTCCTGAGATGAACGACACGGTCATGACCAAGCCGCAGTTCGATCGCACGGTCGAGGACCTTGGCAACATCGTCGAGCTTGGCCACGTCAACGTCACGGTGCCCGATCAGAGCAAGGCCATCGCCTATTATCTGATGGGCCTCGGCCTTACGCGCGATCCGTACCTGATGGCCGGCCTCGAAAACATGTGGGTCAACGTCGGCCGCGGCCAGTTCCATCTGCCGACGCGCAACCCGCCTCAGGTGGTGCGCGGCACGACCGGCCTGGTGGTGCCCGACCTCGAGGCGCTGCTGAAGCGGCTCGAATACGTCGAGAAGTTCCTCGAAGGCACCAAGTTCAGCTACAAGCAGGTCGGCAACGTCGTCGAGACGACCTGCCCGTGGGGCAACCGCATCCGCATGCACGGACCGGAGCCCGAGAATTTCGGGCCGCTGCGTCTCGGCATGCCATACGTCGAGTTCGACGTCCCGATCGGCACACGGCTGGACAAGATCGCGAAGTTCTACACCGAGATCCTCGACGGCATCGCCGGTGTGTCGAACGACGAGAGGGGTCCGTATGCATGGGCCAGCACCTCGGGTGACAGCAGAGTCATCTATCGCGAGAGCGATCGGAAGCATGGTGAATACGACGGTCACCACATCCAGATCACGCTCGCCGACTTCTCGGGCCCGCACAAGAAGCTGGTGGAGCGTGGTTTGATCACCGAGGAGAGCGACCAGCACCAGTATCGCTTCGTCGATATCGTCGATGTCGATACCAACAAGTCGCTGTTCCAGATCGAGCACGAGACGCGCAGCATGCGTCACCCGATGTTCAACCGGACCTACATCAATCGGAACCCGGACATGACCAACCGCAACTTCGTGCCGGGGTACGAGGTCGGGATCTGGGCGCTGGCGTGATGTCGCTCCAGCCATACCGCGTCTCCGCCTACAACACGGCGAAGGCGTCGGAAAACAAGATCCACGACGACGCCACCGCCCGCCGCTTCGGTTTCAGCGGCGGGCTGGTGGGCGGCGTGCACGTCTATGCCTACATGACCCACCTGCCGGTCGCGCACTGGGGCCGTGCCTGGCTGGAACGCGGCACCGGTGACTGCAAGTTCGCGAAACCGGTCTATGAGGGCGACATCGCCGAGATCACCGCCGAGGCGTCAGGGGATGGCTTGACGCTGCATGTACATAGCCACGGCGAATTCTGCGCCACTGGATCGGCGACGCTTCCGGCATCTGTGACCGCGCCGCCGGTCGGCGATTTCCAACCAGCCACACCGCCGGCGCACGACGCGCGCCCTGCCGCCAATGAGCAGTCGTTGGCGGTCGGTCGCTGGCTCGGCATGAACCCGCTCACCGTCACCGCAGAGTTCCACGCGCAGGATCTGAGCGATACGCGCGAGACCGATCCGCTGTATGCGGCGGAAGGGATCGTTCATCCCGGCACCATCCTGCGCTGCTGCAACTGGGTGCTGTCGCACAACGTCGTGCTGCCGGCGTGGATGCATGTCGGCAGCAAGGTGCAGAACCTCGGCATCGCCCGCATCGGCGACACGCTGTCCGCGCGTGCGCGCGTCACGCAGAACTATGTGCACAAGGGCCACAAGTTCGTCGAGGTCGATGCTCTGGTGTTGGCGAACGAACGCACCCCGCTCGCGCGCGTGACTCATACGGCGATCTACCTGCCGCGGCAGTTGGCGGAAGCTGCCTGAGGCCTATTGGCGCGTGAACTCGTAGGCCTGCCCATCTTCGAAGGACAGGCGAAGCACATTGAGCCTTGCGTTCTTGTCCATCTGGAACTGCACGAACGCGCCAGGGAGAGGACCAAGGTTTTCGGCCATTGCCGCAAACCGACCAAGCGGCATCAGCTTGGCCGTGAAGATGCCGCCATCCCATGGATCGAGCTTCAGCTTCGCGCCGCCGGTCTGCATGCTCATGACAAGCGCGTCGCCTTCCGCGGCCACAGAGGCCGTGCCCCAGCTCGGATTGATCCAATTCCCGGCCAGCGGAGCCAGCGGTGGGGATGGTTGCGGATTGTCAGGCTTCGCGAATGTCTTGACCGACTTCTCGAACCCGGCCTTGGCCGCCTTGAACGCGTCCGCAACATGATCGACCTTGGGATTGCCGAGGAGTTGATCCAGTACCCACCGGCCCAAGGCATCCGGTAGGCCTATGTTCACTTCATTGCTCAGAACGACGACGCCGACGTTCTTTTCCGACACAAAGCCGAAGTAGGAGCCGAAACCAGTCGTCCCCCCATTGTGCCAGACGATTGTGCCGTTCGGCGTCTGCTGAATGACCCAGCCCAGCGCGTAGGATACCTTGTCGGACATCGCCACTTTGGGCGTCCGGGTTGCGGCGAGGTTCTCCGTGGAGACGATCCGGTGCCCCTCGAATGCGCCGTTGGCTAGCTGGAACCGCAGCCAGCGCGGTGCGTCTTCGATAGTCGAGTTGATGTCGCCGGCGCCGTCGAAGTCGTACGGAAAGATCGGGGTGAACGGCACCTCGGATGTGCCGTCAGGTGTCCAGCGGTAGCCGCTCGCGTGATTGGGCGCGGCTTCAATGGCCGCGGCGGTATAGGATGTCTCCTTCATCCCCAGAGGATCGAGCAGTTCCTTTTGCAGGACTGCATTCCAGTCCTTTGTGTCGGCGACCTTCGCCACGATGCGGCCGGCGACAACGTGGGTGACGTTGGTGTAGGCAAAGGTCGACCGGAAGCTCGATATCGGCTCGACATGGCGTAAGGACCTGATCAGTTCTGTTCCGTCCTGGCCGAACAAGCCCAGGGCGTCATTCGCGTAGGGTGGAAGTCCGGAGCGCTGCGCAAGGAGATCGAACATCCGAAATTCGCGCGTGACCCACGGGTCCTTCAACCGAAAATCGGCATCGAGGTCGATCACACGGTCATCCCATTTGAATTTCCCACGATCGACCATCAGGGCCATCGTCGCAGACAGGAACCCCTTGGTCGCCGAACCGATCTGAAAGACTGTGCGCGTGTCGACGGGTGCGGCGCCGGCCTTGCTGCGTACGCCGAAGCCTCTGCTGTAGACGATTCGGTCATTTGCAATGATGCCGATGGAAAGACCCGGCAGGTCGAACATCTTCATGCCGTTGCCGATGTAGGCCTCGACATCAGGCCTCACGGCCTCAATGGTTGCCTCGATTGATGCGTCTGCCGCGCATGCAGGACGCGCAATGCTCGCCATGGCAAGCACTGGAAGAAGCCATGCGGCGAAGCGCGCCATGGGGCTTAAGGCAAGCACCTCAGTTTGAACCGGCGGCGTTCTGCTCTTAGTTGGGCAGTTCGCCTTCCTGTTTCAGCATGCAGATCGCGTCGCGGAACGCCGCCGCGGTGTTCGCCACATCGTCCGCAGTGTGCGTGCACGACAGCAGCCCACCACCGCGCGGATTGAGGTCGACGCCATTGATCAGCATGGCGAGCCGCAATTTGTTGATCAGCGATTTCGGTTGGTTCTTCATGTCCTCCAGCGGGATCTTTTCCGGATCGAAGCTGTACGGACCGACGTCGAGTCCGCTCGGGTTCACGAACAGATGGAAGCCGGAGTAAGTGCCATAGACAGCCCAGGGCACGCGCTCTTCCGCCAGCACGGCATTCAGCTTCTCGCGCAGGGTGGCAGCAGTCGCGGAAGCGTCGTCGGATGCATTGGTCTCGGCGATCACCGTCAGCGCCGCTGTACCGGCCGCAGCCGACACTGGATTGGCGTTGAACGTGCCAGGATGCGCGATCTTCTCGCGTCCCATGCGCGCCGCTGCCTGGAAGTCCAACAGGTCCAGGATGTCCTTGCGCCCAGTGACACAGGCGCCCGGTAGCCCACCCGCGACGATCTTCGCGAAGCTGGAGAGGTCGGGACGCACGTCGAACGCCATCTGCGCCCCACCCTTAGTCGCCCGGAAACCGGTGACGACCTCGTCGAACATCAGCAATGCGCCATATTGCGTGCACAGCCTGCGCAGTTCCTGTGCGAACTCGGCGCCGAGTGGCACCTGGCCGAACGACGAGCCGGTCGGTTCGTAGATCACCCCCGCGATGTCGGGATTGGTGGCGAAGGCCTCGCGGACCGCGGCGACGTCGCCGGGGTTCAGCAGGATCGACTTCTCGGCCACGCCAGGCAGCACGCCTGGGGTCGGCGAACCGTCGAAATGATTTGTGTAGCCACTGGCCATCTGGTCATGCCAGCCATGGAAATGCCCCTTGAACCGCATCAGTGTTTCGCGGCCCGTGAAGGCGCGTGCGAGCCGCACCGCCATCAGTGTTGCCTCTGTGCCGGACGACGTGAAGCGAATGCGCTCCGCCGACGGTACAAGGCGCTTGATAGCATGTGCCCATTGCACTTCGCGTGGATGAGACGCGCCGAACTGAGTGCCTTCGTCCAGCGCCTCGCGCACCGCTTGCGTGACCACTGGGTGATGGTGTCCCAGCAACAGGGCGCCGTGGCCGCCGAAGTAGTCGATGTAGCGGTTGCCATCCACGTCCCATTTGTGCGGGCCCTGCGCGCGAGCGATGAAGACGCCATACGGATCGACATTGCGCGCATCATGCGTGATGCCGCTGGGGAACAGCTCGTTGGCTTCCTTTGCCAGGTCAGCCGAGCCCGGGGTGCGCTCCCGGTAGGCAGCGATGATCCGGGAATTGGTGAGTTCGGCAGCGACGTCGTTCATGGCCCAGCCTCGCTGTGGGTTGTCATTGCCATATTGCCCTGCTTTGCAGGAGGCCAGCAAGGTCAGCGGGTTGTCGCCCGGCTACTGGCTATGAGAAATGAAGGGGAATAGCGATGCCAACTCCACCCGGCTGATAATAGGCACCTCCGCCTTGCGAGAGCATCACGCCCAGACTGTTCTGCTCCAACTTCAAGCCGCTGCCTCCGCCGCTGATCCGTACGGCATCCACGAGCTTGTGGCCGTCGAACATCAGCAGCATGTCGTTGCGAAGGTCCGCGCTGGTTGCGTGCAGGCCCATAAACGCCACATCGCCGAAACCAGCTGGCTCAGGAAGTGCCGAACCGATGATTATACGGCCATGAAACTGCTTAGGATCATCGATCTGAAGCGCCGTAAGAGGCGGCCCGGCTGAAGAAAGGTCAAAGGTCAGACCGCGTCCGACGGCCCCATTGATTTCCATGCGTTCCTGAAGATGGGTTGCACTACGGAGTTTGATCGTTCCCGACCCGACAAGACGATCGTTGAACACCTGATCAAGCCCGGTGAACGTGCTGGCGCCGATGAAGCGTATGGTGCCCCCGGAGATATTGAGCCGGGATAGCCCAGCGACATCAGCGGTAAGCGTCACTCCACCATGAACATGCACGTCAACAGTGGTGAACAGACTGCCACCGAGCGATGAGTGGAGATCGAGCCTTGCTCCCGGGCCCGCATCAATTTCGATGGGTGGCGCCCCGGGCGGTGCAGCAACGGAGAGAGTATCTCCGGCCAGAGCATTGCCATAAACTTTCATGGTGCCTTGTGTGATCACCAGATTATCGCCCGGCTGCGGAACCCCTGTAGGCGACCAGTAGTCTGGATTGGACGCATCATTGTTGCCGCTGCCGTTCCATGCCCGCATTGTCGACATGACCGTTCCCCTTTGCGGCGAGGAAGGTTGCGCGTTCAGACGCTTGATCGGCGTTGATTCAGATCAAATGACATGCTCACTTGTCCGTGTGTGAAGGCCTTCGCCGCGGGACTGCCTGGACACACTTGGTGACCAACGGAGGAGCCGACATGCAGAACAACGAGCCGCGGTCATGACCATCGCTGTGGTGATGGGTGTTTCCGGTAGCGGCAAGACGACAGTCGCCCGTGGCGTCGCGCAGCGCAAGGGCTGGCGGCTGGTGGAGGGGGATAATCTTCACCCCCGAGCCAATGTCGCGAAGATGCACGCCGGCACGCCACTCACGGACGAGGATCGCTGGCCGTGGCTGCGTGCGATCGCGCAGGAGATCGATGCGATGCGTGCACTGGGTGAGCAGGCGGTGGTCGCGTGCTCGGCGTTGAAGCGCGCCTACCGTGACATCCTGATCGGCGAGCGGACCGACCTGGTGCTGGTGTATCTGCAAGGGTCAAAGGAGCTGATAGCCGGGCGGTTGGCGGCGCGCACAAGGCACTTCATGCCGCCGGCGCTGCTCGACAGTCAGTTCGACACGCTGGAGGAACCGGGCGAGGACGAACATCCGATCGTGGTGTCGATCGCACCGCCGCCCGAGGCCATCGTCGATGAAGTGGTGCTGAAGCTGAGGGAGCGCACAGCATGAGCGAACTATTCGCGATCTATCCGAGCCTGCGCGACCGCGTGGTGTTCATCACCGGCGGCGCCAGCGGCATCGGCGCGGAGCATGTGACGCAGTTCGCGGCACAGGGAGCAAAGGTTGCGTTCGTCGATATCGCCGACGATGCGGCGCATGCGCTGATCAGCCGGATCGAGGCCGCCGGCCACAGCGCACCGCTCTATCAGCGCTGCGATCTGAAGGACGTCGCTGCGCTGCAGGCGACAATAGCGGAGGTGGGACGGCGGCTGGGGCCAATCACCGTGCTCGTGAACAATGCGGCGAACGATCAGCGGCACAGGTTGGAGGACGTGACGGTCGAATACTGGGACGAGCGTCTGGCGACCAATCTGAGGCATCAGTTCTTCGCAATCCAAGCGGTTGCGCCGATGATGCGGTCGGCGGGTGGTGGATCGATCATCAATTTCGGCTCCGTCAGCTGGCATTCGCTGCAGGGTGGTATGCCGGCCTACACGACAGCAAAAGCCGCGGTGGAAGGGCTGACGCGCGGGATGGCGCGCGATCTCGGACCGGACAAGATCAGGGTGAACACGGTCATCCCTGGCTGGATCATGACAGAACGGCAGATCACGCTGTGGCTGACGCCGGACGCCGAGAAGAACCTCATGCAGGTGCAATGCCTGAAGGAGAAACTGGTGCCGGCCGATGTGACCCGGATGGTGCTGTGGCTCGCCTCCGACGACAGCCGGATGTGCACCGCGCAGCTGTGGGTGGTGGATGCGGGACGGATGTGACGGCACGTGAATTACAACGATTTCTGGTTCCGCTACCTTCGCGCCCACAGCCGTCCCAGCACGCGTGCGATGCACTATGTCGGCAGCGTGCTCGCCCTTGGCACGCTCGTCATCGCCATTGCCACGCTCAATTGGCGTGGTCTGATTGCGGCACCACTGATCGGCTACGCTTTCGCCTGGACTGCGCATTTTGCGCTCGAAAAGAATCGCCCGGAGACATTCGGCCATCCGTTCTGGTCGCTGTTCAGCGACTACCGCATGCTGCTGCTCGCGGTGAGCCTCCGGCTCGCGCCGCATCTGCATCGCGCCGGCTTGCGATAGCGGCGCTCCGCCAGCATCATCGCCACAAAACACCAGGGGAACAGGACGATGTGGGAACCGAGCCAGCGCTATCCCGATCCGGCCGTGCAGGTGATCGATGTGAGCTTCAACCGCTACCGCCTGCCGCTCGCCTCGGTGGAGCGGCTGTTCACCGGATGCCGCTGGTCGGAAGGGCCGGTGTATTTCGGTGACGGCCGTTACGTGTTGTGGAGCGACATTCCAAACGACCGCATCCTGAAATGGGAAGAGGAGACCGGAGCGGTCAGCGTCTATCGCAAGTCCTCGAACAATGCCAACGGCAACACGCGCGATCGCCAGGGCCGCCTGGTCACCTGTGAGCACCGCGGCCGCCGTGTGATCCGCACCGAGTACGACGGCGCGATCACGGTGCTGGCCGACAGCTTCCAGGGCAAGAGATTGAATTCGCCGAACGACGTCGTGGTGAAATCCGACGGCTCGATCTGGTTCACCGATCCCACATTCGGCCTGCTTGGCTATTACGAGGGCGAGAGGCACGAACCGGAGCTGCCCGCCAACGTGTATCGCGTCGATGGCCAGACCGGCGCGATCACCGTCGTGGCCGACGATGTGCAGGGTCCCAACGGGCTGGCGTTCTCGCCCGATGAATCGAAGCTCTATGTGGTGGAATCACGCGGCATGCCGACGCGCAAGCTGCGCGTGTTCGACGTCGAGGGCAGCATGCTGGGCTCCAGCAGGATGTTCCTCGACGCGGGACCGGGCACGCCGGACGGGTTCAGGGTCGATATCGACGGCAATCTTTGGTGTGGCTGGGGTATGGGCGAGCACGACCTCGACGGCGTGCGCATCTTCAATCCCACCGGAGAACCGATCGGTCATATCGCGCTGCCCGAACGCTGCGCCAATCTCTGCTTCGGTGGCCGCTGGCGCAATCGCCTGTTCATGGCGGCGAGCCACGGGCTCTATGCGCTGTATGTTAATACGCAGGGCGCACCAGGTGGCTAGCCCACCTTCACCTCGCCCGCCTGCGGGAGAGGTCGGCGCAAAGCGCCGGGTGAGGGTGCGGGGACGACAGCAATAGCCATGTTCAGCCTGCGCGAGCACCGCACATCGGTCCGTACCGAGATACTCGCCGGCTGCACCACTTACCTCACGATGGCGTACATCGTCGTGGTCAATCCGTTGATCCTGGCCAGCGCGGGGATCGATCACGGTGCAGCCTTCGCCGCCACATGCATCGCCGCGGCCATCGGTTCGGCGGCGATGGGGCTGATGGCCGACCTGCCGCTGGCCCTTGCACCCGGCATGGGGCTGAACGCCTATTTCACCTACACGGTGGTGAAGGGCATGGGCGTATCCTGGCAGGTGGCGCTGGGCGCGGTGTTTCTCTCCGGCGTGCTGTTCCTCATCGTCAGCCTGCTGCGCATCCGCGAGTGGCTGGTCAACGCCATACCGATGCCGCTTAAACTCGGCATCGGCGCCGGCATCGGCCTGTTCCTCGGCCTGATCGGCCTGCACGAGATGGGCTTGGTCATCGGCAATCCGGAAACCCTGGTGACCCTTGGCCATCTCGCCACGCCAGCCACATTGCTGGCCTGCCTGGGCTTCCTGGTCATCGCCGGCCTGTCGGCACGCGGCACACCGGCCGCCATCCTGATCGGCATTCTGCTCACCGCCGCATCCGGCCTGCCATTCGGTCTGACCGAATTCCACGGCGTCATCGCAACGCCGCCATCGCTGGCGCCGACGTTTCTGCAGCTCGATATCGCCGGCGCGCTGTCACTGGGCGTCACCACCGTGGTTCTGACATTCTTCCTGGTCGATGTACTGGACAACACCGGCACGCTGATCGCCACGACGCAGCGCGCCGGCCTGATTCGGCCCGACGGTACGATCGCGCGTTTGCGCGAGGCGCTGCTGGCTGACAGCGGCGGCGCCATCATCGGTTCATTGCTCGGAACCAGCACCACGACCAGCTACATCGAGAGCGCTGCGGGGATCCAGGCAGGCGGCCGCACCGGCCTTACCGCTGTCACGGTGGCAGTGCTGTTCCTGCTGACGCTGTTCTTCGCGCCGATCGCCACCGCTATCCCGGCCTTTGCCACCGCGCCGGCACTGGTGTTCGTCGCCTGCCTGATGGCGCGGGCCATGCGCGACATCAACTGGGACGATGCGACGGAATACGTGCCTGCCGTGGTGCTGGCGATCGGCATCCCGTTCACGTTCTCGATTGCGGCGGGTATCGGCCTCGGCTTCATCGTATACGTCGTCGTGAAGTCGGCGGCCCGCCAGATCGGTGCAATCCCCGGTGCGGTATGGCTCGTCGCCGGCCTGTCGCTGCTGAAGTTCGTACTCGGCTAACGAGGTTTCACGGCGAGCGGGCCAACACGCGGCGATGCAGCCACCAGCCAGCGGCCGTGAACACCAGCAGCCCCGCAGCACACAACGCCGCGTTCTGCCAGTCACCAGCCTCAAGCTCGGACAGCGACAGTCCAGCGAACTGTGCGGGCACCACGTGCGCCGGCGCCCAGACGAAGGCGGAGCTGACATTGGCGATCAGGAACCGCGCCCGCGCCATGCCCGCCATGCCGGCGACCAGCGGCACGGTCGAGCGCAGCACCGGCACGAAGCGGCAGACCGCTACGCTGGCGGTGCCGTAGCGATGAAAGAAACTCTCCGCATGGCCCATCAGGGTGGGTCTCGTGGAGAACGGCCACATGCCACGCAGCCGGAAGCGGAACCGGTGGCCCAACCAGTATGAGACGAAATCGCCGGTCACCGCGCCGACGATTGCGACGACGATGATTGGCATCATGGGCATGCCGGCCATCGCACCGGCAGCGGCCACGGCCATCAGGATCGGCGTGCCGGGGACCACGATACCAAGAACCGCCACCGCCTCGACAATGGCTGCGACAAAGGCGATCAGGATAGCGAGCATCGGGTATTGCGCCGCCAGATCGGCCGCGCCGTTGATCAGCGACCACATGCTACGGCTCTTTCGCCGCTGCCAACACCACCGGAAACTCTCCCTGTCGTATTATCGCCGAGACTATGCGTCGATTACGTGACGAATGGAAGCATGGCGCCGTTAAGGCGCAGTTATCAGCCTGAGGTTGTAAAGCATGGGGCTAACCTCGCCAACGCTTCTCGCGCTGGGAGCCCGTAGGACCGCAGATACGCATCAGGCGACCGACTTCGTCAGCGGCCGGCCGTGACGAGGTCGGAAATCGACCGTTCGCCCGTCCGAGCAATCCTCGGCGCACCGGTCTGCGCCAGACGATTTGGGCAGGTTTCGTACTTGTCGTCATTACACTGCAGGGCGTTGCAGTCGAAACACGCCGCCATTTCGTCGGGAACATCACCAACGATGTATTTTCTCGCCAAATTTCTCCATGACTCGCCAAGCATCGCGGCTCCTCCCACACGGCATTCTTGCAGCGAATTTCGCATCATCTTCCGAGCGGCCACCGAGTGACGACGGCAGCAAGATATCGGACCACCAGGTCGGACGCGTTGTTGGCATCAAATTGGTACAGCGGGACTGGACGCCATCCAAAGTCCACTCGACTGGTATGCGCCTCATGGACGGAGGGACGCGATTGACCGAGGGACGCCTCGATCATTCCATGCTGGGTGAGCTCGACGAGCAGCGTCTCGCAGCTTTCCTGCCCGTGCACCAGCAACTCGTAGGCTATCGGATGGCATGTCCGACCGCCCAAATATTGTAGATCCGTCACGTAGCCCAACACCTCATGGAATTGGCACTCTTTCGGTCTGGTCGCCAAATGGCGATTGGCTTGCGTCATCGCATTGCGGATCAGAGACCCGATCTCGGTCAGGAATCGCATCTGCCTGCGCTCGAGCTCGACGCGCTCGTCCCGAATGGCCTTGCTCGATTGAGCAAATCCAGCGTCATGCTGGCGGCGGCGTTGCGTCCGCATGTCAAGCGTCAGATCGAGGAGCTTCTCAAGAGTCTCCGACATTGTTACCCCCCGAGAAGGCCGTTTGCCGGTGATCAACAACAAGTCCGAATGCATACCTTCGCGCGCGCGGCGCCATCCGGCATTGATTCAAATCAAACGTTGCGCAGGCGGACTCAGTGAAAACGGGCTCAGGGGAGCCCGATCCACGCTGGCCGAGAATGATGCGCGTTGGCGTCTGCCGGATTGCCAGCGTAAATCGGCCCGACCGTCAGGGGGGAGATAGCGTGTGGAATGGGTCGATTGCATTGTGGTAGGTGCCGGTGTCGTCGGCCTCGCGGTGGCGCGCGCCCTCGCGCTGGCCGGCCGCGAGGTGATCGTCCTTGACGCCGCGGAAGGCATCGGCACGGAGACATCGTCGCGCAACAGCGAGGTGATCCACGCTGGCATTTACTACCCGGCCGGCAGCCTCATGGCGTGCTTTTGTGTTGCCGGCCGCAAGATGCTCTATGCCTATTGTGCCGAAAGGGGCGTGCCGCACGCCAGGTGCGGCAAGCTGATCGTCGCGACCAATGCCGAGGAAGACGCGATGCTCGCGGGCATCAAGCGCCGTGCCGAGCTGAACGGCGTCGAAGGTATGCGTGTGCTCACGGCGGGTGAGGCCATCGCCATGGAGCCCAACCTGTCATGCACCAGCGCATTGTTGTCGCCGGCCACGGGCATCATCGACAGCCATGCGTTCATGCTGGCGCTGCAGGGCGACGCGGAGCATGCCGGCGCGCTGCCGGTATTCCTCAGCCCTGTCACTGGTGGGCGCGCGGTTCCAGGCGGTGTCGAGATCGATGTCGGAGGCGCCGATCCGACAACGCTGCGCTGCCGCCTGCTGGTGAATTCCGCCGGCCTGCATGCGCCTCGCTTTGCGTCATGCATTGCAGGCATGCCGCAGGAGCGCATCCCGACGCCGTACTACGCGAAGGGCAACTACTTCACGCTGTCAGGTCGTTCGCCGTTTTCGCGGCTGATCTATCCGGTACCGGTCCCCGGCGGTCTCGGTGTGCATTTGACGATCGACCTCGGCGGTCAGGCTCGCTTCGGCCCCGACGTGCAGTGGATCGAGGGGATCGACTACACAGTGGACCCCGCGCGCGCCGATAGCTTCTATGCGGCCGTGCGCAAGTACTGGCCGGCGCTGAAGGACGGCGCGCTGCAGCCAGGCTATGCCGGCATACGTCCCAAGATCGTGCCGCGCGGTGCATCGGCGCAGGATTTCGTCGTGCAAGGTCCGCAGACGCACGGCGTTGCGGGGCTGATCAACCTGTTCGGCATCGAGAGCCCGGGTCTGACCGCATCCCTGGCGCTGGCCGACCACGTGGTGGAGGTGGCGCAGACCGGATAACCTGGGCCTCGCAGCGGGACCTCGACTGGCGCCCTGCTGGCCAGTCTTCCCTCAAGCCTCCCCGGGCGTTACCGGCACCTCCAGCATCTCGGCCCGGCGCAACACCTTCAGCGTCACTGTGCGCCCGGCCCGCTCCGCCGTCAGCGCGCGGTGCATATCGTCCACCCCGGCGATCGGCTCGCCGTCGAGCACCACCACAACGTCGCCGCGCTGCACGCCGGCCTCGGCCGCCGGGCCGCCGGCCGTCACATCCAGCACCAGCACGCCGCTCGCCTGGGTCAGCCGGTGCAACCGCCGCAGGCGGGTGTCGATTGGTACCGTCTGCCCCGACAGCCCGAGCCGCGACCGCCGCACGCGCCCGTGGCGCATCAGCCGCGTCGCCACCCATACCGCGGTATCGATGCCGATCGCGAAGCAGATGCCCTGCGCCGGCGCGATCGTCGCGGTGTTGATGCCGACCACGCGGCCGGCGCCGCTCACCAAGGGGCCGCCGGAATTGCCCGGGTTCAGCGGCGCATCGGTCTGGATCACGCTCTCGATCATGCGCCCCGATGGCGTGCGCAGCGTGCGGCCGAGCGCGGAGACGATGCCCGCGGTGACGGTGCACTGGAAGCCAAGAGGATTGCCGATCGCCGCCACAAGCTGTCCCACCCGGAGCGTCGCGGATCGGCCCAACTCGGCGTGCGGGAGGCCGTTGCCGGACAGGCGGAGCACCGCGGTGTCGGTATCGGCGTCCTCTCCCACGAGCGTCGCGTCCAATGCCTGCCCGTCGGTGAGCGATGCACGCAGGCGCGTGGTACCGGCCACAACGTGTGCGTTGGTCAGCACGTAGCCATCGGGGGTGAAGATCACGCCGGACCCTTGCCCCTTCGGCCTGCCATTGGCACCGAAAGCGATGACATGCACCACGGCCGGCCCGACACGCTCGAACGCGTGCACGACCTGTGATGAATAGGGATCGAGTTCGTCGGGTGGCGGTGGCGCCACGGCGGCATCGAGCGGCATGGGAAGTTCCTTCGCGGCGCACCAGATGGGAGCCAAACCGCTGCGCCGCATCCCGGCCACGCGGCCGGGTGTCGCACCGGTCATCCGGCCGATGCCGCTACCGAACGGCATGAGGCAGTGTGCCGGCACAGGCACAGGAGTTTGCGCATGAGTATCGATCATCTCGAACAGCTTTCCGAAGCGCTTGCGGACCGTCTCGCCGCAGCCACCTTCGTCGTCGCCATCCGCACCGGTCGTCGCGGCGCCAGCGGCGTCCTGTGGCGCGACGATGTGGTTGTGGCCTCCGAGCAGACGCTGCCCGAGGGAATCGACTTCACCGTCGTCCGAGGCGGCACCGAGGTACCGGCGCGCCTGGCAGGCCGCGACCCCGGCACCAACGTCGCCGTGCTGCGCCTGTCGCAGAAGCTGGCCGCGACGCTGCCGGCGCCGGCGCCAACTCCTCGTCCGGGCTCGCTTGCCCTGATAATCGGTGCCGACGGTTCGGGCGCGCCCACCGGTCGCCTCGGTATGGTGCATGCCACGGGGCCGGAATGGCACAGTCAGGCCGGCGGACGCATCGAGACGCTGCTGCGGCTCGACGCGCGTCTCGGCGCCGACGAGGGCGGCCCTGTACCGACGCTCGGCGGGCGCCTGATCGGCATGTCAACCGCCGGCCCACGCCGGCGCGCGCTGGCGATCCCGGCGGCCACGATCGAGCGTGTGCTCGATCCGTTGCTGACCGAGGGCCGGATCGCCCGTGGCTGGCTCGGCGTCGGGCTGCAGAGTGTGCATGTGCCGGAGCGCTTCCGCGAAGTGGCGGGCCGTGACGCCGGCATGATGGTTGTGGGCCTCGCTTCTGGTGCGCCAGCCGAGCAGGCCGGCGTGCTACCGGGCGACATCATCCTGGAGGTCGACGGCCGCCGTACCGGCCGTGCCCGCGGTCTTGCCACGGCGCTGGCGCCGGAGCGCATCGGTCAGCCCGCCACGCTGAAGCTGCTGCGTGCCGGCCATGTGCTCCTTGTCACCGTGACGATCGGCGCCCGCTCCGCGAAGGCATGAGCCAGGGCCTCCGCATCCTGCTGCGCGCGGACGATCCGGTGCGCCGGCAGGGCCTCGCCGCCATGCTGGAGGAAGCCGGCCATGCGCTGGTCACCGAGGCGCCCGACGTGGTGCTGTGCGACCTGGCGCGCGGCGCCGAACCGCCGGCCGAGGCAGAGGCGCCGGTGATCGTGCTGATCGATGAGGCGCCGCGGGGCGAACTGCCAGCCGGTGTGCTGCCCCGCTCGGTCGACGCAGCGCAGCTTGATCCAGCGATGCGAGCGGTCGCTGCCGGGCTGCTGGTGCGCACACCGGGTGGCGATCGCCATGATGGCTTCGCCGCCGCGGCGGACGACGCGCCACCGCTGCTGACGCCACGGGAAGCCGAGATCCTGACCCGCATCGGTCAGGGCATGAGCAACAAGTCGGTCGCGCGCGCCCTTGGCATCTCAGTGCATACGGTAAAGTTCCATCTCGAGGCACTGTTCGCCAAGCTGGATGCCACGAGCCGCGCCGAGGCGGTGGCCAAGGGCCTGCGCGGCGGGGTGATCGAGCTGTGATCAGCGGCGTGTGACACCGCGCTTGCCGCGCACCAGCAGGACCAGCAACACCGCCGCACATGAGGCGGCGGTGTACATCGCGAAGGCGTCGAGATAGCCGATCATCGACGCCTGGCGGCCGAGCTCCCGCGACAACTGCGCGAGCCCGCGGGGCGTGTCCATGTCCCAACGGCCCATCACCCAGGGCAGCGACAGTCGGGGCTGGTATGGCGAGATCATTTCACTCATCCGGCTGTAGTTCCGGGCGGTCACCCGAACGATGTCGGCCACCGACAGCGAAATGAAGAAGCTCGAGCCGATGTTGCGCAAGAGGTGAAAAATCGCGGTCGCCTCGGGCCAGAAACGATTGTCGATGGTCGAGAAGCTCGCCACCACCAGCGGCACCCAGATGATGCCGATCGCGGCGCCTTGCAGCATGCTGTTCAGGAACAGCGCCCGCATGCTGACGTCGAGATTGATGTGCATCAGCCACCAACCGGCCGCGACCATCATCGCGAAGCCAAGCCCCATCCCGACGCGCGGGTCGAGCTTGCCGATCCACAGCGCGGCGAAGAAGCCGACAGTCGCGCCGAGCCCGCGCGCCGCGAGGATCTGGCCGATGATTGTGTCGGGGTAGCCGGCATTGGCCTGCAACAGCGGCGGCAACAAGACCATCGGCGTGAAGTTCAGCATGCCGAACACCGCGACCAGCACGAGGCCGAGAGCGTAATTGCGGTCGAGCAGCAGGCGGAGATTCAGAAACGGCCGCTGCGTCGTCAGGCTGTGCACGAGAAAGACGTAGAAAGCGAAAGCGGCGCCGAGAGTCTCCAGCACGATCTCGCCCGACTCGTACCAATCCAGCCGTTGGCCGCGCGACAACACCAGCTGCACGCAGGAAATCGCCGCGGCGAGGCTCAGAAACCCGGCCCAGTCCAGCCGAGTGCGCTGCCGCGGCGGATCGGGCAGCATCGCCAGGCGCAGCCCGACGGCAGAGAACAGCCCGACCGGAACCAACGCGTAGAACGCCCAGCGCCAACTGTATTCATCGGCGAGGTAGCTGCCGAGGATCGGCCCGAAGACCGGGCCGACGACCACCGCCATGCCGTAGACGGAACTGATCATGCGGTGCTGCCGCCGTGGAAAGATATCGAACAGGATGGTTTGCGCCAGCGGAGTCACCGGCGCGCCGCTGGCCCCCTGCAGGATCCGCCACACCACCAGCAGATCGAGCGATTGCGCCGCGCCGCACAGGTAGGTCGCGGCGGAGAACAGCAGCATGGCGCCCGCCATCAGATTGCGCCGGCCGACGCGCGCTACCAGCCAGCCGGTCATCGGCGTCACCACTGCCGTCGCCAGGATGTTAAAGGTCATGACCCAGGCGACCTCGTCCTGCGTCGCTGACAGCGCCCCCTGCATCTGCGGCAGCAGCGACGAGACGATCAGGAGCGTCGTCGAATACAGCGTCGAACCCAACACGACCGAGGCCGTGATCAGCCAGCGCCGCGCCACCGTCGTCGGGTGGTTCGGGATGTCATCTGGGGACGGTGCAGGGAGAGGCTCGACCGGGCTCGGCGGCTCGTGCCGTGCCGGAACTTCGGCTTCCTTCACTTCCATCGCCGTCTCGCCCGCATGATCCCGTGCCTGACCTTGCGATATTAGTTCAGCGAAAGGTAAGCTATGCAACCATAACCCAGACACCTACCCCTATTCCGTGGACGACGACCGCCAGATTGGCTTTCTGATCTCCGACGTCGCTCGGCTGATGCGCACGGCGTTCGACCGGCGCGTGCGCCTGCACGGCCTGACCCGATCGCAATGGCTGGTGCTGACCCGGCTGGACCGCCGGCCCGGCGCCACGCAGTCGGAACTGGCCGAAATGCTGGAGGTCGAGAAGCCGACCGCTGGACGGATGGTCGACCGCATGGAGAGGAAGGGCTGGGTCGTACGGCAGCCCGACGCCGCCGACCGTCGCGTCAACCGGCTCTTCCTCAGCGCCGAGGCACAACTGATCCAGGCGCGCCTGGCGCAAATCGCCAACCAGATGGTTGACGACGCCTTGGCGCCGCTGGCGGACCGTGACCGTGAGCAGCTGGCCGAAGCGATGCTGCGGATCAAGCGCCAAGTGCAGGCGATGCTCAATCAGCCATGCGTCGCCGTCGCCGAAAGCGGCCGGGGCGCTGACCTGATGGCCCGGCTGCGCCCCAGGACGATCCGCTTGTTGCTACTCGTCGTCGTCCCCTTCTTGCTGGTGCTGGTAGGCACGGCGGCCTGGCTGCGCGGCGGCCGAACAGTTGGCACTGACAATGCCTATGTCAAAGCCGACATCGCGCAGATCGCGCCCGAGGTGTCGGGCACGATCATCGAGGTGCTGGTCAGCGATCATCAGCAGGTCGAGGCCGGCGCACATCTGGTCCGCCTCGACCCCGAGCCGTTCCGCCTGACGTTGGAAAAGGCCGACGCCGAACTCGACAACGCGCGCACCGCGGTGGAAACGGCGCGCGCGCAGTGGATCGAGACCGGCAGCGAGCTGGCGGAATTGCAAAGTCAGGCCGACTACCTGGCGAA
The DNA here is from genome assembly GCA_963791495.1 of uncultured Alphaproteobacteria bacterium. Lineage (GTDB taxonomy): Bacteria > Pseudomonadota > Alphaproteobacteria > Acetobacterales > Acetobacteraceae > JAMXLO01. Next base: position 76,246 of record CAWBST010000002.1, read on the forward strand.
GCAGGCGGCGCGCCAACAGGCGCTGGCCGCGACCGGCGTGGTGTCGGCCAGCAAGCTGGAAGAGGCTCAGAACGCTGCCGCCATCGCGCGTGACCGTATTGTGGTCATGAGGCAGCGGCTTGCTCGCATGCTCGCCGCGCTCGAGGGTAATGCTGCCATCCCGACCGACGACCATCCGTTGGTGCGCGAGAAGCGCGCCGAGCGTGACCGCGCCGCGCTCGACCTGAAACGCACCACGATCCGCGCGCCGATCGGCGGAACCGCCGTCAACGTCAAATTGCAACCGGGTGAGCAAGTGCGGGTATCGATGCCGCTGTTCGTGCTGGTGGCCAGGACGCGACCGTGGGTCGAAGCCAACATGAAGGAAACCGATCTGACCTTCGTACAGCCTGGCCAGAAGGCAAAGGTGGTGCTTGACGTCTATCCGGACGTCAACTGGGACGCGGAGGTAGAGAGCCTCAGTCCGGCGACCGGCGCGGAATTCGCCATCCTGCCGCCCCAGAACGCCTCGGGGAACTGGGTCAAGGTGGTGCAGCGCCTGCCGGTCCGGGTGCGCCTGCTGCCGCGCAGCGACGAGCCGTCGCTACGCGCCGGCATGACCGCGACAGTGACCATCGACATCGGTCACCAGCGCAGCCTGGCCGATCTGTTCACCGGCAGCGCCAGCGCCGGAAGCACGCGCTGACAGGTCGCCGGGCCAGCGGGTAAGCACGGTTCAGGGAGTGATGTTCAGGGCACGGATCCTCAGTCGGCGAGGCTCGTCAACCGGCCGATGCGTGCGGGCTCCATGTCGAGCAGTCGCGCCAGGACCTCCCGCCGGAAGTGATCGTAGACAGCGTCCTTGCCGCTTATGTCTGCGCCGAAGTTGGCTGCCGAGCGCTGGTACCGCGAATTGAGATAGGGGTTCAGCCGGCGCTGGATCTCGTCATCTAGGGCGATCACCCGGCGCGCGATCGCCTCGCGTTCGGCCGGCGCATGGTCGGCGTGGTAGCCGAACCACCACTCGAGGATGCGTAGACGGTGCACCTCCTCGTCAGGGCCGACACGTTGTTCGGCATACTGCTTGATTCCTGGATCGCCGATCTGCCCGGTGCGACGCTCGGTGTGCAGTCGCGACAGGATGTGCAACTCGTAGTGCAGCTCCCAGGCGAAGAAGCTGTGAATGTCGCGATACGGCAGATCGCCCAGCGCGTCCCAGTGGATGCGGACGATGTCGTTGATCTGACGGATCGGGTCGTAGCCAAGCCGATGCTTCACGTAGTCACGCACGAATTCAGCATGATGGCTGTCATCGCCGATCTGGCGTGCCAGGAAGTACTGCTGGTCCAGATCAGGGAACAGCCGGTCCAGGGCTTTGGATGCGGCCTGCACGATCAGGGAATCATGGCCGGCGGTCCAGATCCAGTTGTCGCAGATGCCCTCGATCTCCGAAGGCGTCGCGGCTGGACGCGGCGGCGCCGCTCGCTCCAGCGGGAGATGTGTCGCCAGCCGCGTTACGGCATCGCGATAAATCTCGTCCTCGATCTGCGTAGACCACCGGAGCCGCTCTTCGACCATATGCATGCGGCAACCATACCGCGCTGACGCAATAATAATAGCCGACTAACGTAGAAATCGTACCAGCGCCGTGTCCGATAGCCCCAGACCGAGCCACCGGCTATGACCGCCCATCGAGCGAACACCGAATGCCGTCACAAAGGTCCGAACCCATGTCCACCTTCACACCCGACGCGCTCCGCGCACTCACGACCCTCATCGTCCGTCGCATGGGCAGCGCGGAGGCGGAGGCCCAGGAGGTCGCCGATCACCTGGTGCGCGCCAACCTGTCAGGCCACGACAGCCACGGGGTCGGCATGTTGCCGGCCTATGTCCGGCTGCTGCAGGACGGGCTGTTGGTGCCCAACCAGGCACCTCAAACCGTGCTGGATGCCGGCGCGCTGCTGGTGATCGATGCGCGTCGCGGTTTTGGCCAGCGCATGACGGCTGATGCAGTGCGCCGCGCCATCGTCCGGGCGCGCGAACTCGGCGCCTGCGTGCTGGCATTGCGCAACGCCTCCCATGTCGGCCGCATCGGCACCTATGCCGAGCTCGCGGCGCGTGCCGGGTGCGCCTTCACCGCCTTCGTCAACGTGGTCGACGGCCGAGACATACAGGCACCTTGGGCCTGCGCCGAGCCGCGTCTCGGCACCAATCCTTTCTGCACCGCGGTCCCTGGACCGGATGGGCCGGCACTGATGCTCGACATGGCGACCACCACGATCGCCGCCGGCAAGGCGCGGGTTGCCTACAACAAGGGCCTGCCGGTGCCGGACGACTGCCTGATTGACGACGAGGGTCGGCCGACGAACGATCCGACGGGATTCATCCGCGACCGCACCGGAGCGATGCTGTCGTTCGGCCGGCACAAGGGGTCGGGCCTCGCGGTGATGTGCGAGATCATGGCTGGTGCGGTTGGTGGCGGGCAGCGGGTCGACCAGCCGACGCAGGGCGGCATCCTCAACTCGATGCTGGCGACGGTGATCGATGTGTCGCGGCTGGGCGATCCCGATGCGGTGGCGGAGGGCGTCGAGGCGACAAAGGCGCATATCCGCACTTCGCGTGCCGTACCCGGGTTCGAGGAGGTTGTGCTGCCGGGTGAGCCCGAGCGGCGTGCCGCTCAAGAGCGGGCGGAAAGAGGCATTGCGGTGGACGCGACGACATGGCGCGACATCTGTGATGCGGCGGCGAAGATCGGTATCACCGAAGCGGAGATCGACCGAGCGGTCGGCGCAAATTAGATTGGCGATACGCGGGATGGGTGGCCGAGTGGTTTAAGGCAGCGGTCTTGAAAACCGCCAGGGGGCAACTCCTCGTGGGTTCGAATCCCACCCCATCCGCCGGTTGGTCAGCCGAGCCGGACCGCGGGTTCGCCGTGCTCAACCACACCGATGATCGCGGCGGCAACGTCGGCGCCGCGCAAAACGGCAACACACGCCTCCGCGCGGTCGCTGGCGATACCTGCCAGCAGTCCTCCCGATGTCTGTGGATCGAGCATCAACGCAGTCCGCGGGTCCGTGCCTGCATCAGGCAGCAATCTGCGGTTCTCCACCGCCAGCGTGCTCTCGACGCCATGCGCCGCGAGTTCGAGTGCCCCTGGCAGTACCGGCACCTGAGCGGGCCAGAGCACGGCCGCGACACTGGACGCCTTCAACATCTCCAGCAGATGTCCTGCGAGGCCGAAGCCGGTGACGTCGGTGCACGCCGTGGTGCCAAACTCGCGCAGGATCTGCGACGCCGCGGCGTTGCTCATCCGCATCGATGCAATGGCTGCCTGCAGCCATTCGGCACGCGCCAGCCCACGCATATGCGCGGCCAATACGATGCCGGTGCCCAACGGCTTGGTCAGCACCAGCGCATCACCCGGTCGCAGTCCTGATTTCAGCGTCAGCCTCGCCGGATCGGCCAAGCCGGTGACGGCGAATCCCAATGCGGGTTCGGCTCCCTCGGCGCTGTGCCCGCCGACCAGCGAGCAGCCATCCTGGGCCAGGATGGCGGTGGCGCCCTGCAGCATGTCGGCCAGCTCGGTCCGCATCTTGTCGCCCGAGGTGTACGGGACGCTCGCCACCGCGAGTGCCGTCCACGGGCGTGCGCCCATCGCATGCAGGTCGGACAGCGCATGCGCCGCAGCGATCTCGCCGAACACGAACGGGTCGTCGATGAAGGCGCGGAAGTGATCGACGCTCTGCACCACCGCCATGCCGGGCGGTGGCAGCATGACCGCCGCATCGTCGGGCGCATCCAGCCCGATCAGCACATCGGCGCCGGGCAGGGGGGACAGACCGGCCAAGGCGCCGGCCAAAACCTCCGCGCCAACCTTGGCGCCGCAGCCGCCGCAGCGCATCGGGTCATCACCCTGCATCGGCGCCATGGGCTCCTGGTACATCCGCATCCAGCGCCGGTCGATCCAGTCCTTCCAACGCCAAACCGGCCGACCGGACACCGCGATTCCGTTGCGCCACGCCAGCGCACGTCCGTCGCCGAGGCCGACGATGGCCAGTGCTTCCGACTGTGGGTGCCAGCGGCGCGGCTTCCGCCCTCGTGTGGCACGCCTAAGGTTCGCTGCCAGCGGGGCGCCGGCGCGGACTGCCCAGACGCCGGCTTTCGGCCGTGGGTTGGCCTCGATCGCGGCACAGTCGCCGGCGGCGAAGACGAACTTGTGACTGACGCTGCGGAGCGTTGCATCCACGCGGATGCAGCCGGCGGTGTCGCAGGCGAGGCCTGAGGCGGCGAGGATCGCCGGCCCCACCACGCCCGTCGCCCATAGTGCGGTGTCGACCTCCAGAAAGCTGCCATCGGACAGCGCCAGCCTTCCGTCTGCCCAGGTGCCTGCACGCACCCCGCAGGTCAGTTCCACGCCGGCATCGACCAGTGCGGCGCGGGCGACGGATCGCGCATAGGACGGAGCGCGGGCCAGCGGTTCCGGGGTGTCGCACACCAGCACGACCCGCACCTGCTCGCGGTAGCGCCGGGCCAGGGCGAGCGCCAGTTCGGTCCCGCCGGCACCGCCACCTACGACGGCAAGGCGTGCCCCTGGGCGAAGCGCGGCCTCCAGCGCCGAAAGTCGTGCCAGGAACTGCCCGATCGGCTTGACCGGCACTCCGCCATCCGGAGGCATCGCTGGTTCGCCGCCGACATCGATCGACAGCAGATCGAACGGCACGTCGGGACGTCCGGTCACCGCGACGCGCCGATCCGTCAGGTCGATGGCGGTGGCCTCCGCCAGAATCAGGCGCGCGCCGGCGCTTGCCGCGAGCGGTGCCAGGTCGATGTGCGCCTGGTCGAAGGTGTAGTCGCCGCGGATCAGCCCGGGCAGCATGCCGGTATACGGCGTCTCCGGCTCGCGGCCGATCAATGTCAGCCGGACACCGGGCTGCGGTCGCATGGCGAAGCGGCGCAGCACCTCAACATGCGCGTGGCCGGCTCCCAGCAGGATGAGGTCGGTCGCGATCGGCACGCGGGACTGCATTCCACCAAGCCTAACCGGCTTGCGGCGAGTCGGCTGAGCGGCGAGGATCGCTGACATGACCTGGTCCATTCTGGTGCGTGATCCCGCGACCGGCGCGCTGGGCGCCGCGGTGGCGACACGGTTCTTCGCTGTCGGCGCGCTGGCAATCCATGTCGAGGGCGGTGTCGCAGCACTTGCGACCCAGGCTCTGATCAATCCGATGTATGCCGTGCATGGCATGGCGCGACTGCGCGCCGGTGAGCCGCCCGAAGCCGTTGCCGCGGCGTTGCTGGCCGAGGACGCCGCCATTGCGCGCGAGGGAATCCCGCCTACCTGACCGCCATAACAACAAGTCTGGGAGCTTCACCATGCGCCGTCTCCTGCTGGCCGCAACCTGCGTATTGCTCACCGCCGTGCCGGCAGTGTCGCAGACTCTGCGCATCGCGCTGCGGCAGGACCTGGACGTGCTCGATCCGACGCTCGCCACCACCTATGTCGGTCGTATCGTGTTCGCCGGGCTGTGCGACAAGCTGTTCGACATCGACGAGAAGCTGAACATCGTGCCGCAGCTCGCCACCGGCTACGAATGGGCCGATGACAGGACCTTGGTGATTCATCTGCGTTCGGGCGTAAAATTCCAGAACGGCGAGGTGTTGGATGCCGCCGCGGTGAAATACTCGCTGGAGCGTCATCTCACGATGCAGGGCAGCTTCCGCAAGAGCGAGATCAGCTCGATTGATCATGTCGAGGTGGTGGATCCCGCCACGGTGCGGATCGTGCTGAAAAATCCCTCGGGCGGATTTCTCGCGCAGCTCACCGACCGTTCAGGCATGATCTATCCGCCGAAGGCCACCGAGGCGGCGGGCAAGGAATTCTCTCAGCATCCCGTGTGCAGCGGGCCGTTCAAGTTCGTCGAGCGCGTGCCGCAGGACCACGTCACGCTTGAGCGCTTTGCCGACTACTGGGATGCGAAGAACATTCACTTCGACAAGGTAGTGTATCAGGTGTTCGTGGATTCGTCGGTGCGTCTCGCCAACCTGAAGGCCGGCACCTCCGACCTCTCCGAGTACATCGCGCCGACCGATGTCGCCGCGGTGAAGACCGATCCGCGCCTCAAGCTCGTCGTATCGGACGCGCTTGGCTATTCCGGTATCACCAACAACCTCGACAATGGCTCGCGATCCAACACGCCGTACGGCAAGAACGCGCTGGTGCGCCAGGCATTCGACGCGGCGATCGACCGTGCCGCTTTGGTCGATGTGGTGTTCAACGGCATGATGGCGCCGTCGGTGCAGGCCGTGTCGCAAAGCTCGCCATTCTACGACGAAGCTCTGGCGCCGCCGCAGCGTGATCTGGTGAAGGCGAAGGCACTCCTCAAGCAGGCCGGAGTCAGCCTGCCGGTGAAGCTCGAGCTGCTAACGCCGAACCAGCCGGACACCATGCAACAGGCCGAGGTCATCCAGTCGATGACCGCCGAAGCGGGTTTCGAGGTCCACATCCAGGCGATCGAGTTCGCATCCTCACTGCAGGCCTCGGCCCGTGGTGAGTATGAGGCCTACGTGATCGGGTGGTCCGGGCGCGTGGACATCGACGGCAATACCTACCAGTTCCTCTATACCGGTCAGGGCAATAATGTGAGCCACTACAGCAACAAGACAGTGGACAGGTTGCTGGACGAAGGTCGCGGTACGACCGACACGGCGAAACGGCGCGCGGCATATCAGCAGCTCTGGCCCGAGCTACGGCGCGATCTGCCGCTTACGTATCTTTACAACACGCGCAACATCGTCGCGATGACCACAAAGCTGAACGGGTTCCGCCCCATCCCCGACGGGATGATCCGGGTTCAGGGTCTGGAGATGGCGAAGTAGTGCGCGGACATCTCGGCACGCGCATCGCGCAGGTCATCCCGACACTGCTCTTGGTCAGCGTCCTGGTGTTTTGCCTGCAGCAGCTGATGCCGGGCGATCCGGCGTTGGTGCTGGCGGGGGAGGAGCGCGGCGATCCGCAGGTGCTGGCGCAGATCCGCGCCGAGCTGTGGCTCGATCGGTCGCTGCCTGTGCAGTACGTGCATTGGATGGGCAACGTGCTGCAGGGCAATCTCGGTTTTTCCTGGCGTATCCGGCAGCCGGTGGCGCAGTTGATCTTCCAGAAGCTGCCGGTGACGCTGCAGCTTGGCTCGATGGCGTTTGCGATTGCCGTGCTGATTGGCGTGCCGGCGGGCATCATCGCCGCAGTGTATCGCAACGGAGTCTGGGACTACGTCGCCAATGCGGTGGGACTGGCCGGACTGTCCACGCCGACGTTCTGGCTCGGCATCATGCTGATCCTGCTGGTTTCGGTCGATCTCGGCTGGCTGCCGCCGTCGGGCTATGTGCCGCTGACCGAGGACTGGCAGCAGTCGCTTGCCACCACCATCATGCCGGCCTTCGTACTGGGCAACGCTATCGCGGCGATCCTGATGCGGCATACGCGGTCCGCGATGCTGACGTCGCTGGATCAGGATTATGTGCGCACGGCGAGGGCGAAGGGGCTGGGCGAATTCATCGTGGTAATCCGCCACGCGCTGCGGAACGCGCTGATACCGGTGGTGACGTTGGGGGCGCTGGAGCTTGGCACATTGTTCTCGGGCGCGGTGCTGACCGAGCAGGTGTTCAGTATTCCGGGTTTTGGGAAGATGATCGTCGATGCGGTGTTCAATCGTGACTATCCGGTGGTGCAGGGGGTCGTGCTGGTTACGGCGTTTCTTTATGTCGTGCTCAATCTGCTGGCGGATGTGCTTTACGTGGTGATCAATCCGAGGTTGAGGGGGGCATGAGGATCGTGATGCACCCCCTCCCCCTGGCCCCCTCCCGCAAGGGGAGGGGGAGGGTTTCGATATGAGCACCACCGTCGCTGCCCCCGCTATCGCTCGCAGTGCGGCAATGCCGCGCAGCCCGATGCAGCTTGCGGTGCGCCGCTTCATCCATCGGCCGGTCGCGGTTGGCGGACTTGCGGTGATCGTGCTGTTCATCGCTGTGGCGATCTTCGCTCCGCTGATCGCGCCGTATGATCCGATTGCCACTTCCTGGTCCGCGATCCGCAAGGCGCCATCGCTGGCACATTGGATGGGCACCGACGAGAACGGTCGGGACGTGCTGGCCCGCGTTGTGTTCGGCGCGCGTGCCAGCCTGCTGGCGGGCGTGGTGTCAGTGGTGATCGCGGCAGGCATCGGGGTTCCGGCCGGGCTGCTCGCGGGTTTCGCGGGCGGATGGATGGATGCCGTACTGAGCCGCATCGTCGATGCCATGCTCGCCTGTCCGTTCCTGATCCTGGCGATCGCGCTTGCCGCATTCCTGGGCCCCGACCTGACCAATGCGATGATAGCGATCGGCGTCTCGACCGCACCACGCTTCATGCGCGTGGCGCGCGCGGCGACGTTGGATGCATCGAGCAACGACTATGTCGAGGCAGCGCGCGCGATCGGCAATCCGGGCTGGCGTGTCGCGGTCCGCCATGTGCTGCCGAACATCGTGCCGCCGGTGATGGTGCAGGGCACGCTCGCGATTGCGGCGGCGATCATCGCCGAGGCGAGCCTGTCGTTCCTGGGTCTGGGTCAGCAGCCGCCTGCGCCGTCCTGGGGCTCGATGCTCAATTCGGCGCAGCGGTTTCTGTCGCAGGCGCCGTGGCTTGCGGTGTTTCCGGGCCTGGCGATCTTCCTTGTCGTGCTGTCGTTCAATCTCGTGGGTGACGGGCTGCGCGACGCGCTGGATCCACGCGGGCGGTGATCCTCAGCGTCAGATAACGGCCATTTGGCCGCGGCGCGCATAGGTCAAGATACGTGCGTCAGGCGTGACGATGGGTACACCGACGTGGCGTGCTGTCGCAACAGGACCGAGGTCGCCGATCAAGCCGCGCGCCGACCGCGTCGAGCGGCTTGTGGAGTGTCGGGGCGGCTCGCTCACTCACGGAGCACATCCCTCACCGAGCACATCCATTGAACCGTCCGGTCATGGATTAACCGTTTATCAATGGCGCTCAGTCATCTAGCGGGCAAAGGCGCCCGGAGGGTTTTCTGAATGTCTACTGTCAGCCGTCTCGCCAACTGGTCGATCCGCAACAAGATCATCGCGGCTTTCTCGTCGCTCGTGATCGTGATCGCGGTGCTCGGCTTCGCGTCGATCGAGAAGTTCTCGGCGATGAATGCCAGCGTCGAGGAGATCACCGGCGATACTATGCTGGCGATCGGTTACCTTTCCGAAATGCGCAGTTCCGTGCTGCATTACCGGCTTGCGGTCACCAAGGGCACAATGGGCAAAGCAAGCGGAGGCGATGTCGACAACTTGGAAAAGTCGCTCGCGGGATGGAGTGCTGCCTTGGCGGCGACGGAAGCGAAGTACGCGTCGGCTGTGACTTCCGGACGATGAAAAGCGGGTCTATGCGGATTATCAGGCGGCCTGGCGATCCTATACCGACGGAACGAAGCAGGTGCTTGGCCTGCTGCGGACGGGCAAATCTGATGAAGCGATCGGTAAACTCCCCGGACTGGCGACACTGGGTGAGCAAATGGACGCGGCGCTCGACAAGGACGCAAAGTTCAACACCGATGAAGGGCAACTAAAAGCAGATCGGGTCGCCGGAGATTACCACGGCGGGCGGTTGGTTGTGCTCGTGTTGCTGGGCATTGCCATCGTTATCGCAAGTTCCGCCGGTTACCTGATGGTTCGTGCGATCGCGAGGCCCATCCAGGCCATGACGGCTGCGATGCGCGGGCTTGCGGCAAAGGATATGACTGTTGAAATCCCGGCCCAGGGCCGCACCGACGAGGTCGGCCAAATGGCCGAGGCTGTGGGCGTGTTCAAGGAGAACATGATCCGGGCAGACCAACTCGCCGCCACGGAGAAGACCGAGCAGATCGCGAAAGAACAGCGAGCGAAGCATCTGGCGGATTTGGTCGGCGATTTCGAGATAAAGATTGGTGGGCTGGTTGGCGTGCTGTCCTCGGCTTCGACCGAAATGGAGGCGACGGCACAGTCGATGTCTTCGACCGCCACCCAGACCAACCAGCAGGCGTCCAACGTTGCGTCGGCGGCTGAGGAGGTAAGCGCGGGCGTGCAGACTGTAGCCTCGGCCGCCGAACAACTGACGAGCTCCATCGGCGAGATCAACCGGCAGGTGGCGCAGTCGTCGAAGATCACCGGCAAGGCGGTCGACGACGCCAAGCGCACCGATGCCATCGTGCATGCGCTCGCCGAGGGAGCCGAGAAGATCGGCACCGTCGTGAGCCTGATCACCGACATTGCGAGCCAGACGAATTTGTTGGCGCTGAATGCCACCATCGAGGCAGCACGGGCGGGCGACGCTGGGAAGGGTTTTGCTGTGGTCGCGTCGGAGGTGAAGAATCTCGCCAATCAAACAGGCAAGGCGACCGAAGAGATCGGAGCCCAGATTGCGCAGATCCAATCAGCGACTGGAGAGGCCGTCAACGCCATCAAGGGCATCACAGACATTATCAACGAGGTCAGCGTTATCACAACCACGATTGCCTCAGCCGTCGAGGAACAAGGGGCTGCCACTGCCGAGATCGCCCGCAACGTCCAACAGACAGCGGCGAGCACGCGCGAGGTGACCACGAACATCGCCGGCGTGAGCCAGGCAGCGAGCGAAACGGGCAGCGCGGCTGGCCAGGTGCTCAGTGCGGCCGGCGATCTCTCCAAGCAGGCGGAGCAGCTTACCCAGGAGGTCAACACCTTTGTGTCAGGCGTGCGCGCAGCGTAAGGACCACCCGGCCGGCGGATGACCAAGGGCCTCGGACCGCAAGATGATCCGTTGTGGGTGGGGGTCGCTCGGCATGACGCGCGGCGACTCACTCAACGTGTCTGATGCTGTCCAGGTATTGGACCCAGGTCTCCGGCAGACCATGCAGGCGGGCACCATCCCGTAGCAGGGAGATGTAGCGGAATGATGGATATCCGTCGGTGTCCTTGCCGCGCGCCATGTATGCCACAGCGTTGACGATGTCGCCGTTCGTATCCTCGGCCGTCACCCAGACATGGCGGTAGTGCCGCCCGGGAACTCCTTCAGTGAAGTCGAGATGAAGCAGTTCCCGCCGGGTGATCTGGTAGAGCACACCCCACACCTCGCAGTCGGGATCGGGACAGATATTGGCCGGCGCCGCCTTGCCGATGGGACGGCCTTCGAGGTTGAAGCGCAGGCGATACCCCGTGACGCGTCCCACGCGCCATTCGGTTGGCTTGATGCCACGACGTTCCCGGAACGCGCTGTGGTGCATGTTGGAACCATAGGCGAGGTACCACACAAGATCGGATGGTCGGCCTGCCAGAACGTGACCATGCCAGCGGTAGTGGCACTTCGACAGCAGCCACGATTTCGTCAGCAACCTGCGCCACCGACGCCTGATCATTCTCCGGTGCTCGGAGAGACGTTCGGCGAATGACCGCAAGCTCACCATGCTTATTCCGGCTGAACCGCCTTGTGCGCCAGCAGCGCCATCAGCCGGCGGTCACGCCATTCCTGTCGCACGCTTTGCATGTTCGCCGGCAGCTCCGCCCGTCGCGCCGAATGCAGCCGATCGATCAGCGTGGCATCCCATGCGCGAGGCGTCATCTGCTTCTGCATCTCGCCATACAGCGGCCCATAGCGATCGCAGTAATCCTTGAGCCCGCCGGGCGCGTTCAGGTCGATCGTTTCAAGCGGCCCCATAAAGCTCCAGCGCAGTCCAAGTCCATGCTTCACCAGCGCGTCCAGATCCACGGGAGAGATCACATCATCGGCAATCAGCCGGAACGCCTCGGCCAGAAGTGCCCCTTGCAGCCGGTTCAGCGCGAAACCGTCCATCTCCTTGTTCACTGTCGCCGGCACCTGGCCCGCGCTGGCCATCAGGGCGCGCGTTCGCGACACGATGGCTGGATCGGTCCATGGCGCCGGGCACAGTTCGACCAGCGGGATCAGATAGGGCGGGTTGACCGGGTGAGCGACCAGACAGCGCGCGCGTCCCTTCAGGCCCTCGGTGAAGGCGCTTGCAGGAATGCCACTGGTCGAACTGGCGAGCACCGTGTCTGGCGAGGTCAGTTGGTCCAGTTCGCCGAACAGCCCCTGCTTCGCGTCAACGCGCTCCGGTCCGTTTTCCTGCACGTGTTCGGCTGAGGCCACAGCTTCCGCCAAGGTGGCGACTTGGCGGACCCGCCTGGCGACCGAGCTCGGTGCTTCCTTGAGCAGTCCGGCCTCTTCCAGTTCGGGCAACCGTTCGCCGATGAAGGCGAGCGCAGCCTCGACCTGCTGGGGGTAGGGGTCCCACAATGCCACGTCGAACCCGGCGCGCGCGAAGACGATCGACCAGGCGCGGCCAATCAGTCCCGCGCCGACCACGGCAACCTGGGTCATGCCATCCTCCTTTTGGACCCCTTGAGGTCAGCCTCGCGGCCACGCAGAGTCAACGCGTGGCATTCAATCCTGATTGGTTGCGTTCTCTCGCGGGCCGTTCCGAGCTGCTGACGCCGGAGGAGATGGCGCGCGCCGATGCGGCCGCGCCGGTCCTTGGCGTGTCCGGGCCGACGCTGATGGCGAACGCCGGCCGTGCCGTGGCGCGGGCCATTCAGTGGCGGTTCCGTCCATGCCGAACGCTCGTGTTGGCGGGACCCGGCAACAATGGCGGCGACGGCTACGTTGTCGCACGGCTGCTGCAACAGGCGGGCTGGCCGGTTGCTGTGGCTGCTCTGGCTACGCCGCGCGCTGGCTCCGATTCAGCCGGTGCAGCGTCACGCTGGCATGGTCCCTCGGCGCCATTCACGGCGGCGGAGGCGGCCCGCGCGGAACTGGTGATCGACGCCGTGTTCGGTGCCGGCTTGGCGCGGGACGTGGATGGAGTCGTTGCCGATGCATTGCGCGCCGCGCAGCGCGTGGTTGCGGTGGATGTGCCGAGTGGGCTCGACGGCGCTACCGGCGCCGTGCGTGGTTATGCCCCGCGGGCCGCACTGACGGTGACGTTCTTCCGACTCAAGCCTGGGCACCTTCTGCTGCCGGGTCAGGAACTTTGCGGCGAGACAGTGCTGGCCGACATCGGACTGCCAGACAATGTGCTGCATCAGGTGCAGCCGACGTGCTTCGCCAACCTGCCGGAGCTGTGGCGCCTGCCGATGCTGGAGCCGCAATCCCACAAGTACTCGCGCGGCCATGTCACTGTGGTGGGAGGCGCAATCATGACCGGTGCTGCGCGCCTGGCCGCCGATGCGGCACGACGTGGCGGCGCTGGTCTGGTCACCATCGCTGCGACCGGACGTGGCGATGTCTATCGCGCCGGCTCGCCAGGTCTGCTGGTGAGTGAAGCGCCGATCGCCGAACTGCTGGAAGACGAGCGTCGCCACGTCTGGGTGTGCGGACCGGGGCTCGGGCCGGAGGCGTCTCGCGCCGTGCTGCCGGTGTTGTTGTCGGCTGGTCGCAGCGTGGTGGCTGACGCCGATGTGTTTTCCGCCTTTGCCGGGGAACCTGATGCATTGCGCGGTACCGCTGTTCTCACCCCGCATGCCGGCGAATTCGCCCGCGCATTCGGCGCCATCGCCGTGGATCGGATAGCCGCCGTGCGTGCTGCCTCCGCGCGCACTGGTGCGGCTGTGCTGCTGAAAGGGGCGGACACGATCATCGCTGCACCAAATGGGAGGGTCGCGATCAATGCCTCCGCGCCGCCATGGCTCGCCACCGCGGGTTCGGGTGATGTGCTGGCCGGGCTCATCGCCGGATTGCTCGCGCAGGGGATGGCACCCTGGGACGCGGCGGCTGCAGGCGCTTACTTACATGGGCGTGCAGCCGTACATGCAGGTCAAGGACTCGTGGCGGAGGATTTGCTTCCGGCGATCACGGCGACCCTGGTCGAAGTGCCGCGTCAGGCACATCTGTCCCGTGGGCGCTTATGACCGGCGACCGTTACGAGGAGTGCGTGCATGAGTGACGTGGCCGTCCCTGGATTGCTGGATCGTGCCATTCGCCGGATCACCACCGTCTGGCGCGACATGGCGTCGGGCGTTGAGGAGGAGTCGATCTCGGCGCAGATGCGCGCCTGTCTGACGGGCCGCGGCGGCGAGGTAAGCGGGCGCAATCGGGCCGCGAAACTGGCTGAGACTTACCAGGGCCTGGATGAGGCAGGACGCACGGAATTCCTCCGCACTCTGGCCAGCTTTGATTCTGATCCTGATGCGGTAGCCGGCGCCTATGCAGAGGTGCAGGCGGCGGGCGATCCGGCCGAGCGTGCCGTGGCCAAGGCAGCGTTGCGCCGCGCACTGGAACCTCCACGACTGCGGTTGCTGACGCAGTTCACCACCATCCCCGATGGACGGAAGTTCCTGGTCGATCTGCGCGGCTTCCTGTTGAAGGTTCGACGCGACGACAAGCTGCTGGCGGCATTGGAGGCTGACCTGCGCGGGCTGCTTGCGGCGTGGTTCGACATCGGCTTTCTCGAACTGCAGCGCATCGACTGGCACAGCCCGGCGGTGCTGCTGGAGAAGCTGGTGGGCTACGAGGCGGTGCACGAGATCCGCTCCTGGAGGGATCTGAAGAACCGCCTGGATTCTGACCGTCGCTGCTACGCGTTCTTTCATCCACGCATGCCCGGCGAGCCGCTGATCTTCGTCGAGGTGGCATTGGTGAAAGGGTTGGCGGGCAGCGTGCAAAGTCTGCTGGACGAGAAGGCGCCGCTGCAGGACACGCGCGAGGCGGACACCGCGATCTTCTATTCGATCAGCAACTGCCAGCAGGGTTTGGCCGGGATCAGCTTCGGCAACTTCCTGATCAAGCGCGTGGTCGAAGAATTGTCCGGCGAGTTCCGCAATCTGAAGACCTTTGCCACTCTGTCGCCTATCCCGGGCTTCCGCGCCTGGCTGGACGGGAAGCTGGCCGAAGATCAGCCGGGACTGCTGTCGGACGAGGAGTCCGCCAGCCTCGGCTCGGCGATGCCGGCGCCATCGGGCGAACAGGCGCTGGCGGGCATCCTTGGAAAGCGCGGCTGGTGGCGCGAGACAGGCCTGCGCAAGACCACGGAGCCGGTGCTGCTGCGGCTGTGCGCGCGCTATCTGCTGGTGGAGGCGAACGGCAAGAAGCGCGCCCGCGATCCGGTGGCACATTTCCATCTGTCCAATGGCGCGCGGGTGGAGCGGATCAACATGCTGGGGGACACCTCGGAGAAGGGCGCCAAGGAGAGTGCCACTCTGATGGTCAACTACCTTTATGATCCGGCGAAGATCGAGGACTGGCACGAGGACTACGCCGGCGAGGGCAAGCGCAACGCCTCGACGACGGTGCGGCGGCTGGCACGGGGATGGCACTGATGCGCGGTAGCGGTTGAGGGGCTAGGGTTAGGGCGGTGCCGTACCCGGAGACCGAAACGTCCATGGACACGCCGCTCAGCGCACCCGCTTCTCTCGGGCAAGTCGACTCCCGGCACGTGCATATCCTGAAGCAGCTTGAACGCAAGCTGCTGTGGCTGTCGTCGTGGATGATCCATCACGCCAACCACATCCGGCCAAACCGTGATGGGCTGAAGGTCGGCGGGCATCAGGCGTCGTGTGCCTCGGTGATCTCCATCATGACCGCGCTATATTTCGAGATTGCCCGGCCGCAAGATCGCATCGCGGTGAAGCCGCATGCCGGTCCGGTGTTCCATGCGGTCAACTACCTGTTCGGCCGACAGACACTGGAGAAAATGCAAGGGCTGCGGCAGTTGGGCGGCGTGCAGTCCTATCCGTCGCGGGTGAAGGATGGACCCGAGGTGGATTTTTCCACCGGGTCGGTCGGGCTCGGCGTCGCGATGACGACGTTCTCTGCCTTGATGGCCGACTATGTGCGGCTGCACAATCTTGGTCGCGGCGATCTGCCGCCAGGGCGCCACATCGCCATCGCCGGTGACGCCGAACTCGACGAAGGCAACATCTACGAAGCCTTGATGGAAGGCTGGAAGCATGACGTCCGCAATTTATGGTGGATCGTCGACTATAATCGCCAGAGTCTCGATTCCGTCGTGCCCGACCGGCTGTTCGGCCGCATCGAGGGCCTGTTCCGCGACATGGGATGGAACGTCGTCACCATCAAGTACGGCCGCAAGCTGGAGGCGGCATTCGAGCGCGAGGGCGGCGAGGCGCTGCGTTCGTGGATCGATGACTGTCCGAACTCGCTGTATTCCGCATTGACCTTCCAGGGCGGCGCGTCGTGGCGACAGGCGCTCCTGGCGGATCTCGGACGCTCCAAGGCGCGCGCCATCATCGATCCGCTGTCGGACGAGGAACTTGGCGCCCTAATGACCAATCTTGGCGGCCACGATATCGAAACCGTGATCGACACGCTGCGCGCGGAAGCCGACGGCGATCAGCCAACCTGCTTCATCGCCTACACGATCAAGGGCATGGGTCTGCCGTTCGCCGGACACAAGGACAACCACGCCGGGCTGATGACGAAGGAGCAGATGGAGGGATTCCGGGCGCAGATGCGCATTCGCCCAGGTCACGAATGGGATCTTCTCGAAGGATTGGACATTTCCGAGGATGAATTGCGCAGCTTCCTGGCTGCCTGTCCGTTCGCCACGCCGCTGACACCGGAGGGTCGCGCACTGAGCGCACCCATCGTGCCGGTGCCGCCATCGTTGCCGGTGGCGAAGCTCGCGGGCAGGAAGGCTTCGACGCAAGCAGGCTTCGGCGACATCCTCGCCGAGATCGGCCGAGGACAGGGCGAATTGAAGGCGCTCGCCGAACACATCGTCACGACGTCGCCTGACGTCACGGTATCGACCAATCTGGGACCGTGGGTGAACCGGCGCGGCATCTTCGACCGCCACACGCGCAACGACGTGTTCCGCGATGCGAAGCTGGCGAGCGCTCAGCGTTGGGGAATGTCTCCGAAGGGGCAGCACATAGAGCTTGGTATTGCCGAGCAGAACCTGTTCCTGCTGATGGGTGCCGCCGGGCTGACGCCGGCGATGACCGGCGCGCGACTACTGCCTGTGGGCACGGTGTACGACCCGTTTGTCAACCGCGGACTCGATGCATTGATCTACGCATGCTACCAGGACGCACGGTTCCTTCTGGTGTCCACGCCTTCGGGGCTGACGCTGGCGCCGGAAGGCGGGCAGCACCAGTCGATCAACACGCCGCTGATCGGCATGGCCGCCGATCGGCTTGCCAGTTTCGAGCCGGCGCATGTCGATGAGCTGGCGATCCTGCTGCGTCACGCATTCGACCACATGCAGCGCGCTGATGGCTCCGCAGTGTGGCTACGTTTGTCAACACGTCAACTCGAGCAGCCGGCGCGAACGCTGGATGAGCGCGCGGTGATCGAGGGCGCGCATTGGGTGGTGCCGCCGACTACTGGTGCGCGCATCGCGATCGGCTATCAGGGACCGGTGGCGCCGGAGGCTGTGGCCGCGTTCACCGAACTGGCGGCCGAGGAACCGGGTGCCGGGTTGCTGGCGATCACCAGTCCGGACCGGCTGCATGCCGGCTGGCTCGCTGCGTTGCGTGCGCGGCGGGGCGGTGACCGATCTGCGATGTCGCACGTCGAGCGCGTGCTGTCACCGTTGGCGCCGCATGCCTCTATGGTGACGGTGCTGGACGGGCATCCGGCGACGCATGCGTGGCTCGGTGCCGTGCGCGGACAGCAAGTGGTGCCGCTCGGTCCGGATCACTTCGGCCAGAGCGGCGACATTCCAGATCTGTATCGCGAATATGACATCGACGCCGACGCGATCCTCGAGGCGTGCGCGCAGGCGCTGCTGAATTAGGATGCGACATTGCTGCCGGCTTGCGGTCTTGGCGTTGGGTGTTGCCTTGGTGCCTGGCGCCCGTGCGGATGACGTGACCGACCAGATCAACGAAGCGCTCAAGGCGTATCAGAATCACGACACGCAGACAGCGATTGCTGCACTCGATGCTGCTGCAAATCTGCTGCGACAGGCGCGTGCCGAGAGCCTGAAGAAGCTGCTGCCACCCACGCCGCCGGGCTGGAGCGCCGATGAAGCCCAATCAACCACGGTCGGCGTCGCGATGCTCGGCGGCGGCATCACCGCGAGCCGCGCCTATCACAACGGCAATCAGCGGGTTGAAGTGCAGATTGTCACTGATTCGCCTGTGTTGCAGGGACTGGGCGCGCTGATCGGCAGTCCGCTCGCCACAATCGGTGGAATGAAGACCGCCGTGATCGGTGGCCGGCGCATGTCTTATACCGAGAGCGACCATAGCTACATGACAGTGGTCGCCGACAAGGTCATCGTGAGGCTCGAAGGGAATGCAGACACACCTGATGCGACGCTGAAGAGCTTCATCGGCGCGATCGACTTCACCGGGATTGAGAGGCTGGCCCACTAAGGTTCCCGCTCTGTCATCGTTTCTTCATACGACACGTAATTGACGCAGATCGCGCCGACCATATCGTGCAGCCCGCGATACGAACACTTGGGGAGATGGCGATGCGGCTTGGCATGTGTGCGGCGATCGGTCTGCTGACTGCGACATCGGCGCTGGCACAGCCTGCGGGGAGGGATCCGTTGGCGAAAATCGGCCATATCGTGGTGATCTTCGAAGAGAACCGCAGCTTCGACAATTTCTTCGGAAAATTCCCTGGCGCCAATGGGTTCGCCACTGCCGGAGCGTGGTCTCCGCAGATTGGCCCCGACGGCAAGCCATACAAATACCTCCCGGCTGCGATCGACAGTAACCTCAAGCCGGCCGCCGAGGATTCGCGTTTCCCGGCGCAATTGCCGAACCAGCCATTCGAGATCAATCCCTATGTATCGCTGGAAGAGGATACCGGCGATCTGATCCATGCATTCTACCAGGAGCAGATGCAGATCAACGGTGGGGCGATGAATCGCTTTGCCGAGGTATCGAATGCCAAAGGATCTGGTGATGGGATATTTCGATATCTCCGACACCTATCTTTGGAAGCTGGCGCGGGACTTCACGCTTGGCGACGCGATGTTTCACTCGGCGTTTGGCGGGTCGTTCCTGAATCACTCCTTTCTGGTGTGTTCGTGCGCGTTCAGATGGCCGAACGCGCCAGACTCCATGGTGGCCAAGGTGGATGCCAACGGCGCCATGGTGAAGGACGGCCAGGTGACGCCGGATGGGTATGCGGTCAACACCAGCCGCTCGGTCTACCTGCATGCGCCGTCCGATGCCGACCAAACGAAGCTGGTTCCGCCGCAGACCATGCCGCATATCGGCGACAACCTGGATGCAAAGGGTATCTCGTGGAAGTGGTATTCAGGCGGCTACGACGATGCGATGGCGGGTCATCCGGACCCGCGCTTTCAGTTTCATCATCAGGCGATGCAGTATTTTCAGGATCTCGCGCCCGGCACGCCGGCGCAGAAGGCGCATCTGCAGGACTACAAGAACTTCGTCGACGACATTCAGCGGAACACGGTGCCACAGGTCGTGTTCTACAAGCCGATCGGCCAGTTCAATCAGCATCCTGGCTACACCAACGTCGCCGATGGCGACGGCCATCTGGCCGAGCTGATTGGAATGCTGCAGAAGAGCTCCGCCTATCAGGACATGCTGATTCTCATCACGTATGACGAGAATGGTGGACAGTGGGACCATGTGCCGCCACCGCGGCGTGACCGTTGGGGGCCCGGCACGCGCATCCCGCTGATTGCCGTGGGTCCGACGGTGAAGCGCGGCTATATCGATCACACGCCCTATGATTTCGGCTCGATCCTGCGGACTATCGAGGTACGCTTCGGTGTCGAGCCGCTGGACGATGCCGACGGCAACGCCTATCCGATGCGCAATCTGCTGCAGTAGCCGTCATCGGAGCGGTCGGGCGCGGCCCCTCCCCCAAGGGAGGGGGAGGCTATCCTCAGCCCAGTCGGCCGTGACAGTGCTTGTACTTTCTGCCTGAACCGCACGGGCACGGCGCGTTGCGTGACGCGTTGCGCCATGTGGCGGGATCGTTCGGATCGACGGCATCGGATCGCATCGGCTGCGTCGCTCCGATCGCCATGGAACCGGCACCCTCCAACGCCATTTCCGGTTCGCCAGCGAACGCCGGCGTCGGCTGCGGGTGCAGCTCCATCATCTGCATCGGCTGTGGCTGAGGGATCGGTTCCGGGGCGAGTTCGACCCGGGCCAGCATCGCCGTCACGCGTTCCTTCAGCTCGTCCAGCATCGCGTTGAACAGCGCGAACGCCTCGCTCTTGTATTCGTTCAGCGGATCGCGCTGGCCGTAGGCGCGCAGGCCGATGCCCTGACGCAGATGATCGAGAGCGTACAGGTGTTCCTTCCAGACCGCATCCAGCGTCTGGATCAGCAGCGACTTCTCGATGAAGCGCATGAGCTCGGGGCCCATATTGGCCGCCTTCGCGGCCATCAGCGCGTCGGCCGCCTGTTCCACCCGCTCACGCAGATGGCTTTCGTCGATGCCTTCCTCGCGGCCCCATTCCTCAACCGGCAGATCGAGGTTCAGTACCCGACGCAGGTCGTCGGCCAGTTCCTTCAGTTCCCACTGCTCGGCGAATGCCTTCTCCGGCACCCGGCGCAACACCATCGATTCAATGATCTCCGCGCGCATGTCGGTGACCGTTTCGGACACGTCGGGTGTCTTCATGAACTCCTTGCGCTGCGCATAGACCTCCTTGCGCTGCGCGTTCATCACGTCGTCGTATTTCAGCACGTTCTTGCGGGTGTCGAAGTTGCGTGCCTCGACCTTCTTCTGCGCCTTCTCGAGCGCCTTGTTGATCCAGGGATGAACGATTGCCTCCCCGTCCTTAAGGCCGAGCCGCTGCAGCATCCCGCCCATCCGGTCGGAGCCAAAGATGCGCATCAGATCGTCTTCCAGCGACAGGAAGAAGCGCGACCGCCCCGGATCGCCCTGGCGGCCCGATCGACCGCGCAGCTGGTTGTCGATGCGCCGGCTCTCGTGGCGTTCCGTGCCGATCACGAACAGCCCGCCGGCCGCCTTCACCGTCTCATGCGCCGCGGCCACTTCGTCGTTGATCTCCGCCACGCGCACTGCCTGCTGCGCGGGTTCGTCGATGTCCGCGAGTTCCTTCTTCAGCAGCATGTCCAGATTGCCACCGAGTTTGATGTCGGTGCCGCGGCCGGCCATGTTGGTGGCGATCGTCACCGCGCCAGGCGCACCGGCCTGCGCGATGATATCCGCCTCCTGCTCGTGGAAGCGCGCATTCAGCACCTGGTGCGGGATGCGCTTCTTCTTCAGGATGTTGCTGATCGTCTCGCTCTTCTCGATCGAGGTGGTGCCCACCAGCACCGGCTGACCCTTCTTGCGCGCTTCGTCGATCAGCGCTGACACCGCCTCGTACTTCTCCGCGGCGGTGCGGTAGACCTCATCGTCCTCGTCGTTGCGGACACATAGCACGTTGGTGGGAATCTCCACCACGTCCAGCTTGTAGATTTCGGCCAGCTCGTCCGCCTCGGTCATTGCCGTGCCGGTCATGCCGCCAAGCTTGGGATACAGCCGGAAGTAGTTCTGGAATGTGATCGAGGCGAGCGTCTGATTCTCCGCCTGCACCTCGACGTGTTCCTTTGCTTCCAGCGCCTGGTGCAGCCCGTCCGAGTAGCGGCGCCCTTCCATCATGCGGCCGGTGAACTCGTCGATGATCACCACCTTGTCCTGCCGCACGATGTAATCGACGTCGCGCGTGAACAGCGTGTGCGCACGCAGCGACTGCTGCACGTGATGCACGACGGAGACGTTGAAGATGTCGTAGAGATTGCCCTCGGTGATAATGCCGGCGTCGCGCAGCATGTCCTCGACCTGCTCGGAGCCGGGCTCGGTCAGCGCCACCGTGCGGAATTTCTCGTCCTTGTCGTAGGTGCTGGCATCCTTCACCAGCTCCTTCACCACCGCGTCGACCTGGCGATACAGATCGGAGCTGTCCTCGGCCGGGCCGGAGATGATCAGCGGCGTGCGCGCCTCGTCGATCAGGATGCTGTCCACCTCGTCCACGATGCCGAAATCGAAGTCGCGCTGGACCATGTCCTCCAGCCGGTACTTCATGTTGTCGCGCAGGTAGTCGAAGCCGAACTCGTTGTTGGTGCCGTAGGTGATGTCGGCGGCGTACTGAGCGCGGCGCTGGTCGTCATCCAGCCCGTGCACGATGACGCCAACCGTCATGCCGAGAAAATGATAGATTTGACCCATCCATTCGGCGTCGCGGCGGGCCAGGTAGTCGTTCACCGTAACGATATGCACGCCCTTGCCAGCGAGCGCGTTGAGGTAGACGGGCAGGGTGGCGACCAGCGTCTTGCCTTCGCCGGTCTTCATCTCGGCGATCTTGCCGTCGTGCAGCACCATGCCGCCGACCAACTGTACATCGAAGTGCCTCTGGCCGAGCGTGCGCTTGGCGGCCTCGCGCACGACGGCGAATGCCTCGGGCAGCAGTTCGTCCAGCGTGGCACCGCCGGCCAGGCGCTCACGGAACTCGGCGGTCTTCGCCCGCAGAGCCTCGTCGGTCAGCGACTCGATTGCAGGTTCGAGGGCGTTGATCTGCGGCACCCGCCGCTGGTAGCCCTTGAGCGAACGATCATTGGCGGTGCCGAATACGGCGCGTGCGATGGCAGCGAACATTGGGACCTTCTCGGAAGGCCGACCCCGGGTCGGGCGGGCAGGCCTCGAATCATGGAATGGGGCGAGGTTCAGATAGGACCCGTGCCGCCTCCGGTCAACGACGCCGTGGATGCGGTAGCGATGGCGCCGACGCCGGGCCCGGCTGCTGCGACTCGCGGCCTGTGGTGTAGCAGCGCCCCCCAGAGAACTTCCAGTCGACGGGGTGAACCGTGGAACAGCCAGCCAGCGCAGAGACGCTCCACACCACCAAAACGCCGCGCCGCCCCCATGCCAAACGGAGGCTCGCCAGACGTGTGATCGAGCGTGCGCCGCCGGTGCTGGGCTGGCGTTCCAGCGACGCGGAAGAAATCGAGCGGCGGCGCTGGCGTGGCCGCACCGAAGTTGTCGGCGCCGAAACGCTCGACGCGGCCGAGGGGCATTTCGGCACGTTCCGGGTGAGGTCCGCATCGGGCGGCAGCTATGACGTGGAGATAAGATCGCTCAGCGAGCCGCTGAATTCCTGCGGCTGCGCCGATCACCGTGTCAACGGCCTGGGCACCTGCAAGCATGTCGAGGGTGTCCTGGCCCGTCTGCGCCGGAGCGGTGTGCGGGCGTTCGTGGCGGCGACACGTGCTGGCAGCCCTCAGGTGGAATTCTTCCTGGCGCGCAATGGCGAAACCATCCCGCGGATCATGTGGCCGGCGGATTCCGAGATGTGTGCGACCGTGCGCGCCGCTCTGTCGCCGTTCCTGACCGCCGATGGCGATCTTGCCGATACAAGGCCAGCCACGCTCGAAGCCGCCATGCAGGCGATCGACGCCGCCGACCCGGCGCTGCGGCGGCACCTCAGGGTGTCGCGTTATCTGGCGCCCTGGATTGCCGAGGCGAGGCGGCGGGCGGCACGCAACGAAAACCGGGAAGCATTCCTGGCCGAAGTCGATGCCGGCCGGCAAACGTTCGAGGTGCTGCGCCATAAGCTGCTGCCATACCAGCGCGAGGGCATGCTGCATCTTACCTTCGGCGAGCGCGCCTTGCTGGCCGATGACATGGGCCTCGGCAAGACCATCCAGGCGATCGCGGCATGCGAACTGCTGCGCCGGTTGCGCGGCATCGGTCGTGTGCTGGTGGTGTGCCCGGCCTCGCTGAAAGGTGAATGGCAGGAGCAGATCGCCCGGTTCAGCGAAGCACCGACGCGGCTGATCAATGGCGCCCGGCCCGCCCGCCTGCACCAATACACCGAACCAGCGTTCTTTACGGTGGTGAACTACGAGCAAGTCGTCATCGATGCCGATGAGATCAATCGCCTGGTCAGGCCCGATGTCGTCATCCTCGATGAGGCGCAGCGGATCAAGAACTGGCACACCAAGACCGCGCGCGTGGTCAAGTCACTCGCGGCGCCGTATGCGTTCGTGTTGACCGGCACGCCGATCGAGAACCGCATCGATGAGATCTATTCCATCGTCCAGTTCCTGGACCCCGGGCTGCTGGGGCCGCTGTTCCGGTTCAACCGCGACTTCTATGAGCTGGACGAACGCGGGCGGCCGATCGGCTATCAGAACCTCGATGTCCTGATGCGGAAGTTGCAGCCGATCCTGCTGCGGCGACGCAAGAGCGACGTGGAGACTGAGTTGCCAGGCCGCACAATCACCAACTACCTGGTCGGCATGGCCGAGGAGCAGCGGCTGCGGTATGAGGAATACCGGGGGCAAGCGGCACGAATAGCGGCGATCGCCAAGCGGCGGCCACTGACCCAGAAGGAATTCGAGCGCCTGCAACTGCTGCTCGCCTGCATGCGGATGCTGTGCGACACGCCGTACATCCTGGACCGCGAGTGCCGGCTCAGCCCGAAGTTGGAGGAATTGGAGCGAATCCTTGCCGAATTGCTCGCCGACCCCGACCGCAAGGTGATCGTGTTCTCGGAATGGGAGCGCATGCTGACCCTGGTGCGCGAGCTGGCGACCGAGATGGGGCTCGAGTTCGCCTGGCACACCGGCTCGGTGCCGCAGCAGCGGCGGCGCGCGGAAATCGCGCGGTTCAAGCAAGATCCCGATTGCCGGCTGTTCCTGTCGACCGACAGCGGCAGTGTCGGTCTCAACCTGCAGGCGGCAAGCGCCGTCATCAACCTTGATCTGCCGTGGAACCCCGCCAAGCTGGAACAGCGCGTCGCACGTGCGTGGCGGAAGAACCAGTTCCGCACGGTGGACGTGATCAACCTGGTAACCGAGGACAGCATCGAACACACGATGTTGCATCTTCTGGCGCAAAAGCAGGCGCTGGCCGATGGTGTGCTGGACGGCACCGGCGACCTGACCAAGCTAAAGATGCCATCCGGTCGACAGGCGTTCGTCGACCGCATAGCGATGCTGATGGAGCCGCCGGTGGAGACCGCGGCGGAAGCGGTAAGGCCGCCGCCGGACCTGAGCCTGCGCGACGATCTGGTGGCGCGGCATGGCGACGCACTGTTGCTGCTGCAGGCGCGCAAGGCGGCGGACGGGCGCGAGGTGTTGTTGGTCGTGCTGGACGGCGATGCGGCCGCGGTTGCTGCCGAACGTGAGCGGCTGGCGGGTGAGGCCGAGGGGGATGCGCCGCGGATCGAGGTGCTGGATCGCGCAACCCACCAGACGATTGAGCGCCTGACGGAGGCGGGGCTGCTGCACGCGACATCCGAGATGCAAAGTGAAATGGTGCGTTCTTCGCTTCTGGCTGATCCCGCCGAAGCGATTCGGCGCCAGCGCCTGGCGCAATGCACTGAGTGGCTGGGCGGCGCCGAACGCAAGCTGCGCATGGCGATGCTGTTGTCGCAGGGCGGCTTTGCCGAGGAGGCGATGCCGGCGCTGGGCGAATGCCTGGAGCTGGCACGGAACGCGCAGGCGATGATGCGTGGCGAGGCCGTCGCGGGGGATTTGCCGGGGCCTGGGGTGCCGCGTGTGGCCGAGGTTGTCGCTGAACCGGTGCAGCACTCGGTCGAGCAAATGTTGGCCGAGGTCCGCCGGAGCCTGGCGGAGGCTCAAGCGGCCGCATAGTGGAGCGCTCGGGTCAACGCCGCTGCCGTGCAGTGGCGTCCCTTGTCGCGCTGGACCGCTTCGACCATGATCCGGGCTCTCCTAAGAACAGGTGATTTGATGTCGCGAGCGAGCATTGCTGCGCATTTGACCGCCGCCACATTCTGCACCGCGTTGTTTGGCGGCGGCGCACTGGCGGAGGGAACGCAAACCGCCGACCCTGTCGTGGCGAAGGTCGACGGCCAGGCGATCCATCTCAGCGACCTGAAGGATGCCATCCAGGGACTGCCCGAGAACGTGCGCGGCATGCCCTCCCAGACGCTGTATCCGATGCTGCTCGATCAGATGATCGACGGTCGTGCGTTGATCGCCGAGGCGCGGAAGTCGGGCCTGGACAAGGACCCGACCGTGCAGCGTCAGGTCGCCGCCGCGGAGGACCGTGCGTTGCAGACTGCGGTGTTGAGCAAGGAGGTCGGGCCGTCAGTCACCGATGAGGCAGTGCATGCCCGTTACGAGCAGGACGTCGTCGGCAAGCCGGGCGAGGACGAGGTGCACGCCAAGCACATCCTGGTGAGCAGCGAAGCGGAGGCCAAGAAGATCATCGCGCAGCTCAAGGGCGGCGCCGACTTCGCCACGCTGGCGAAACAGAACAGCAAGGATCCCAGCGGGGCGCAACAGGGCGGCGATCTCGGCTTCTTCAAGAAGGACGAGATGGTGCCGGAGTTTGCGACTGCGGCCTTCGCGCTGCAGCCTGGACAGGTGTCGCCGGACCCGGTGCACAGCCAGTTCGGCTGGCACGTCATCCTGGTGGTGGAGCGCCGCCGCGCTGAGCCGCCCAGTTTCGACAAGGCACGTGACGAACTGCGCCAGAAGATGATCCAGGAGGGTGTGCAAAAGGTGGTGGCGAAGGCTCGCGCCGCGGCGTCCGTCGAGAAATTCAATCTTGATGGGTCGCAGGTTCGCCCGACCGACACCGCCGAACCCCCGCCCGCCCCAACCAAGCAGTAGATCAGCTCAGTCTCGAGGAAACGCTTATGGCCACGCCTGTCTCTCCGCTTGCCGTTCCGCTACCGGAATTGCCGCCGCTCGCCGGCGTGCGCCTGGGAGCTATAGCGGCCGGTATTCGCTATCAGGGGCGCAACGACCTGGTGATGATAGAGCTGGCCGCGGGCACGACCGTCGCCGGTGTGTTCACCTCCAGCAAGTGTCCTGGCGCGCCGGTGGACTGGTGCCGTGCCTCGCTCGCCGGGGGCAAGGCGCGCGCGGTGGTGGTGAATGCCGGCAATGCCAATGTGTTTACCGGCAAGGCTGGGCGTAACGCCTGTGCCGCAAGCGCGGCCGCGGCGGCGAAGCTGGTTGGCTGTCCGGCGAAGCAAGTGTTCCTTGCCTCGACTGGCGTGATCGGTGAGGTGCTGCCGCATGAGAAGCTGGTGGCGGCGTTGCCCGCGCTCCACGCCGAATTGCGCGACGATGCCTGGGAGCATGCCGCGCGCGGCATCATGACCACGGACACCTTCCCCAAGAGTGCCACGCGCACCGCGCGGATCGGCGAGACCGAGGTGCGGATCAGCGGGTTCGCCAAGGGCAGCGGCATGATCCAGCCTGACATGGCGACGATGCTGTGCTTCGTGTTCACCGACGCGAAGCTGCCGGCTGACGCAATGCAGGCACTGCTGAAGAAGGGTGTCGACGTCAGCTTCAATTGCACGACGGTCGACTCGGACACCTCGACTTCAGACACCGTGCTGCTGTTCGCCACCGGCCAGGCCAAGCATCCGCGCGTGCCGGCGGAAGGTGGGAGCATGCTGGCCGATTTCGCGCGTGCGCTGAATGCGGTGCTGCTCGATCTGGCGTTGCAGGTCGTACGCGACGGGGAGGGAGCGCAGAAGCTGGTGCGTGTCGATGTCACCGGCGCCACGACGGCGCGATCGGCAAAGCGCATCGGACTTGCGGTGGCGAACTCACCGCTGGTCAAGACTGCGATCGCCGGCGAGGACGCCAACTGGGGCCGCATCGTCATGGCAGTCGGCAAGGCCGGTGAGCAGGCCGACCGCGACAAGTTATCGGTCGGCGTGGGCGGCGTGTGGATGGCGCGCAACGGGGGCGTGGTGCCCGGCTACGATGAGGCACCGGTGGTGCAGCACATGAAGGGGCGCGAAGTGGAGATCGCCATCGATCTCGGGCTCGGTCGTGGCAAGGCCACAGTTTGGACCTGCGATCTCACGCACGGCTACATCGACATCAACGGCTCGTATCGAAGCTGAGACTCCGGCTAGGAACGGGCCGGAATCAGGTTCTCGAGTGCATCGGCGACGGAAGCAAAGTGGCAACTTCGGCCGATCAGTGGCTGCACCACGATCTCGGCAGCTCCGCGCCAGACAATCCAACGCCTGAGCTGACTGTCGCGTCCGTAGAAGGCGATGACCTCTTCGTATTCCTCGCCCTCGACGCAGTGATCCAACTCGACGACCATCTGCACATCGTGGAAGTCCGCCCAACCTTGCAGCAGCATGAGATCAGCGATCTCGAAGGCGAGACCGGTAGGAACGTTTGGGTTGATCCGGTGCGATTTCATCACGAACTCCAATCTGGCGAGCCGCTGGACTTCACGTCTCCGTGATCTGTGTGCTCACGATGCTGTGAATGCAAGTATTGTAATTGAGACTCTCACGATTCTTCGATCGGTGCTATTGTGTTCCGAGAAGCCGCGCCAGAAATCTCGGGTAACACATTGAATTTGAGTGCCAAATCCGCAGATGCGGACGCGTAACATCGTGCTCATTTTGCTTGCAAATACGATATGTAATTGGTCCGGATTCGTGATGGATCGGGCACTGAATGAAATTTCACCTGCTCTTCATGTCACCGAGCGCCGTCGACATACAGCGCAAGGATATCCGCAACAGCGCGATTGAGCGGAGTTGGCACGCCGGTTCGCTTGCCGAGTTCGACCACCGCACCGCTCAGCCACGGCAGTTCGAGGCGGTTGCCGCGAGCCAGGTCGCCCTGCATCGATGCGGTCATCTGCGGTGGCAACGTTTCTACGAACGCCATGCGCTGTTCAACGAAGTCGTCCGCCAAGTTTACGCCGAGAGCGCGGCCGACCGCGACCACCTCGCGCGTGATATCCACCAGGAAAGCGCGCGCCTGCGGATTGGCGCGTATCGCGCCGATGGTCGAGCGCATGCTGGCCGTGCAGGCTGACATCGGTACCAGGAACGCGAACTTCTGCCAGATCGCGAGGTTGATGTTCTCGGCGATCTCGGCGTCGATTCCTGCGGCCGTGCAGGCGTCCAGCAAGGCCTCGACGCGTGAGCTCCGCGTGTTGTCGAGTTCACCGAAGATGAGCTTTGCCATTGTGCCGGTGTGTCGGATGACGCCGGGGCTGGCGATCACCACGCCGATCTGGCCGACACCGCCGATCACCGCCTCGCGCCCCAGAATGCTTGTCAGCACATCATCCTTGCTGACGCCGTTCTGGAACGACACCACCGCGGTACCTGGCCGCACCAGCGGCCTGACCGCTTCGGCCGCGGCCTCGGTGTCCCACAGCTTCACTGCGATCATCACCACATCCGCGGGCGACAGCGTCCCGGGATCATCGGTCGCCACCACGTCGCGCAGATGCAGATTGCCCAGTGCGCTCTCCACTCGCAGCCCGTGCTCGCGGATTGCCGTAAGATGTGCGCCGCGCGCGATGAAGGCGACGTCGTTGCCCGCCGCCGCAAGTCGCGCCCCGAAATAGCCGCCGAGCCCGCCGGCCCCCATGATCACAATACGCATGTAAGCGATTGAGCGGATCGGATGCGCATCGTCAAGAGTCAGGCGCGCCCGGCTGGCCTACGCGATGTGAACCTGTTGCATTATCGGCCCGCGGCTTCGGTCATGGGAAACGGTCCCGCCACATGCGGCCTTGCGTAGTGCCTGACGAGCTGTGTCCCGCCGACTATCAACGACAGCGCGACGATCGCGAATAGCAGTGTCCTGTCGGTGAGCCTGTCGCGCGGCGAGCGCTCCGCGTACCAGAACTGCTGGTACCACGACTTGTGCGGCTGCCGAACGGCGATCGCCATTTGCCCCTCATTGGGTTCGCATACAGTATGGAACGGCACGGTGTGCGAAGCAATCGGTTGGAGGTGAGCATGGCGTGGGTTGGCGTGCAGCGTGACGCGCGCGGGGTCGCGGTCGTGACAATCGACAATCCAACCAGGCTGAACACGCTGAACACACCGGTGATGACCGATCTCATCGCCGTGGTCGAGCGTCTCGGGGCCGACGAGACCCTGCGTGCCGTCGTGTTGCGTGGCGCCGGCGAACGCGCCTTCATCGGTGGGGCCGATATTGACGAGATGGCGGGGCTGGACCCGAGCAAGGCGCGCGCCTTCATCACGTTGGTGCATCGCTGCTGCGATGTGTTCCGCTGCCTGCCGGTGCCGGTGATCGCGCGGATTCAGGGTTATGTGTTTGGTGCCGGGGTCGAGGTTGCCGCGGCATGCGACATGCGTGTTGCGAGCACCGATGCGCAGTTCGGCATGCCGGAGGTGCGGCTCGGCATCCCCTCTGTCGTGGAGGCAGCGCTGTTGCCGCAGTTGATCGGTTGGGGACGCACGCGGCATTGGTTGCTGACCGGCGATGCGATTGACGCAACGACTGCGCATGCCTGGGGATTGATCGAGGAGGTCGTGCCCGCGGAACAACTTGATGCTGCGGTGGAGAAGCTGCTGGACTCGATCCTTGCGTCTGGTCCGCGGGCAATTCGGGCGCAGAAGGCGCTGATCACAGCTTGGGAGGATCTGCCGCTGCGCCAGGCTGTGCAGCGTGGCATCGACAGCTTCGCCATGGTGTGGGCGGCCGACGAGCCGCGCCGGATGATGCAGGATTTCCTGGTGCGGAGGCGCGAGCGTAAACTTGCCGCCGGACGGACGGAGAAACCGCAATGAGTGAGGAAACAATCACCGGCGCCGAATGGCTGGCGCGTACGCTCGCAGCGAATGGCACGACGCATGTGTTCTTTATCAACTCGGTGCTGCGTCGGACGCTGATAGAACTTGGCACTCTCGGTGTCACACGCGTGCTGGCACACGCCGAGAAGTCCGCAGCCTATATGGCCGACGGCTACGCGCGCATTGCGGGGCGTCCGGGCATCTGTTTCGCGCAGTCGGTCGGCGCGGCAAACCTTGCAGCGGGACTGCAGGATGCATGGCTCGGCCACAGTCCGGTGATCGCGATGACGGGGCGTGAGCCGCCATTCTATCATCATCGCAACACGTATCAGGAGATTCCGCATAGGCCGTTCTACGCATCGGTGACGAAGTTCTCGGCCGATGTCGATTCCGCCGCCGACCTGCCGCGTCTGCTGCGTCAGGCATGGCGCGAGGCGATGACAGGCTCGCCACGACCGGCGCATCTCGACCTGTACGGGCGATCGGCGAACCTCGTCGAGACCGGCACGTTGAGCGAACCAGCGGTTGTCGATGCTGCGCTGCAGTTGACCATGCCACCGTACCGGCCAACGCCGTCGGACGACGAAATCGAACGTGCGGCGGCGAAGCTGCGTGCGGCAAAGCGGATCGTTATCGTCGCGGGTACTGGTGCTACTGCATCAGGCGCAGGTCCGGAACTGCTGGCGCTGGGCGAGGCACTGGCGGCGCCGATCGGCACCTCGCTCGGCGGACGTGGCCTGATACCGACGCAGCACCGCCTGTCGATTGGTTGCCCAGGAAACTATGCCGCGCCGCCTGCCAACCAGATCGTGCACGAGGCCGATCTTGTGCTGTTCGTCGGCTGCCACACAGGTGATCAGGTTACGCACACCTGGCGAATTCCGCCGCTCGAGACAGAGGTTGTGCAGATCGATATCGATCCGCTCGAATTGGGCCGCAGCTATCCGAACACACTGGGCCTGATGGGCGATCCGAAGGCGACGCTGGTGAAGCTGAGCGCGGCGATCGGCACCCCCACGCGCGACGCTTCGTTCGCCGACCGTGCCGCCGGCATGGTTGCGGCCTGGCGCGAAGAACGCGCGCCGCGGCTTACCAGCAATGCCGCGCCGATCCTGCCTGATCGGCTCTGCGCCGAAATCACCCGCGCACTGCCCGAGGATGGCATCCTCGTCGCGGACACCGGCTACTCAGGCATCTGGACTTCGACGCTGATCGAGCTGAACGGTACGACGCAGACCTATCTGCGTGCAGCGGGATCGCTCGGCTGGTCATTCCCAGCCGCACTGGGTGCGAAATGCGCGGCAGGCAAGCGCAAGGTGATCTGCTGGTCCGGGGATGGTGCGATCTACTATCACCTGACGGAGCTGGAAACGGCGCGCCGGCGCGGCATCGCCGTCGTGCTGGTGATCAACAACAACTCAGGCTTCGGGCAAGGCTGGCCGAACATTCAACGCCAGCAGGGCAACAGGCCGGGCGACGTACGCGATCTGATCCGGTTCGGCCCGACCAACTTCGCAGACGTTGCGCGTGTGTTTGGCCTGCGCGGCATCCGGGTGGAGGAGCCGTCGCAGATTGCGCCGGCCCTGAAGGAGGCGTTGGCGTCCGATGAGACGGTGGTGGTCGATGTCAACACAGACATCGATGCGCGCGCCCCTGAACCGTGGCTGCCGGGCTGAGGGTTCAAGCGCACCTCTCCCGCTCGCGGGAGAGGTCGGCGCGAAGCGCCGGGTGAGGGTGCCGGTTGCTGCTTGTAGACCCTCACCCGTCGCGCTGCGCGCAACGACCTCTCCCGCAAGCGGGAGAGGTGAAGCAATTCCGCTCTACGGCATCGGTCCGGCATAATCAGACTGCGGCCGGATCAGCCTTCCACCCGCCTGCTGCTCGAGTGCATGGGCAATCCAGCCTACCACGCGTGCCACCGCGAACGCGCCGGTGAACGCGTCGCGCGGCAGGCCAAGCGCCTCCAGCAGCAGCGCGGTGTAGAACTCATGATTGGTCTGCAGTGAGCGGCTCGGCTTGCGCTTCGCCAGCACGACCAGCGCGGCCTGTTCGACCGCCTCGGCATAGCGCAGACGTCCGGCGTCGGGGCTGAGCTTCGACACGACCGCCTTCACGACATCGCAGCGCGGATCACGCACCCGGTACATCCTATGTCCGAAGCCCATCAGACGATCGCCATGCATCACCGCCGCATCCAGCCACGCTTCGGCATTCTCCACCGGCCCGATCGCATCGAGCATGTCGAGCACCGGGCCTGGCGCACCGCCGTGCAGCGGACCCTTCAAGGCGCACAATGCCGCGGTGACCGCATCGGTGAGGCTCGCCTGTGTGGATGCCGCGACGCGCCCAGCGAATGTGGACGCGTTCAGCCCATGATCGACGGAGCACAGCAGGTAGGTTTCCAGCGCCGCGGCTTCCTCCGGCGTCGGCGCGACGCCCTTCAGCATCCGCAGGAAATCGGCGGCATGTCCGGATTGCGGATCGGGCGCGACAGGCATCCTGCCGTCGCGGAGCCGAACCGCTGCGGCCAACCCCACGGCGACCGTTGCGGTCAGCAGCAGCGGTGCGTCATCGGCATCGTCGGGCACACTCGCCAGCAGCAGGCGCACCGCTGCCAGCGGGGAAAGCCGCGCGGCGTGCGGCAACAGATCGCGCATGTCGGCGAACGCGCGCTCCCGCGCCATGCCAAGGTCGCGACGCACCGAGGTCTCGTCGAGGGGGCGATCGACGAAGTCCCGCCACAGCAGCCCGGTCAGCCACTCGAAACTGCGGCGCCCTGCAATGTCCTGGAGGTAATGGCCCCGCAGGACCAGCACGCCCGCGTCGCCATCGACCTTGCTCAGCACCGTCTCCGCAGCGACCACATTCTCCAGGCCGTCGGCTACATTGCTTGTCTCGCCACGCGGCATGTGCGTCCTCCTTGGCTGATTGGCGCCCCGATGGCATACATTGAACCAATGGTCGTCAATCTTGATCAAGAGAATCAATATGCCTGCTGACGACGCTGCCTCCTCCGCGCGCTGGCTCACCGCCGCGGAGGCCACCACCAGCCTCGGCGTGTCGCGCCAGACGCTCTATGCGTATGTCAGCCGTAGCCGGATCGGCGTGATCGCCGCGCCGGACGATCCGCGCCGAAGCCTGTATGACGCTGCCGATGTGCGCCGGCTCGCCGAGCGCAATCGGAGCGGACGCAGTCGCCGTGCCGTGGCCGCTTCGACGATAAGCTGGGGTGAGCCGATCCTCGTCTCCGCCATCACGCGGATTCACGGCGGGCATCTCGAGTATCGAGGCCAGGACGCGATCGCCCTCTCCGCAACCGCGACGCTGGAGGACGTGGCAGCACTGCTGTGGCAGGTGGAATCCCTGCCGCAGCCCGCATCGCGCCGTGTCTGGCCACGGGCGCGTGCGGTCGCGGGCGTCGCCGAACGATGCATAGCGGCGATGGCGGACCTGGCCATGGCCGGTCGGTGGACGGGCAGGGTGGAAGGCGTTCTGCCGGATGCCATGCGGATCCTGGATCGCATCGCCTGGGCGGCTGCTGGCCTGCCCAGCACGGCTGAACATCCATCCGGTCTGCCGCTGCACGATCGACTGGCGTCTGCCTGGGGCGTCGGGGCGAATGCGGCTGACTTGATCCGCCGCACCCTGGTGTTGACGGCAGATCACGAGCTGAACGCCTCGACCTATGCGACGCGGGTCGTGGCATCGACCCGAGCGCCGCTGGGCGGCTGCGTGCTGGCCGGTCTGACGGCGCTGGTCGGTCCGTTGCACGGCGGCATGACGAACGAGGTTCGCCACTTGCTTGCTGACCCTCTCGTGGCGGTCGATCCGTCAGGTGCAATCGCCGTCAGATTGGCGCGCGGCGAGCGGATCCCCGCGTTCGGCCATCCGCTGTACCCGGATGGGGACCCTCGCGCCGCGGCGCTGCTGTCTCGCCTTCGGTTGTCGCCGCGTGCCCGCCGCCTGGTCGAGGCGATGCAGTCGATGACCGGCATCGCGCCCAACATCGACTTTGCGCTGCTGATGGTGGAGAAGCGGCTGCGCCTGCCAACCGGCGCTGCCTTCGCCATGTTCGCGGTCGGACGAACTGTCGGCTGGATCGCCCACGCTCTCGAGCAGTGGCGCGACGGCACATTGATCCGCCCCCGCGCAGTCTATCCGGAGGGAGCGGAAGAGACGGACTGACCCGGCATCTTCATCCATTGCCGCCGTCCGCCGCCGCCAGTTCGGTCTGTACCAGCTCGCCCGACTTGCCCTCATCGCGACGCAGCACGAGGCGCCGGTCGTGGAAGGCCGCGACGGATGGCCGGTGCGCGATCGATACCAGCGTCGTATTCGGCAGCCGCTCCTTCAGCGTTCGGTAAAGTTCCGCTTCCGCCTCAGGATCGAGGCTCGCTGTGGCCTCGTCTAGGAATAGCCAGTCCGGCTTCGCCAACAGTGCCCGTGCCAGTGCGACGCGCTGCTGCTCGCCCCCTGACAATTGCTGTGCCCATGTCTCATCGCGATCGAGCCGAGGGACGAACTGGGCAAGCCCCGCATCCGTCAGTGCACGCGCAATGTCCTCGCGGCTGTAGGTGTCATGTGCATGGGGATAGGTGATCACATGGCGCAGCGACCCCAGCGGTATGTAAGGCCGCTGCGGCAGGAACAAGCATCGCTCGACCGGACGCTGCACACGCCCTTCGCCGAACGGCCAGATGCCGGCAAGCGCGCGGAACAGAGTAGACTTGCCGGAGCCGGAGCGACCGGTGATGACCACAGAGTGACCGGGCTCCAGCACAAGGTCGGCGCCGGTCAGCAGTTTCGCGCCGTCGGGCAGCTCGATGGTGGTATCGTGCATTTGCACCGATCCATCCGGCGCATCGGCCAGCGCCAGCCCTGTGCCGAATGCGGCGCGCGCCGTGACCACCGCACGATGGAACGTCGTGAGCCGCTCGACGATGGCGTGCCACTGGGCGAGATTGGGATACTGGCTGATGAACCAGGACAATGCGTCCTGCACTCTGCCGAAGGCGCCAGCGGTCTGTGTCAGCCCACCCAGCGGAATGGCGCCCGAGAAATACCGCGGCGCCGCCACGATGAACGGAAAGATCACCGCCACCTGCTCGTAACCCGCGGTCAGCGCGTTCAGCATCTTTGTTCGCTGCATGATCGCCCACCAGTTGCCGATCACGCGATGGAAGCGGTGCCCGAGTGTGCCCTTCTCCTCGGCTTCGCCATTGTACAGCGCGATGCCTTCCATGTTCTCGCGCACGCGCACCAGGCTGTAGCGGAAATCGGCCTCAACGCGCTGTTGGCGGAACCGCAGCGACGCGAGCGGGCGGCCGACAAGGTGTGTGAGCCATGTGCCCACGATGGCATACAAGAGTGCGACCCAGACCATGTAGCCGGGGATGCTCACGCCGAACAGCGTGATGGTGCCCGACAGCCCCCAAAGGATGCCGAGAAAGCTCACCAGCGTGATCACGTTCGCCAGCAGGCTGATGCCGAGCGTGAGGGTATTGTCGACGAAGTCGCGGATGTCCTCGGCGATGCGCTGGTCGGGGTTGTCGGTGCCGATGGCCGCTCGGTCGGTGGTGAGGCTGATGCGATAGTAGGCGCGGTCGGCCAGCCATTCATCGAGGAAGCGCACGGTCAGCCAGCGGCGCCAGCGGATTTGCAGCCATTGCGAGAGGAAGGTGTAGTAGACCGCGACCAGGATGTAGACCGCGGCTATCTCGCAGAAGCCTGGCATGAAGCCGCTCGGTGTGCGGCGATAGACGAACAGCAGCTCGAAGAACGCGGAGAAGTCCTTGTCCTGCAGCGAATTGAAGAATTCGCGATTCCAGAAGCTGAGGATGACGGTCATGCCGACCAGCAGCAACCGGAGCCCCACGATCGAGACCAGCAGGCCCCACGCGGACCACTTCTCCTCGGACCGGTAATACGGCCGGGACAGGCGCCAGACATCGCGAAGAAACTGCCGAAGTTTCAGCATGAAGCGATCATCTTTCGTCAGTAGGGTTGAGCCTGGTCCGCAGATCGGCAAGCCAGCCCTGCAGGCGCTGGCGGTTCACGCCGAAATCGGAATAGCCGTACACGCTGCGTGAATACAGCACTAGGGTGCTGCGGTTGGCTCCCGCCTCACCGACCTGAGCCGCGATCAGGTCGGGAAAATTGAACACCGTGCTGCGGGCCACGAAATGGACCTGCCGCTCCGCCGGATACTCGGCGGCAAGAAATGTCCGCGGCCGGTCCGCTGCCATGGCCACGACTGCAGGATATAGGCGCGATGCCGGAATGGCGAAGACAGGTGTGACGATATCAGGCGTGGGGTCGCTGCCGGCCGGTGCGGCAAGGGCGGTGTTCGGGCTGGCCGGTCGCTGAATATGGCTCATGTCCAATAGCGACAGGGTCGGCAGGCCCTCGGCTCCGGAGGCACTGCAGGCGGGCAGTAAGAACCCGACGAGCCAGGCGAGGGGCGTCATCCCGACCCAATGGCGCGGATCGGTCGCAACGGCAAGTTTCCGCACGCTTACCGTCTGTTCATCGCTGTGTGGTGTGATTGTCCTGCCCAGACGATTGGCGCTCCAGCCCATGGACTCCGAAGCGATCTCGCCTTCCGCGGATCACTGCACCCTGACGCATCGCGTCTTCGCCTCGTTTGGCGAGTGCCTGTTCCGCCGATCCGAAACGGATGGAGCGCCGGTCATGGTGGTGAAGCTGGGCGAGAAGGAGGCGGCGATCCCCCTGCGCTCACTGCAGCGGGAGTTCAGCATTCCGGACGACTCAGACGACGGGCGGATGCTCGGCCTGATCGCCCAGTCGCTCGATTTCATGACGGGTCTGCGGATCGGCGACCCCCTGCCGGCCGAAGTGGTGAGCGGCCAGGCAAGCTGGGAGCCAGATGAACTGCATCTGCAGATCGCCAACGCGCGGCTGCAATGGCAGTTGGTGGTGTGGCTGAACTCAGGCACCGGCGCCGATATGCCGGTCCTGGATGCCGATTCGCTTCTTCAGGTGGCGGACGATCCCGCGCGCAAGCAGCAGGTGCAGCAGGCCTTCGCCAAGGCGGCGGAGACCCTCGGTCTGCCGTCGCGCGAGGCGGTGATCCAGCTGGTCGAGGAACTGGCGCGGGAGCTGGCCTATATCGAGGCGCTGCGTGACCGGCTGCTGCGCCGCGTTAAGGCGATGGCAGAGAAGTTGAACCGCATGGCGCAGGCTTATCGCGGCGACGGGGCGCATCTCGAGACCTTGACGCAGGTCCGTCGTCTTACCGGCACGGCATTGAAGCAGATCAGCCATCGGTTCGACGAGCTGGATGCACAGACGGGCGAGGTGATGGCGGCACTCCGCAACGCGGACAGCCAGCGAACCTTCATCCGCTCCAATCGCGACTGGCTTTACCGCGCTCAGCGCGCCTGGCAGGCGCTGCTGCAGGAGTGGGACGTCGCGGGTATCGGCTTCGATGAGGGGATACTGCTGCTGCTCGGCCGCAGCTACCAGTTCCTGGCGCCGCGCTTCATGCCGGTGACCGAATGGGCTTCGTCGACGCGGCTAGCGGCGCGCAAAGATGAGACCTCGCAACGGATGGTGTGGTGATCACATCCGGCTCAGCTTGCTGACCGCGCGATCGAACTGCGCCAGGTAAATGTTCTCATCGGCATCCAGCCAGATGCCGTGCACGTTGAAGGCGCCTGAAGACGGCTCATCGGGGCCGAATTGCACGAGCTTCCGTCGGTCCTTCGTCCAGATGGAGACGCCGTCGGCGCCGGCAACATAGATCACGTCGCGGCCGAATACGAGGTCGCTTGGCATGGTGAAGCCGGTCCATTCTGCGAGCACCTCGCCTGTGGTCGCAAAAATCTGGATGCGGTGGTTCTCGCGATCGCACACATATAGCCGATCTTCGGCGTCTGCTGTGATGAAGTGGACCAACGCAAACTGGCCGGGCCCGACGCCTGGAGCGCCCCAGGAATGCTTCAGCTCGCCATCGGATGAGAAGCAGTGCACCCGGCGATTGCCGTAACCATCGGACACAAACATCTCGCCGGTAGATGCGAACGCCACGCCGGTCGGCATGTTGAACGGCTTGCCATACAGCGTTGGAGCTGCCGCCCCGCGCATTCCAAGCGTGCGCAGCAGCGTGCCGTCGGGTTCGTGCTGCGTGACGGTGTGAAGGCCGGAATCGGCGATCCAGACATTGCCGGCAGGGTCGATCGTCAGCCCGTGGACGAATGAGGAGAACTGACCCTCGCCCCATGAGGTGACGAACCGGCCCTCTGCATCGAACACCAGCACCGGATGTGCAGCTCGGCACAGCACATAGACATCGCCATTCGCGGCAACCGCACCCTTCACGCTGGTGCGCGGCGGGCCTGGCTGATCGGCCTCGCCAAAGTTCCACCAGCGCGGCAGCTTCGCCCAGTCGCGCTGGAAGCGATAGCGGTAGGAGCCAGTACCGATGATGGTGTCGATCATTCGATGGCCCTCCAGTGCTCGCATCCGTGTCATTGCGAGGAGCAATGCGACGAAGCAATCTCGGTCAAGTAAGAGCTACATAAGCTCGTGAAACAGAGCGCGCCATTCAGGATTCATGGTATCGATCAGTGCGGCCTTCCGACGTCGCGACCCAGCTTTGACCTGCTTTCCCGAGCGATCGCTGCATTTATATCGTTCAGCTCGTCAAAGTACACCAGCTTGTCGACTTTGTAGCAACACGTGAAACCGGGCGCCAGCTTGCTCGATGCTCTCCGACCCGCCGCAACAGATCGTTTGTCACACCAGCGTGCAGCACCGTGTGCGCCCATGCGTCATTCCCGCGCAAGCGGGAATCCAGTACAGATGGAAGCTGCGCGTGACGAACTGCGCCAGTTTCATCCAGGGCGGGTCTGCCGGACGGCCGGTGAGGAACTCGCAATGACATCGGTCGCTACGTTCCGAATTCGCCAGGCCGCAACAGCCGTGCCAGACGGTCCAGCACCGCATTGGCCATTCCCGGTTCGGCGCCGGTGAAGAAGCTTCGCGCCACGTCGAGATACTCGTTGATCACCACCTTGGCCGGCGGACCACCCGCCATCGCCAGCTCCGCCGTCCCCGCGCGCATCAGCGCACGCAGCACCGGATCGATGCGCGCCAGCGGCCAGTCCGCCGGCAGCGCCTCGGCCAGCATGCGGTCGATCGTGTCTTGCTGCGCCACCGCGGCACGCACGATGCGGGCGAACAGCGGCACTTCGGCGTCCGGCACGCGACCGTCCTCGAAGCCACCCGTGCCCGGCAATTCACCCAACCGATGACGCACGAACTGATCGATCACCGTCTCGGGGTTGTCCTGTGCCTGCTCACTCTGGAACAGCGCCTGTACCGCGGCGACGCGCGAGGCGGTCCGCGGCCTGCGTGGCGAACGCCCCATCAAGCCGCGCCGAGGTGACGCGCCGCGCCGATCTGCAGCAATGCCGCCACGGCGGCCTCTGCTCCCTTGTTGACGCCATCGTCGCCGGAACGCGCCTCTGCCTGGGCCAGCGTGTCGCACGTCAGCAGTCCTGTGCCGAGTGCGAGGCCGAACTGCAACGCGACCTGCATCATCCCTTCCATCGCGGCACGACAGAGGAACTCATAGTGATCGGTCTCGCCGCGCACGATGCAGCCGAGTGCGATGAACCCGTCGAACCGCTTCGAGCCGCGCGTGGCGATGCGGATCGCCTGCGGCAGCTCGAAGGCGCCGGCGACATCGAGCTGCTCGAATGTCGCGCCCGCCTCGCGCAGGATGCGCGTCGCGCCGTCGGTCAGTCCGTCGATCACTGCGCGGTAATAGGGAGCGCGAACCAGCAGCAAGTGTGGCGGCGGACCTTCGATGCGTGGTGCGGACGGAAGCGGGGCATCCTCCGTGCTCATCCGGTATAGCCTTCGCCCACGATGTTCGGGATCGCCTTCTGCGCCACGACATTCAGGCCGTAGCCGTCGAGGCCGACGATGGTGCGCCGGCGGTTGGACAGCAACACCATGTTCTTCACGCCGAGGTCGAGCAGGATCTGCGCGCCGATGCCGTAGTCGCGCAGCTCTCGCTGCGGCCGTGGTGCACCGGCGGCGAGTTGGCTCACGCGTTCGGCCAATGCGGTCTTGCGGTGTTCGCGGATCAGCACAACGACACCGCGGCCTTCGCGGCCGATCATGTGCATCGCGTTGTGTACCGCGATCCAGTGCGGCCCGCCTGTCATGTCGTCCAGCAGATCGACCGCGTGCATGCGCACCATGACAGGGTCCGAGCCACTCACGTCGCCCTTGATCAGCGCGAGATGCTCCTGGTACTCGACGATGTTGGCGTACACCACCGCGCGCCAGTCACCGCCGGCCACGTGAGTGAATGTCCCGTCGGCGACACGCTTGACCAGACGCTCCGTAAGCCGCCGGTATGCGATCAGATCGGCAATCGAACCTAGCTTCAAGTTGTGGCGTTGCGCGAACGCTATCAGGTCCGGCAGCCGCGCCATTGTGCCGTCGTCGTTCATGATCTCGCAGATCACCGCTGCCGGGTACAGTCCGGCCTTGCGCGCGATATCGACAGACGCCTCGGTGTGGCCGGCGCGCACCAGCGTGCCGCCCTGGCGCGCCATCAGGGGAAATATGTGTCCAGGCGTGACAATGTCGTCGCGACCGCATTCGGGATTGATCGCCACGGCGATGGTGCGTGCACGGTCGTGCGCCGAGATGCCGGTGGTGACCCCCTCGCGCGCCTCGATCGAGATGGTGAACGCGGTCTGGTGTCGCGTGCCGTTGTGCGCGCTCATCAGCGGCAGGCCGAGTTGCTCAACGCGCTGACGGGTCATCGCGAGGCAGACCAAGCCACGCGCGTGGCGCGCCATGAAGTTGACCGCATCGGGCGTGGCGAACTGTGCCGGCACCACAAGATCGCCTTCGTTCTCACGGTCCTCGTCGTCGACGAGGATGAACATCCTGCCGTTGCGCGCTTCCTCGATCAGTTCATCGGCGGCTGAAAGATACTGTGACAGCTCGACGGTCTTGAGGTTCTTCATCACCGAAACTCCGCCAACCGCGCGACATAGCGGGCCAGCATGTCGATCTCCAGGTTCACCGCATCGCCGGGGCGGAGCAAGCCGAAGCTGGTCACCGTGGCGGTGTGCGGAATGACGTTCACCCCAAAAGTGTCGTCCGTAACCTCGTTGACCGTCAATGATACCCCATCGACCGCGACACTGCCCTTGACCGCGATGAAGCGCGCCAGTTCGGCGGGCACCCGGAATACGAAGCGGGTCGAACCATGTTCAGGCGTGGCCGACAGGACCTCACCGACGCTATCGACATGGCCCGAGACGAGGTGGCCGCCGAGTTCGTCCCCAAGCCGAAGCGAACGTTCGAGATTGACACGAGAGCCTGGTTGCCAGCGTCCCAGCGTGGTCCTGCTCAGTGTCTCGGCGGATGCGTCAGCCGTGAACCAGTCCGGGCCAATTTCGACTGCGGTGAGGCAGCAGCCAGAACAGCCGATCGAAGCGCCGATCGAAATCGTGGCCGTATCGGGCCAGGGTGCGGCGATCGTCAGGCGCATGTCGGCGCTGCCGCCCAGCGGCGCGATGTCGCGAACGGAGCCAAGCGCCGTGACGATACCGGTGAACATTCAGGACTTCCTGGCAAGTTCGGTCAGCATGTCGTCGCCCAATGGTGTCTCTGCAATGCGCGAGAAACGCGGCATGGCGTCGAGGCGCTCGATGCCGAAGGCCTGCACCGCGGGCCAGGCGTCGCCGCCCATCACTGCGGGCGCATGGAACCAGGCAATGTGGTCCACCAGATCGGCCCGCAGCAGCGACGCGGCGAGCTGGGCGCCGCCCTCCACCAGAACCCTGGTGAGCCCTGCCGTGCCCAGCGCTGTCAGCGCCGCCACGGGATCGATGCCCATCTCGGCGCCGGCCACCTCGATCAGCCTGACACCAAGATCGGCAAAGGCGCGCCTGCGTTCGCGGTCGGCGTCTTGGCGGATCAGCATCCAGGTTGGTGTCGTCGCCACAGTGACAGCGAGCATGGCCGTGAGTGGCGTGCGCAGATGGCTGTCGGCCACGACGCGCACGAGCGGGTCGGGACGATAGCCGGGCAGCCGGCAGGTCAATTCCGGATCGTCCGCCAGTACGGTGCCAACCCCGACCATGACCGCGTCGTGCCGGCCGCGCAACGCATGCGCGGCCCGACGCGCCGCCTCGCCGGTGATCCAGCGGCTCTCGCCCGACCTTGTTGCGATCCTGCCGTCGAGTGTCGAAGCCAGTTTGAGCGTGATCAGCGGGCGGCCCAGGCGGACCCTGGCGCGGAACCCCGACGCCACGTCATCGGCCTCGCCGCGCAATACGCCCTCGTCCACAGCGATGCCGGCCGCACGCAGTTTGGCGATGCCGGCGCCATCCACGCGCGGATCGGGATCACGGGTGCCGACCACCACGCGGGCCACACCGGCGGTAGTCAGTGCGTCGGTGCAGGGAGGCGTGCGTCCCCAGTGGCAGCATGGCTCGAGCGTCACATACACGGTCGCACCGCGTGCGGCGGATCCGGCGATCTCCAGCGCCGCCGGCTCGGCGTGGGGCCGTCCGCCAGGCGCCGTGACTGCGCGTCCCACCACACGGCCGTCCTTCACCACAACACAGCCCACGGACGGGTTGGGCCAGGTGTTGCCCAGCCCGCGCCGCGCCAGCGCCAGCGCCGATCGCATGTGGTCGATGTCTTCGGTCGGGGAGGGGGGTCGTGACGGCTCGGCCATGATCTGGACTAGGTGGCCTCACCCAGAGAACCAATAAAGTCTTCGAAGTCTTTGGCTTCACGGAAATTCCGATAGACGCTGGCGAAGCGGACATAGGCGACCGAGTCCAGCTCCTTCAGAGTGTCCATCACCAGTTCGCCGATCTGTTTCGACGGGATGTCGCTCTCACCGGAAGACTCAAGCTGGCGGACGATGCTGTTGACGATGCGTTCGATCCGCTCCTCGTGGATCGGCCGCTTGCGGAGTGCGATGCGGATCGAGCGCGCCAGCTTGTCGCGGTCGAACGGTACGCGCCTTCCGTCCGACTTCACCACGGTCAGTTCGCGCAACTGGGTGCGCTCGATCGTGGTGAAGCGCTGCCCGCAGTTGGCGCAGAAGCGTCGCCTCCGGATCGCGCCGCCGTCCTCGGAGGGACGCGAGTCCTTCACCTGCGTATCCTCGTGGCCGCAGAAGGGGCAGCGCATTGCCGGCTACCTCGCGCGATACATCGGAAAGCGGGCGCACAGCGTCTGCACGCGTTGCCCAACCGCGGCCTCGGCGCCGTCGTTCGCGCCGTCGTTGGAGCGGGACAGGCCTTCCAGCACCTCGTCGATCATCATGCCGATCTCGCGAAACTCTTCGGGGCCGAAGCCGCGCGTGGTGGCGGCAGGGGAGCCGAGCCGGATGCCGGACGTCACCGCCGGCCGTTCCGGATCGAACGGGATGGCGTTCTTGTTGGCGGTGATGCGGGCGCGCTCCAGGCTCGCCTCGGCCGCCTTGCCAGTGACGCGCTTGGGCCGGAGGTCGACCAGCATCAGGTGGCAGTCGGTGCCGCCGGTGACGATGGCGAGGCCCCGTTCAATCAGCGTCTCAGCCAGCACCTTGGCGTTCTCCACTACTGCCTTCTGATAGCTGCGGAACTCGGGGCGAAGCGCCTCGCCGAACGCAACAGCCTTGGCGGCGATCACGTGCATCAATGGCCCGCCCTGTAGCCCGGGGAACACCGCCGAATTGATTTTGCGGCCGATCTCCGCATCGTTCGCCAGGATCATGCCACCGCGTGGCCCGCGCAGTGTCTTGTGCGTCGTGGTGGTGACGACATGGGCGTGCGGCAATGGGCTCGGGAACAGGTCGGCAGCGACGAGGCCGGCGAAATGCGCCATGTCCACCATGAAGTAGGCTCCAACCTCATCTGCCACGCGGCGCATCCGCGGATAGTCGATGAAGCGCGGATAGGCGGAACCGCCGGCGATAATCAGCTTCGGCTTTTCCGCGCGCGCCAGCTTTTCCAACTCCTCGTAGTCGAGCATTCCATCGTCCCGCCGCACGCCGTACTGGACGGCGCGGAACCACTTGCCGGACAGGTTGGGCGGCGCGCCATGGGTCAGATGCCCGCCGGCCGCGAGGCTCATGCCCAAAATCGTGTCGCCCGGCCGCAGCAGCGCCAGGAATACCGCCTGGTTCGCCTGCGCGCCGGAGTGCGGCTGCACGTTGGCGAATTCGCAGGCGAATAGTCTTTTTGCCCGGTCGATCGCGAGCGTCTCTGCCTCGTCGACATGCACGCAGCCGCCGTAATAGCGCCGGCCCGGGTAGCCCTCGGCGTATTTGTTGGTCAGCACGGAGCCTTGTGCCTCCAGCACCGCGGCGGAGACCGCATTCTCGCTGGCGATCAGCTCGATACCGTCCTGCTGGCGGATCAGCTCGGCGCTGAGGACCGCGGCAAGCTCCGGATCGGTCTCGGCAAGCGGGGCGCCGAAGAACCGTTGCAGGCTGGCGGCGGGACGCTGTTCGTTCATGACA
Source organism: uncultured Alphaproteobacteria bacterium (assembly GCA_963791495.1). Taxonomy (GTDB): domain Bacteria; phylum Pseudomonadota; class Alphaproteobacteria; order Acetobacterales; family Acetobacteraceae; genus JAMXLO01. Next base: position 121,237 of record CAWBST010000002.1, read on the forward strand.
CAAGCCCACGGGCTAACAATGGTTGACCTGTAGCATGTGGTCAGTGACGGACAAACGCCTTGGGTGCAGAGCAGACCGGTCATTCACCCGGCATTAGCGGTCTTGCCCCAGGCTGCGCGCCATGGTCCAAGCCTACCGACGCGGCGTCGATGCCGAAGCGGCCGTATGTCGCGCTTTGGAGGGCGATGGCTGGAGCGTGCTCGCGCGGCGCTTGCGCACCGAGGCCGGTGAGATCGATGTGGTTGCTGCGAAGCCTGAGTTGTTGGCGATCATCGAGGTGAAGGCACGGGCTACCCTGGCCGACGCGGCGATGGCACTCGGTGCGCGTCAGCGTGCACGACTGCTGGCGGCAGCCGAGATCGTGCTAGCTGAACATCCCGAATGGGCGAGGGCCGGGATGCGTTTCGACCTGATGGTGGTCGATGCGGCCGGCACCGTCCGGCGAATCGCAGACGCCTTTCGGCGGGAAAACTAAGGCGCCGCAGGGGTCGCACCCTCACCCGGCGCTTCGCGCCGACCTCTCCCGCGGCGCGGGAGAGGCGAACCGGCATCTTCACCACTTCCGTCCTGGCATTCGGTGGCGAAACGCCAGCGCCTCGGCAACATGCGGCCGCTGCACAACCGTCGCACCTGCCAGATCGGCGATCGTGCAGCCGACCCGAAGCACCCGTGTAATACCCCTGTGGTGACAGGCGCAGTCTCTCCATCGCCTGCTCCGCGAGCGCGTACGCGTCGGCGGCCATTTCCACATCGCGGCTATCGGCCTCGGCGTTGCTGGCCGGCCCATCTTCGCCGTAACGCGTCCGCTGCGCCGCCCGCGCCCGCGCCACCACCACGGTGAGGTCGATGCGGTCCAGCATCGGGCCGCTGATCCGGGTCCGGAAACCCTCCGCACAGCGTGGTGCCCGGCCGCATTCGCGCGATGCGTCGCTGAGATAGCCGCAGAGCAACTATAAGTGTTCCGGAGTTGCGACGCAGCCTCGCCTTATGGCAGGTCTCGGCGGAGGATCCGGAGTGTGCCGTGGCCGGTGAAAACGTGTTCATTGTCGAGGACGATCCGACCAGCCGTGCGAACGTGCAACGCCTGCGTGTGTCATAGGGGTACGTGGTCACAGTCGCCGCGAGCACTGAAGACGCGCACCGGCTCTTAGAGGGTGGTGCGAGGATCGACATCCTGATCGCAGCGGGGAATGCGCCGGGTTTCGATGTCGAATTCGCGGAGAACGTCGAATCGCGTGGTATCACAAAGCGCATAATCATTCTGACTGCCGAACCCGATCATCTGGTCGGGTTTCACCGGAACCAGATGCTGGCCAAGCCCTTCAAAGACTATGAGTTGCTTGGGATGGTGGATCGGTACCTGCGGGACGACTTCCTGCCCCCGATGGAATCGCGATCCGTTCAACAGGATCAGACAGTGGAAGCGAGAGGTGTGGTCAGTGGGGCCAGCGCCATCGTGGGTGTGGGAAATGTCGCGGTGAACGCCGACATTGTCGGCCCGTCGCACCGCCTGTTAGAAGCGATGCTGCGTCCGGCCTGGCCGCAGGAGAAGGCGGACTTCCTGCAGGTGCTGCGCGAGGGGAAAGCCCTCTACGACGAACTCCACGGCATATTCGGGCTGGAGACAATCAAAGATACGGGGGACAATCGCGCCGGCGATCGCGCGGATTTTCGGGAACAGGTCGAAGCCAACCGAGACTTGATGGCATCAACTGCTGAGGTGATGGAGGCCGGATTGGCGCAAGAGGCGCCTGATGGTCGGACAATTCGGATGGGCGAGAAGGCGTTCAGAGTGTTGCGCGAGGGCGCCAAGGCGATGGGGAAGTTATTCGCGGAGGGATATTTTCGGGAACTTGGCCGAGAAGCAGCGACCCGCGTACCGTCGCTGCTGGCGCAGATTCAGGAAAAGATGCATCATCTGCATCAGCTCATCGCAAGTTGGATCAATTAGCGTCCGGTTCGATACTCATCCCTTGACTTCGATGTCGCAGCTTAGATCCGTCGCCTTGCTAACCCGTGAGGGCAGAAGAAATATAGGGCTAGAACTTCCGTCCCGGCATTCGGTGGCGAAACGCCAGAGCTTCGGCAACATGCGGCCGCTGAACAATCGTCGCACCGGCCAGATCGGCGATCGTGCGGCCGACCCTCAGCACCCGTGTATACCCCCGTGGTGACAGGCGCAGTTTCTCCATCGCCTGCTCCGCGAGCGCGTGCGCGTCAGCCGTCATTTCCACATCGCGGCTGTCGGCCTCGGCATTGCTGGTCGGTCCATCATCGCCGTAACGCGTCCGTTGTGAGGCCCGCGCCCTCGCCACCCTTGCCGCGACCGCGGCGCTCGGTTCCCCTGCCGGGGCGCGCGACAGCTCGGCGGCGGAAGCAGGCTGGACCTCCACTGTGAGGTCGATGCGGTCCAACATCGGACCGCTGATCCGGTTCTGATAATCCTCGGCACAGCGCGGTGCCCGGCCGCATTCGCGTGATGCGTCGCTCAGGTAGCCGCAACGGCACGGGTTCATGGCCGCGACCAACTGAAAGCGCGCCGGATAGGTGATGTGCGCCGCCGCACGGGCCACCGTGGTGCGGCCGGTCTCCATCGGCTGGCGCAGCAATTCCAGCGTCTGCTTGGGAAATTCCGGCAGTTCGTCCAGGAACAGCACGCCCCGATGCGCCAGGCTGATCTCGCCCGGCTTTGCCCGCTGCCCGCCACCGGTCAACGCCGCCTGCGATGCCGAATGGTGCGGCTCGCGGAACGGCGGACGCATCACCAGCCGGCCACCATCCAGCATGCCCGCGACGCTGTGGATCATGCTGACCTCCAGCGCCTCCTTGGGAGGCAGGTCCGGCAACAGGCCGGGCAACCGTGCCGCCAGCATCGACTTACCGGAGCCGGGCGGGCCGATCATCAGCAGGTTGTGGCCGCCGGCGGCAGCAATCTCCACCGCGCGCTTCGCCGTCTCCATGCCCTTCACGTCGGCGAGGTCGGGGGCGCGGGCGGCTTCCGCTACTCCGGCCGTCTCCGGTGGGGTCAGCACCTGGGTGCCGCGGAAATGATTGATCAGCGACAGCAGGTCGGCCGCCGCCAATACCTCAATGCGCCCTGCCCAGGCCGCCTCGCCGCCCTGGCTCGCCGGACAGATCAGCCCGAGGTCCAACGTCGAGGCGCCGATCGCCGCCGGCAGCACACCGGCGACCGCATTCAGCGTCCCATCCAGCGATAGCTCCCCAAGCGCCGCGTAGCCATAGAGGTCCTCGCGCGGCACCACCTCCATTGCCGCGAGCACCGCGAGCGTGATCGGGAGGTCGAAGTGGCTGCCCTCCTTCAGGAGGTCTGCCGGTGCCAGGTTGATCAGCACGCGGCGCGGCGGCAGAGCGAGGCCGATGGCGGTGAGCGCCGCGCGCATTCTCTCCCGTGCCTCGCCGACCGCCTTGTCCGGCAGGCCGACCAGCAGCAGGGCCGGTGTGCCGCCCGAGATCTGCACCTGGACCTCCACCGGCACCGCCTCGATGCCGGAGAAGGCGAACGTGCGCACCCGGGCGATCGTGGCGGCGGAAAGCAGGGCGGTCAGGGCTTGTCGGCCTGAGCAGTTGCGGGAGTGTCGTGTCTACCGGAGGATGATGAACGCAATGGTAAAGGGGACCTCGCCGGGTCTCTCGGAAAGCCTATGTGATGGTGATGCGCGCCACTCTCGTCGTTGCCCTTTCGCTGCTTGCCGGGCTCACCTGCACCGCGGAGGCGGCGCAGCGTCGGGTCCGGCTTGGTCCGCCGGAGAGCGCAGTCGCTTTCCGCGCCTACGGGCTCGGACTTGTGCCGATCGACGCCAACTTCACCAGCTTCGACGGCTGGCTCACCTACGATCCCGACGACAGGGCGTCGTGCCGGGTGGATCTTCGCGTCCAGGTCGCCAGCCTCGCCGCCGCGGATTCGTCGCTTCGCGACAGAATTGTAGGACCAGACTTCATGGATTCCGCCGCCTATCCGATGCTCACCTACGCCGGAACGTGCGAGGCGAGCGGTCTCGGCGGAACTCTCGCCATGCACGGGGTAGCCCGGCCGTTTGAGCTGTCGCTGGACTGGAACCGGGACGGTGTCGTTGCGGAAGGCCGGCTGGTTCGCGCGGAGTGGGGCATGACGGCGATGCCGGCCCTGGGCGGTCGCACCGTCCGCATCCGGGTCGCGGTGCCGCTGCCTGCGACATCACAGAATGCAGAGAAGTGACGGGTCAGGCGCTTGATCCTTTGGGGGCGGCGTACCAATTCATTCGCATACAAACGAAATTGCCGTGACCTGGTCTGCGGGCCGAGTGGAGACACATTTGGCAATCGCTGATGCCCTGAGCGATCCGCTCACCGACTTCCGTGTCGAGGATCACATCGGGTTCCTGCTGCGTCGGGCACACCAGCGACATGTGTCGCTGTTCACCGCGGCGGTGGCGCATGTCGAACTGACGCCGACCCAGTTCACCGCCCTGTTGAAGACAGCCCAATTGGGGCGGATCACGCAGAACCACCTGGGGCGGCTCGCGGCGATGGATCCGGCAACCATTCAGGGCGTCGTGCAGCGGCTGATTGCGCGTGGACTGATCCGCCGCGGGCGCGATCCGATGGACCGTAGGACGGCGGTGCTGGAACCGACCGAGGCGGGCGTTGCGCTGATAACCAGTGTCGTGGCATGCGGCTGGCAAGTGCATGAGGCGGCGCTTGCGCCGCTGTCTCTGGAAGAGCGGGCCGAACTCCTCGCCCTGCTGCGCAAGATGGGCTGATTGCCGTGATGGATGTCGTGCCTGCCGCCGATGCAGTGACTCTAGGCTTCGGTCTCGGCTTTGCCGACCTCGCGACGCGTGACGGCCTGGTGCGGCTGGACCGGACGTTCCTCGCGCGACTGGCGGATGAGGACGCCGCACTCCACGCACGCCTGCTGGCTGCACGGGCCGCGCCGGATGATGTCCCCGGGCCGGACGAAAGCGATCTCGTGGTAGCGCTCGCGCCGCATCTCGATGCATTTGTCGCCACACTGTTCGGCATCGAGGCGGAGACGCTGGCGCTCGCGAGCGAGACTCATGCGCTCGATCCGATCCACGCCTGCAAGCGGCTGTTCGTGCAGCGGCAGGCGGTGAAGAAATACTCCGATCCGTCCGGCTTCGATGGGCATGTGTTACGCGGCGCTCTGGAGGCACTGATCGGCGAGACGCTGACCGAGCACACATTCGCCGAGCATGTCGCTGAATGGGAAAAGGCAGGCGATGCCGAAGCGCTGGATGTCGCGTTGCGTTACGCCGCCTGGGCAACTCTGACCGAAGCGGGCTATGCGGCGCATCCCGGCAACACGTTGTTCCGCGTGCCGCATCGGCTCGACTACGAACATCTGGTGCCGGTCGAGACCATCGAACGCGACGGCGTGACGATGTTGCATCTGCCGCAGCATCATCAGCGCGCGCGGGACGGGTTCGCGCTGACCGATGCCGGGATGAACACCCAGCAGGCGTTGGACCAGATCAACTACTGCATCTGGTGCCACACGCAGGGCAAGGATTCCTGCCGCCACGGCCTGAAGGATCGCAAGAGCCGCGAGTTTCAGAAGTCGCCGTTCGGGGTGACGCTGGCGGGGTGTCCGCTCGACGAGAAGGTCAGCGAGATGCATACGCTGCGCGCGCAGGGCAGCGCGATCGGCGCCTTCGCGATCATAGCGATCGACAACCCCATGATGGCGGCGACCGGCCATCGCATCTGCAACGACTGCATGAAGGCGTGCATCTATCAGCGGCAGGACCCGGTCGATATTCCCCAGGCGGAGACGCGCGTTCTGAAGGACGTACTGGACCTGCCTTGGGGTTTCGAGATCTACGCGCTGTTGACGCGATGGAACCCGCTCGACATCCGTCGCCCTCTGCCGCGACCGGACAGCGGGCGGAAGGTGCTGATTGTCGGCCTGGGTCCCGCCGGCTTCACCCTGGCGCATCATCTGATGAACGACGGCCACACCGTGGTGGCGATCGATGGATCTGAAGATCGAACCTCTCGGTTTCGATCCGTCCGTTCCGGTGCGCGATGCTGAGCGGCTGTTCGAGAACCTGGACGACCGCGTGATGGCCGGATTTGGCGGCGTGGCCGAATACGGCATCACCGTGCGGTGGAACAAGAACTACCTGAAGCTCGTGCGCCTATTGTTGGAGCGGCGGGGACAACAATTCGCGCATTTCGGCGGCATCCGCTTCGGCGGCGGCGCGACGCTCGGCATGGACGATGCCTGGGCGATGGGCTTCGATCACATCGCTCTGTGCATGGGCGCCGGCAAGCCGACAGTGCTCGACATACCGAACGGGCTGGCGCGCGGCGTGCGCGCGGCGTCGGACTTCCTGATGGCGCTGCAGCTTACCGGTGCGGCGAAGTTCTCCTCTATTGCCAATCTGCAGGTCCGCCTGCCTGTGGTGGTGGTCGGCGGCGGCCTGACCGCGATCGATACGGCGACGGAGAGCCTCGCCTACTATGTCCGCCAGGTGGAGAAGTTTTCCGCCCGCTACCGCGCCCTGGTGGCGGAGCGTGGCGAGGCCGCGGTGCGTGCCGCGTGGAACCCGGAGGAAGCCGGCATTGCCGATGAGTTTCTGGCGCATGCGGCGGCGATCGCCGCCGAGCGTGCGGCGGCCGCGCGCGAGGGCAGGGGGCCTCGGCTGGCGCAACTGCTGGATCAATGGGGCGGTGTCACGATCGCCTACCGCCGCCGGCTGATCGACAGCCCGTCCTACACGCTGAACCACGAGGAAGTGGCCAAGGCGATGGAGGAGGCGGTCCGCTTCGCCGAAGGCCTGACGCCGCGCGCTGTCGAGGTGGACGAATTCGGCCATGCCGCAGGCCTGCGCGTGTCACGTGCCGATGGTTCGGAGACAACGCTGGCGGCTCGCGCCATTCTGGTCGCTGCCGGCACGCAGCCCAACACCGTGCTGGCGCGCGAGGACGGCCGCGTCCGGCTCGACGGCCGGTACTTCGAGGCGATCGACGAGACCGGCACGCCGGTCAATGTGGTGCGTGGCCTCGCGAAACCGGATGCGACGCATGTGCTGATGCATCGCGCCGACAACGGCCGCTTCATCAGCTTCTTCGGCGATCTGCATCCGAGCTTCTTCGGAAATGTCGTCAAGGCGATGGGCGGCGCCAAGCGCGGCTATCCCGTCGTGTCTCACGCGCTCGGGTCACGAGACGCAACGCCGATCACTGGTGGTGAGCTGATCGAGCGCTGTCGGCAGGAGTTCGTGCCGACCGTGCACGCGGTGCATCGGTTGACACCGAACATCGTGGAGGTGGTGGTACGGGCGCCGGTGCAGGCGCGCGCATTTCGCCCGGGTCAGTTCTATCGGCTGCAGAACTACGAGATGCTGGCGCCGCGCATTGCAGAGGTGGGTGCGTCGAGCACTGTGCTGGCGATGGAAGGTCTGGCAATGACCGGCGCCTGGACCGACCCGCTGCAGGGCCTCGTGTCGGTGATCGTGCTGGAGATGGGTGGCAGCTCCGACATCTGCGCGCTGCTGAAGTCCGGCGAACCGGTGGTGCTGATGGGTCCGACCGGCTCGCCGACGGAGATCCACGCCGGTGCGACCGTCGCGTTGGTCGGCGGCGGCCTGGGCAACGCGGTGCTGTTCTCGATCGGCGCGGCCCTGCGCGCCGCCGGGTCGCGGGTGATCTATTTCGCCGGCTACAAGCAGATGCGCGACCGGTACAAGGTGGCGGAGATCGAGCGCGCCGCCGATGTTATCGTCTGGTGCTGCGACGAGGCGCCGGGGTTTGCGCCGACGCGCCCGCAGGACCGCAGCTTCGTCGGCAACATCGTCGAGGGGATGACCGCGTGCGGCGCGGATGTCGGGCTGCCGGAGGCGGACCACATGATCGTCATCGGGTCGGACCGGATGATGCGGGCGGTGGGCGCGGCACGGCGCGGGGCGCTGGCGCCGTTGCTGAGATCAGGTCACACCGCAATCGGGTCAATCAACTCGCCGATGCAGTGCATGATGAAGGAGGTCTGCGCGCAATGCCTGCAGCCCCACGTCGATCCTGCGACAGGCGAGCGCACTGTCGTATTCTCCTGCTTCAATCAGGACCAGGCCCTGGACAAGGTCGACTTTTCCGCGCTGCATGACCGGCTGGCGCAGAATGGCGTACAGGAAAAACTGACTGCGCAATGGATCGACCGCGCGCTGCACCGGTTGCACGCGCGCGGCGCTGCTGCGTAGTCCTAGTCGTACGGAGGAAGGGCCGGCTACTTCGCGCGCATCATCTGGCCGCGGATTTCGCCGCCCTTGTTGGCCGCGGTGTGCACGTTGGCGTACCACTTGCCGGCCTCGAGGTCCTTCATTTGATCATCGGTTAGCGTCACGGTGCCGCTGGACGGACTGGGCGGGTTCGTGCCGATCGGGATCACCACCCCGGCATTCGCACCGGCCTCGGCCGGCCCGTGGAAGTGGGCGGCCGTCGCGGGTCCTGTCAGGCCCATATAGGTCATCGTGTAGCTAAGCTGTTTCGTGCCGGTGTTGAGTGTGGCCAGCACGTCACCGCTGCCGGTCGAGGCGGTTGGCGGCACCTCTGACTTGCCGCTCATGGTGGCCTTGTAGTCGATTGTTGCCGCCGAGGCAGCCGTCAGAAGTCCCGCGCCGATGGTCGCGGCCAGAAGTGACGTCCGGAACATGCATCCCCCTTGTCTGCGCTTCTCGCACCCAAACTACGCTCGGGCTGCCAGCTTGCTAGAAGACGCGCCGGAAGTCACGGTATTCCATTGCCGGTGCAGGGAAAGCACTCCGCGTCCGGCAATTGCGCCCCTTTGCGAGAGGGTTCAGTAGCACGAACAATTCAATAAAGTTTGCGCCACAGTGACCCCGCGAGCGACCGCCTGCGATAACCATTGGCGCGCAGCAGCACAATCCTTCGGCATGCCAGGACCACCCTCGAAGTAGAGAAGCCCTATACTGTAAAGTGCAGTCTTATATCCGTGTTCGGATGCTTTTTGGTACCAGGACCGCGCCGTATTGTAGTCAGCCGGAACGCCTAATCCCTGGGAATATAAAATCCCGAGAGAATACATGCTATTCGCATCACCCTTCTCCGCGCCACGTCGATACAGGCTTATTGCCTCGGCATAGTCATGCCTCTCCGAAGCCGCGTAGCCGCGCTGGAAGTATTCATAGCCGGAAAGCGCTGCTTCACTTTCAGGCGGGCGTCGACTTGCGCTTGAGGCCTCGCCGCTCGGTGGAGTCGGAACTGTGGCTTGTGGGGCCGGCATTGACTTGGCGGGCGGAGGGGGCGCTTCCCTCGGCGGCAGAGGTATCGGTTTGATTGCGCCGGTCGGACGCGTTGCCGGAGCAGGGGGTGGCGGCGTCGGCTTCGGCAACGGCGGCTTCAACGCGGCCAATGGCGCTGGTGGGGCAGGCGAAACCGAGGGCGTCGGCGGCGCCCATGGCTCCGGCAATGGCTTCGATGCTGCGGGCGGTTCTGAGGGGAGGGGCGGCAGCGGAGCAATCGGGGCCGTCGCGACGGTCGTGCGCTGCTCCGGTGGAGGTTCCGGCGGTGCGCGGAGGCGGTCCGGAGCAACATGGAGATTCGGTAGATCTTGTATGTCCGGCAGGCTGGTAACGTTGGTACCAGTCAGATCAAGTTCCTGAAGCCCGGTCAGTCCTTCCAACGGCGGCATCGAGGCCAGGTTCGTGTGCGACAGGTTCAGTTCCCGGAGTGACATGAGACCATCGAGCGATGGCAATGCTGTCAGCCCGGTGTAGCCCAGATCGAGCTTCTGAAGGGCAGACAGATCCTCCAGCGAGGGTAGCGCCGTTATCCTTGTCCTCGAAAGATTTAGTTCCCTGAGCGCAGTGAGTCCCTTCAGCGAGAGCAGCGTTGTTACATCTGAGCCATTCAGATTGAGTTTCTCGAGGGAGCCGAGGCCTTGCAACGATGGCAGCGTCACGATCTGTGAATTGCTGAGGTCGAGGGCAGTCACCTTCAACTTGGCAAGGTAAGGTAATGCGGAGGCGAACTTTACAGTGTCGGTTGTCTCGGGGAACTTCGCCGATATTTGGCTGCCGTTCCGGTCAACGACGACCTGCAGGTCGGCAAGTGCGTTCGACGGCTTGCTCTGACTGGTGAGCCAAACGTATGAGGCGCCCCCGATCAACACGAGCAGAACAGCAATGGTGGCTGGGACGAGCACGCGTGCCGTCCGCGGCTTCTGTTGAAGGCTCTTCCGTTTGTTCTCGCTGGCCGCCGGTCGCTGGGCGTCGCGGTGCTTCCACACCGGCAGCAGTCGGCCAATGCTGGGTAGTCTCGCGAACGCCAAGGACCATGCCCGACGCGGCGACCGAGCACTGCGACTGCTCGGGAGCGCGTTGCCGCGATCAATGCGCACCCGGCTCTCGGGTGGTTTGATGTGGCGTACCGTCGGCTCGCCATCGAACGCATCGTCCAGAAGCGCCAGCATCTCCTCGACGCGTTGAGGCCGGTCGTCCGCTGCGATGGCAAGGGCCCTGTCGATGGCATGCAGCAGCGACGCGGGGTATCGGCCACGCCCGACCTCGACGGCCGGCACGAGCGGGTCGGAGGCGCGGTTCAGTGTGGCCTGCTGGCGCGCCCGTGCATCTATGAGGCTCCCGCCGATGGCCCGATAGGCAATTCCACCGATGGAGTAGATATCGGAATAAGGCCCTTGGGACGCTCCGTAGATCATCTGCTCGATCGGGGCATAGTGACCCGAGTAGACCTGTGTGTAGGTGGTGTTCGAGGTCGGACGCATATCCCGAGCCGAGCCGAAGTCGATCAAGACCGGCTGGCCGTCGGGACGAATCAGGATATTCGACGGTTTGAGATCACGATGGAGGAAGCCTGCGGCATGAACTCGTGCCAGCGGCGCCAGGATCCCGCGCAACAGTGAGAACAGGAGCTGCGGCGACAGGGACGCGTTTGCACTGAGCAGATCCTGCAACGTCTCACCGGTCAGGAACTCCATGACAGAGTATGCGGTGTTGTTGGCCTCGAAGAAGGTGACAACCTGCACAACTCCCGCCGTGCCACCGTTGCGCCCGAGCGCTGCCAGCAGTCGCGCCTCCGTCAGGAAACGCTTGCGGCAATCGACGAAAACCTCCTCATCGGACTCAGACGCAACGACAACGTCCCGATCGGCTCGCATCGCAAACTGGCGAGGAAAATATTCCTTTATGGCGAAGGACTGATCCAGAAGGTCGCTCGCCCGGTAGGTGATGCCGAAGCCGCCGCGACCGAGGACGCCGAGGATGCGATATCCATTCAGCACCGTGCCGGCAGCCAATGCGTCTCTATGCAACGTGGCAGACGGCGGTGTCATCGGCAGGTCTCAACTCTTCCAGGCAGTTTACCGAAGTCACGTTCCGGCAATGCAGCGAGGCATCTCTGCACGGGGAGAACTTAACAGCGAGAGAATTCTTGTCAGCGCCCGCCGTGGCTACGATTTAATCGTGGCAGCAAACGCAGTACGCCGGAAGCGGAGCGTTCGGTGTGACATTTCTCACACCCGATTTTGGCTAACAAGTCACCGAATCGTGATCGCTCTTGTTGCGATAGATTATCGAACAAGGCTGCAGGGGCGCAAGCCGAGCTTACAGATCGCGTCCGGTGGTCGGCGCTATACGCACTACGTGGCTGGGTAGCGGTTGCCTGCCCCTGCGGATGCCTTCCATGATTGCATCGGCATTTTTCTCCACTTGTGTTCGCGGATCCGGGCCAAGGTTGCTTTCTTCCGCTTTGGCTTTGTCATTCTGCAGGCTCTCTAGCATCGCGCAGGCCGATGCATCGCCGTTCTCACAATCCTGCAGGCTGCGGATGAGGAAGTTCGGTCGCGGGACCTGGGTCTCGCACGCGGCTACCATCAAGGCAGCCCAGACAGCGCAGACCTTGCCGATTCCCCTGAAGCACATGTCAGGAGGATACCGGCACATGTGTGCGACGACGTTGATCCAGATCAACGGCGGGCCCAGCGAGTTGCCTCGGCCACCGTGCGCGTGTAGCCAATGCGGGCGGGGACGAAACAGAGGCAACGCCATGAGTGTGTTGTTGAGGGCGCGCCGCGGCGGCGGCCGCCGGATCATGGCGGGCCTGTTGTTGCTGGCGATCGCGGGCTGCGCAGGCGAGGCTGCCCCGCCCCAGGCCGCCGCGCCGGACGAAGCGGCGTCATTCGTAACTGTGGTGTCGCAGCCCGCGAATGTCGGCGATGCCATGATCGTCGCCCTGAAATACCATGACTCCGGCGATTATGCCCGGGAACTCGCGCAGGTTGCCGACCAGGCGAGCGACTGGCTGCGGATGAAGGCAACGTTCACCGGCCGGCCCGCCCTCGTGCTGGACATCGATGAAACCGCGCTGTCGAACTGGGAGGTCATCAAGCGGGACGATTTCGGTCGCCCGATAGGAGGTCCGTGCGATCTGGCCCTGGATGCGCCCTGTGGCTGGGCCGCGTGGGATCAGCTTGGTCGCGATCCGGCCATTGAACCGACCCTGCGGTTGTTTCAGCAGGCACGGGAGCTGCACGTCGCCGTGTTCTTCATAACCGGGCGCCCGGAGAACCAGCGCCGCGCAACGGAGCACAATCTCGCGGCCGCCGGCTACCAGGGATATACCAAGCTCTACATGGTGCCAAACGGCGCGCACTTTGCGTCGGCTACCGATTTCAAGGCGCCCGTGCGCGCCGAGATCGAGCAGATGGGGTACACCGTCGTCGAGAACGTGGGCGACCAGCCGTCCGATCTGCTGGGCGGCCGCGCCGAAAAGAAATTCCTGCTGCCGAATCCCTTCTACCGTGTGCCGTAGAGCGGCCGATCAGTTCACGCGTCGCTCCCTGCGTTCCCAGAACGGCAGTCGCAGCTCGCGCTTCAGGATTTTGCCCGCACCTGACATCGGCATCGTCTCGCGCACATCGACGCTGCGCGGGCACTTGTACCCGGCGATCCGCTCGTGACAGAAGGCGGTGATCGCCGCGGCATCCACTGTCGCTCCGGGTTGCGGCACGACGACGGCATGCTCCGCCTCGTCCCACCGATCGCTTGGGATGCCGATCACCGCGCACTGAGCCACTGAAGGAAACTGCGCCACGATGTTCTCGACCTCGGCTGAATATACGTTCTCGCCGCCGGATATGATCATGTCCTTGACCCGGTCCACGATGTAGACAAAGCCGTCCTGATCCATGTAGCCGCCGTCGCCGGTATGCATCCAGCCATCGACCACGGCCTTCGCGGTCTCCTCCGGACGTTCCCAGCAGCCCATCATCACGACATCGCCGTTGACGCAGATCTTGCCCACAGTGCCATGCGAGACGGGCCGTTCTCGGCATCGACGATGCGGATCTGCACGCCGAAGGTCGCGCGTCGGCCGGAGCGATGCCGGCCCAGCCGGCGACCGCCGCCGACCTGTTCGCGGTGGTGCAGGATGGTCGCTACCGGCGACAACTCGGTCATGCCTAGGCTTGCACGAACTGCGTGTCCGGCAGCGTCGCGATGGCACGGTCCAGCAGCGCCTCGTTCATCGGCGAGGCACCGAACAGAGCGCGCCGCAGCGGTGACAGATCGTGTGCGCCGATCGCTGGCGGTCGCCGATCTGACGCCGAGGAGCTGCCGTCGCATCATCCCTGGACGTGCGCCGTTTCTGACGAACGCAGCCGCGGGCCGCCTCGTCGGCGCCGTGCGGGATGCCCTGCGGCGATGTGCGACAGGCATGCCCGGCTATGCGACGTCAGCATCGATACCGACCGGCCGCTGGTGCGTTTCGGCGGCCTACGAGCGGCTGACGCAGTAGCGCGATCAGTCCTTGTAGTCGGGCTCGCGCTTGTCGAGCTGCCGCTTCAGCGCATCGAAGTGCCACTCATACGGCTGACGCCCGCCATACGTGCCGAACTTGCGATACGCAGCGAACGTGGCGTCGATCACGTCCTGCGGCAAGAACTTCAGCGGCCGGCCGCTCGACATCGCGTAGAGCTGCACCTGGGCCACGCGCTCAGTGTAGTACAGCAGGTCATAAGCCTCGGCGACCGACGTCCCCACGGTCGCAACGCCGTGGTTCGCCATCATGAGCACCTTCTTGTCACCTATCACGCCGGCAAGACGCTCGCCCTCCTCCGGGTCGATCGCGGGTCCCGTGTAGGTGTTGTCGTAACCGGCCACCATCATGATGCCGAGTTCGGTCTGACCGATCGGCAAAATGTGCGGATCTTCGAGCCGCGCCAGTGCGCTCGCATACGGCATGTGCGTGTGAAACACCGCGGCACCGTCCGGCAGCAGACGATGCATCGGTGCATGGATGCAGTAGCAGGACTGCTCGATCAGGCCCTCGCCAGCAAGCAGCGTGCCGTCGTAGCCGACTTCCATGAAGCAGCTCGCGGTGACCTCGGACCAGTGCAGGCCGAACGGGATCTGGTAGTAGCGATCGTTGCGGCCTGGTACGCGCAGCGTCAGGTGATTGAAGATGCCCTCGTGGAACCCGTGCATCACAGCAAGGCGATGCGCCGCCGCCAAGTCCACTCGCGCCTGCCACTGCGCCGCGGCAATGTCGGTATCCACGTTCCGTTCGATCGATTCCAAGGGCATCGGCAGGTCTCCTGATTGCTGCGTCGCAGCATACCCGCGAGTTAAGCCTTTGTCATGCGCGCAGCGATGGCTTGCATTGCCGGGGATTTCCGCTATTCCGCCGCCCGAGAACGACGGGGGAGGTGCAGGGTGAGTGCCGACGGCCAACCCGTGCTCATCGAGATCGCCGGCCTGACCAAACGTTTCGGCAGCTTCACCGCGGTGGACAACGTCACCTTCAATGTTGCGCGCGGCGAGGTGCTGGGGTTCCTCGGGCCCAATGGCGCCGGCAAGTCGACCACGATGCGCATGCTGGCGGGCTTCATGATCCCCACCGCTGGCACGGCCCGCATCTGTGACCACGATGTACAGAGCAACGGCGTGGCGGCGCGGCGCGTGCTGGGCTTCCTGCCGGAAGGTGCGCCGACCTATCCCGGAAATGACTGTCACGGGCTTTCTGACGTTCTGCGCCAAGGTGCGCGGCTTCGCCGGCCAGGAATTGACGCAGCGGTTCGAGCATGCGGTCGAGTTGACGCGGCTCGGTGGTGTGCTGCTGCAGCCGGTGGAGACACTGTCGAAAGGCTTCAAGCGCCGCGTCGGCCTGGCGCAGGCGCTGCTGCACGATCCGCCGGTGCTGGTGCTGGACGAGCCGACCGACGGATTGGATCCGAACCAGAAGCACGAGGTGCGCACGCTCATCGCGCAGATGGCGCCGCGGAAGGCGATCGTGATCTCGACGCATATTCTGGAAGAGGTCGATGCGGTTTGCACGCGCGCGATCATCATCGCGGCGGGCCGCGTGGTGGCGGATGCGACGCCCGCGGAACTGCAGCGCAGGCATCCGTCAGGGAAGCTGGATGACGTGTTCCGGCAGTTGACGATGGAAGCAGCATGACGGCGCCCCACGAAGAACACCTCTCCCACTGCCTGGGAGAGGTCGCGGAGCGAAGCGACGCGGGTGAGGGTGTTGCCCGCGGTATGATGCACCCTTACCCGCCGCGCCGAGCGCGCGGCGACCTCTCCCGCTTGCGGGAGAGGCGGAGCAGCCTGATGCGCAACGTCTTCATCATCGCGGGACGCGAACTCGGCGGCTACTTCGCCACGCCCGTCGCTTCCGTATTCATCGTCATCTTTCTGGTGTTGCAAGGCGCGCTGACGTTCAACCTCGGCGGCTTCTTCGATCGCGGCCAAGCGGACCTCAATCCGTTCTTCACCTTCATCCCGTGGGTGTTCCTGCTACTCGTCCCCGCGATCACCATGCGGCTCTGGGCCGAGGAACGGCGGCTCGGCACGATCGAACTCTTGCTGACGTTGCCGATCACGCAGACCCAGGCTGTGCTGGGAAAGTTCCTCGCCGCATGGGCGTTCTGTGCCATCGCGTTGGTACTCACCTTCCCGTTCGTGATCACGGTCAACATCCTCGGCCGCCCGGACAACGGCGTGATTGCATCAGGCTATGTCGGTTCGTTGCTGGTTGCCGGCGCGTTCCTTTCGGTGGGCTCCGCGCTCTCTGCGTTGACCAAGAACCAGGTAATCGCCTTCGTACTTGGCGTCGCGGTCTGCTTCGTGTTCGCCGTCGCGTCTTATCCCGTCGTCACCGATTTCCTCTCGCGCAACACGCCGGCACTCGCCGAAATCGCGCGCCGTATCGCGGTGATCGACCGCTTCCAGGACTTCACGCGCGGCGTGGTCAGCCTGCGCGACCTGGTCTTCTTCGCCACCTTCATCGGCTTCTGGCTGTTCCTCAACGCGGTGCTGGTCGAACAGCGAAAGGCGGACTGACACCATGCGCCGCCGTATCTGGTTCTCCGTCATTGGCGTGATCGCCGTCGCCGCGATCGTGATCGGCATCAACATGTATGCCGACGCACGGTTGGCAAACCTGCGCGTCGATCTCACCCGCAGCCACATCTACACGCTGTCGGACGGCACGCGGAAGATCCTGTCCGACCTAAAGGAACCGATCACGCTTCGTCTGTTCTACTCGCGTCGGCTCGGCAGCACCGTGCCGGTATACGGCACCTACGCCGACCATGTCCGCGAAATGCTCGGCGAATACGCCGCTGTCTCCGGAGGCAAGATCCGCCTCGAGTTCTATGACCCGGAACCGTTCAGCGATACCGAGGACCGCGCACTGGCCTACGGCCTGCAAGGTGTACCGGTCGATCAGGGCGGTGTGCAGGTCTATTTCGGCCTGGCCGGCAACAACCTCGAGGACGATGAGCGCTCCATCGCCTTCTTCCAGCCGGAGCGCGAGCGCTTCCTGGAATACGACCTCACGAAGCTGATCTACGACCTGTCGAACCCGAAGCGCCCTGTGGTCGGCGTGATGTCGTCACTGCCGCTCGACGGCGATCCGCGCATGATGATGATGGCGATGCGTGGCCAGGCCGCGCCCGGTGGCCAGCCCTACGCCTCGACACAGTTGCTGCGGCAGACCAACCAGGTAAAGACGGTCAACACCGATGCGCAAGTGATCGATCCGGACATCCAGGTGCTGCTGGTGGCAGAGGCGCAGAAGCTGTCGGATGCAACGCTTTACGCGATCGACCAGTTCGTCATGCGTGGCGGTCGACTGATGGTGATGGTCGATCCCTGGAGCGAGGCGATGGCCGCCGCTCCGTCGCCCACAGGCATGCCGCCAGGCGACACCAGTTCCGACCTCAAGAAGCTGTTTGACGCGTGGGGTATCGCGTTCGATCCCACCAAGGTGGTCGGCGATCTCACTGGCGCATGGCGCGTGCGCGCCAATGCCGATGAGCGGGTGCAGGCGGTGAACTACGTCGCCTGGTTCAACATCCGCGACGGCGTCAATCATGAAGATCCGGCAACCGCCGACCTGCAGCAGGTGACCGTCGCGTCGTCTGGTTCGATCAGCAAGGCGCCGAATGCATCGATCGAGTTCACGCCGCTGCTGACCAGCAGCGCACGCTCGGGTGAACTCTCGGTGGACCAGGTGAAGACGCCGGACCCGTCGAAGGTGCTGGCGGACTTCAAGCCGGAGGGCGGCCCTCGCGTCCTCGCCGCACGAATCCACGGCGTGCTCAAATCGGCCTTCACAGGACCGCCGGAACTGGCGAAGGATCAGAAGCGTCCGGAGAGTTTTCCTGACTACAAGGGACAGACCGACGGCCCGGCGAACCTTGTGGTGGTGGCGGACAGCGACATCCTGGCGGACCGGTTCTGGGTGCGCGTCAGTGACTTCTTCGGCCAGCAGACTGCGATGCCATTCAGCGACAACGGCCCGTTCGTCGCCAACCTGATTGGCACGCTGGCGGGTGGCGATGCTTTGATCGGATTGCGCTCACGCGGCGACACCAACCATCCGTTCATCCTGGTGAACCAGATGCAGAGCGAGGCGGAGGCGAAGTTCCGCCAGACCGAGCAGGCATTGCAAAAACACCTGGATGACACCGAGAAGCAGCTCCGCTCGCTCCGCCAGGGGCCGAGCGGCAGCGATCAGGCCAACGCACAGGCGGTGGTAACGCCGGAGCAACGCGCCGCGATCGATGCTGCGCGCAAGGACATCGTCGATACGCGCCAGCAGCTACGCGCAGTGCAGTACGACCTGAACCGCGGCATCTCGCGGCTGGAAACCGAGCTGCGGGTGTTCAACATCGTCCTGGTCCCTGCGCTGTTGGCGATCGCTGCCATCGTCATGGGCGTCGCTCGGAGCCGCCGTCGCGCGAGGGCACGGGCATGAGACCCCGCACCCTCATCGTCCTCGTCGTCATAGGTGTTCTCGCTGTGGCCGGCGGCTGGTATTTCGGCACCGCGCAACAGCCGGGCGAGCAACAGGCCTACAACGGCGGCAAACTGATGTTCCCCGACCTTGCGCCGAAGCTGCAAAATGCGACGCGGGTCGAGATCATCCATCAGGGCAAGACGACCACCATCGTGAAGCACGGCGACACCTGGGGCCTCGAGGACCGCGGTGGATACGTGGTGCAGTCAAGCAAGCTGCGCGGTATGCTGACCGCGCTGACCGAGCTCCGGTTGGTCGAACAGCGCACCACCGATCCCGAGCAGTTCAACCGCCTTGGCCTGGAAGACCCCAACGGCAAGACCAGCACCTCGAACCTGTTGCTCGTACTCGACGGGACCGACAAGCCGATTGTCGCGCTGATCGTGGGCCATCGTCGCGTGCGCACTCAGGGCAATGTGCCGGAACAGGTCTATGTGCGCCGCCCCGACGACAACCAGACCTGGCTCGCCGAAGGCAGCCTTCAGACAGACGCCGACCCCCAGCTCTGGCTTGAGCGCGATATCATGAACATCGACCACACGCGTATTGCCAGCGTGGCGGTGACGCATGGCGAGGAGGCCTTGGAATTCGCCCGCGACGGCCAGAAGCTGACGCTGAAGGCACCGGCCGACCATCCGCCGCTGGATGACTACAAGTTGGAAGATGTCGATCGCGGGCTGGAGCTGTTGACGTTCCAGGACGTGCAGACCGACAAGGATGCCGTGGGCGACAAGATCGGCCAGTCGGTGTACACGACGAGCGACGGGCTCACGGTGACGGCCACGGTGTTTAAGGGCGAGAAGGACATCTGGGCACGTTTCGCCGCAACGGGAAACGACAAGACCAAGGATGAGGCGGACAAACTGAACGCGCGGCTGGCCGGTTGGACCTATCAGCTCGGTGCCTGGAAGCAGAAGGCACTGGTGCCATCGCTCGACGATCTCAAGGCGCCGCAACCTGAGAAACCCGCCGCCAGCCCGCCAGCCGAAGCACCCCCCGGGTCAAGCCCGGGGGCAGGCTCCGCCAAGTGAGCGACCGCGAATATCCCACCCGGCCGATCGTCGGGATCGGGATCGTGGTCATCAAGGACGATTTGGTTCTCCTGGTCCGCCGTGGCAAGCCGCCAAACGTCGGCGCGTGGACGCTGCCAGGTGGCGCGCAGGAGCTTGGCGAGACGGCTGAGCAGGCCGCACGGCGAGAACTGCTCGAGGAGACCGGCCTCGAGGTCGACACGCTGCACTTCACCGCCACGGTGGACAACATCCGCCGCGACGAGGCGGGGCGCGTGCGCTTCCACTACACGATCATCGACTTCGCCACCCGCTGGATCGCGGGGGAGCCGATCGCCGCGACCGATGTCACGGAGGCGGTCTGGGCCAGTCTGGATGGACTCGATGAGTTCGATCTGTGGAGCGAGGCGCACCGGGTGATCGCGATTGCACGGAGGCTGGTCGGGTAGAAGCGGTGCTCGATTCTATTACTCCCCTCCTCTTGCGGGAGGGGGCTCACACAACCTCCACCACGCATAGTTCCGATTGAAACTTGCCGGGAACTGTCACCGTCACTCCATCCGCTGTCACATCACGCACAGCGCCATCGAACAGGCGCGCCCTGTACCGGCGCCCGCCAGTCAGCCCAGGAAGTGGAAAAACGCGCGCCACGTGCTCGCTTCCCAGCCTGAACGCGAACAACACACCGCGTGATGCATCCTTCGCCACATACCAGATAGCAGCCCACTCTCCGCTGCCATCGGCGTCCGGTGGTCGCGTCAGCAAATACTGGTCGCCGTGGTGCACCACCGCCCGCACCGTGTCACGGTACAGTGCGACATGGGCCGCCGCGGTCGCGAAGTCGGCCTCGGACCAGCGATCCACCCTCGCGCTGATTCCGAAGCTGCCGAGCATGGCGACACGCAGCCGAAAAGGCAGGTCGCCCCGCTCGTCCAGCGTCCCGGTATCCTCCTCGTCATAACCGGTGATGCTGCCGGGCGGCCATTCCACCAGCCAGTCGTTGCACGCCACCGCCGGATGCGCGAGCTGGCTGCCGAAATGGATTGCCAGTTTTCGCAGCGCACCAGGCTGGTCGCTGATCCAGTTGACGTGCGCATGCGACAGGATCGCGCCGTCCAGCCGACCTCCCCCGCTCGCACACATCTCCAGGATCAGGTCCGGGAACCAGCGGCGGACCGCATCCTGCAACCGGTAAAGCCCGTCATAGTGCGCAACCAGCGGGTCCTGGTCGGTCAACGCAGCGGGAAGCCCTGGCGCCCAGCCGCCTGCACCAAGATCGGTGTTGAAGTCCCACTTCATCCAGTCGACACCCACCGTCGAGAGAATTCGCGTCACCCGTTCGAACACGTGCCGTCGCGCCGCCGGAATGCCCAGGTTCAGCACACCGCGAGCATCCTCAGCCGGCGGCTTGCCATCGATGTGGTGCAGCCAGTCCGGATGTTCGCGGCGGAGCGTGGACAGCGGTCCGATCACCTCCGGCTCGAACCACAGGCCGAACCGCATGTCCTGCTCGCGGCACGCCTCGCTGATCTCGCGCAAACCATTGGGAAACCGGCGACGGCTGATACGCCAATCCCCGGTCCGCGCCTCCCAGGTCTCGGCTGATTCGCCTTCGTCGGTACGATACCAGCCGGCGTCAACCACGAAGGCCTCGCAGCCCAGACGCTTCGCCACGGGCACAAGCGCGAGCATGGCGTCCGAGGTCGGTTCGCCGAAGTACGGATACCAGCTGTTGAACTGAACCGGGATGACGCGGTCCGGATTGGGCCGCCGCATGCGGCGCCAGTCATGCAGACTGCGCGTCGCAACGTTCAGGCCGCCATCGAAGCGCCCGAATAGGATCGTCGGCAATACAAGGCTGCCGCCGGGAGCAAGGCGATGCTGGAAGCGCCAGTTGTTCAAGCCGCCCGACAGCACGACGCCGCGGTCGGTCGGCTCCACCCGCAATGTCCAGTTGCCCGACCAGAAGATCTGGCAGAGCCAGGTTGTCTCCCCCGCCTGCAGCGCGACGTACGGCTGGAATGCGAAGCCCGTCTTGCCGGCGCGGCTTTCCAGCTCAAGCGGCACATCGCCCTGGCCGCGCCTGAGTTGCGTTTCGTGCGCCCAGTCGCCGGCGAGATACAGCATGCGATCGACCGGTTCGGCGATGCGATGCCAGAAGCTGAGTGTCTCCGCGATATCGACGACAGGCCCCACGCCCAGATGACGCAGCACCGATGTACGGCTGAGTATGCCCGTGTCCGGATCGATCGCGTGGACGATGTCAGCGGCAAGCGGGTAGTCCAGAGCCGCGAGCGCGATCCGCAATGTGTGCGGATTCGGTTGGTGCGAAGCGGCAACACGCCATGAAACCGGCCGCCGGCCGGCGACAACCATCGCGGCCTCGCCAGGCGTCCCCAGCGCTTCATCGTCGTCAATCGACCCCTGACAGTCGCATATCAGCGCGGCGCCTTGCAGCCGGATGACGTAGCGATCGCGCCCCGCCGTCAGCGTCCAGGTCGGCGCCTCGGCGACGGTCGTGCGAGCGGCCAGAGTCGCAGCGCTACCCGCCAGGAAGTCCCTGCGTCGCAAGAGCGCTTCATTCCTGCGTTGAATGGTTCCGATTTTCCTGAAGGATACTCGCAAAAGGGCGCCGGAGGGAGAGAAATGAACGTCACACACGGGTTGCGCCGCGCGCGCTGCAGATCAACGGCGGCGGGGTCGCCACGATATTCGGCGACCGGCAGCGGACCTGGCGGAGACGGGCGACCGTGTTGCCCGCGTCGCCGGTGCTTTGCGTTCGATGGGGATCGGCGCCGACGACCGGGTCGCGGTGCTGATGCTCAAACAGGACCGCTACCTTGAACTTTATCTCGCTGTCGCATGGGCGAGGAAATGCGCAAAACAGCCGGCGAAGGCCACCGGGTCCAGCAGGCGCGAGAACGTGTCGTGGCTCGGCAAGCCATTCTCAAGCTTCAGAAAATCCCGGAACAGCGCCTCCCGGTCACGCGCGAAGTCGGCGAAGTCGGCAAAGTCGACGCAGCTCTCCGCGCCGTAGATCGAACCCACCAGCGCTATCGTCAGCACCTCCAGAAGCTCGTGCCGCGTCGCGTTGCCCGTCCCTGGATCCGGCAACGCCGCAAAGCAGTCACCCAGCAATCCCATCGACCCCTCCAACTCCAGGAGTCGACACATGAGTCCATACTCCGTAGCCGCAGAAATAGCTCAGTTCGTCAAATGCGATTCCCTTGGTACGCAAGCAGCGGAAGTCTGGATCGTCAATCTGGCGGCGGCGGAGCTCGAAGTGAATTGATCGCCGATTGGAGACAGCTATGTCTCGGTCGCGCGCGCCGGTCGTTCGGACACGCTGATGATCCAGGCGATCCCGGATGTGCGCATACCGGTGGGCAGGATATTCGAGTAGCAGTTACCGTGCGATCAACGACCAAGCTCATCCTGCCGCGAGCGTCCGCATCGCCGCCGCTTTCTCGAACAACCGAAGCAGCACTCGCACCGCACGTCCCCGTTCCGACGTAAGCTTCGGGTCCCTTTGCAGCAGTGCGGCTGCGTCACGGTTCGCCATGTGCAGCAGGCCTTCATGCTGGATCGGATCGGCCAGCCTGAATCCGGGCAAACCGGACTGCTTCGTTCCCAGAATGTCGCCGCCGCCACGCAGGCGAAAGTCCTCGTCCGCGATCAGGAACCCGTCTTCGGTATCGCGCAGCAGTGTCAGCCGACGCTTGGCCGAGTCGTTTACCCACTCCTCGTGCAGCAGCAGACAGAAGCTTGCGGCCGCACCGCGCCCCACGCGCCCGCGCAACTGGTGAAGCTGCGCAAGGCCGAAGCGTTCAGCGTGCTCAATCACCATCACCGTGGCCTGCGGCACGTCAACGCCGACCTCAACCACCGTCGTCGCCACCAGCAACCGACAGCCACCCGCGGCAAACGCCGCCAGCGTCGCGTCGCGAACTGCCGCGTCCTGGCGTCCATGCGCCAGCCCGACCACGTCGCCGAACCGCTCGCGCAGCACGGCGAAGCGTTCCTCGGCAGCGGCGAGATCGAGCGCCTCGCTTTCCGCCACCAGCGGGCACACCCAATAGACCTGCGCCCCGTCGTCCAGCTTGCGGGCCACCGCATCGAGCAGATCAGGAAGCGTCCCCAGCGAGTGCAGCGACGTCCGCACGCTCTCTCGCCCGGGCGGCTTTTCGGTCAGGCGGCTGACCTCCATCTCGCCCCATTGCGTCAGCAGCAGCGTGCGCGGGATCGGCGTTGCGGTCATGACCAGAACGTCGGTCAGTTCACCCTTGCCACCCAGCAGCAGCCGCTGATCGACGCCGAACCGGTGCTGCTCGTCGATCACCGCCAGCGCCAGGTCGCGGTACTCCACGCTCTCCTGGAACAGCGCGTGGGTGCCGACGACAAGCGGCACTGCGCCGTCCTTCAATCCACGCAGCAGCTGCGCCCGCGCGCGCCCTTTAACGCCACCGGTCAGCAGCGCAACCGGAGCCGGTGACAGACGCGACAGCGTGCGATGATGCTGCTTCGCCAGGACCTCGGTAGGCGCCATCATCGCTGCCTGCTTGCCGGCTTCCACCGCACGCAGCATCGCCAGCAGCGCAACCATCGTCTTGCCAGAGCCGACGTCGCCTTGCAGCAGGCGCAGCATGCGCCGTTCGGATGTCAGGTCGGCATCGATCTCCACCAGCGCCTGCTGCTGCGAGCCTGTAAGCGTGTAGCCGAAGCGCGATAGCGCCTTGGCTCGCAGCGTGCCGTCGCCGGTCAGGCTGCGGCCGGGACGAGCGCGCAGCCGTCCGCGCACGACGGCAAGCGCGACCTGGTCGGCCAGCAGTTCGTCGTAGGCCAGGCGAGACCGGATCGCATTTGGAGGCATCGCGGACGGCGCCTGCACCGCGCGCAATGCCTCCACGAACGGCGGCCATTTTTCGCGCCGCAGAAGGACTGCATCGTGCCACTCCGGGAAGGACGGCAGCCGGGACAGCGCCTGCGTCATGGCACCCGCTACCTGGCGCGGCCAGAGGCCGCCGGTCAGCGGCCATGTTGGCTCGATCGCGGGCAGCAGGTCGGGCCGATCCGCCGGCACCACATGCTCGGGGTGCGGCATCGTGCGCCGGCCGCTAAACAGCTCGATCTTGCCCGACACCAGCAACTTCGCGCCGACCGGCATCTGCCGTTCTCGGTTGAACTTGAAGAACACCAGGTCGGCGAGCCCCGCTCCGTCGGTCACCACGACCCGCCATGGCTGACGTGCGTTGGCGGGTGGCTCGATCCGCACCACCTCGACCTCTAGAGTGGCGATCTGGCCTGCCCGAGCCTGGGCGATCGTCGGACGCTGGCGGCGGTCGACGTATGAACTCGGGCAGATGGAACAGCAGGTCGATCACACGTTCGCCACCAGCCACCTTGGCGATCAGCGCACCCACCGCCGGGCCGACGCCCTTCAGGGTGGTCAGCGGCGAGAACAGCGGCGTGAGCGGATCATGATCCACGGGCTGACATAGGGTTATCGCGCGGCTATATGACACCGCGCCGATGAGTGAACCAGAATCAGCCTCCCTCGATGCGAGGCGCCGTCGTCTGCTGTATCGCGCCACCCATCGCGGGACGTACGAAAACGACATCCTGCTCGGTGGCTTCGTGCAACGTCACATAGACGCACTCCACGAGTCGGAGCTTGCGGCGCTGGAGGCGCTGCTGGAAGTACCGGAGAACGAACTGGCGGACTGGCTGACAGGGCGGCTGCCCATCCCACAGGAGGCAGACGGCCCGATGTTGCGGCGCATCCGAGATGAGGCTGGCTTTCAACGTTCTTCCCCCTCCTCCCGGCCCCCTCCCGCAAGGGGAGGGGGAGGGTTTTCCCGATGAGCGCCACACCTGTCTTCGGCGCCCCCGAGGGTTGGGACGCCTTCCTGCTCGCCCGGCGCCGCGGTGAGTTCCCCGGCCCCATCGTGCATGTCACCCGCGACGACGCGAGAATGGCGCGGCTGGCGGAGGCACTCGCCTTCGTCGCCCCCGAGTCGGAAGTGCTGCGCTTCCCCGCCTGGGACTGCCTGCCATACGACCGCGTGTCGCCGAACCCGGTCCTGGTGTCGGAACGGGTCGCCACGCTGACGCGGCTGCTGGAGAAGCCGACCGGACCGCGCATCGTGCTGACGACGGTGAATGCGCTGGTGCAGCGCGTTCCGCCGCGCACCTCCTTCGCCGGCGCCAGCATGGAACTCCGCGTCAACGGCACGGTGCACCCGGAGAAGCTCGCGCGTTTCCTCGAAGCCAACGGCTATGGCCGGGCCGGTACCGTGATGGAACCGGGCGAATACGCCATGCGGGGCGGCATCATCGATATCTTTCCGGCCGGTGAGACCGACCCTGTGCGGCTCGACCTGTTCGGCGACACGATCGAATCGATCCGCATCTTCGACCCCGGCACGCAGCGGAGCGCCGATCGCCGGCAACACCTGGCGCTGCGTCCCGTGTCGGAGGTGCCGCTCGACCCGGATGCGATCTCGCGCTTCCGCTCAGGCTGGCGCGACATGTTCGGTCAGCCGGCGGCCGACGACCCGATCTACTTGTCGATATCGGAAGGTCGGCGCCATCCAGGCATGGAACATTGGGTGGCGCTGTTCCACGCGCGGATGGAGACGCTGCTCGACTATCTGCCGGGTGCCTCGGTCAGCCTGGATCATCAGGCGGACGAGGTCCTGGCGGCGCGGCTGGAAATGATCGAGGACCACTTTGCCGCGCGGCGCTTGGTTCCGCGCGATGGCGAGGTCCCGTACCGTCCGTTGCCGCCGGACCGGCTGTATCTCGACCAGGCCGGCTGGGACGCGATGCTGTCCGCCGGACCTCTGTTCGCGTTCTCGCCCTTTGCCAAGCCTGACGGTGCGGTCGGCGTCGATGGCGGCGGCCGGCCGGGACCGGTGTTCTTCCAGAGCGCCGCCGGCCCCGGCACCAATGTGTTCGAGCAGCTGCGCGGCCAGGCGGAGCGCTGGAGCGGCGAGGGGCGGCGGATCGTCATCGCGGCCTGGACTCGTGGCTCGCGCGAGCGCATCGCCCATCTGCTGCGCGAGCACGGCTTCAAGGAACCTGCCCAGGAGAACGACTGGGCCGCGATACGGCGCAAGCCGGTGGGGTCGGTGTCGCTGGTCACGCTGGGCGTGGAACGCGGCTTTGTCGCCGATCAGCTGGCTCTGGTGGGCGAGCAAGATCTGCTGGGCGAACGCATCAGCCGCCCACCGCGGCGCCGCAAGCGTGCCGACCAGTTCATCGCCGAGGCAACGGAGATCGCCGAGGGCGATCTGGTGGTGCACCAGGAATACGGTATCGGCCGCTACGATGGGCTGGAGACACTGAGCGTCACCGGCGCGCCGCACGACTGCCTGCGGCTGATCTACGACGGCGACGAAAAGCTGTTCCTGCCGGTCGAGAACATCGAGGTGCTGTCGCGCTTTGGCAGCGAGGGCCAGGGCGTGGCGCTCGACAAGCTGGGCGGCGTCGCTTGGCAGTCGCGCAAGGCTCGGATGAAGCAGCGCATCCGCGACATGGCGGATCAACTCATCCGCATCGCCGCGGCCCGCAAGATCCGCGATGCCGCCGTCATGGCGCCAGGGGAGGGCGCATGGGACGAGTTCTGTGCCCGCTTCCCGTTCGCCGAGACGGAGGATCAGGCGCGCGCCATATCCGACGTGCTTGAGGACCTCGCATCGGGCCGGCCGATGGACCGGCTGATCTGCGGCGATGTCGGCTTCGGCAAGACCGAGGTGGCGCTGCGGGCCGCCTTCGTCGCCGCGATGTCCGGGGCGCAGGTGGCTGTGGTGGTCCCCACCACGCTGCTGGCACGGCAGCATTTCCGCACGTTCTCCGAGCGCTTCGCCGGGCTGCCGGTGAAGATCGCGCAGCTGTCGCGCATGGTGGTGGCGAAGGAGGCGGCGGAGGTGCGGCGCGGCATCGCCGACGGGACGATCAACATCGTCATTGGCACGCACGCGCTGCTGGCGAAGTCGGTGCAGTTCGCCGAGCTGGGCCTCTTGGTGGTGGACGAGGAGCAGCATTTCGGCGTCGCACACAAGGAGCGGCTGAAGCAGCTCAAGGCGGACGTGCACGTGCTGACGCTGACTGCGACACCGATCCCGCGCACGCTGCAGCTCTCGCTGTCCGGCGTGCGCGAGATGAGCCTGATCTCCACCCCACCGGTGGATCGGCTGGCGGTGCGCACCTTCATCATGCCGTTCGACGCGGTGGTGATCCGCGAGGCGATCCAGCGCGAGCGCTTCCGCGGCGGCCAGGTATTCTGCGTCGTGCCGCGCATCGAAGACCTGCCGCGCATGGCCGATCGCCTGGCCGAGATCGTGCCCGAGGCACGCATGGCGCGGGCGCATGGCCGGTTGCCGCCGACCGAGCTCGAGCGGGTGATGACCGAGTTCGGTGACGGGCGGTTCGATATCCTGCTGTCGACCAACATCGTCGAGAGCGGCCTCGACATGCCGGCGGTGAACACGCTGGTGATCCACCGCGCCGACATGTTCGGTCTGGGACAGCTCTATCAGCTGCGAGGACGCGTCGGGCGCGGCAAGCAGCGTGGCTACGCTTACCTGACCTGGCCGCCGAACATGCGTCTCTCCGCGGCGGCCGAGAAGCGGTTGACCGTGATGCAAACGCTGGACGCTCTGGGCGCGGGCTTCACTCTGGCAAGCCACGACCTCGACATTCGCGGCGCCGGCAACCTGCTGGGAGACGAGCAGTCGGGCCATATCCGCGAGGTCGGTATCGAGCTCTACCAGCAGATGCTGGAGGACGCGGTTGTGGAACTGCGCGCCGGCGAAGGCAGACGTGGCGGACAGGAGCGCGACTGGACCCCGAATATCTCGCTGGGTCTGCCTGTCCTTATCCCCGAGGATTATGTGCGAGACCTGCCGGTGCGGCTCGGACTGTACCGACGGATCGGCGCACTGGCATCGGATGCCGAGACCGAGGCGGTGGCGGCCGAGCTGGTCGACCGCTTCGGCCCACTGCCGCAGGAGGTGGAGAACCTGCTGCAGGTGGTGGCACTGAAGCGTGCCTGTCGCGAGGCTGGCGTGGAGAAGCTGGAAGCTGGTCCGAAGGGAATGGTGCTGAGCTTCCGCGGCAACGCGTTCTCCAATCCGGCGGGGCTGGTGGCCTGGCTTGCCAGCAAGGGCGGTCTGGTGCGCCTGCGTCCCGACCACAAGCTGGCGATCTCGCGCGAGATGGATGTGGCGACGCGGCTGCACTTCGCGCGCGATGCATTAGGCAACCTGGAGCGCATCGCCGGCCAGGCAAAGGCCGCATAGCAGAACCCGCTCAATAGAGTGTGTCCGGGCGGGTTGTCACGACATGGTGTCGGGGCCTTCGCCGTTGTCCGCAATCGGGCCAAGTTCACTTGGTCGTGGCTGCGGAGGCGTGGTCAGATGAAATGGGCGGTGGTTCTGGTTTCCTGTGCTGCGCTCTCGTTCCCCGCAGCCGCGCGCCCGCCGCCCAATGCCGATATGTCACTCGCACCATGGTTCCAGGGTCTTCGTCAGCCAGGGACGGGCATGTCCTGCTGTTCGATTGCGGACTGCCGCCAGACCGACTTCCGCACCAATGGCAGCCACTACGAAGCAATGGTGGAAGGTGTATGGCGCGAGGTGCCCTCGAACACGATCCTTGAGCGCATCGACAATCCGACCGGTCGTGCGGTGGTCTGCTACACGCCGGCCCGCGGCATCATGTGCTTCATCCGCGGTCCGGAGACCTGACCGCGCCCGCTACGCCTCGGCTGCCTCGACCGCCGCCACATCGAGCAGACGCTCGATCACCTCCGGTTCCTGAGCGCCGGCGATGGCGTGCCGACCCGAAATGATGAAGCATGGGACGCCGTTGATGCCGAGGCGGTGCGCCCGCAGGTTGTCGGCGTGCACCGCGTCCACTTCGTCGCCGCCGGCGAGGAAACGTCGCGTCGCGGCTCCGTCCAGACCGCAGGCCGTGGCGATCACCACCAGGAGCGCACGATCGCCGATATCCAGACCATCGGTGAAGTGCGCCGAGAACAGCGCCTCGACGATCGCGTCGGCCTGGCCGAAGCGTGCCGCGTAGCGGACGAGGCGGTGTGCATCGACGCTGGAGGGTGCGCGTCGGATGCGGTCGAAGCGGAACAGGATGCCCTCGGTGCGGCCGATCTCGGTGATCGATGAATAGAGACGCCGCGCACGCTCCTCGCCGCCGAACTTGCGGATCACGTAATCCGGCCGCGCCATTCCGCCGCGCGGCATGTCGGGATTGAGCAGGAACGGCCGCCATGTCAGATCGAACAGCAGGTCCGGGCGGCGGCGTAGGGTGCGCATCAGCCGGCGGACGCCCAGGAAGCACCACGGGCAGACCAAGTCGTGCACGATCTCGATGCCGAGACGCGCCTTCGGTGGTGCGAGGATGTTCATGCGGCGGTCTTTGCCGGCTTGGGCAACGCTTCTCTCCCAGGCGTGCTTCTGTGTATCACGGCTGGCGGAACTAGGGGAGCCGGTGATGACGATCGTGATGCATGACCTCGCCGGGGCTGATCCGGCGCTGCGGTTCAGCCCGTACTGCTGGCGCGCACGCATGGCGCTGGCCCACAAGGGTCTGGCGGTGGAGACCATCCCCTGGCGCTTCACCGAGAAGGCAGCGCTGGAATTCTCCGGCCAGGGTCGGGTGCCGGTGATCCGCGACGGCGCCCGCGTGGTGTCCGACAGCTGGGCAATCGTCGAATACCTGGAGGACACATATCCCGACCGTCCCAGCCTGTTCGGCGGCGCGGCGGGACGGGCTCATGCGCTGTTCATCAACGCCTGGGCGGATGCCGTGATGCTGGGGGGTATCGCGCGGCTGATCGTGCGGGACCTGTTGGACGTGGCCGCGCCGCAGGACCAGGCGTATTTCCGCGAAAGCCGCGAGGCGCGGTTCGGGATGACACTGGAGGCGGTGCAGGCAGGGCGGGAAACGCGCGTGACAGAGTTCCGCGCATCGCTTCTGCCGGTACGGCAGGTGCTGGGAAAGCAGCCGTGGCTGGGCGGTGCGACCCCGAGTTACGCCGACTACATCGTGTTCGGCACTCTACAGTGGCCGCGCTGCGCAAGCCGCTTCGAACTGCTGGAGAGCGATGATCCGATCGCCGCATGGCGCGAACGCATGCTGGATCTGTTCGATGGAATGGCACGCAAGGCGAAGACGGTCTGAAACCTTCATTCGCCGATGAGATGCAGCACGATCTCCCGCTGATGCGGAGCGGCGCGGTGTTCGAACAGGTAGATGCCCTGCCAGGTGCCGAGGACTAGGCGCCCATCACCCACCGGAATGACAAGCTGCGTCTGCGTCAATGCCGCCTTGATGTGCGCCGGCATGTCGTCCGGGCCCTCGTCCTCATGGCGGTACCCGGCGCGTTCCGGCACCAACCGACGGAAGAACGCCTCGAGATCGGCGTGCACATCGGGATCTGCGTTCTCCTGCACCAGGAGCGACGCGGAGGTGTGCCGACACCAGATGGTCAGCAGGCCAGTCGCGATCGGCTGCGTCGCCACCCAGCGGCAGACCGGTTCGGTGATGCCGACGAGGCCCTGGCCGGTGGTGGCAACCGTCAGCCGATGCATTGCCTGGAGCATGTGACAGACTTGTGCCTCGGCGGCTGATCGCGCAAGACGGCCGGCATGGCGGCGCCGCGCTTTCACACCCTGACGGTCAGCGATGTTCGCCGCGAGACGGTGGGCGCAGTGTCGCTCGCCTTCGCTGTGCCGGAGCGGCTGCGCAAGGCGTATCGCTACACGCCCGGCCAGTACCTGACGCTGCGCGCCACGATCGACGGCGAGGATGTGCGGCGATCGTATTCGATCTGCTCCGGCCTCGACGACGGCGAACTGCGTGTCGTCGTCAAGCGCCTGGCAGGCGGGGCATTCTCCAACTGGGTCAACGAGCATCTGCATGCAGGCGACACGTTGTCGGTGATGACCCCAGACGGACGCTTCGGCGTGCCGATCGAGCCTGGGTCAGCGCGCACCCTGGTGGCGTTCGCCGCGGGGTCCGGCATCACGCCGGTAATGGCGATCCTGAAGACGGTGCTTCGGCGGGAGGCTGGGCGCTTCTTCCTGTTCTACGGCAACCGCAGCGTCGCCGACATCATCTTCCGAGAGCAGCTTGAGGATCTGAAGGACCGCCATCTCGCTCGGCTGTCGGTGTTCCATGTGTTGTCGCGCGAGCAGCAGGATATCGCGATGCTGAACGGTCATCTCGACGCGGAGAAGGTGAGGGTATTGATGCGTTCCGTCGTGCCGGCCGCAGGCGTGGACCAGGCCTTCGTCTGCGGGCCGCAGCCGATGATAGAGGGATTGGCGGCAGTGCTTCCGGAGCTCGGCATGGCGCCGGAGCGTGTACATGTCGAGCGGTTCACGCCCGGTGTCGGCGGACGGCCGCCTCCGATCATCGTCGCATCGACGGCGCCGCCCAAAGCGATCGCCACTGTGATCAGCGAGGGCGCGCGCTTTGATTTTCCGGTGGCGGAGGGCGAGGCGATCATCGACGCCGCGGTTCGTGCCGGCCGCAGTCTGCCGTATTCCTGCAAGGGCGGCATGTGCTGCACCTGCCGCGCGAAGCTGGTGGAGGGAAGGGTGGAGATGGCGGTGAACTACTCGCTGGAGCCGTGGGAGACGCAGGCGGGCTACGTGCTGACCTGTCAGTCGCGTCCGCTGACCGAGCGGGTGGTCTTCGACTACGACCAGGTGTGACCGCGTACCAGCGGCTCGAGTATCTTCGCACATTGGAGCCGGTACGACGGGTCGGCACCATCGTCCATCGACCAGCTTGCCGCCAAACCAGCATGCGCAAATGCAAAGCCGAGAACCCGCCGGGGTTCAAGACAAAGCCGCGTCGCATACAGCTCGGCCAGGCGCGTCATCCTTCCCGGCTGGTGCACGAGCTCGCCATGCGGCCACGGATTGCCCAGCAGGTTCGCCACCTCGTAGGTCCGTTCGCCGATCAGACCCTTGGGATCAATCGCCAGCCAGCCGCGTGCGCTGTGCAGAACATTGTCGTGATGCAAATCGCCATGCAGCACGATTATCTCGCGCTCGTTTGCCAGCAGTTGCCGCGCGACATCGGCGCAGTGCGAGAGAGTGGGCAACTCGGTCTGTCGCGCGAACAGCGACCGGAACCAGTCGCGCAGCGCGGTCAGCTCGCGTGGAGCAGGATGATCGCGCGGAGCGTGCAGGCGCTGGACGCAGTCAGCAAGGATTTCCGCCGCCTGCGCGTCACCACCCGATATCGCCATTGCGCGGAGCGACACTTCGTCATCGGCTCGCTCCATGAGCAAACCATCGTTGTCGGCTGCAATCAGCTTAACCGCACCGCTGCCTGCGAAGTAGCGCAGTAGTCTCGCCGCCGCCCTCTCGTCGCTGGTCCGCTTCAGCATCTTCAGCATGGCAGGCCGGCCGCGTTGCCGCACCGGCATGAGCCAGCTTGTCGGCGTTTCGGAAAAGCTTCCGTCGGCCACCAGTCCCCATTTGCGGCGGTACTGTGCGAAAGGTGGCACCTTCATCGCTTGCTTGGCCTGTGGGGAAGCCGGGTGCAAAGTCGGTTCATCGCTAGGAGCAAATCATGCGCCGCCGCACATTCCTTGGCTCTGCTGCCGCTGTCCTGGCCGCGCCCGCCATCGTCCGCGGCGAAGCCTCGCAGGTATTGAAGTTCGTGCCCCAGGCGGACCTCGCCGTGCTAGACCCGATCTGGACCACCACCTACCAGACCCGCGATCACGGCTTCCTGGTATTCGATACATTGTTCGGCCTCGACGGCCACTACAAGGCGCAGCCGCAGATGGCCGAGGGCGCCGCTACCGAGGACGGTGGCAAGACCTGGCGCATCATGCTGCGTCCCGACCTGATGTTCCATGACGACACCAGGGTCCTGGCGCGAGACTGTGTCGCCAGCATCAGACGCTGGGGTGCGCGCGACGGATTTGGCCAGGCGTTGCTCGCCGCCACCGATGAGATCGGCGCAGCCGACGACAGGACCATTGTGTTCCGCCTGAAATATCCGTTTCCGCTGCTGCCCGATGCGCTGGCGAAGACGCCGCCCAGCATGTGCCCGATCATGCCGGAACGGCTGGCGGCCACCGACCCGTACAAGCAGGTCACCGAGATGGTCGGCAGCGGGCCTTATCGCTACAAGGCGGACGAGCGCGTAGCGGGCTCGCGAGTGGTCTATCAGCGCAACACGAAGTATGTGCCGCGCCCCGACGGCACGCCCGACGGGACCGCTGGCCCGAAGGTTGCGCACTTCGACCGCATCGAATGGCAGATCATCCCCGACGCCGGAACGGTGGCGGCGGCGATGCAGAACGGCGAGATCGACTGGTGGCTGACGCCGAACGCCGACCTGCTGCCGCTGATGCAACAGCAGAAGCGGCTCAAGGTCGAGACGATGAATCCCACCGGCACGATCGCAACGATGCGGTTCAACCACCTCAATCCGCCGTTCGACAATCCGGCGTTGCGCCGCGCAATGCTGGGTGCGGTCGAGCAGTCGGACTACATGATAGGTGCCGTGGGTACCGACGAAAACCTGTGGCGCGACAGGGTCGGCATCTTCTGTCCTGATACGCCGCTGGCGACCAAGGTCGGCATGGAGGCGCTTACCGGCAAGCGCGACCTGGCCAAGGTCAAGCGCGACATCGAGGCAGCCGGCTACAAGGGCGAGAAGATCGTCGTTTTGCTGCCGAGTGACATTCCGTGGTCCAAGGCGGCGGCGGAGATCACCACCGACTGGCTGCATCGCGTCGGTGCCACCGTCGAGGCGCAGGCGATGGACTGGGCGACCCTGGTGCAGCGTCGCGCGAAGACCGATCCGGTCGAGCAGGGAGGCTGGAGTATCTTCCACACTGGCTGGAGCGGCCTCGACATGATCAACCCTGCCGGCCACGTGTTCCTGCGCGGCAACGGCAAGGCTGCTACGGTGGGATGGCCAACCAGCCCGAAGATAGAGGAATTTCGCGATGCCTGGTTCAGGGCGCCGGACCTTGTCGCGCAGAAGGCACTGGCCGACAAGCTGCAACTGCAGGCGTTCGAGGATGTGCCCTACATTCCACTCGGCCAGTATTTCATCCCGACCGCATATCAGGCGAACCTGACCGGAATGCTGCAGGGCAGTCCGGTATTCTGGAACATCAGGCGGAGCTGAACATGGCCCAATTCGAACTCGTCTGGGATTCTCGCTGCGGCGTCGCGGAATCGCCGGTGTGGGATGCATCCACGCGGCGACTGCTGTTCTGCGACATCCCTGGCAAGCGCATCAACGCGCTGTCGGTGGACGACGGCGCCCAGGCGTATTGGGACTTCCCCGAAGTGGTCGGCAGCTTCGGCCTTTGTGTGTCGGGCCGCCTTGTCGTCGCGCTGCGACATCACGTTGTGCTGTTCGATCCGCGCACGAAGGAGATCGAGCAATTGACCGACCCGGTGGACGAACCGCCTACCAATC
This sequence comes from uncultured Alphaproteobacteria bacterium, assembly GCA_963791495.1. Classification (GTDB taxonomy): domain Bacteria; phylum Pseudomonadota; class Alphaproteobacteria; order Acetobacterales; family Acetobacteraceae; genus JAMXLO01. The sequence goes on from CAWBST010000002.1 coordinate 156,033, forward strand.
GCCTCAACGACGGGAAGGTCGGGCCGGACGGTTGCTTCTGGGTCGGCAGCATGGACGAGAACACGCCGCGCCAGAAGACGGGTGCGCTGTACCGCGTCACGCCGCAGGGTCGCGTCGAGCGCAAGGCAGAGGGCTATGCGGTGTCCAATGGTCTTGCATGGTCTCCGGACGGCCGCGTCATGTACCACTCGGATTCCACGGCCGGCATCATTGAGGCCTGGGACTTCGACGTACATACCGGCGCGCTGGCCGATCGCCGCGTGCTGGCAACGCTGACCAACGACGAAGGCCGCCCCGACGGCGCTGCCGTCGATGTGGAAGGAGCCTACTGGTCGGCCGGGCCGTCAGCGGCCTGCGTCAACCGCTTCTCACCGCAGGGCGCATTGTTGAGCAAGCTGCCGTTCCCTGTTCCTGGCCCGACAATGCCGTGCTTCGCCGAACGCCATCTCTACGTGACATCGCTTCGCGAAGGGCGCTCTCCGGAGGCACTGCAGCAGCATCCGACACTGGGCGGCCTGTTCCGCACCGACGCTCCGGTACTCGGCGCTCCGGTCGCCTTGTTCGCCGACGCCTAGCATGATGGGTGGCCAACAGCGCAGCAACCACTAGGAACTCTATGCCTGATCCCCTGGAAGGCCCCCGCTGGCCATCGAACGTTGTGACCTACTCGTTCGCCGGCGCTAACCTGACCGGCCAGCCGACACAGTTCTCCGGCTTCATCGCCAACCCAGCGTATCAGGCAGTGGTCGAACATGCTGCGGCGACGTGGTCCGCAGTATCCGGCGTACAGCTTCTGCTCGCGGCGGACTCAGCGTCGGTGGACATCCGCGTGGGCTTCCAGGCGCTGAACCCCGCGCAGACCAATGTCATTGGCAGCACTTCTTGGTCCTCGACCGGCCAGAATTTCCTGCCGGGCACAATCGTATCGGCCGAAGACCCAGCGCAGGTTGCGCTGATTCCCCTCGATGGCGGTGACTTCCGGTATGCCGGCTACGCGACGTCGCTGCTGCAGGTCTTCGAGCACGAACTCGGCCACGCGCTCGGGCTTGGGGAAAATCCGGCCGATCCCAACGCGGTGATGAATCCGACCTCGGGACCGAGCAACAACGCGGGCCCGGATCAGTCTGACATTCAGGCCATTCAGTCGCTGTATGGAGCGCCACTCGGTGCGTCCGCTCCGTCGATCGCCTTCATCAACGATCCGAACACCGCGATCGTGCGCGAGGACTATCGCACAGGACTTGGACGTGAACCTGACCCAGCGGGTTTGGCGAACTGGGGCAATTTCCTCAGCGGTGGGGGAACACCTGCGCAATTGGCCCAAGAGCTGACCATGTCGCAGGAGTTCCAGTCATTGCATTCCCAGCAGACCGACACGCAGTATGTCGAAAGCCTTTATGAGAATGGGCTCGGGCGTTCGGCAGACCCAGGAGGCCTGCAGGGCTGGGCAGGCGCTCTTCAGTCAGGATCCATGGACCGGGCGGGTGTCCTTGCTGGCATAGCGCAGTCGGCAGAGAGTCAGCAGCGTCTCCAATTGGTATGATGCTGCCGATGCCGCGAGCGATGAACAACGCTCCCGGTGCAGACCCGAAAATGCCGTCTTCTCAGTAGGCACGGTAAGGAGGTGGCGGCGGCGGGTAATAGCCGGGAGGCGGCGGCGGATAGTAGGCCGGCGGCGGTGGCCGCGGCGTGGTTACTGCACCGCCCACCGCGCCGACCCCACCGCCAATTAGCGCGCCCGCGGCGGCGCCGCGTCCGCCTCCGGCAAGCCCACCGATTGCCGCGCCGGTTCCCGCGCCAAGCAGTCCGCCCCCGATGGCGCGCTGGCCGGGGTCGTACGGGTCAGTGCACGCGGACAACGCCAACGTCATGCCCAGAACAGCTGCGGCGAGTGCGAACGGACGCTGCATCATATCTGGTCTCCCTTCATGGTGCGCCTGAAGCCGATGCCCCCGTGCCCGGCGCACCGACTCGCTTCGAGTGATGGATTATGTAGCGCCGCAGGATGGCAATGTGCTGTTCGATTTTTGTCAGCAACGAGGCTGCGGGCGATGTCCCCTCGATGTTCGACTCATGACGCGACCTGCAGCCTGAGTCGTGGCACAGGACGTTCCTCATGTTCGAGATAAGCAAGGAACGTCGCACAGTACTTACTCGCCGTCGTGTCCCATACGCGTTCCCGCAAGGCATGGTAGCGGCGCAACCGCTCGGCCAGCGGCATAGCCAGGCCTTCGTGCATCGCGTCGGCGATCTCGTCGGCGTCGAATGGGTTGACGATCAACGCCTCAGTCAGGTCCTCGGCCGCGCCGGCAAACCGCGACAGGATCAGGACGCCGGGATCCCCCGGATCCTGTGCGGCGATGTACTCCTTGGCCACGAGGTTCATGCCGTCGCGCAACGGCGTCACCACGCCGAGGCGGGCGATCCGAAAGAATCCCGCGAGCAACTGCCGCCGTACCGTGCTGGTCATATAGCGCAACGGCACCCAGTCGAACTCGGAGAAGCGGCCGTTGGTGTCGCCGACAATTCGATCCAGCTCGCGCCGCAGACGCTGGTAGCTGCCGGACTCCTCGCGGGACCGCGCGGCTATCTGAAGGAAGCTGACCTGGCGGCGATGCTCGGGATACTTCCCCAGCAGACGGCCAAATGCCTCGAAGCGGTTGACGAGGCCCTTCGAGTAGTCGAGGCGATCGACGCCGATGGCCAACGCGCGGCCGCCCAGGCTGTCGCGCAGCCGTGCCGTTTCGGCGCTGCGTTCGGCACGTGCCGCGGTCTCCGCGAAGCCCTCAGCGTCGATGCCGATCGGATCAACAATCGCGTGAACCAGGCGGCCTTCGTAGTTGAAGGTGCCGTCGACGATTCTCGTGCCAAGGATTTCCCGTGCGCATTCGAGGAAGGCACGCTGGTAGATGCGCGTATGGAACCCCACGACATCGAACGCGCACATGGCGCGCAGCAGTTCCGTGGCGCGTGGCAGGGCATGCAACAGCGCCGGCGGCACGAATGGCGTGTGCAAGAAGAAGCCGATACGGTTGCGCACGCCAAGGTTGCGGAGCTCCTCGGCCAGCAGAAACAGGTGGTAGTCGTGCACCCAGATCAGGTCGTCCTCGCGCAGCAACCGCGCCAGCGCTTTGGCTAACCGCCGGTTGACCGCGCGGTAGCCTTCCCAGTCCTCGCGCCGGAACTCGACCAGGCCCAAACGGAAGTGCAGCAGCGGCCATAACGCACCGTTAGAAAAATTGACGTAAAATGAGCGGTACTCCGCTTCGCTTAGGTCGATGGTGGCGTAGGTTGCGCCCTCCGCTCGCTGCAGCCGCACTTCGCCGTCGGCCGCGCCGGAACGCCTGCCGCTCCAGCCGAACCACAGGGTGCCGGGGCGCAGTGCGTCCGCTAGTGCAACGGCCAGCCCGCCGGCCCGCGGCCCCCGCTCGGAAGGCAACGGTACACGGTTTGACACGATAACGAGGCGCCCCACATTTCCTCCTCGCGCGCGCGTGCCTTAACAGGTCCGACAACGCACAACGACACCGTTAGGATGCCTTCCCGACCGGTAACTTAGCCGTGAGTCGTGAACAGCACCAACTCCTGCCGCAGAAAAGCCCGAACTTCCGGCGAGGTCATCGATGATCAGCATCACGATATCTGACGGGAGAGGCTTCACGACCATGCGAATTGCCCAGATCGCGCCGTTGACCGAGTCAGTACCGCCCCGACTGTACGGGGGAACCGAGCGCGTGGTCTCGTTTCTGACCGAACAGTTGGTGGCCATGGGCCATGACGTGACGCTGTTCGCCAGCGGTGACTCACGAACCAGTGCGGATCTTGCCGCGATGTGGCCATGCGCACTCCGCTTCGATCACACGATCCGTGATGCGATCGCCCCGCACATGCTGATGTTGGAGCAGGTCTGTCAACGGGCCGACGAGTTCGACGTCCTGCATTGCCACCTCGACTATTGGCCGTTTCCGCTGTTCAGCCGGCAGGATACCCCGTTTCTCACCACGCTGCACGGTCGGCTCGACCTGGCGGAGTTGCGGCCAGTCTATGACTGTTTCCCTGAAGTGCCGCTGGTCTCTATCTCCGATGCCCAGCGCCTCCCCCTGCCGGATGCCAACTTTGTCGCAACCGTGCAACACGGACTGCCCCAGGATCTTCTGACGCCGCGCCACGTTACGCCGAGCTATCTGGCATTCCTGGGTCGCATCTGCCCCGAGAAGCGGCCGGACCGTGCGATCCGGATTGCACGTCGGGCGGGCATTCCACTGAAGATCGCCGCCAAGGTGGATCGGGTAGACGAGGCTTATTTTCGAGATTCCATCCAACCAATGATCGATGGCCGCGACGTCGAACTGATCGGCGAGATCAATGATGCGGAAAAGCCGGACTTCCTGAGCGGCGCGATCGCGCTCCTGGTGCCGATCGACTGGCCGGAGCCGTTCGGCCTGGTGATGATCGAGGCGATGGCCTGCGGCACGCCGGTGATCGCATTCAATCGTGGCTCGGTGCCGGAAATCGTGGAGCATGGCGTCACCGGGCTGATCGTGGAAAGCGAGGCGGAGGCGGTCGAGGCCACCAGCCGCGTTCAACGGCTGTCGCGCGCCAGCGTGCGTCGCAGCTTCGAGCGCAGGTTCACCGCGCAGCGGATGGCCGAGGACTACTTGGCGTTGTATCGCCGCCTGGCTGCCCGGGCGCGTCCGACACTGCGCGTGGTTCGGTAGGCTGGAGCTTTCCGGGCGCTCTGGCGCCCGCCTCCGCAGCGGCACCCCGCCCACTGGAGCGGAGCCGCGAGCCAAGGCAAGCTTCCGCCTTCCTCCGAGCGACGCACTGGCGTGGAGGTCTGGGTCAAACCTCTCTCAACGTCGCCGGGCAGATCGTGCAGACGCCGCAGCACGCGCTCGAGGCGCTGCGCCGCTCCGCTCCAAGGCGATGGATGGTGTGCTGTTGCCGGGCGCGGAGGGCAGCGCCTACCTTGCCTGGCACGTGGTGACCTCGCCGCCGAAGGATGGCGGACTTCGGCTTCGGCAGTGGCGGGCGAAACCGCGGCCATTTCTTGAGAGCCAAGGGGCCCCGCGCGCGCTTCGATGCCTGCCGGTTCGGGTCACTGTCGGTCGGCAATCGAGCGCGCGGGGGCGGCGGCAGGCGGGTGGGGAGCCTCGCGCCCGCCGCTATCCGCAATCAGCCGGTTCGGGTCACCCTGCCGCTGTGCGGATCCATCGTGAAGCGTGCGATAACCGAGCCCTCCTGGGTGGCGAGCGCGAAGCCGACCGCGCCATCAGCGGTCGGTGCCACCTCGACCACCTTCCAGGTGTGGTTGCCTCGCCATAGCAGGAACGCCTCGGCGATCTTCTGCACATCGGGCGGCGTGAGCTTGCGGTCCTCCTGGGGGTAGACCAGCGCGAAGGTGCGCGGCCGCTGCATTCCCTCGCCCCGCGTCCAGTCATGACCGCGGTGCATCCAGCCCATCCAGTGCGGGCGCCCCTCCATGCCGGCAGGCGGCGGAGCCGGCTGCGCATTGGCGATCATGATTCCTGTAGCGGCGCCGCCGATGGCCAGCACGGCCACGGCAGCCAGAATGGTCCTACGCATTTGTTCTCTCCCAGATCACGGCCCGCGTCTCGCGGCAGAACACAAACTGGTGCGTCCACATTGCCGTTGTGTGTCACCAGCGCGACGAATTGCGACGGAATGCAAACGGACCTGCCACAACGGCGCGAGACGCCGTATGTTTCACCGACATGGAACAGGCACCACACATCCTGGTGGTAGACGATGATCGCGAGATCCGCGACCTGCTCGCCCGCTTCCTGGAAGAGAAGCATCAGATGCGGGTCACTGCCGTGCGCGACGCGCGCGAGGCACGCCGCGCCTTCACCAACGGCCACTACCACCTGGTGGTGCTCGACCTGATGCTGCCAGGTGAGGGTGGCCTCGAATTCGCGCGCTGGCTGCGCGCGCAATCCGATGTGCCGATCGTCATGCTGACGGCGATGGGCGAGGAGACCGACCGCATCATCGGTCTCGAACTGGGCGCGGACGACTACGTGCCGAAACCGTTCAATCCTCGCGAGCTGCTGGCGCGCATTCGGGCCGTGCTGCGTCGTGCGGGGGACGCTCCGGAGCGGCGCACCGAATTGTCGGCGCGCAACCTGCGCTTTGGCGGCTGGACGCTGGAGCCGGCACGGCGGCGGCTGCTGAACCCCGAAGGCGTCGAAGTGGCCTTGACCGGTGGCGAATACGACCTGCTGGTGGCGCTGGTCGAGCGCTCCAATCGCGTGCTAACGCGTGACATGCTCCTGGACCTCCTGCGCGGCCGCCAGGCGGGCCCGTTCGACCGTGCGATCGACGTCGCGATCAGCCGATTGCGGCGCAAGCTGGAGGATGACGGCCGCAACGCCCAGCTCATCAAGACCGTCCGCGGCGGCGGCTACGTTCTGGCGGCGACGGTCGAGCGGGCGTGACGCTCCGGCTCTGGCCGCGCAGTCTCGCCGCACGCACGGCATTCGTTCTAATCGCCGGCCTCGTCGTGGTGCAGATTGCCGGCCTGACCATCCACGCGCTCGATCGCCTCGATGCGCTGCACTTGGCCCAGACGCGCGAGATCGCCATGCGGGTGATCAGCACGTACCGCACAGTGATGATGACGGCACCGGAGCGGCGCGAGGCGGTGCTTGGGGAATTGCGCCGCGTCCCGGGCCTCACCGCCGAACTCGCTCGGGAACCGCCAGCCCCGGACCTGCCGGATACGCTGCCGTTTGGACAGCGGCTGCTGCGGGTCAACCTCAATCTGGTCCCGTTGATGGGTGTGCCGCACTGGCACGGGCTCCGTATCCTGACGGACCACGCCCGCCATCTGATCATCATCGGCATGCGCATTCCAGACGGCGACTGGCTCAACCTGTCGGTGCCGGAAGAACCACTGCGGCCTTGGCATTCACCGAGATTTCTTGCCGCATTCCTGCTGATGACTGTGACCGCCGCCGGCTTGACGCTATGGGCGGTGCGGCGGCTGACTGCGCCGGTGCGCACGCTCGCTGCGGCGGCCGAGGCTCTGGGTCGCGATGTTAATGCGCCACCTCTGCCCGAGGATGGCCCATCGGAGGTCGCGACGGCCGCGAGTGCGTTCAACACGATGGCGGCGCGCATCCGCCGCTTCGTGCAGGACCGCACCGAGCTGCTGACGGCGATCGGCCACGATCTGCGGACCCCGATCACCCGCTTGAAGCTGCGGGCCGAGTTCGTCGAGGACGATGAGCAGCGGGGGAAGATGCTGGCCGACCTCGAGGAGTTGGAGGCGATGGTGTCCGCCACCCTGGCGTTCGGGCGCGACGCGAGGACCACCGAGCCGGTGGCGTCGCTGGACCTGGCGGAACTGTTGCGCACGGTGCTGGACGAGATTGGCGATACCCGACCCGATGTGGCGCCAAGACTCGCTTACGAGGGGCCCCCGCATCTGACGGTGCGTGCACGGCCGCTGGCGCTGAAGCGGGCGTTGGCTAATCTGGCGTCCAACGCGGTGACCTATGGCGGTTCTGCCCGCATCAGGCTGAAACCGCCGGCCGACGGCGTGGCGGTGATCGAGGTGGAGGATGACGGTCCGGGCATACCATCGGCTGAGCTGGATCGCGTGTTCGAGCCGTTTCATCGCGGCGAGCCATCGCGCAACCGCGAGACCGGTGGGGTGGGGCTGGGCTTGCCGATCGCCCGCAACATCCTGCGGGCTCACGGTGGCGATGTGGTGCTGGCCAACCGGCCGATGAGCGGTCTGAAGGCGACACTGACACTGCCGGCGTGAGCCATGATTCATACACCAGAATGTAACCAAGCGGTGCGATGATGCCTGCATGACCAGGACCGGGATGTCAGCGACCAATCGGGCGATTGCGCAAGGCGAGCCCAACCATCGCCAGCAACTGGCACTTGAGCGGATCGAATTTGCGGTCGGCGAACTCGCTTCCGCTCTGATCTCCAGTTGCAGGTCTCACGGCGTTGCCGGCGGCGCGATCCGGGACATTCGCAAGGCGGTCGGACCGGCCCTGACCGATATCCTCGCCCTGGATTGATCAACTCGGACCGCGGCACTGCCGGCATCCCCTGATGTTCGCCCAGGTTACGCCGGGTCGCTCTGCCGCAGGCTGGCAGCGCCGCAATCCTCGTGACGCAGCAACCAAGCCTTGCGCGCAAGACCGCCGCCATAACCTGTGAGACCGGCGGCGCCAATCACCCGATGGCAAGGCACAACGATGGCGACCGGATTGGCGCCATTGGCGAGGCCGACCGCACGGCTGGCATTCGGCGCGCCAAGCGTCGCCGCCAGACGCCCGTATGTGGTGGTCGTCCCGGCCCGGATCGTCCTTAACGCCGTCCAGACCCGACGCTGGAAGGCTGTGCCGCCCGTCCGCACCGGGATGGTGTCCAACGCCGCCAGTTCGCCGTCGAAATAGGCATGAAGGCGGCGACGAGTATCGCCGGGGACCCGGCCGGCTTCCATCGCAAACGCTCCGTACTGCCGGCGCAACAGGCGATGCATGCGGTCCTCGCAGTCTTCGAAGTCAAGTGCACGGAGCGCGTCGCCGTCAGACACGAACAGCACTGTTCCGATCGGCGATGACATACGATCGCACCACAGTCTCATTCGGTGCCTCCTTGGCGCCGCGTTTGTCGGTTGGATCAGATGCCCAGAGATGCAGAGCGGCGTAGGAACGCCACGGCCGCCACCCAGCCGCGCGTGCCTGAAGCTGGGCCGTTGTCGGCCTCCCGGATTCTGTGGCCATGGCGCGCAGCAGACCGATATCGCCTGTTGGAAAGGCGTCTGGTTCCCGCAGGGCGCGCATGGCGATGTACTGAGCTGTCCACTCGCCTATGCCAGCGAGTGAGCGCAGTCGTGCTATGCTCTCGTCGAGACCCAGGCCTGGCTCGAACAGGCGAGGGTCTGCCAGTGCCGCCTCCGCCAGTGCCCTGATTGCCGCGGCGCGCTGGCGGGGCATGCCGAGCGTGGCCGCGAGATCATCGGCGCACATGATCTGGTCCGGTGATGGGAAGGCATGAGTGAGGTCTGCGATGGCGGGTTCGTCCGTGGCGGGCAGCCGCGTGCCGAAGGCAGCGACCAGTTTGCCCGCGAGCCCCCTGGCCGCGCCGACGCTGATCTGTTGACCGAGGATGCCACGCACCGCAAGCTCGAACCCGTCCCACGCGCCGGGCACCCGAAGGCCCGGCCGTGCCTCAACGAGCTTCGCCAGGGCCGGATCCTCGGACAGATGGGCACCGATCACGGCGGGATCCGCGCCGAGATCGAACAGGTGCCGGATGCGCTCGATAATGGCCGGTAGTGCGGCGACCACCGGAAACCGGATGTTGGCGATCAGGGCCTGTTGCTGCATCGCCAGACGCACCACGATCGTCCCCGTCGCGCCGCCCAGGTTGATGGTCCGGGCGTACTCGTCGCCTCGCACGCATTCCACGCCTGGGATCGCGCGTGTCGCGAGGAAACCGATGATGGCGGGCCAGTCGTAGGGCGGCTTGAAGGTCAGGGTCAGGTTAACGGCTGAACCGATGGCTCCTCCCGCGCCGTCGCGGCGGAGACTGCGCGGCGGGCGCCCATACAGCTTCTGGAACGTGTCGTTGAACCGCCGCACGCTGCCGAAACCGGCCGCCAGGGCCACTTCCGTCATCGACAGCGTCGTGTCGCTGATGAGCTGCTTGGCGAACAGCACCCGCCTGGTCTGCGCGACTGCATTGGGCGACGCGCCGAGATGCTTGCGGAACAGGCGCCGGAGCTGCCGCTCGCCGATGCCGAGCCGGCCGGCGAGGCCGTCGACGGCGTCGCCGTTCAGCGCGCCGGCGGCGATCAGCGCCATCGCGCGCGAGACGGTGCTGTATGTCCCGCGCCAGGCCGCGAGCTGCGGCGATGTCTCCGGCCGGCAGCGAAGGCAGGGGCGGTATCCCGCTGCCTGGGCCGCCGCCGCGCTGGGCATGAACTCGATGTGCTCCAACTTCGGTGCCCGGGCCGGACAGATCGGCCGGCAGTAGATACCCGTGGTTCGGACGGCAACGAAGAACTGGCCGTCGAAACGGGCGTCGCGGGTCAGTAGCGCCCGGTAACAGGCTTCGCGATCGAGATGCATGCCCGCATCATGCCCCGACCAGTCATGTGCCGCTCGCCATTTTCGGACCTGGACGGTGTCGCGCCCCCTTGCGGCTGATCACCATCGCGCCGCCGCCGCATCGTCCGCCTCGCGCGCCTCGACCCAGTTGGACACGCCGTCGACGAACTCTTCCTTCTTCCAGAACGGAGCCTTCGTTTTCAGCCAGTCAATCAGGAAGGCGGTGGCGTCCAGAGCCGGCTGGCGATGGGCCGCGGCGGCCAGGACCAATACTATGTTCTCACCTGGGGTCAGTCGACCGATGCGGTGGATCACTGTGCATCCGAGCAGGCTCCAACGACGCTCGGCCTCCTGGGTGATGCGCGTTATGGCGGGCACAGTCATCGCCGGATAGTGCTCCAGCGTCATCGCCGCAACGCGGTCCTGCGCGTTGCTGCGCACCGTGCCGACAAAGCAGCCGATGCCGCCGATATCGCTGCGTCCGGTGGTCAGGGCGGCGAATTCCGCCCCTATGTCGAAGTCCTCGGTCTGCACGCTGATCCGGGCCATGCCGTCAGCCTCCGGTCACCGGCGGGAAGAACGCCACCTCGTCGCCAGGGCCGACGCGCGTGACGGGATCGGCGAACTCCTGATTGACCGCGCAGCGCACCGTGCGGCGGTTGGCGAAGGCGCTGGCGTGGCCGGGGCTACGCTCCGCCAGCCAGGCGACGAGTTCGCCGACTGTGCCCACGCCGGCAGGCGGCGCGACGGACTCCTGCGACACGCCTGTCCGTTCGCGCAGCCAGGCAAAGTAGAGGATGGTCAGAGGTGCTTCGGCGTCGGCCATTGTGATTCAACGCGGTGTGGGGACCGTCTCGATCCTGCCGTCCGAATGTATGATCGTGCTGGTGCCATTACCATTGGGGACGACGATTGCGGAACCACCGCCGGGGGTCGTGGTGGTCTGGTAGTTGCTGGTGCCCCCGGTCGTGACTGACGGGCCCTGTTGAGTGGGGAGGACCTGCCCGGCTGGGTTGCGCGCGGGCGGCGTCAAGTCGGTTGGACGCGGTGGCGTTGGCGCCGGCAGTGTCGCCATCCCCGGCTGGTTCGAGGGGGGTGGGGTCGAACTGCCATGGGTGGCGGGCGGCGGCGGCAGGTTGGGGGGCTGTTGGCCCTGGTACTGCGGCGAGCCTGGCACCGGACGCTGTGGCTGGGTCGGCTCGCCCTTCGCCTCGAGGTCCTGCAGTGTCGGCGATGGCGGCAAGGGGCCCGGCCAGATATCGCCCGGTTCCGGCGTGAGGGTCGGTGCCTCGACCTGCTCACCCATGACGCGGCGCACGTTCTCGCTCGCGTCGGCCGGAAAATTGGGATTCCTTGCGGTCGCGAACGGCGGGTCCGACCACGTGTTGTAGCCGCAACCAGGGAGCGCCAAGCAGAGGCAGATCAAGGAAAAGCGCCGCATGAAAGGGGCTCCCACCGGAACAAATCGTCGGATCGACGGCCGGACGGGCCAGCCGAGGCCGAATGTGCCCCGGTCATGCGCTGCGCTCAAGCACCTCGCGAAATTTACCCCCTGTGTGGCACAGCATCATCAGGCCTCCAGAATCCAGCCAGCGATCACGGCGGGGTCGTTCAGCGGCAGCAGCGCGCGGTCGACGGTGACCGGTGCGTCCGAGGCGACCGCCACGATGTCCGGCTGACCTGGCCAGATCGGCGGCTTGCCCAGCGCAGGGCGGTATACCTCGAGCTTGGGGAAGGGGTGGCTCTTGTAGCCCTCCACCAGGACGAGATCGACCGGCTGCATGCGCGCCAGCAATTCAGGCAGGTCGGGCTCTGGCCCCACCACCTCATGCAGCAGTGCCCAGCGCGTCCCCGCGGCGACCAGCACCTCGTGCGCGCCAGCCTCGCGGTGACGATAGGTGTCCTTGCCGGGTCGGTCCATGTCGAAGCCGTGATGCGTGTGCTTTACAGTGGACACCATCAGGCCGCGGGCGCGCAGCAGCGGGATCAGCTTGGTCAGCAGCGTAGTCTTGCCGCTACCGGACCAGCCGACGATGCCAAGAACCCGCACGGTCAGGGTGTTTGGCGTTCGGTCAGGCTGGCAGCAGGCGGCGCGGAGGCATGACGCACGCCGGCGGTGAGGTAGTCCCAGCCGGTCCACAACGTCAGCGCTGCGGCAACCCACAGCATGGCCTCGCCGATGGCGGTGACCGGGATAAATGACAGATGCAGCCAGTGCGCAGTCGAGTCGCCGGCGAGCAGGGTGCCGAGTGCGCCCATCTGAAAGCCGGTCTTCCACTTGGCGAGCGGCGTGACCGGCAGTCCGATACGGATCGCCGCGAGATATTCGCGCAACCCGCTCACCAGGATCTCGCGCAGCATGATGACGATGGCGGGATAGAGGCCCCAGCCGGACAGCCGCCCCTGCCCGACCAGCATCATCAGCGCCGCGCCGACCAGCAGCTTGTCGGCGATCGGGTCGAGCATGCGGCCGAGGTCCGATTGCTGACGGCGGGTGCGGGCAACCTTGCCGTCGAAATAGTCGGTGATGGCGGCAGTGCTGAACAGGACACAGGCCGCAAGATCGGCCGCCGGTTCGCGCAACGCGACCAGTACCACCAGCAGCGGGATTGCCACGATGCGGGACAGCGTGAGCAGGTTCGGCAGGTCGGTCAGCATCGCGGGCAGCCTAGCGGTTCGTCGCGGCTTAAGGGAGAGCAAACCTGACGATGCAGTCCCCGATACGGCAGCGCGGCAAAACTGTAACACAACTGCGATAGTCGGCTGAGTGCAGGTGGCTACTCTTCGGGCAAAGATGAACGACGCCCGGGGTGTAACAATGTCCGAAGCCGTCGCGGCAGCGCTGCCCGCGCGACCCAACCTCAACACCAGGCCGCACGTCGCGGGTGGTGTGATCTTTATTGTTCTGCTGGCCATCGGCGTCGGCTACACACTGAACGGTCTGCTCGCCGATATCGATGCCGCCCATACGCCGCCAGTTGCGATCGGCGCGTTCGTTCTGCTCGGAATTGCGCTGCTGATCGCGCTCGGGTTCGAGTTCGTCAACGGCTTCCATGACACGGCGAATGCGGTCGCGACCGTCATCTACACGCATAGTCTGCCGCCGCATGCGGCGGTGGTGTGGTCGGGCGCCTTCAACTTTCTCGGTGTCATGGTCTCCTCGGGCGCGGTGGCGTTCAGTGTGCTGTCGCTGCTGCCGGTCGAACTGATCCTCCAGGTCGGCGGCAGTGCTGGTTTCGCCATGATCTTCGCATTGCTGATAGCGGCGATCGTCTGGAACCTGGGGACCTGGTGGCTCGGGCTGCCCGCCAGTTCATCGCACACGCTGATCGGCTCGATCATCGGGGTCGGACTTGCGAACCAGTTCATGGCGCCGTCGGGCTCCGGCACGTCGGGTGTTGACTGGTCACAGGCCATGGGCGTGTTCCGCGCGCTCCTGTTCAGTCCAGTGGTGGGCTTCATCTTCGCAGCGCTCATGCTGCTGGTGATGAAGCTGGTGATCCGCAACAAGGCGCTCTACGCGGCGCCGACCTCCGATCGGCCGCCGCCGGCGTGGATCCGGGGCCTGCTGATCCTCACCTGCACGGGCGTATCGTTCGCGCACGGCTCGAACGATGGGCAGAAGGGCATGGGGCTCATTATGCTGATTTTGATCGGCTCGGTGCCGACCGCGTTCGCGTTGAACCACGCTATGCCGAGAAGCGCGACTCCGGCGTTCTATCAGGCGACCGACCGGGCGCAGGCGGTCTTCACCGCGCACGCGTACGGCGCGACGGCGCCCTCGGTCGATGCGGCGCGCGTCATCGTGACCCATGCCGTACAGGCCCGCCAAATCGCCGACCCGGAGACCTGGGCGGCGCTCGGCACCCTCGCCGGCGATGTTGCCGCACAGGTCCGTGCACGCGGCGCGATGAGCGCCATTCCTGCCACCGCCGTGCCGAACGTGCGCAACGACATGTACCTCGTCAGCGAGGCGATTCGACTGGCTCAGAAGGCGGCGCTTTCCCCGCAGGACGCGGCGGCGCTGACGGCTTATCGCGGGGTGGTTGATGCTGCGACCAAGTTCATTCCCGTCTGGGTGAAGGTGGCGGTTGCGATCGCGCTCGGTCTCGGCACCATGATCGGCTGGAAGCGCATCGTGGTGACGGTTGGCGAAAAGATCGGCAAGAGCCATCTCACGTACGGGCAGGGTGCTGCCGCGGAACTTGTCGCCGCTGCGACAATCGGCGCCGCTGATTCTTTCGGCCTGCCGGTCTCGACCACCCATGTTCTGTCGAGTGGGGTTGCCGGTACCATGCTGGCGAACGGGTCAGGCTTGCAGTGGAGCACCGTGCGCAGCATCGCGTTGGCGTGGGTGCTGACATTGCCGGCCGCCATGGTACTCGCGGGCTCACTCTACTGGCTGCTGCGGCAGGTCACCTGAACAGGATTACGATGCCTGCTCCATCCGCACCCCCGGATGGAAATGCGCATACACCCGCCGTGCCGTCTCGTGGCTGATGCCCGGTGCCGCCTCCAGGTCGGCAAGTCCTGCCATCTTCACCCCACGGGCGGAGCCAAAATGGTTGAGCAGGGCTCGCTTGCGAGCGGCGCCGATGCCGGGAACTTCATCGAGTTCGCTCTGCCGGATGTTCTTCGAGCGTCCCGCGCGATGCGTGGTGATGGCGAAGCGATGCGCCTCGTCGCGCAGTCGCTGCAGGAAATACAGCACCGGATCGCGCGGCGGCAGTTGGAACGGCTCCATCCCATCCGTGTAGAACCACTCGCGGCCGGCATCGCGATCCGGTCCCTTGGCGATCGCCACCAGCTTCACGTCCTGCACGCCTAGATCGGCCAGCACGTCGCGCGCGGCCGACAACTGGCCGGCGCCGCCATCGATCAGCACCACGTCAGGCCAGTCGCTCGCGGCGGCACCTGCCTCCTGTTCCTTCAGTGCGCGGGTGAAGCGGCGCTGCAGCACCTCGCGCATCATGCCGAAGTCGTCGCCCGGGGTGATCGGGCCGCGGATGGCGAACTTGCGATAGGCCGCCTTGCGGAAGCCCTCCGGGCCGGCGACGATCATCACGCCGTACGGGTTCGTTCCCATGATGTGCGAGTTGTCATAGACCTCGATCCGATCCGGCGGTGACGGCAGCCCGAACAATCGCGCAACTCCCTCCAGCAGCTTCGCCTGTCCCGCGCTTTCCGCCAGCTTGCGCTCCAGTGCCTCGCGCGCATTGGTCTCGGCGTGCTGCACCACTAAGCGCTTCTCGCCGCGCTGAGGCACCAGGATCTCCACCTTGCGCTCCGCCCTCAGGCTCAGCGCCTCGGCGACGAGGTCCTGCTCGGGCAGCGCATGGTTGACCACGACGCAGGGCGGTGGCGGTTTGTCGTCGTAGAACTGCGCGATGAAGGCGGCCAGGACCTCGCCCGCTTCCTCGGCCTTCGCGTGAGTAGGGAAGAAGGCGCGGTTGCCGTTGTTGCGGCCGCCGCGGACGAAGAACACCTGCACGCAGGTCTGGCCCGCGGTCTGCCAAGCGGCGATCACATCCGCATCCTGCAGGCTGGCCGGGTTCACCACGTCGCTGCCCTGCACGAAGGTCAGCGCGCGAATGCGGTCGCGCACCGCAGCGGCATGCTCGAATTCCAGCGTGCCGGAGGCCTGCTCCATCTCGGCGGCGAGTTCGCGTTGGACAGTGGCCGACTTGCCGGCGAGGAACGCCTTCGCCTGGCCGACCAGCCGGCCGTAATCAGTCTCGCTGATCCGTCCGACGCATGGCGCCGAGCAGCGCCGGATTTGGTACAGCAGGCAAGGCCGCGTTCGGTTGGCGAACACGGTGTCGGCGCATGAGCGCAGCAGGAACACCCGCTGCATCGCGGTCACTGTCTGGTTCACCGCCCAGGCGGAGGCGAACGGCCCCCAATAGCTGCCCTTGCGCAGTTGAGCGCCGCGATGTTTGGCGATCTGCGGGTATGGGTGGTCCTCGGTCAGCATAAGCCACGGATAGGACTTGTCGTCCCGCAGCACGATGTTGAAGCGTGGCTTCAGGCGCTTGATGAGGTTGGCTTCGAGCAGCAGCGCCTCGGCTTCGGTGTGGGTGGTGATCACCTCCATCGAGGCGGTCTCGTTCACCATCCGCCGCAGCCGTTCGTCGAGCCGGCCAACCTGGGTATAGGCGGCCACGCGCTTCTTCAGGCTGCGCGCCTTGCCGACATAGAGCGCGTCACCCTTGGCATCGAGCATGCGATACACGCCCGGACTAAACGGCATGGTGACAAGCGCAGCCTCGATGGCAGCGGCGCCGGTCGGATTCGGGCTGGCTGGCGGGTCGCTCATGGTGAGTGATAATTGGCCGGTTCGCAGGCATTCAGCCAGGGGGTCTCGGGTCGGGCCGGATGATCCACCGATCATGTGGATAAATCTGTGGGCCGGGCTGCTCGCTGATGCGTGAGAGCCGCGGAAACACTGGGGTCCGCAAGGATTGCAAGAAATTTAGGCAGTCGCTAAGCTATTGAAATTCGAAAATGCTTGGCCGGAATTCTGCAACGGAATTAACACATTCCGCCATCCCACTGTTGTCCCTGCGCTCCGCCTTCAGGACGTGGACAAGTCACTTTGGCGGCGCTCAATCTCCACGCCGGCTGATGCTGCATCTGCGAAGATATCAAGTTTCTCCACCCGAATGCGTGCGATATGGACGCGCCGATCCTTCAGACAGGTCTCGGCAATGCGCTCCGCCAGCGTCTCCACCAGCCGGACATGGCCTGACGTGACGATGCCACGCACGCTATCGGCCAGCTTCTCGTAATCCACTACGCGGGCCAGCTCGTCGCGGCCGACCGGCTGGCGTGATAAGGAACGTGCGCCATCGTCTTCGACGCCGAGATCGACGTTGATCCGTACCCGCTGTGGCGTCGCGTGCTCGTGCGGGTGCACGCCAATGCTGGCGTTCAGTACCATGTCGCGCAGGAACATGTGGCGGAGTGCCCGGGCGCTGCTGGCGATCGGCTGGGTTTCCATTCGCGCTTACTCCTCGGGCGGCGGACCGTGGCGGCCGGACTGCCATTGCAGATGCTGACCGCCATCGAGTGCCAGCATCTGACCCGTCATCGCAGGCAGGGCAAGGATGGCGAGCACCGCGCGGCCGATCTCATTGGGGCTTGTACCGTGATGCAACGGCACCGAGACGGACTGTTTGACGAACTGCTCCTGAGTCTGCCGCGTGTTGGCCAGTGCCGGGCCGGGGCCGATGCCGTTCACCCGAATGCGTGGTGCGAGCGCCAGCGCCATCGACTGGGTGAGCGCCCAGAGGCCGGCCTTGGCAACTGTATAAGAGACGAAGTGCGGCGTGATGGACCACACGCGCTGGTCCAGCATGTTGATCACCACGCCCTGCGCGTCGGCCGGCAGCGACCGGGCGAAATGCTGCATCAGCACGAATGGAGCGCGCAGACCGGGCCCGATGTGCGCATCCCAGGAAGCGCGCGTGGTGTCGTGCCATTCATCGCGCTCGAACGGGCAGGCGTTGTTCACCAGAACACCGATCGCGCCGAGTGCCGCAGCTGCCTGCGGCAGCAGCGACTGTGTCTGAGCCTCGTCGGTGAGATCAGCCGGCAACAGTGTCGCGCGGCGGCCGAGGTGGCGGATCGCCTCGCATGTTTCGACGCCCGCGACGCGGCTGGTGTGGCAATGTACTGCGACATCGAAGCCAGCGCCTGCCAGGCCCAGAGCGATGGCTCGACCGATGCGCTGCGCCCCACCGGTAACCAGGGCGGCGCGTGGGATGCTGGCGGGAATGTCGTCGGTCAGGGTCATGGTGGTGATGGCAGGACTATCATATGAACGGACGTAGCGACCAACCGTCCGGCAAGTCACATCGCGGAGCCAAGGCCATGCGCCGCCTGCTGCTATCGCTGCTGCTGGCCTTTCCCCTGCGCATCGCACTGGCGGACGCGCTGTGGCAGACGTTGCCGCCTACGCCGCCACCGGTTGCCGAGCATACGGGGCACGCCAAGGTCAACGGCATCAGCCTCCACTATGCGACGATCGGTCAGGGTTCGCCGGTGGTGCTTCTACACGGGGGCTTGGCCAATTCGGACTACTGGGGGCATCAGGTCACGGCACTGGCGCCCCACCACTTGGTGATCCTGGTCGATAGTCGCGGTCACGGCCGCAGCACGCGCGACAGCCGCCCGTATGGCTACGACCTTATGGCGGACGATGTCGTCGCTCTCCTCGATACACTGCACATCGCGAAGGCCGATGTGGTCGGCTGGAGTGACGGCGCGATCCTCGGCCTCGACCTCGCCATCCGCCATCCCAATCGTGTCGGTAGAATTTTCGCGTTCGCCGCCAACACTGTCACAAGCGGCGTGCAGGAAGGCGTGGAGAAGAACCCGACCTTCGCCCGCTACATCGAGCGCGCTGGGCATGAATACGCGCGACAGTCGACGACACCGAAGGAATATGACGCGTTCGTCGCGCAGATCAGCAAGATGTGGGAGGCCGAACCGAACTGGACGGATGCGCAACTGAAGTCGATCAGAGCGCCTGTGTGGGTTGTCGACGGCGATCACGACGAGGCAATCAAGCGTGCGCACACCGAATACATCGCGGCGACCATCCCTGGTGCGGGACTGCTGATCCTGCCGGATGTCAGCCATTTCGCTTTCCTGCAGGACCCTGCGCTGTTCAACGCGGCGCTGCTGCATTTCCTTGGCGATCGCTGAAACGCCCTTGACCGCCGCACCTCGATCGATCGTAGCATGAGCCATGCCGCACGCGAGTTTGCGTCTGACGCCGCACGGACATCTGATTCTAGAAGAGTCCGCCGACGCGGTGGAGCTCGATGAGCGAACCGCGTCGCACCTGGTTGACGCATTTGCTCGCGGCAGTGGCCATGGACTGCTGCGGCTTGGTGCCGCCGAGTTGGGGCAGGCCCTGCCGCCGCTGTTTCTTTGGTGGCGTGGCTTTGCCGGCCGCTATGTAGGCGCGCTGTGCCTGCAATCGTCCGGCACCGGTGTTCCCGACATCGAACCTCCCAGCGAGAGCGATCTTGCCTCCCTCGGTACTGACGGCGCCGATGATGACGGGGGCGGAATATCTCACGACGGATGTGCTGCGCGCGCTGTGGCAGGAGATTGCGGCCGCGCTGACAGCATCGCTTGCCGCCGCGAAGACCGATCTCCAAAGTTTCCTCAAGAGCCTCAATCCCGCGTGGAACCTGGTCGGCCGCGTGCACTTCAACCTGGCCGAGAACCGGCGCGACGCCGACGCACCGTTCGCCTTTCTCGCCACCTACACCACGCAGCTCTTGTCCCAGGCGCGCGCGCAGCACGTGCCGCTCGGCCAAGCGCTGCGCGAGTACGCCGGCGCGGCCAATCGCGATAGGATGCTGGCGCTGCTGCTGCCGGTGCAGCGCGCGTCCGAGACCTGCGAATGGCTGCGACCGATGCTCGACGAGGGGGAGCTGTTCCATCCGCTGCGCTGGACGCCGCGCGAGGCTTCGCAGCTGCTTGCCAGCGTGCCCGACCTCGAGCGCGCCGGCGTGATCGTGCGCATGCCGCCGGCGTGGCGTGCCAATCGTCCGCCGCGCCCGCAGGTGACCGGCACCGTCGGCGCGCGCAAACCATCGGCACTCGGCCTCGAGGGTGTCCTGGACTTCCGCATGGCGGTGACTCTGGACGGCGAATCGCTGAGCCGGAAGGAGATCGCCGCCTTGCTCGCGGGCACCGATTCGCTGGTGCTGCTGCGCGGCAAGTGGGTGGAAATCGACCGGGAACGGCTCGAGCGCTCGATCAGGCAGTTCCGCGACGCTGAGGAACTGGCGGAACGCGAGGGGCTGTCGTTCGCCGCGGCGATGCGCATGCTCGCTGGTGCCGCTGTCGCCGATGACGCGGGCGATGTCGCCGTCGCCGACTGGTCACGCGTGACGGCGGGACCGTGGCTGGCAGACACGCTGCAAAGGCTGCGCTCGCCCGACGGGGCGCATGCCGATCCCGATCTTTCGCTGCACGGCACGCTGCGCCCGTATCAGCGCGTCGGCGTGCAATGGCTGCGGTTGCTGTCGGGGCTGGGGCTTGGCGCCTGCCTTGCCGACGATATGGGCCTGGGCAAGACAATCCAGGTGCTGGCGCTGCTGCTGGCGGAGCGTCGCAGTCCGAGCCTGTTGGTGGCGCCCGCATCGCTGCTGGCCAACTGGGTGGCCGAGGTGGAAAAATTCGCGCCCGAACTGAAGGTGGCGATCGTGCATCCGTCGGCGATGAGCGCGGCGGAGATCGATGAGTTCGCCGTCGAGCGCGCTGCTAAACTTGATCTGGCGATCACCAGCTACGGCTCGTTGCTGCGCGTCAAGGCGCTGTCGGTGATAGAATGGCGCTATGCGATCCTCGACGAGGCGCAGGCGATCAAGAACCCGAACGCGAAGCAGACGCGCGCGGCCAAGGCGCTGAAGGCGACGGCGCGCATCGCACTGACCGGCACGCCGGTCGAGAATCACCTGGGCGATCTGTGGTCGATCTTCGATTTCATCAATCCTGGCCTGCTGGGTTCGGTGAAGCAGTTCGGCCGCTACGCCAGGATGCTGGCCGATCGCGAGAACAATCCGTACGGTCCACTGCGCGAGCTGGTGCGTCCCTACATCCTGCGCCGCATGAAGACCGACAAGTCGATCATCAGTGATCTTCCGGACAAGACCGAGGTGAAGGCGTGGTGCGGTCTCAGCCGCAGGCAGGCGGCGCTTTATGAGCAGGCGGTCCGCGAGCTGGAGCAGGCGCTGGAGAACAGCGACGGCATCCAACGGAAGGGCGTCGTGCTGGCGATGCTGCTGCGGCTCAAGCAGATCTGCAATCACCCCTCGCAGTGGCTGCACGACAATGCCTGGGCAGAGCCGGACAGTGGCAAGCTGGCGCGACTGCGCGAGATCGCCGAGGTGGTCGCGTCGCGGCAGGAGAAGATGCTGGTGTTCAGCCAGTTCCGCGAGATGACAGCGCCGCTGGCCGCGTTCCTTGCCGATGCGTTCGGTCGGCCAGGCTTGGTACTGCACGGCGAGACCGCGGTGCGTCGGCGGCGTGATCTGGTGCGCACGTTCCAGGAAGACGAGAACATACCGTTCTTCGTACTGTCGCTGAAGGCGGGTGGGTCAGGCTTGACGCTTACCGCAGCCTCGCACGTGGTGCATTTCGATCGCTGGTGGAATCCGGCGGTGGAGAACCAGGCGACCGACCGCGCCTTCCGCATCGGCCAGAAGCGCAATGTGCTGGTGCACAAGTTCGTGTGCCGCGGCACAGTCGAGGAGAAGATCGACGCGTTGATAGAATCGAAGCAGGGTGTGTCTGATGAGCTACTGTCGGGCGGCGGCGAGATCAATCTGACCGAGATGAAGGATGACGATCTGCTGCGTCTGGTGGCGCTCGATTTGCACGCCGCGATGAGGGACTGACAACGATGTCCTGGTATGGAGGCTGGTCGGACTACGTCCCTGTTGCAGAGCGCCGGCGTCGCGCCGCGCTTGAGGTTGCGAAGTTAGCCAGGAAGGGTCATGCGATTGCGCCGATCGTGATTGCCGGCCGCGCCATTGCGACCACGTTCTGGGGCAAGGCCTGGTGCGACAACCTTGAAAGCTATCAGGACCTCGCGAACCGCCTGCCGCGTGGGCGCACCTATGTACGCAACGGCTCGGTACTCGACCTGCAGATCGTGCCGCGCGAGGTGACGGCGATGGTCAGCGGGTCGTTCCTGTACCGGGTCACCGTGAGCATCGACACCGTGGCAAAGCCGCGCTGGCGGTCGATCTGCAAGGACTGCTCGGGCGGGATCAATTCACTGGTCGAGCTGCTGCAGGGCCGGCTGTCGCAGGGTGTGATGGAGCGCATCTGCCGGCAGGGACTCGGGTTGTTTCCATCACCCAAGGAGATCCGCTTCACGTGCAGCTGTCCGGACTACGCGTTTATGTGCAAGCACGTAGCGGCAGTGCTGTACGGAATCGGCGCGCGGCTGGACCAGCAGCCTGAACTGCTGTTCCGACTGCGGGCGGTCGATCAGAAGGACCTGCTGGTCGGCATCGATCATTCCTTGCCCATGACGAAGGCTGGGCCTGCTGCCGGCAAGGTGCTGGACGCGGACGATCTGTCAGCGATGTTCGGTCTCGACATGGCCGTGGCCGAGCCGTCGCCGATTAGCCGCACCAAGGCGCGCCCGGCGAAGGTGCCGCCACGCAGGAAGGCCAAGGCGAAGAAGCCTGTGAGCCGTCGCGCGGCGGCGAAAGCCGGCTAACCAATCGCGGCCTTGCGTCGCTCCAGGCTTTCCGCTGGCCATACCTCCCTGGAATTGTAGTATGCCTCGAATGTCGGCACGCCCTCTGGAAGCGCGATCCACGGCAGCTTAGACCGTGTGTAGATGTGCACATCCGGCGGCAGCATCGTGGGATCGTCCAGTGTGCCGACACGGACGAAACGCAACTTGGTCAGACCGCCGTATTCACTCCAGACCGCTGTGCCGCAATCGGGGCAGCGGAAGACGCGATGCGGCCGGCCACTGTCTGTCGGCATCGGATAGGGCGTTGGATCGCCGGAAAGGACTTCGACCCGATCAGCCTCGATCAGCGCGTTGAGCACGAAGGCGGAGCCGGTCTGGCGCTGACAGTCCTTGCAGTGGCAGGAATGCACGAACATGGGTCTCGAGCGCATGCGATAGCGCAGCCTGCCGCAGGCGCAGCCGCCGTCCAGCGTGTCGTTCATGGGTTTCCTCCATCCATTCCATCGTTGTTGGCCACACGCCAATCCGTCAACAACAAGTTTGTTGTCTATTCGACATAGATCCAAGTGCGATGCCGCCTCTTCCTTGTTACACCAATTTCTGCAAGCCTTAGGTCATGAACGACGCCATTTCCACCGACTCTATCGCGCTGCATCGCGGTCTGCTGACCCTCGACACGCACATCGACATCCCCTGGCCCACCGGCCCCGATCCGTTCCTGGACGGCCCTCGACGGGTGGATCTGCCGAAGATGCAGCGGGGCGGGCTCGCGGCCGGCTGCTTCGCCGCCTATGTGCCGCAAGCTGCACGAACTCCCGAGAATGAAGCCGCTGCGTTCGAGCGCGCCATCGGCATGCTCCACGCGATACGCTCCATGGGGCGCGACGAGAACGGCGTTTCCGCACGCGTGACCGCTACCGCCGACGAGATCGCTGCGGCAAAGCGCGACGGCGTTCTGGCGATAGTCCCCGCGGTGGAGAACGGCTTCGCGATAGGTGGTGATCTGGCACGGCTGGCGCGCTTCCGGGCGCTCGGCGCGCGCTATCTGACCATGACGCACAACGGTCACAACGCATTGGCCGATTCCTGCAATCCGCGCAAAGACCTTGGCGATGAGCTGACCGAGCACGGCGGCCTCAGTCCACTCGGGCGCGCCGCGATCGTCGAACTGAACCGGCTCGGCATGCTGGTGGATGTCGCCCACGTCTCGCGCGACAGCATGCTGCAGGCAGCGGCACTGTCGTGCACGCCGGTGGTGTCAACGCATTCCTGTATTCGTGCGCTGTGCGACAATTCGCGCAACATGGATGATGCGCAGCTCGACGCGCTGCGCGACGTGGGTGGCATCATTCAGATCACCGCGGTGGCCGCATTCCTGAAGCAGGATGCGAAGCCTGAAGCGGTGACAGTTGCCGACTTTGTCGACCACGTCGATTACGCAGTACGGCGGATCGGCATCGAGCACGTCGGCATCTCGTCGGATTTCGACGGAGGCGGCTGGTTCGCCGGCTGGCAGAATGCGTCGGAGAGCGCCAACCTCACGGCCGAATTGGTGCGCCGCGGCTATGACCGGCAGGAGATCGCTGCGCTGTGGGGTGGCAACTTCCTGCGGGTGCTGCGGATCGCCGAGGAAAGGGCGGGCTGATGCGCCACGTACGGCTGCCTGATGGGACGGAGGTGCCAGCGCTCGGTCAGGGAACCTGGCACATGGGCGAGCGCGGTAATGCCGCAAAGGCAGAGACGGCGGCGATCAAGCTCGGCATCGAACTCGGCATGACGTTGATCGACACTGCAGAGATGTACGGCAATGGCGGCGCCGAGGAGGTGGTCGCCGACGCATCGCAGGGCCAGCGCGACAAGCTGTTCATCGTCAGCAAGGTGTATCCGCACAACGCCTCGCGTACGGGTGTGCCTGCGGCGTGCGAGCGCAGCCTCAAGCGCCTGCGCACCGACCGGATCGACCTCTATCTGCTGCACTGGCGCGGCAGCCATCCGCTGGCCGAGACGGTGGAGGCATTCGAGAAGCTGCGGGCAGAGGGGAAGGTCCGCTACTGGGGCGTGTCGAACTTCGATACGCGCGACATGCAGGAGCTGGTGCTGTTGCCGGGCGGCGCGCAGTGCGCCAGCAACCAGGTGCTGTACCATGTGGGCAGTCGCGGCATCGAGTACGACCTGCTGCCCTGGTGCAGCGAACACAAGATCCCGCTGATGGCTTATTCGCCGGTGGGCCAGGGCGGACGGCTACTGCAGTCGAAGGCACTGGCCGCAGTGGCGAAGCGCCACGACGCGACGCCAGCGCAGATTGCCATCGCCTGGAGCATGCGGCACGGCAACGTGATCACCATTCCAAAGGCGAGCGATCCACGGCACGTGCGCGAGAACGCCGCGGCCGGCGCGATCGCATTGACCGTGGAGGACCTCGCAGCGATCGATGCCGTGCATCCGCCCCCCGGACGCAAGCAGTCGCTCGACGTTTCCTAGCAGCCTGTCGGACTTAACGCGTCGCGGCGGCGTCAATCGCGGCACTCCGAGATGTTCATCCTAAACCGGGGCAATCGAACAGGTTTCTCGGGCAGCCAGCGACAGGCAAGGGCCGACATGGATGCTTCACTGGCTTCGTGCCAAACGTCCGATCGAGTTTATCATGCGCACGAAGCGCGCTCGACCCAGCCGCTCCCTGGCCGAAGATGCGCTCGATGAAACGGCTCACGGCACCAGCAGGATCTTGCCGATGTGCTCCGATGATTCCATCAGCCGATGCGCAGCCGCTGCCTCGCGCAGCGGGAACTGCCGATAGGTGAATGGCCGCAGTCTGCCCTGCACCCACAACGGCCAGACCTTCTCGCGCAAGGCAGCGATGATCGACGCTTTCTGTGCCACGCTGCGCGAACGGAGCGTCGAGCCGGTGACGGTCAGGTGCTTGCGCTGGATGGCGCCGAAGTCAGCCTCGATCTTGCTGCCGCCCATCAGCGCGACAAAGCACAGCCGGCCCTCGTGCGCCAGCAGTTCGATCTGGCGCGGAATGTAGTCGCCGCCCACCATGTCGAGAATCGCATCGACGCCGTGTCCGTCGGTGAATTCCTTGCCCACCGCGACAAAATCCTGCGTGCGATAGTTGATCGCGACATCAGCGCCGAACTCGCGACAGGCGGCGCATTTCGCCTCCGAGCCCGCGGTGGCCAGCACTTTGCAGCCGAACGCCTTGGCAAGCTGGATCGCTGTGACGCCGATGCCGCTGGAGCCGCCCTGGATCAGGAACGTCTCGCCGGGCTGCAGGTGCATGCGCTCGAATACGTTGGTCCAGACGGTGCAGAATGTCTCGGGCAGTCCGCCGGCGTCGATCAGGCTGACACCTTGTGGGGCAGGCAGGCACTGTACCGCCGGCACCGCGGCATATTCGCCGTAACCGTCGCCTATCATCAGTGCGCAGACCTGGTCACCGTCCTTCCACTGGGTGACGCCATCGCCGAGCTTGACCACCGTCCCGGAGCACTCCAGGCCGGGGATATCGGTGGCGCCTTGTGGCATTGGATAGCGCCCCATGCGCTGCAGGCAGTCGGCGCGGTTGACCCCGCCGGCCGCAATACGGATCAGTACCTCGCCGGTCTTCGGTTCGGGTACCGGCCGCGTCGCCGGCACGAGCACCTCTGGTCCGCCGGGAGCCTTGATCTCAATGACGGTCTGTGTCGCGGGGATGTTGGCGAGCACGGCCTTTCCTCCGATGGGGGTGTGACTGGCACATCGGTATGGCAAATCGGCGACCCTCGCGCCAGGATGCGCGCGGTGGTACGCTGACCGCTCGCCAGGCGGGGGAGTTGCGTGGCTGCGATCGTGTCCTTGGTGGACCTGTGGCCGGCGACGACGGGGCTTCCGGTGGAGAGCTACCGGATGCTGTACCCAAGCTCGCTTGCGCTGTTCGGGTTCATCGGCTTCACGGTTATGAAAATCCCGGGCGGCTGGTCGAACCCGCTGTATCTGGCGCCGTTGTTCGTCTCGATTGTGCTCACCTATGGGATGTTCTGGTTTGTCTGGGCCTATTTTGGCGCGCTCATCGCATTCGCGTGTCTTGCGGGGCCATATGTGCTGGCCGAGATCACCGGCAGCATCCTGCCAATCCGCATCCGCTCGATCCTCGTGTTCGTGGCATTCGTGGGCAGCATCCTGTGCGCCGACATGGCGGTGCACATGGGCGAGCTAGGCTGATGGCTTACTATACCAAGGTCCTGCAACCCGACGAGACGGTTAAGGTGATCGGCCGGCTGCACTGGTCGATCTATGGCCGTGCGGTCCTGGTATTGGCTGTTGCTGTCGCGCTGCTGGTGTTGTCCGCTCGCCTGACCGATCCCGACTGGCAAGGCTACGCGTTGATGGCGGCGGGCGTGGTTGGGCTGCTGGGCCTTCTGCTCCTGCTGGGCGCCTGGTTACGCCGCAAGGCGACCGAGATCGTGGTGACCGATCGACGCGTCATCTTCAAACGCGGCCTGCTGTCCCGCCATACGGTCGAGATGAACGTGAGCAAGATCGAGACGGTGGACGTGGAACAGGGTCTGGCCGGCCGTATCTGGGATTATGGCACATTATTGATCCGCGGCACCGGCTCGGGGTTCGAGCCGCTGGAGGGGGTAGGGTCGCCGCTTAGCATCCGCAACGCGATCGTCGCGAGCTAGCCCGAACCTTGCCGGCAGACGCGTAAAAGGCGCGCTGATGCCCTCGATTAGGGCGCGCGAGTGCTGGCGCATTGATTTGGATCAATGACGAAAAGAGCCGATAGCGAGACCGTACCCTTCCGCCAAGAAGGGAGTGTCACTGATGGAAATCGATCCCTTTCAGCTCGCGGCCGAGCAGGCTGAGTCATCGTTCTCGGTCCGCGACTGGCAGAGCCTCAAACCTTCTGAGCGGATTGCCGCCATTTACCGGGAACTGCGCAAGCTGGACGCGCAGAGCGCGGCATTCCGGGTGGTGCAGTCGCCAGATGCCACCGTTTCTCGTTTCCGGTCGTGACGTTCCCGTTGAGGGCTTGCCGGCTGAATATGGACGGCATGTAAGCAGCGGTGGTCAGTGACCAATCCCGGGCAGGAACGACACCTGCACGTGTGGGACGGACGAGCGATCAGGATGGTCTCCGAGAAGCGGACGATGTGAACCGCTACGGGTGCTTGTGGATGGGGTCTACCCAGTAGACCGCCTCCGGCTTCTCCACCGGCTCGATATCCAGGTTCACCACGACGGCCTCGTTGTCGCTGCGCACGAGAACACATTCCAGCGCTTCGTCGGAGCTGGCATTGATCTCCTGGTGCGGCACGTACGGGGGGACGAAGATGAAGTCCCCCGCCTCGGCCTCGGCGACGAATTCCAGGTGCTCGCCCCAGCGCATGCGGGCCTTGCCGCGCACGACATAGATCACGCTTTCCAATGCGCCGTGATGGTGCGCGCCGGTCTTGGCGTTTGGGTAAATGCTGACGGTTCCGGCCCAGATCTTTTGCGCGCCGACCCGGGCGGCGTTGATCGCGGCGGCACGGTTCATGCCTGGCGTCTGGGCGGTGTTGGGGTCGAGCTGATTGCCCTTGATCACCCGCACGCCGTTGTGGCGCCAGTCTACGGCGCCGGGTGTCGGCGCCTCATGGTGATGGTCGTGTTGGCTCATGCCCTGCTTCCTTTGGCTGATCCGGCCTTACTATCGGGATGCCGGCGTCGGAAGGGAAGGCAGTGGACGGATTTGTCGTGCATGAGGTGACGCCGGATGTCGTGGTGCGGATTGGGCGCGCGATGCCGGAGCTGTCGGCCTCGGTGGACCGGGAAGTGGAACGCCTCTGGCGAGCGGCCAGCCAGCGCGTGGCCGCCGGCGGGGCGGGACGGATGTTCAACGGCCGCGTGTTCAGTGCCGATGCCATCGCCCCGCAACTCGTGACCGGCCATCTGACCGAGTACCGCCGCGTCGTCGCGCAGATGGAGCGGCCCGAGCTGTTCGCCGAACTCGGCGTGCGGTCGTTCGCGGTGTGCGGCGTGCTGCGCTGCGCGGGAGGAGTTGTGGTGGGACGGCGACACCGTGCGGCGAACTATCAGGCGGGTATGTGGCAACTGGCGCCTGCCGGCAGCGTGGATGCGGGTGCCGTGGCCGATGATGGCAGGGTCGATCTGCGGCGTCAGTTGCTCGATGAGCTTGAGGAGGAGTTGGGGCTTCCGCCTGATGCGGTGGGCGAGCCACGGTCGCTCTGCGTCGTGGAGCATCCTGGCAGCCATGTATCGGACCTCGGTCTGGCGCTGGTCACAAGGCTGAGCGCGGAGGAGGTGCTGGCGGCGCACCGGTGCATGGGAAACGCCGAATATGAGCGGGTGCTGGTGGTACCGGAGGCTCGGCTGGCGGCGTTTCCGCCCGAGGCTGGGGAGATCCTGGTACCGCCGGCGCGCGAGTTCCTGATCCGTGCAGGCCTGATTCCTCGGAGTCCCGATTCGAGTCGTTGACTCTGGACGCTGGCTGGGAACAAATAAGGAACAGCTATGCTCTCACTGTACATCCCTGAGTGCCCCACTGACGACTCCCCGACTTTCTCCGGGGCTGGGGGCTCCGTCCGAATGGGCAGGTTCAGCCGGCCGAAAGCCTTGCCGGCACACCTGGCTGCCTTGTTGCGAGGCCCAGCGAAGTCGCCTGGCACTTTCCTGCCGTTCAACGATCCGCGCGTGGATGACTGCCTGGGCGGAGGCCTGGCATTGGGCCAATTACATGAGATTGGTGCGGCGGGGCTGGATGCGGAGACCGCGGCGCTGCCCACGGGGTTCATCGCCACACTGCTGGCCCGCATCGCCCCGTCCAGGCCGGTGTTCTGGATCGCCCCCGAGAGCGATCTGCATCCGCCCGGCCTGCTGCCCTACGGGTTCGATCCTAATCGGTTGGTACTGGTGCGTCCGTCCAGGGACGTCGAGACGCTTGCCGCCATGGAGGTGGCGCTGCGAGAAGGTGTCGCCGCCGCAGTGGTGGGCGAGGTGGGGCAGTTCGACCGCACCGCCTCGCGCCGGCTGCAGTTTGCCTGCCTGCACCGCGGCTCCACCGGCTTTGTGCTGCGTCGCTGGTCGCACGGCCACAAGACCGCCGATCGGGAGACCAGTGTCGCTGTTACCCGCTGGCACCTTACTCCGATGCCCAGCGTGAAGGACGGCAAGGGACCCGGACTGCCGCGCTGGCATGTGGCGTTGACACATGCCCGCGGCGGACGGCCGGGCGAATGGATCATGGAGGCTTCGGATGAAGCGACGCATCCTCTCCGTGTGGTTGCCGCACTGGCCGATCACGCGCCTGAGCCGTGGCGTCTCCGTCTCGCCGGATAGGCCGCTGGTCACCATCGAGGCCATCCGTGGCGTACGGCATCTGGTCGCGGTGGGGGAGCACGGCGAGGCACAAGGGCTGCGCCTGGGGCAGACGCTGACCGATGCGCGCGCTGTCTGCCCGACGTTGATCCCTGTCGATGCCGATCCAGCGGCCGACGAAGCCGCGCTGGGCAGGCTCGCCGCCTGGTGCGAGCGCTTCACGCCCATGGCGGCGCCCGATCTGCCGGATGGGTTGTGGCTGGATATCACCGGCTGCACCGCGGTGTTCGCGACGGAAGCGGAGTTGGCGCGGGCTCTTGCTGCGCGTCTGGCGTGGAATGCCATCCCCTGCCGCGTGGCGGTTGCCGGGACGACCGGGGCCGCCTGGGCACTGGCGCATGCCGGGGTGGATCGGACCATTCTGCCATCGGGAGAGGAAAAGGCGGCGCTGGCCGATCTGCCGATCACCAGCCTGCGGCTCGACACCGGCACGGTGACCGGGCTGCGCCGGCTTGGCCTGCGGACGGTGCGGGACCTGCTGCGCATTCCGCGGCCGCAGATCACGTCTCGGTTCGGCGCCATGCCGGTACTGCGGCTCGATCAGGCGCTGGGCGCGATGGAGGAGGCCATTGACTGGCCTCGGCCGCTGATCGGGTGGAATGAGCGTCTGGCCTTCGCCGAACCGATCGGAACGCCGGAGGATCTTGCGCGTGCGCTCGCGCAGCTTGCGGAACGGCTATGCCGGCGGCTGACGGAGCAGGACAAAGGCGGCCAGCGTTTCGTCGCGCGGTTCTTCCGCGTCGATGACGTTGTGCCGCAGATCACGGTGAGCACTGCACTGCCGGCGCGCGATGCCACCTATCTGACCAAACTGCTGGGCGAGAAACTGGACACCGTCGATCCAGGCTTCGGCATCGAGGTGATCGTGCTGGAAGCCGAGACCGTGGCACCACTCTCGGTGCCGCAGACCCAACTTGCCGATGTCGCTGCGCAGGAGGCGAGCGACCGTCTCACTGGTGTGGTGGATACGCTGACAAACCGCCTGGGTTTGGATCGGGTTTCTCGTGTCGCGCCGTTTGGGAGCCACGTGCCGGAGCGTGCCGTGCAAAGCATACCGCCACTGGCGCTCAGGCAGCCATCCTGGGTGGACGATCCCGCCGCGCCGCGGCCGATCCGCCTGTTGCGTCGGCCGGAAGAGATCGAGGTGATCGCCCCCGTGCCGGACGATCCGCCCATCAGGTTCCGCTGGCGCGGTGTGTCGCATCGTGTGTGCGCCTCCGCCGGTCCCGAGCGGATCGCCGCCGAATGGTGGCGCGCCAAGCGATCCGGTGGGGGGCGGCCGGAGACGGATCTGATTCGCGACTATTATCGGGTGGAGGATTCCGACGGCGCTCGGTTCTGGATCTTCCGCGCCGGTCTGCATGCCGCGGACCGGATGCCGCAGTGGTATTTGCATGGGCTGTTCGGGTGATTTGATTCTCCCCTCCTCCCAAGGATATGCCGAACTGCAGGTGGCGAGTGCGTTCTCCTTCCTGCGCGGCGCTTCATCGCCGGAGGAACTCGCCGCCACCGCGTCAGTGCTGGGGCTTTCCGCCATCGGCATCACCGATCTCAACAGCGTGGCCGGCGTGGTGCGGATGTGGGATGCGGCGAAGGCGGCCGGCGTTCGGCTGGTGGTCGGCGCGCGCCTGTCATTCCGCGACGACACGCCGGATCTGCTCTGCTATCCGCAGGATCGGGCGACGTGGGGACGCTTGGCGCGTCTGCTCACCGTCGGCAAGGGACGTGTGCCACATGGCGACACCGGCGATGCTGCGAAAGCCACCAATCGCTGCTTCCTGCACTACACCGATCTGCTGGAGCATGGCGAAGGGCAGCTTCTGCTTGCTGTCGCGCCGGATCGATTGGATGTTGGCTTCCGGGAAAATCTCCAGCGCCTGCAATCGGATTTTCGCGGCCGGGCGTTTCTTGCCGCCAGCCGCCGTTATCGTGGTGACGATGCCAACCGCTTGCGCGCAATGGCCGAACTGCCGTTGCCGATGGTGGCGACCAACGATGTGCTCTATCATCTGCCTGACCGGCGTCCGCTGCAGGATGTGATGACCTGCATCCGTCTCGGCTGTCGCATCGACCAGGCGGGCCGTGCATTGCAGCCCAATGGCGAGAGGCATCTGAAGTCGCCGAAGGAAATGGAGCGCCTGTTCCGCGAATATTCCGAAGCGGTGCGTCGCACAGAAGACATCGTTGAGCGCTGCGGCTTCTCGCTTGGGGAACTCGCCTATGAATATCCCGACGAACCGATTCCGCCCGGTCTGACGCCGGACGAGCACCTTGCCGATCTGACCTGGCAAGGCGCGGCGGTGCGTTATCCCGAGGGAATCCCGCTGCGTGTGCGCGATACCATCGAAAAAGAACTGTGCATCATCGCGCAACTCAACTACGCGCGGTATTTCCTGACGGTGCATGACATCGTGCGCTACGCTGTCAGCCGCGGCATTCTCTGCCAGGGGCGTGGCTCGGCTGCCAATTCCGCGGTGTGCTATTGCCTGCATATCACCGCGGTCGATCCGGCACAGATCGACGTGCTGTTCGAGCGCTTCATTTCCACCGAGCGGCGCGAGCCGCCGGATATCGATGTGGATTTCGAACACGAACGCCGCGAAGAGGTCATCCAGTACATCTACGAGCGCTATGGCCGCGAGCGTGCGGGCATCGCTGCGACGGTGATTCACTACCGGCCGAAGCGGGCCATCCGCGAGGTAGGCAAGGTGATGGGGCTGTCGGAGGACGCCACTGCCGCGCTGTCGGCGCAGTCATGGCATGCGGGCGGGGAACTCTGGTCGGATGATTGTCTGACGGAGATCGGCCTTGATCCGCAGAGCTTTGTGGTTAGCCGCTCGATCGAGCTGGCGCGCCAGCTTGTCGGATTGCCGCGTCATCTGTCGCAGCATGTCGGCGGCTTCGTACTGACGCGTGGTCGACTGGATGAGACCGTGCCGATCGGCCGGGCAGCGATGGACCAGCGCACCTTCATCGAATGGGACAAGGACGACATCGACCGGCTGGGCATCATGAAGGTGGATGTGCTGGCGCTCGGGATGCTGACCTGCATCAGGAAGGCGTTCGAGCTGTTGGGGATCAAGAACCTGGCCGGAGTGCCGACGGAAGACACGGCCGTCTACGACATGCTGTGCCGCGGTGATTCGATCGGCGTGTTCCAGGTGGAATCGCGCGCGCAGATCAACATGCTGCCACGGCTGCGGCCGCGCGAATTCTATGATCTGGTGATCGAGGTGGCGATCGTGCGTCCCGGGCCGATCCAGGGCGACATGGTGCATCCTTATCTGCGCCGGCGGCAGGGACTGGAAGAGCGGGATCTGCCGTCACCCGCGCCTGAATATGGTTCGGCTGATGAACTGGAGCAGGTGCTTGGGCGGACACTGGGTGTGCCGCTGTTTCAGGAGCAGGCGATGCGCATCGCCATCGATGCGGCGAAGTTCACGCCGGAGGAAGCCAACCAGCTACGACGCTCGATGGCGACGTTCCGCAACTCGGGCACCATCCATCGTTTCTTTGAGAAGATGGTTTCTGGCATGACAGCGCGCGGCTATGCGCAGGACTTCGCCGAACGCTGTTTCCATCAGATAGAGGGCTTCGGCACCTATGGTTTCCCGGAGAGCCATGCCGCCAGCTTCGCTCTGCTGGTTTATGTCTCGGCCTGGCTGAAATGCCACCACCCGGCAGCGTTTGCCTGCGCGCTGCTGAACTCGCAGCCGATGGGGTTCTATGCGCCAGCACAGATCGTGCGCGATGCGCGCGAGCATGGGGTGGAGGTACGGCCTATCGATGTGGCCGCCAGCGGATGGGACTGCACTTTGGAAGAGGGAGCGCTGCGTCTCGGTTTTCGTCTGATCAATGGATTTTTGCAGGAGTGGGCGGATCGGTTGATCGAGGCTCGGGGTTCTTCTTTTGCTGCTTTTTCGTTTGCCGAACTGGTCCGCACGGGCCTTCCTCGCGCCGCCCTTGTCATGCTCGCCGAGGCTGATGCGCTGCGGAGTCAAAAACTCGATCGGCGAGCCGCGCTGTGGCAGGTACGCGGCTTGTCGGACGTGGCGGAGCTGCCCCTGTTTGCCCACCAGCCGGTTGCGATTCACCATGTTCCGCTGCCCGTCATGACGACGGGCGAGCACGTCATCACTGACTACCAGACCGCCGGCCTGTCGCTGAAGTCACACCCGATGCGTTTCCTGCGCACGCTGTTCAATGGCGAAGGCGTGTTGAGCTGCGCCCAGGCCGCGGTGCTGGCTGATGGCACCCGGCTTTCCGTCGCCGGCGTGGTGCTGGTGCGCCAGCGGCCGGGCAACGGCAACGTTGTTTTCTGCACCATCGAGGACGAGACCGGCATCGCCAACATCGTGGTCTGGTCCAGCCTGCTCGAGCGATTCCGCCGCGCCATGATGGGCAGCAGCCTGCTGCTAGTGACCGGTCGTCTGCAACGCAGCCCGGAGGGCATCATCCATGTCATCGCCGAGCGGCTGGACGACCGCAGCGCCATGATGGCGCGTCTCCCCGAGACATCGGCCACCGTTGGAAGGCTGCCGATGCGAAGCCCCGGCCATCCTCGTCAGGAGCGGATTTTTCCCCGCTCCCGAGACTTCCACTGACGGAACCTTTCTCAACCTACCGGCGAGGCCGCGGTCCCCGATGATGCCGGCTGGATCGATTGATCGAGATAACCTGCGTTGGCTGCCTCGTACGGCAACCTGCACAGACGACGAGCCCAGCCGATGCCGAACGTCTTCCAGGTCGCCAGCGATGACATGAACATCAGCCGTTGCGCGAGGTATTCGACGCAGAGGTCAGCGACGCCATCCGGTCCAGCGGCAGCCCGATCAATGGCGCTTAGGGTCTGCTCGCCGATCATACCATCCTGGCGTACCTGAGCGACCTGCTGCAGCCAACGTGCCGCGCGACCGGTACCGTTATTGATTGCGGCGTCGAACACGAGAAGAGCGACCGCGGAAGGCAAGCGATCACCCGCGATCCGCTGCCAGTAGTCGTGCTGGTAAAGTGCCTTCGCAGCATCGAGGGAGAGGTTTGCGATATCCAGGTCGGGGTAAGCCGCAGCGCTGATACCGAACCTGGTTCCGCGACAGATGCCGGCGCCGATCGTGCCGCCGGTCCAGTTGCCGGGGTCGGAGGGATTGGCAGTGAAGTCGCCTTCATGACCCACCACGATATCGAACATTCGGTCGAAGTTGCTCATACCGGTCAGCCGGGGCTGTCGCTCAGTGCGATCGGCGTCGACGTGGCAGCGAGCGGGAAGTTGAGATTCCAACTCGTGGCGAGATCGGCGCCGATATCCCAGCCCGCCGGCTTTGCTTTGGTCGAAGCGTTGTCGGTCACGGCGTTACCGTGGCCGATCCGGGCGGAGCCGTACGGGTAGAACAGCAGGCACGACGCGCCGGCGTTCACCAGGGGGGCATCGAGCGTCAGCAGCAGATGCGTGGGATCGACCCGCGCACATCCCGTGGCGTGACGCAGCGGGCCGGGTGACGCGACTGATCCACCGTCCATCACGACGAAACCGGTTCCGTTCGACGCGGTACCGCCCAGCAGGAGATCGTCCCCGGTGTCGTGCTGTACGGTAAGCACGACGTGCGTCGCGTCCTGCCTGGATGCGTGGACGATCGTCGGGCCGCCCACAGTTGGGATGCCGGGAGGGATCGCTGAAAACGTGTCGCCACCTGAGGCAGCAAGGACTGCATGCGCGACGACGGGTGCCGCCCGCTGACCCAGCATGATGTTGTCCGTGACGGCGATGTGGCTGTTGTCGCCGCTGCGTGCATCGACGTCGGCCGTCATCGGAAGCCCGATGACAACGTTTTGCGTGCCGTCCGCCGCCATCGACGCGGCGACCTCACGCACCATTTGGACGCCTGGGTCGCTCCAGAACGGCATGGCGTTCCACCAGATCAACGGCAGGTTCTTGGCACTGCGGCCGAGCATGCCGCGCAGCTTCGCCAGAAGGTTGCTGGCGCCGTCGTGGAAGAAGGCCTTTTCCGAGTAGGCGCGGGTGGAATTGGTTTCTGACCAGGGCCAGAGGATTGCGGCAATGTCGGCCAGGTCTGCTGCGGCCTGCTGACCGAGATAGGTCTGCACCGCGTTGCCGTCGTTGCCGAGACCGTAGCTCGCCGGGTCCGACCCGTCGGCTGGGTTATGCAAGAACTCGCCTGGCAGATACACCAGCGATCCGGTGTTCGGCGGCTGGCGCACGTCATACACGCCGTGCCCCCCGATGCAGGTGTAGGCGCCGCTCGAGCCGTACAGGCCCATTACGCCGTACGCCAGCGCCCCAAGGTGCCAAGCCACGCCCTGCGCCAGCAGGTGCCACGCGCCGTCGTTGAGGCCATTGCCGGCGTTTGACTGGCCGACCACCAAAATCTGCACGCCCTTGCGCACGCCGCGCTGCCAGCGTGCCGCGCAGGCAAGCAAGGTGGTGATTTCGGGTGACGTGATCGCGCGCGACCAGCTGGCGGCCTCATGGAACCAGCATTGGGCGCCACCCTGGCTGACACCGGAATGGAGGACGAACAACCCACCTGACGCGTTGGCGGACAGCGGACTGGCTACACCGCTTGCCACTTGGTTGCCGTCAAGCCAGGCATCGACGCCAGCGCCTGGTGTGTTGCGGATGATGATCGAGTGGGTGTGCCGCCGCTCAAGCGATGAGGTGAGGACCCGCATAGCCGCGCCGGAAAACAACATAAGGCGGTCGCCTGCGCCGCTCACACCATCTGCCTGAAGGATGGTTGTCCCGCCAGCGCTCAGGAGCGTGACCGGCCCCGTGACACCCTGGCGCCAGTTCGGCCGCGACCAGACCAGATACCACGTCCAGCCAACTGCGGCGCCAAGATTGGCCGTCGCAAGGCAGAAACCCTGATCGGGATCAAGCTGCGGCAGATAGCAGCCGGATTGCGGAATTGCATTTGGTGGAACCACCGTATTGAGGCCGACACCGCCAAGCAATGCATTCAATCGTGGGGTTGCCTGCGGCAATGCGCTGCCGCTGACACGGTATGCCGCCAGCGCATTGCCGTTGCCGCTCTTGTCAGCGACGCTCGCCGCGGGGTTGTTCCACGCCGGGAGGGGACGTGCGCTTCCGTCAAGCAATCCATCGAACGTGCCTGCATCCCACCACCCCGAGATGCCAGAGATGGCGCTTGGATAGGGGCCTGCGAACGTGCCGCCACCAACACCGCCACCACTCGCACCGCGCAATGCCCGCCACAACGCGGCGCGACCGCTCGCGAAGAGCATGGCGCGACCAGGTGCAGCGAGTGCTATGCCCATGATCGGATCAGGTGACCGCGAAAGCTGAAGGAGAAACGTACGTCGCGACTGCGCTGCCGCTGGCATCCTTGGCGATGGCCCAGAAGTAATAGGCGCCCGAAGAACTCGGCGCACTGATCCACTGATACCAGAGATTATGCCCAGTCATGCCTGGAATGCTCTGCGAGGTTCCTGCCGCGGCGGTGAGGCCGCTGGTTGGAGCAACGGTGTTGCTGAGTGACCATCCGAACAAGACCGCAGATGGTATGCTATGGCTGCCGTCGATGCCTGTGCTGTCATCATTTACATTGACGGCAATGCCGCCGGTGCTTTTCGGCCACGTGGAGCCGGCTGTCGGGCTGGAGCCTGCCGTCAGCAGGTAGTTGCCAGTCGTCGCAGCCGTGATCGGCGCCGTCCAGGCGCTGCTGCCTGCAGCATTCACTGCCTGGACCTCGAAATCGTATGAGGTGTTGGCAGTGAGCCCGGTAAGCGCGGCCGATGTGCCGCTGATATTGCTGCTCGTGGTCCAGGTGTTCGCATTGTGCGGCGACCAGCGGACCGAATAGGTGGACACGGCACCGCCGCTCACGGGCGCCGTCCAGCTCAACTGCATCGTCGATGCGGTCGCCGTGCCCGCCGTCAAACCTGTGGGAACACCTGGGAGCGCGATGGTAGTCGTGGCGCTCGCCGCCGCCGAAGGCGTGCCGCTGCCCGCCGCATTTACGCCGAACACCTGGAAGTCATATGCCGTCACGGGCGACAGTCCTGTCACCTGATAGCTGGTGCCTGTGATGCCAGCCGCTGCGATGTTCCAGCCTGTGCCGCCGCTGTTGCGATACTGGGCCGTATAGGTTGCAACCGCTCCGCCACTGCTTGGTGCCGTCCATGACAGAGCCACCGTGCTGACGGTGGGATTGCTGGCCGTGAGGCCGGCAACCTGGCCTGGGGCCTGCGTGGGCGCTACCTGCGTTGTGCCAGTCACGACGGACGACGCCGCGCCGCTACCAGCAGCATTGTTGGCAATCACCTCGAAGTCATATTGCGTTGCTGCCGCCAGGCCGGAGACCGTCAGGCTTGTTCCGGCCACACTCTGTGCTGTCCAGGCACCACCAACCGACGTCACGCGATAGTTCACGGTGTAACCAGTTGCCGCACCGCCGGTCGCCGGCGCCTGCCACGTCAGCGCAATACTCGACGGCGTGGTTGCTCCGACGGCGAGGCCGGTCACCTGGCCAGGCGGCTGTAGCGCCACGCCGCCAGTGATGCCGGCGAACACAACACTGCCGCCCGTGTAGCCGAATGCGCGCAGTTCGGCCGCCTGACCTGTGGGGAGCGTTTGCGAGGCGGGTGATGTGATGATGCCGGATGCGAAGCTGACGTTGCCGCCCGAGACGTTGACGACGCTGCAGGTGAAACCGCTGCCCATGTTCGGAAACGCCGGCGTCAGCGTGACCGGCTGCGAGCAAACCAGGATGGCGCCGTTATGGATCGTGCCGTCGAGGGTGGTGTTGACAGTGATCTCCACCACAGGCCGGCGGTAGCTCGGCAACTTCGCCTTGATCCACGTCCAGACCGCGCTGAAGGTCTGGGCGACCATCGTGCTCGAGCCTTGGCCAACCCAGAATGCATCCGCGTCGGATGCCGGCGCGGCTGCGCTCGCTGCGTCGATGGTCTGACCATCGAGCAGGTTCTGATATGTGATGGCGTGATCGATGCCAGCCTGGCTTATGCCAATCAGATCGCCGCTGGAAACCGTCGTGACCGGCGCCAGGTTCGCAATGCTGTAGGGTGGGCCACCGCTCGTCACAGTGGCTGATATTGTCCCGGTGGCATCGATGCTGATATTCGCGCCCGCCGAGAACAGGCCTCGCAGCGACGACAGCGGCAGCAATGTGAGCAGGCCATTGCTGTTCAGCATCGCATAGTCGGTCGGCGACAGTGTGATCTGCTCGGAAAGGCCCGCAAGATTGAAGGCGGGCGAGGAGAGCGTGCCAGCGTTCAGCAGCAACCCGGCGCCGACGGTAACAGGTTCGGGTCCACCGGCACCGAGGCTGATGCGCCCGAGCAGGGTGCCTGTGTCGCTGAAGATTGCAGGCTGCGTACTGGCCAGCAGTGTGCCGACACTGACCGAATGGGTCACTCCCGCCTGACTGACCGGGACCTCATCCGCGGCAGTGACTTCTGTAGCAACGGGCAACTGTGAAATCGTCGGCATCGCATTATCCTGCGCAGCGGCGGACTCGTAATCGGCGGTCTTTGGAGTTCATGCCGCGACCTGCGAGCCACTGCATACCGAGATCCAGCGCCCGCCGTCGTAGAAGACCTCGACACCGGTACCGGCGCCCGCTCCTTCATTCGGCTTGCGGCCGTTGGCGGTAAAGGCCTTGGCTCCAGCGCCGGGGGAGCCGGGTAGTGTCGACACGGTGTACGAGGGTAATACGGGTGCACCCGAAAAGCGTGGGTTCACCGCGTTCGTTCTGAAGACTTCGCGCCAAGCCGAGATACCATCCGAGACGACGTGATAGCGATCATTCGAGCGCAGCGTCATGGGCCCGTTGTCGATCGTGTTACTGCCCGTCGTCGCGATGGTCACATTGGCCGAGCCGAGCACCGAGAATGTGTAACCGGTGCCGGCCGCGACGGTGTTCGCTGCCGGAAGTGTAATCGTGTAGGGGGAGCTGTTGCCGACCAGAAATATGATATTACCGGACATGTAGTTCGGCAGCGTCGCACTGCTCGCATAGGTGGTCTGCCAGCCAACCGAGATGCCTTTGCCTACTGCATAGGAGAGGCTGCCCTGGTTCCAGCGGAGAGTGTTCGTGGTGCTGTCGTAAGCGAGCCGATAGCTGTTGGTGGGCTCAAAGGCGATCGCGTGACCGGCGGCCATCCGGATCGCTGCCGCTCCAGCCATCTGTTGGGCATAGCTGGTGTCAAGGACCGATGTTGAGAATGGCACATTGACGTTGAATACCTTGTAGGCGTGACCGGTGCACCCAGCGGCCAGATAGACGCCGATGATCGAGCTAATTTCGACCGGGAGACCGGATGTGTTGTGCTGCCCGATCACCAAAGACTGAATCTGACGCTGGGCGCCGTCATCGGGACCGTTGCCGAACCAGTCCATCTCTACGGTTATCGAGGAAGCTGCCATGCTCGATGGCAGCCCGGTGATGTCGCGGTATTCCAGGCATGCGGCCCAGAGATGGGGCTGTGGCAATGCCCTGCCGGACGAATCCAATTGGACATTCTGCCTGATCGTCTGCACGTACCGCCCCACGTGCTCGGCGGTCGGGAACCCGCTCGGAGTTTGCGATCCGCACCATAGCAATCTGTCGATTCCGCCCCAGACGAAATTGCTTGGGCTGCTATAGATTATCGTGTCGTTGCGCGAATTTGCGATGACCACTCCGCCGACTGGTCCGCCGGCATGGTTAACAATGTAAGACGAATGGGCAACGGCGAAGTCCGTGGACTGCGAACCATTCTGCGAGACTTCGGCACTGGTCGCGCTGTTGCCGACGACGATCCCTGGCAAGTAATTGCTTGCTGGACCGCCGCCGCCTGGTATTGCGTTCGCAAGGGGTGTGCCGTCAGGAAGTGTTGTGCCGTCGACGATCCATTTCACTCGCTTGGTCAGGTCGATATTCCAAGTGGGCGGGGTCTGCAGAACAGTGACGCCGTGCGGTACATAGATGACCGAGCCGGCTGGGGCCGCCTGATACGCCGCCTTGAACGCCGCGGTATCGTCCGTCACGCCATTGAGGTGGGCATTGTACGGGGCCGAGCGAACGTTGATCACGCCGGTGGTACTGCCGCCGACGGTATCCACGTAACGTTTGGTCGCGGCCTGCAGGGAGGACGTGGGATCGCCGGCCAGCGTCAATGCACCGGTCAGCGTTCCTCCGACGAGAGGAACCGCGGAGGCGACCTGGCTATCGACGTATTGCTTCGGCGCCGCTTGCAGCGGCGAGGCAGGATTCGATGGCAGCGAAAGCGGACCGGTCAGGGTGCCGCCGCTGATTGGGAGCGAGGCGGCGGTCTGCGCGTCGACGTAATGTTTGGTGGCGGCCTGCATCAATAAGCTGGGATCGGCAGCCAGAGTCAGGGCGCCGGAAAGCGTGCCTCCAGTCTTGGGCAGGGCGCTGGACAGCTGCGCATCCACATATCCCTTCGTCGCCGCTTGCGACGGCGTCGCCGGATCGCCGGCGAGCACCAGTGGCCCGGTGAGCGTGTCGCCGCTCCGCGATACGCGGGAATCGACATACTGCTTGGTGGCAGCCTGCAACAAATTCGCAGGATCGGCCGCCAGAGTCAGCGCGCCAGTGAGCGTGCCCCCAGTCCTTGGAACCGCGGTGGCAACCTGTCCGTCGACATATTGTTTGGTGGCCGCCTGCAAGGACGCCGTCGGATCAGCGGCCAGGGTCAGGGCGCCTGAAAGGCTGCCGCCGGTTCTGGGCAGTGTCGTGGCGATCTGTCCATCGACGTATTTCTTCGTTGCCGCCTGCAGAGACCCGGCAGGATCAGTGGCCAGGGTCAGTGCTCCGGTCAGCGTGCCACCAGCCAGCGTTAGCGCGCTCGCCGCAAAGTCGGCCAGTTTGGTGGGCGATGTCCTGCCGGTCGGAGTTACCAGCAACTGGCTACCATCGACATTGGAGATGCCGGCAAGCCCACTCATGAACTGTGTGTAGGTGACGGCGGTGTTGCTGCCGCCCTGCCCGACTGGAACCAGATCGACGCTGGCCGGTACCGTGCCGGCGGGCAGGGATGAGATGTCGAAGGATGTGTCATTCGCCGACAAGGCGCCATTGGTCAGGGTTAGGTTG
This sequence comes from uncultured Alphaproteobacteria bacterium, assembly GCA_963791495.1. Classification (GTDB taxonomy): domain Bacteria; phylum Pseudomonadota; class Alphaproteobacteria; order Acetobacterales; family Acetobacteraceae; genus JAMXLO01. The sequence continues at coordinate 197,825 of CAWBST010000002.1, forward strand.
GCGCCGATCCTGATCTGCTCGGGGTTGCCCGTGCCGCCACTGACACGGCCGAGGAGACTTCCGGAGGTGACGGCAAGCTGTGGCTGGACGCCCGCCAGAACCTGCGACCTGGTTACCTTGCGGACAATGCCGCTTTGGCTGACGAGCAGTTCGTCGTTGTCGGACGCGGCCGTGGCAGGCGCGAGCTGATCGATTGTCGGCATGATCGAGACGGCCTTTCAGGGCGCAGCGACGTGGCTGCACGTGCTGTGTCTTGTTGCCTAAGGAGGGTTGGCCACCCTGGAGCGGCCCTGGTTACGACGATGTGAGAACCGGATTGCCGTTCTGGTCAGTCAAGACGACACCAACATCGGTAATCAGGGCATTGGCTGGGATTGGCGGCACCGACAGATAGACAACCGGCAACAGAACGCTGCGATTGATGGTGCGGCCATTCACCGTGGCGATTACAAGGTTCACTGTGTAAATCGTCCCCGGCTGACCCCCTGATAACCAGAGGATTGCGACCGCGCCATCGATTGTCGCGCTGTTCAGAATGAGATCGCCCGGGTTTGCGGGTTCAATTGTGATATCGAGTGTGGCGATTGCATCGCCATCGTTGCCGACGAGCGCGGGTGATATGTCGAACTGGTAGTCCAGCACATCGCCGGGATCTTTTGTCGGCCAGTTTAGCGGCGCCGGTGGCACCGTCCAGGAGCCGCGCGGTACCGGAATGAATGAATCCAGGATGACAGTCCGCGCGTTGCTGGGTTTCCAGATGTGTGTTGCTGGAGTGGGCATGCCAGGATCCTGATCGAGTACCGTACTCAGTTCTTGCCGGATAGCTTTGCGAGAGCCACGCTCAGTGCTGTCAACTGAGCACGCAGTTCGGCGATCGTCGGAACGGGTGCAACTGCCGGCGGTGTGGGCGGTGGCGTGAATTTCGTTCCGTCAAAATGCCAACCTTCCGCGATGTCCGGCTGCGACGTTACGTCCGCCCAGACAAGCGCCGGGTTGAACATGCTGGTGATGTTGCCGTCGGTTGTCAGCAGTTCGGCGACCACACAGTCTTGTATCCGTGCATAGGTCTTCATTGGCGCTCCTACCATCTGACGACGACCAGACCTGCTGCTCCCGATGCACCGTTGTAGGGCGTGCTGCTGTTCGCCCCAGTGCCAGCGCCAGACGCGCCTCCGCCGGGAGAGTTGCCTGAATTGCCCCACGTTCCGCCGTTCTGACAGCCGCCCATCGGGGCGCCGCCACCGAGTCCGCCTTGATTCAAGACACCGGCTTGGCCGGAGGAGCCAATGAGGTTGATGTCACCGGATATGCCGATGCCACCCGGTGTCGCGCCGTTCTGGGGATTTCCCACGCTGGCTAGACCGTTCAAGCTGCCGCCCGTCGCGCTGACATAAGTGCCGAAGCTGGACGTCCCGCCGGCCGAAGGTGATGCTCCGCTCGTATTTCCAGCAGCGCCGCCAGCGCCAACGGTCACCGGGATCGTCTGACCCGAGTTCAACTTGGTGATCAGTTTCCGTGCGTAGCCACCGCCGGAGCCGCCTCCGCTTGGAATGGTCCCGTACGAGGCATAGCTCCCCGATCCGCCACCCCACACCTCGACCTCCACCTGTGAGACGTTGAACGGGACGATAAAGGTGTCATTGGTGAGGAACGTCTTCACGCCCGAGGCGACCCCTGGACGCAACGCCGGAAGCTTCCAGCCGAGAAACGGGGCCGCCGCCAACAGTGAAATGTTTGCTGCACCGATCGCTGTCTGTCCGTACGACACGGCGATGACGTACAGTCCCACCCACCCATTGTCGACCGGGGGGGTGGCTTGGGAGCCGGTATTTGCCGCCGCACCCGCTTTCAGCTGGAGTTGCACGCGCTGGATTCGGCAGGTGTTCTGCGCGACCCCCGAATTGTTTGGGCCGCTGTATGGCTGCGCCGGGTTGGCAGCATTGTAGTATGGCAGCGGCGCCGGGTTCGTGTCGCTCTCTAGCAGTGCAGCCTGGATCAGATAGTTGACCGACTGACCGGAGGTGGCGGGCGCCGCAAGCGCGAACGATGTCGCGGTGAGATTGACGCCAAGTTTGACTAGCGGATCAGTTGTGTCGGCTGGCAGCGATCCGTAGGCGAGCGTATCCACGACAGACAGCTGGGTGATGCTTCCGGGCCCCACTGTTACCGTCATCGAAGCTGGCACCGTGGGTGAACAGACAAGACCGTCGACGACGGTGTTGCTGCCGAGTATCGTCTGGGCCAGATATCCCAAGGCGACCATTGCGCTCCGATTTGTATTGAGAATATCGGTATCGAGCGGGATGCTTCCCGGGTAGACCAGGATTCTATCCATGAGATCCTCTTTGCTGATCGTGGAACCAGGTCAATTGGTGATCCTGGTCCAACCGATGACAGTGACCGGCAGCACGTCAGCGACGGCCGCAAAGATGTCGCCGTCTGTCACTTGGCCCTGCACCATTTCGAGGCTGGCGTATTCGATCGTCCCGCCTCCGTAGCCACCCACTGATCCACCCCAACCACTGACCGCGGCAATGCCACTGCCGAGCGGCCGGTAGGCCGTGATGAAGCACTGAAATGGCAGTGAGAGACTGCCCCATCCTCCGGCGATGCCGTAGCCAACACCACCTCCGAGGCCTCCCAACGAAGTGTACCCACCCGTATCGCTCGACCGGGCAGGTTCAAACACAATCGGCGCGCGTCCCGTGAGATCCTGCAAGACCGAGACAATTGCACTGCGTGTCCCGCGTTCCCGGAATAGTTCACGCTGGATTCTGCTGCGAAATGCCGCGTCGCTTTGGGCTGCCCGTCTGATCAGCCGGTCGCCAAAGAAGTCGAGCGCGATGATGTCCAGCCATATATCGGTCGCTGTCGCGATGCGCGTCTGCGCCTTCACGTACTGAAACTGCTGGTAAACCCAGCTCCAACCGAACGCGAGACCGTTCAGCAGGGCGTCCAGCACAGGAGCGCTGTCCGGAAACCAGCGCGCCGGCAATACGATGCGCAGCCGCGCCAGAATGTCCTGTTGGTCTCCCGTCATGTCAGTTCACCGCAATGATGCCAGCCTTCACGACACCATTGAGAGCCACGACGACGTCACTTGCGCTTCCGTTTGCCAACAGTGCACTGACATTGACCACCGCGGGGTTTGCTGAATACGCGATTTGGGCAAGCTTGGTCAGAGGTAGGCTTGCCCCTATGGGCAGGCTGTTGATGTAGGAGCCGATTGCGGTGCCGACCTGTGCCTGGACAGGCGCCTTGGCTGTTCCAGCAGGAACGGTGATGGTGAGGGAAACATTGGCCTTGAACACGGTCGGGGACTGCACGCTGAAGATTGATCCCACAGGTCGCACCGCATCAATCGCGGACTGTACCGTGGACAGCAATGCGGTCGAAGGGCTTCCGGATCCATCATCGACCGTCACCACAAAACTACCCATCAGTAGCTGGCCTGATGGATCGACGTTCTCCTGGAGGGCGTAGTTCAGCCCTTGTTGAATGCTGCTGATCGCGTGACCTACCGCCAGCGGTGTAGCACGCGACCGGCTGGCGATGAAATTGCGGAAGCGGCTCCTGAATGCGTCATCGGACTCAGCGTCTAGGCCATTCTGGAAGACGCTTGCGTTGTTGACTGAATCAATGCCTGGGATGGCCGATGCCAGCATGGAGATTGTGCCCACCTGTACGTTGCCAACGTTCCCCGGTGTCTGCGCGATAACCGGTACATCAAGGGACGCCATGCCGTCGCTCACGACATAGCCATTGCTCGCAGCCGACCAGGAGGGTTGCGATGTATCCGCAGCTACTGCGAATGTCTGTGTTCCGTCCGCGGTCCGGACCAGCGCACCCGTCGGAATCAAGGCGGACATGCCCGGAGTGAACCGTGAAAGTGTCACGGTTCCGGTAGCGGCAACGGCGGGCAGTCGGGTCAGCGTAAGATCGGCCATCCAGCTATCCAGATCAGCCCCATTGCTGGTGGCTGCGCGGGTTGTTCGCAGCACCTGTAGAATGAGCCACTGCATCCACAGCCCGATCGAGGCGTTGGCCTCCAACACCGCACGCAGTGTCGAACCCACTGTCAGGTCAAGGAGCTGAGTCGCGGATGCCTGGACAGCTGCCGCCATCGATTGCACAAGCGCGCTGAATGTTCGGAGGGAGAGCCGCATGGCCTTAGCCGGACACCGAAAACGAAATCACCTGCGTCTCGCTGCTGTCGGCATCCGCATAGCGTATGTGCACGTAGACTGAGCCGGGCGCACCACCGGGAGCAACCTGCACATCGATCAACGGCTCGGGTTGGCGCGCGACCGCAGCCTCCTTGAATATCTGGCTGCGGATCACGGCCTTAATCTGCAGTGGATTGGTCGGCTGGCCGATGAAGCGAGCCAGGCCGGCGCCGTAGTCAAGCTGCCATATATAATCACCTGGATTGGTCAGAAGGCGACGCAGCACGCGCTGCTGACCAAGCATTGAACCTGTTGCGGTGGCAATGTCACCAGTGGCGCCGATCACCAGATCGGAGCCCCACTTATGCGACGCGTCAGGCATGATGTTCAGTCCGCTGGACTGGCGACAGTCGTCGTGCCGCCGCGAGAATCGGTATGTGTGTGCGCGTCATAATGACCACGCAGACGCGACAACGAACCTTGCCGATCATAGACGTCCCCCGTGACGTGCAGGTCGCCGTGCATCTGGATCGTTCCGTCGTTCTGCAGTTTGATGAAGCTGCCAGATCTGTGCACTACCCAAAGTTCGCCAACCGGCGTTATGGGCGACGTCTGTGCGTTCGAGAAAGTCCGCCCAATGATGATGCCGTGTTCGGCATCACCCTCCTGCGCCAGGACCAGCACTTGGTCGCCAGGCGTCGGCGGGCAGCAAATGCCCCAACCATTTCCGGTCCAAGGGGACAGGATCGGCAGCCAGCCACTCAGCACACCTTCCGGCTGCAGTGTGACCCGTGCTGTCGCGGCGGTCGCATTGACCGATGTGACCGTGGCAAAGCGCGGCTGACTGCCACCTTGATCCAGCGCCCCGGCGTGCTGCTTGATGATGTTGAGAAGGCGCTCCATGTGCTACGCGGGGTTGCCGGGGATGCCTGCGTTGTCGCCGCCGAATGTTGTCTCGGTGCGTGGTGAGGTGTTCTTTCCGAGAACACGTTGCGTCAATCCGCCGTCTTGGTTCAGCCGGCGTTCGATGACATCGACGTAGTAGGTCTGGTCGAATTCCGTACCGGTGCCTTCCAGCACGACGATGCTCCGCGGACTGAGCGAAAGCTCACCTGGCATGCTGATCCTGATCGTGCGTTCATGGCGTGTCAGCTCTGCCAGCTTCCGCTGGGCGAATTTCAATGCACCATCTGGCGTCAGGTTCGGTTGCACGAAGACATAGCGTTGAGGCGGCCCATTGGAGCGCTTGGTACCGCCGCATCCGGCGGCACGCGCCCGCTGAATGAACACGCTATTTTGCCTGGAGTTCCAACTTTTGACAACCACTTCGATATCGCGTGCCAGTGTAAGCGAACGCTCCAGCTTGAGGTCGATCACGTCCTCCGGTCGCAGAGACATTGCGAGATCGCCCGTCTGTGTTGCGGGTTGAAAGCAGAGCGTTTGCCCCCGGACGAAGACATCAAACCCTTCTTGCCGAGCCAGGAAGACGAGGAGGTCCCATTCGGTGGTCGCGTGGCTGAACTGGTCGAGTGTGATTCGATCGTGCTCACTCTGGTAGTAGCGGCCCACCGGCGTCGTTGTCGGCGACACCTGTGGCGTCAGACGATGGCGCTCCGCCAGAATAGAAGCGATCTCGCTTGACGTGCGATTTGCGAATGTCTCCCGTGTGCGGGTCTCGATCAGCGCGGCCGTAAGGTCGCGGCCATCTAGATGAACCAGCCCAAGCGCGGGTTCGATGCTCACGCTGTCGACGGCACCCTGCACCAAGCTGACAAACGATGCGCCGCCATCAAGACTGAACTGAACCTCCAGCAGGATATCTGGCTCACTGGCCCAAAAGGATGCTGCGGCCCACTCATCGACGCCCAGCGCAACGGAGGCACGGAACCGATCGGCCGCGTAGTAATTATTGGAGACGACTTCAGCCTCCATCGCGCCCACGACTATCTGGCCGTTGGCGACAATTTGCAGGCGCGGAGTACGCCAAGCGCTTCGCAACTCATTGAGCGGCAATACCACCTCCGGCACTGGGATCGACGTCCGGGATAAGCAATGTATTGACGCCGGCAAGCATCGGATCCGAGAGGCCGTTGAGCTCAGCAATACGTATCCACTGAGTCGCATCGCCAAGTTGAATGGCAGCGACTCTGAATAGGTTGTCGCCGGCCACGGGGATACTCTTCATGGTCAGGTGCTTGCATTCGCCAAATTGGATGACGTCCTACCGAGGTAGGCGCCGGCAGAGGCGAGTGAACTGAGTTGACCAGCCGCATCGGCTGCGGCCATCAGCCCCGCCACTCCCCCTTGTGCGGATCCGACGTCGGCGACATCTGCTCCGGTGAGGGTGGCCTCAGACGCTTCGACAGCAGCTCCTATTGAAGACCGGGCGTCGACGAGACAGGCTTGGGCCCCTGTAAAGGCTGCAGTGCCTCGGGTAGTGGCGCCTGGCGCCGTAAGCGCCGTCTGTAGCGGCGACAGGTCCACGCCGGCATCCGAAGCGTCACTAGCGGCGATGCCGACATCTGCCAACGCAGCGGTCGCGAGCGAAGCAGCCGCCAGCAAGAGTGCGGATGCCTCGTCCCGGATCACGGTGCAGACGATGCGATAGGGAATCCACCAGCTGCTGCGATAGTCAGCGCAAAAGTCGCTGATTAGCACTGTGTAGAACAGGACGTCCCACGTCAGCGGCAATGGGATGCCGGCAACGCGCAATTCATCCAAGCTGCGAGCACGAAGTATTGCGTCCGAGCCGGCAAAGATTCCTGAGAAGCTGATCTGCGCATCGTCGCGCCCCAGTGCGTCGATCACCCGGGACCCGCTTGGCAGGCGATGCAAGGCGAGGCGTTGCCTGCCGCCGAAATTTATTCCTGATGGAACCTCGAAGTCCTGGAAGACGATTGGACCAAGCAGCAGCGCCACATCAGTCATCGGCGTGATCGCTTAATTGCGCAACCGCGCGCTGGCCTATGCTTGCACCGCCTTGTAAGGTTGTCTCGCCGTCGCTGTGGAACGCCACTGCGATGGCAATGGGTGCTGTCATCGCGGCAAGGGAGGGCGGTGCTTCGCCGCTGAACCAGAGGACGAAGGGTATACGGATCTCTTCCATGTGTTCAGGAGCCACTGGATGCGCCGGGATAAGCTGCACTCATGCGCGGATCGATGCCCGTTATCATAGCGCCTGGGCGCGAGGCGTATCTTTCGAGGTGATCGATTACCCATTGGCCGAGTTGAGTGCCATCCAGGATGATCGTGCCTTGCCTCGGCTCCGACTCGCCTGGTAACTCCGCGGGAGCCGTGCGCGACAGTGGTACCTCTGGCTGTGCGGCCATATGGGGCGTGGCGTCGAGCGGCTCCGTCGTGTTCGGAAGGACCCCGGCCGCGCGCACGACGGTTTGCGTTGCGAACATCCGCTGTGTCGATTGTGACGTACGGCCGGGGGCCAAAGCGCCAATGACAATCTGGCGCAACCGCATGCTCTCCTGAGGGGCTTCGATTTCATCGCTGGTAGTCTCTGGTGCTGCCGCAACCGGTTCTGCACTGACTTGTAGCGCCAATGATTGGGTCGACGCATCGTTACTGGTTACAAACGATGGCGACGACGCAAGGTTGGGCGGCGCGACGCTCGTTAGTGGATTGACTGACGCTGGCGTTGCGGGCACAGCCACTGCGCTGGGAACAAGAGATGCTGTGGATGTCGTCAACTGCGGTGCCTTGCGTGGTGTCGTGGTGGCGTTTTGACCCGCCACATGCCGAGGTCTAATCAGGCTTCCATCGGGTCGCGGTATCGTCCATGTGCGTGGAGGCTGGGCTTGATCCGACCGCACTTGCGGTTTGGGACCTTCGTGAGCACTCGGCCAATCTGTCGCTGAAGTTTGAGGTCGTTCGGGCGTGAAGCCCCACTGCTCCCCGCGCCCATCGTGTGGGTGGCCAGCGTCGGTGGGGGCACTGATCGGTGCGGCGTTGATGTCGAATGGGCTCAGCCGCTCGCCGAGATGCGTCATTGTCTCCAGCATTGCTCCGCTGGCAGTGACGGTGCGGCCCAATACCGTTAGCTCCCGTTCGACCATGGTGATTGCACTGCACACGCCATAGCCATAGGCAAGTCTGGCGCCGATAGCCGGTGGGTCGTTATCGGTCACTCTCGACCATCCAGCGCAATGTGCGCCAATCGAATGTTCTGCCATCCAATGAGCCGAGAGCGACAACAAATGCCATCCTCTCATCGGCCGGCAGGCTGAAGGCGACGTCGAAGGGCACCCCGTTCCGGACCAGATAGAGGCAGTCGATCAGGTCGGGGTGCCGGCTCAGTTTCCCGCCGTTTCTACCATCTCGGCTGTACTCGTTTCCGGAGTTTGCTCGAGCACCTGCGCGACCGCCGCAACCCCGGCATCGCCTAGGCGGCCAATCATGGCTTCTATCTGGAGTTCATTGGATGGCGAAGGCACCGGGACATCGTCGATGGCGGCCACCGAACAAGCGATCAGTGCCATTCCCAGCCACGGCTGATTTTGTGCCAATAGTGCGCCGGCCGCCTTGAACAGCCGAAGTCGATCGAGAGCAGTAAGACGCCTGATGGTGAGGCGCCGCCCGTTGCCGTCGATGACGTTCTCGGTCGCGGTGGCTGCTGCCACCATGGATGCAGATGGGGTCATTAGATGCGGCGCCTACGGACAGCGAAGAACTCCAGCTTTTGCCTGACACTGCTGTCGCCCTTCCAGATCCCGGCATTGCTAAATTTGAATGTCACGTTGTCATATTGGTAGGTCGATGTGGACCCGTTCGTCTCGGTTACATACTGATACATGGTGCTGGGCGCCGGGTTGCTGCCATTGAAATACTGCTGCTCAGCCGCGGCAATGAAGTCATCGATGGTCGAGCTGCCGCGCTCAAGCTCGAAGCTGCCTTCCCAACCTTTCGGCAACTCGGTGCCCATGTGCGTGCCATCCAGCCGGTCCACCCGTACCGATTGGGTTATCTGGCGGCTGTCGAACGACGTGACGTGTGTCAGGTCGATACGTCCTGTTGGGCCGATCAGGACCAACTGCGTGTCGCGGCCGACAGAGAACATAGTCAGAGACATCTGGTTAGCTCCTTACGCCGCCTGGCCGCCGGGCAGAGTCTGACGGGACACCTGCACGGTCTGGCCGCCTTCCATGTTGACGATGAACTTCTCGTTGATCGCCTGGTATTGCACCTGCGCATCCGATTGTACATAGCCAAGATCGGTCCGGCTGGCGGGATTGTTGGAGGTGTCACAGATCACGCTGAACGGTAGGCTGCCGTCGGTGCTGCCAAGCAAACCCTGCCCGAGCATGTTCTGCAGAAACGCCAGCTGCGTCGCGCGTATCCTGCGGAACAGGTCCGCGGTAATCACCTGACCGACATATTCACCCATACCAGCTGACAGAGTCGCGGCGATGTAATTAGTCAGGCGCGTGTAATTATCTCCGCTGACGGCGGCATTGGATGACGAGTTGTGGCCACCACGAACGCCCCAGAAATTGCCGCCAGGTTGCGGATTGCTGATCACGTCGATGCCCGCGCTCAACAGCACCGCGAGATCCGCGGACGAATAGGAAGCACTCTGACCCGAACCCGGTGTGCCAGATTTCTGGCTGCCAATCACACTGTAAAGCTGCTTGTTCAAGCTGGACTGCTCAGGTGAGAGGTTCGCCAGGCGTCCGGCAGTAAACCCCTGCGGTGATACCAGACGGATGGTGCCATTGACCTGATCGGACCACCATAGCCAATCGCCGAACATCAGTTTCGCCGCGTAGCAGTCCAGCCCCGCCTGCTGCTTGACGATAACCGCGTTCTGGATGCTGTCACCGGCCGGACCCGTGAGGATCATGTAGATGCCTTCCTCGAGTCCGAACTCAGCCTGGGTTGTCCAATAGTAGGGATCATCGGCGTCCGACAACATTGCAATGCCGCAGCCTTGGCCACGCAGCGCGTACATGCCAGACCGCGGTGGAACATCGGCACCGACGAGGCTTGTTACCGTAGCACTGGCAGCGCCGTCGGAGCCGGCCGAGGTAGAGCCGAGTGCAATGGAAAAGGCGTTCGGCGCGATAGTGGCGCCGCCGGCGTTGGCGACGATGAATTGGGAAGGCCCGCGTTGAGGGCCCTGTCCGAGATTCACTGCCGCGGTCAAAGCTGACCAGAATAGGGCGCCAGTCCCGGCAATATTGTCGTAAACCTCCGGCTGTAGTCCGGGGAGCGAAATGGTCAATCGCCAGGTGGTGGCCTTGGATCCCTGTGAGAGCGTCAGCACGACCCGGTTCCCAAGCGAGCCAGTGTGAAGTGCGGTGAAGGTGACGGTCGTTCCAGGTAACACGGCCTGCGCGGCGGAATCCGTACTGTCGGTGACCCTGATACAGCGGAAGTTCTGAGCCCCCTGTTGAACCGCCGCGGCGACCTGCGTCCCCATATCATACTTGCGTGCCATGACCGGGCCGAAACTCTGGGCATAGTCCGCCATGGTGGCGACAATTACCGGATGCCCGACCGGCCCCCACGAGGCCGTGCCGACGACGCCCACCACGTTCGTCGGCACCCCGTTCAACACAAGGTTCTGCGGTGGGACAATCTGGACATAGAGGTCCGGCACCACGAGTGCCGTGGTGTTGATGCTGCCCTGTTGGACAATAGGCATTTGGTTCAGGCTCCCTTGGCCGTTGGCGAGACCACGCGCACGACCGAGTATGCATGTTCGCTGTTCAGTATTTCCGTGATGCGAACGGCATCGGTGACGATGTCACCACGGGCGAAGTCGCCAAATGACCTAACCACGACGAGATGCATATCCATGGGATCTCCAGTGTTCAGGCAGTGATTGATACCGAGTTCAGGACCAGATTGCCGAACAGCATCGCAGGCAGTGTGTTTGAAACAACCGTGGCGTATTCCACGTTGTAGTTAAGATCACGCCGATACAGCCTGGCGTTCTGCGATTGATCGAAAACGGTCGTGCCGACATAGGTGAGCCTGCCCGTTGTCCCATCCGCCAATGTCAGGAAGTGCTGGCTGCTTAAGGCCTGATCGATTGCGGTGGCCGCCGTGTCTCGTGTCGCGGGAGTAGAACACCAGCAGGTGATTCGAAACCCCTGTTCCTGCCGACGAACCTCTTGTTGTACAGGAGCATCAGCGACTACCCGTGCTACGAGGTCGCCGGCTCCTGGGATCGACAAGGTGCTGTACGTGAGGCGAACGATCGATTTGCCGCGGGCCATGGTTGCAATGTTGGCAGCTACCGATTGTGGCGTGTCACCCGCTTGCGTGCGATACGCATAGCTCGTGCCGTCGATGAGCACGCCGGCGATCTGGCCGATGTCAGCACTTCCGCCAAAGGTCACCGAGCTACCATTGACCTTGGCGGTCAGGTTCGGATGTGCGGCAGCACCCATCCAATGCTCGGCGTATCGGGTGGTTGTCCGACTCGCGCCGCCGCCAGGGAAAACTGTCACGTTGATCTTTGCGGCTCGAAGGTCGGCGTCCAATGCAGCTGAGTTGGGCCATCCCCGATAGATCCGGCAATCGGGACCGGGAACGCTGATTTGGCTGGTTCCATTCGGATAGAGCGCAATTGAGACCGCCTCGACCAGAGCGGATTCCACGTCTGATTGGTCGGCCATCAGGTTGTTGCCTGTTTCGCTGTGATGCGCCAGCCAAGATCTGTCAATTCGGCCGCGGCGACGACCGCATTCCGCCCGAGGTCGTCGGTCAAGAGGTCCGACGGACGCAGGATCACACCCGGTATCGCGGGCAGTAGAACGGTCCAATAGGGGATGGAACTGTCACTTGGGAGATCCGGATTCGGATGTCCTCGCCCGGCTGCGCCGAGTATGCTGGCCGGCCAGTTCGAGAGCAGTGCTTCGTTGGTCTCGGTGATGACTCCGCCGTAGGTGTTCACGCCGGTATTCGGCGGCGCGGCTGGGCGCCAGAAGGACACTATGCGGTTGGCCTGCACGCACAGCACCGGTGCAAGCCGTTGTTGAGCGGCGATGAACCAGGTGGTGCCAGCCTGCACAAGATAATCGCCGGGGCGCGTGTAGGCTGCATCGAACACACCGTACCACAGCGCGTCGCCGTATGCGTTAGGGTGAGCGAACCTGCCATCGCGTGCCGTGAAGGCGGCGCGGAGGCGCAGGAACCGGTTCTCCGCAGCCAGTGGATCGGAGGATCCCGACGGCCGATAGGCATCAGTGGTCGTCCCGACCGCTCGTGCCGTGGCGTTCAGACCGCGGTAGATCCTATCCGGCAATGCGTCAGGATCCATTTCACACGACCAGGGCAATGCCGCTGTCCGTCAGTGCAGGTCCTGGCGGAACACCAAAGAAGCCGCAGAGTCGCCGCCGCCAGTCATCGAACAACCTGGTGCGGTCGCGGAGCTCATCCCTATTGCGTGTCCATATGGACGCCTGGTCGGTATCAAGATTGTCGCCCGCCCGTGGCACGGCGAGCTCCAGCACGGTCAGCGTGCCAAGGTAGCGCCGCACGATGGCCTCTTCTGCATCAGACATGTTATTCATCCGGAATTCCAGCAAGCCAGAGGCCTGGGTGAATCGCCAATTCTGGAATCCCGAGTTCGCCGCCCCGTACGCGGGGTAGCCACAGAATCGACGAATGTCCGTCTTTTCGGCGTCCGTGAATGCCATCACACGTAGGATCCGTCGCCGCGGGTGAACAACACTGTGCCGCTGCCAGAAGCAAGCACTGCGGCTCCATGGGTTACCAGGTTGTTCGCCGATAGCATCGCCCGCGAGTTCGCCATCACCGGCATATCGGCGACGGAGGCTGAAACCGACGGATCGGCACCAAAGCGCACATAGGCGAGCGAAGCGGTGGTATTGGTCACGACGATCGAATCGCCTCCTCCCGCGAGGGCCACCGTGGCGGAAGACGTGCCCGCGCTTAGTGATGCCGTTCCGGTTGGGCGAAACGGTGTGATGGAGCCGATGGCCATTTGCTTTTCCGTGTCCGGGGGTCAGCCGATGTGCTCGACCATCACGGCGCGCTTGAACGCGGCATTGGTGGCGGTCGGAACCGTGGTCGGGTTGGTTGTGGTGTCAGACGGCGCGCAGAAACCGCCAATCCAATACCAAGATTGAGCAATGATCTGCTGCAGACGATCGATTGGTTCGCGTGTCACCATCGCCACGTCATCGACAACGGCGACAATCGAATCCTTTGGTGCCACGTCCTCGGCTGCCATGCCGGCGAAGTCGCCCTCGATGAGTGCGCCTTGGCCGCAGATGATGGGCCGCCGCACCATCAGGCCCGCAAGTGTCGGATGTGGCTGCACGAAGGCCTCGGTGGTCGGGATGAACCGCAGGCCAAGGAAGTCGTTCGTCATACCTTGGCGGAACACCTGGTTTGCCGAAGTGGCGCCCTGGAACAACTGCTTGAAGTCCGGATCAGCGAATAATTGCCGGGCGGACACTGGATCGAGATAACAGTTGTAGACACCGTCGATTTCCGGTACCGCGTTCATGCGCAGCTTGGCCACCGCATCGAGCAAACCGGCCATCGTCAGCATGTCGGTCGCGGTCAACGCGGCCGTCGTAGCGCGCTGCGACGGCCGGACGACCACCGCCGCGTTGGCCGCGATCACCGCATTGCCGGCTGTGCCATCGGATACCGATACGTTGCCGGAGAAGGCCAGAACACCAGACACGCCATTCGGCGCAGTCGATACATTGGTGACGTCGGCGGTGACGCCAACCAGCGTGTAGGCATTTGTGCCAACGGCGACCGTGAGGGGATTCGACACGCCAACCTGCTGCTGTGCGCCATTGACGAAGGCGTTCTGGAAGCCGCGGACATCATCGACTGCGACGGCGGCACCAGGGCTGCCCAACGTGGTGCGAACCCGCGTGTTGCCGCCAAAGTAACTGCTGAACAGCGCATTGCGGGCTAGTTCATCCAGGCTGCGAGCCGCCTGCTCACCGTTTACGAAGGCATTTTGCAGAAATTGTGATGCGATCCCGACACGACTGGTAACCATATTCAGGTCGGTCGTGGCTGCATAGTGGTTGATGGTGATGGTGTACTGCTCGACGCCCCAACCGCTCGGCGTCATGCCGTTATCGAGGTTGGTGTTCGAGCTCGCCGTCAGCGGGGTCGTGATACTTGGCTTCAGGCCGGCCCGCGTTCTGGTCAGGGTCTCACCGATACCCACCGAGATTTGCACCCGATCGGCGCAGGCCCGGTATCCCAGCCGCGACCTCATGGCCTGCTGGAATTCGCGCTCCAGGAAGCCCTGCTGAATGATCGGCTGCAGGACTGCCGGAAAGTTCTGAATGCCCATTCGGGAATCCCCTCTATGACTGGTGTTTCAGGATCGCCGCGCGAGCGGCCCGGTATTCGTCATCGGTCATTTCATTTGCAAGTTTTTGGCGGAGAGGTTGCGCGGGGGGCGGGTGGGTCCGGCTGGAAGACGATGTGCCACCAAACAGCCAGGGCTTTGCCCGTTTCAGTTGCACCATGAGCTCACCAGCATTTGCCAGCTCGCCATCCGAGGTCAGTTCCACGTCTTTGAGGTCGAGTAGCTTCAGTCCGTCCAGATCGACGATCCCCGCGCGTACCGCCTCAACCTTCAATTCGGCACGCACGACGCGCGCACGCGCTTCACGCTCGGTCTCTGCCAATCGACGCTCGAGCGATTCCGCTCGCATGCGAAGTTCCGCGACCGGATCATCATCCGGTGCGGGAGGCGTGTCGTCTTGTGACATTCAGTTGCTTCCGTTGGTGTTCCGGTCTGAGACGATGCGCGCCAGTTCCGCCGGCACGTCCTCAATGTCGAACGTGTCGGCGATCGCCTTCACCGCGCTCTCGCGGCTGATATGGCCCGCATTCGCCAGACTGCTTAGCGTCTGCGCATCCTTCTGCCGATCATCGGCGGTGGTCGGATACCAGCGTGGCCAGCTTAGCGAGAGCCTAGCTACAGGATCCATTGCCTGGATCTCGCGTCCCATGACTCGCAGCCGATAGACCTGCGAAGCCCGTAGCACCATGCGTGCGAGCAGCAGCAGAGCTCCTTCGCCGTAGCTGATGCGAAGATTGTCGGCGAGCCACACGAGGCCTTGGTTCATCAGTTCTAGGGCGCGGCCCGACTGAGCTGCGGTTAGCCGGTCGGCATTCGCCCGGTTGCCGTGCACGCTTTCCAGAGCCAGCTCGCGAAGCGCCCGCACATATTCGATGACTGCAGCCGACGCCGTGCCGCCTATCTCCAGGAGCTTCGCGTCGCCCTTCTCGCTGACCACGAGGGCGTTGCCGGCTCCCTTGATGATCTCGCTGTCGGTCGTGGCTGGTTCCTTGATCAGCAATGTTGGATCGCTGCTGTACTTCAGGCCGCGACCAGCCTGGCTGAGTTGGTAGTCGATCTCGATCTGTGTCTCGATTGCGGCGCGGAAGGTGCAGGCGCCATCGGCAGGGTCGCCGGTAGACGAAAGGCCAGGTAGGTTGCGAATCCAGACGACCGGCACGAAACCGAGGTTGTGCACGACACTGTGCGCTTCGTCGATTTCGGGCTTGAATGAACTGTTGACCGGGACCGGAGTGAACCAGGTCTCGCTTTCCGCGTCCCAACTGCGCGTGAACCAATAGTCGATTGCGTTGTCGGGGATCTCGTATCCGCTGGAAGCAAGCAGGGTGCCTGGCACCTTGTATTTCTCGGTCACCCTGAGCAGCGTGTCGGGCTCCTGGGGGTCCCATTCCGGCGTCAAATACGTCGTGTCGAGAACGTCGAAGAAAATACGCCCGCGAAGCACGCGCATGACGATAGCGACAGATCCGATGGCGCCGCGTATCGCAGCCTCGGTCATGGTCAAATTGAGACGGGCTTCCTTCGCAATGTCGGCGAGCGCGGCGCGGATCGTGCGATCGCCGCAATCGATCGTCGGGAAGTGACCCTCGCTGAACAACAGTGAAACGCTGTCCTCGACCACGATGCGGCACAGCGCGTAGCGCACGCTGGGTCGACGGTTGCGCAGTGGTATATATTCACCACCCGCGCCACGCTCCTCGTGAAACTGGTAAGGCAGCGCGTCGTACAGCCTGCCATCCATGACACGCTTGAGAATATCTAGCGTGCGCGCGCGTGCCGGATAATGCAGGTCGCGCGGGATCAGGTTGCAGATCGTCTCGAACATGGGCTCGCTGAAGTGGATGTCGTGTCGGCTAACGCGCCAGGAACGGCATGGAGAGACGGCGTGCCGGCGCCCCGTGTGTGGTCAGCATGGTGAAGGCGCGTGACAGCGCATCGACCTGGTCGTCCTTGCGGCCGAAAGGAAAGTCACGCAGCTCCTCAAGAAAGACGTGGTTCCAGCCAGCGCGGACGATGGCGACGTTTCGCGCCTCAACCTGGGATGCAACCGGCGCCGCACGGGTGGTCTTGGCACCGGTTTCACGCGAAGACTCTACGCGATAGCCGGCAAGGCAGCTGGTGAGATAGGAGGCCTGGTGCTTGCCGGCCTGCCCAGGGTCTTCCGGCAGACCAATAGTAACGGGTGGACCATCAATGCGTGCCGCTTCCTCGATTGCAACTTCGACCTCATGTGGCGTGCCGCGGATGCGGACCACGTCCAACACAACGAACCGACCCTGACTGTCGCGCGTCAGCTTCACACCTACGGTCCAATCGGGATCGTTGCCACCGGTTGCCATGGTCGCGGCAAGATCCCAGCCGCGAACGACGACGCCTTCCAAGCGCGTCGGCGACGCATCGAGAACATCGATGCAATCGATCTTGAACAAGCTGCCGACGATTGGCCGTGGCGATTGTTGAAACAGGGCCGACCAGGCCCGTTCACCGATCGTGTCGCGCTTCCGCAGCAGCGCACCCTCGTCCTCCCAGTCCGGCCACAACGCGGCGCCAAGATCGCGCTGCAGCGGATCATCCTCTTCCGCCAGCGCGGGGAGGCGCAGAACAGACCATTCGCCCGAATTCTGCGCGAGCAGGCGACCCGCCAGATCGTCTTCGTGCCAGCGCGTCATGATCAATACGATCCGACCGCGTGGCTTGAGCCGCGTGGTCAGATCGAAGCGGTACCAGTTCCACGCTCGTTCCCGCAGGACGGGGCTGTCGGCCTCGGCCTGGGACTTGATCGGATCGTCAATGATAACCAGATCGGCGCGACGGCCAATCAAAGGACCACGGATACCGGCCGCGAAGTATTCACCTTTGCCGGTGGTCAGCCAGTGACCCGCGGCCTGTCGAGCGGAGTGGAGTCCGTACCCAAGCTGGCATGCATATTCTCTCACGATTTCGCGCACCTGACGACCGAAGTGTTCGGCGAGGCTCCGCGTGTGCGAGGTCGTGATCACCGAGCTGTCCGGGTGCTGGGTGAACCACCAGGCCGGGTACAGCAGTGACGCGTAGGTTGACTTCGCTGAGCCCGGCGGCATTAGCACCATCAAGCGATCGGTCTCGCCTCGACAGACCTGATCGAGTTGCTCGAGCAACAGACGGTGATGCGGTGCTGGACTTTGCCCGCTCCTTGCCATGACCCAGGTTGCCCAGGTCAGGAGGTCTGCACCGTTTGGCCGATCCTGATTCTGCGTGTCGTGCGGGGAACCCGGCATCTTTGGATGATGGAGTTCCCGGTGACGCGGCCGCGCTGAACGGCAGAGGCGTGGCGCGGCCACACGCCTGCCTGAGAAAGATTCCCATCATCGAAGCGACGATCGGAACCGGCGAATTCTATCGGAACGGCGTCTCGCTTGCGCGTGCCGCCATCATGCCGAAAGGAATACCTGAAAGTGGGGCATGTGGGCAAGAGAAATCTGAAAAATTTCCTAGACCGCTCGGGACGCCCAATTGGGATGTCTGTGCGGGCGCCGCTGCTGGCTGCGCTCATTGGCGGATGCAGCCAGGATCTGGGGGAGCGGCTGCAGTCCGGTCGGGTGCTCGCTTGGCACGGCTTACAGGGTCGTTGGGTCGGTACGGTTGTCCCGACAGAACGTGACTGCGGCGGCGCGACACAGGGTCTGATGTCGATAGGGAAGGGGGGGTTCGCCTTCGACCCGTTCGAGAGCACCGCGACGGTCCGTGGTGACCTTGGCGATAACGGCCGCCTCAATGGAAGGCTGGTCCGTCAGGGCGCCGATCACCAGGACCTTTCGATCAGCTTCGTGGGGGTGGCTGAGGGAACGGATGCCATCAATGGCACACTACAATCTGGTCGATGTCGTTGGATGGTGACACTGCATCGCGGATGAGAACCGCCGGGCATTGACGGTGTACTGGCGCACTTTGACGGAGTACTAACCGTTGCGCCGCTTCAACGTAATGACTGGGCGGGGCACACTGATCGTGTTCGTCGGGATGCCGATTTGCTCATTTGCGGGGGCGCAATGACCTACATGGACAAGACGCTTGGTGGCCGTGTTGCGGCGCAGGACAACGGTGGCGGTACGGGGCAGGCGACCCGTGAGGCCCTGGTGCTGGTGATCGAAGACGAGTACACGATTTCGAGCGCATTTCGCAGCGTCTGCGACTGTCTGAATGTTGCGGTCGAGCGAATGACGAGCCACGAAAACCTCGGATCAGCATTGCGCCAGCGTTGCCCTATGGCAGTGGTTGCCGAAGCGGACGCAGCCGGGCAGGACGGCTGCCACGTGATGATGACGGTTGCCGACTATGATCGCGATATGCCGGTCCTACTGCTCACTGGCGACGATCCTGCCCTGCTGGGCGCCGTCGATGCGGTCGAGGAGATCTGGCAGCTTACTTCGGTAGACAAGTGGCCCCAGTTGCTCGGCGTTGGCGCTGTGGTCGATTTTCTGTTCCGTGCCGGCCGCAGGGGCGATTGTATGAGGCTGATGTCAGTATGACCCGCGTTCCTCAATTGCCCGCGGACATAAACGGACAACCGTCCCGCGCACGCTTGCGCGCGGCAACCGCATATCCGCCAAGTTTACGATCCTGATCGTCATTGGGGACTGCGATTGTCGCCTCGTAGTCGGCCCAATCGGTCGCTGAGAATCCCGCCATATCGGCTGTCGTGTCGAAGGCGCCGAGCGTCGCGTCGGCATAGGCAATGCGTGGCAACGGCTGGACCTGGGCCAGCGGAAAATCTGCCCGCAACCGCACCGGCAAGTCAGTGCGCGTGAATCGGAGATTGGTAAACAACGGGCCGAACCAGTGATCCGTCTCGACGATGCCCTCGTAGAGCGCGTAGCCGCCAGGAGCCGGCAGGTTCGCCGGGGCGCGTATCAGCAGGCTCCAGTCCGGTGCAGTGCGGGCGATCAGCCCGGTCCATATCTGCAGCGTTCCGGGCTCTGGAATCGCGGTCAGGAATGGCGGTGAGCATCCCGCGAGCGATCCTGGGGCTGCCGCATCGAAGCAGGCGGAAAAATCCGGGAACTGCGCTGCGGGCATCAGCGGCAGCCAATCCTGCCAGCCGGTGCACTGCCAGAAGATGTCGTGGCCGTCCCACAGGAATTGCAGATCGGTTGGCGGGAAGACCCACCAGCCATAGCTTGCGGCAGTGGTGACGGCTTGGCAGTAGCGGTAGGCACGTGTTGGCAATGTCCCGGCTGCCGAGCGGTCCGCGCGTTGGGGCAGGCGGGCTTGCTCGATCAGACGGTGGAACCGGACAATCGGCGTGCTCGAGCGGTGCATGGGCGGAGCGCTCCCGGTTGGCTCGTTGGCGTGAAGCCGGCGCTTGCGGCATGGCAATCGGATGCGAGCGTAAGCGCGATGCTCCCCGGCGGGCCTGGACGGGCGACTGTTGTCCAGGCCCTTCCGAGAGTCAGCGCGAGGTCGGCAATCGGATTCCGGCACCAAAACGAATACGGCCGGTGTCGGTGGTCGCTGGTAGCCGGACGGGCAGGGCGATCCGGAGGGACGGATTCATGGCTGGGGATCCTTTCCTGATGTGGCGGCGTCGACAGGGGTCCGGCCCACCGCCCCCCAACCCGCGCGGCCATCGGACGCAGGAAGTCGCACACTGGGCGCGACCGCCGCATCAAAGAACCTTCGCGATTTCAGGGGACAAACGGACGCAGTAAGCCCGTTGACGCCGGACAGGTATATGGCCGCTTCGATCGCGTCAAGGAAAAAAATCACATCGTGCCCCACGTGGACGTGAGATTGCCGCCCACCCCAGACGGCAGACTTGCGCATCATCTGTTCAGGCAACGTTCGAGTTCTCGTACGAGCCTTGGCCACAACGAAGCTTAGAGCGAATTCGTCCAGGTCTGGATGGCAAGGCTGGTCACCGCAACCGACACCCAGGTTGTCAGGCCCAGCAGCAATGGCCGCGCGCCCGCCCCGGCGAAGGCGCGCCAGTGGCCCTGCAGGCCCACCGCCGCGAGAGCGACCACCAGCACCCAACGGCCCGCCAGTTGCACCATGGGACCGAACCGGCCGACCAGGCCAAGCGTGTTGAGCAGCGATGCAAGGATGAACAGCATGATGAAGGCCGGTACCGCCTGATAGACACGCCGGGCCAACGATTCGTCCTCGCCAGCGCGCCGCTCCTCGAACCAGGGCACCAGCAGTCCAAAGCCGATCACCAGCGGAATGATCAATGTCGTGCGGGTGAGTTTGACGATGGTCGCGATCGTGCCGGCATCGTGGCTGTAGGCGAAGCCCGCGGCCACGACAGCCGACGTGTCATTCACCGCTGTTCCTGCCCACAGACCGAAACCTGGGTCGCTCAGCGACAGCAGATGACCGACGGCGGGAAACACAAAGACAGCAAGCATGTTGAAAAAGAAAATGACCGAGATTGCGTACGCGATCTCCTCCGCCTTCGCGCGGATCACTGGCGCCAGTGCCGCGATAGCCGATGCACCGCAGATGGTCGTGCCAATCCCAATCAGGCATCGCATCCGCCAGTCGACCCGCATGGTGCGCCCGATGAGCAGCGCACAACCGAGGCCAGCCGCTATCGTCACCGCAAGCACCGGGAGCGAGCCTGCTCCTGTCCGCACGATGATCCCCAGATCGAGACTGGCACCCAGCAGGATGATGCCACCCTTCAGACACACCTTGCTGACATCGCCGATCCGCAGCGTGCCGATCTGGAGCGGTCCGCGGAGCGAGTTGGTGATCAGGACCCCAAAGGCGATGGCGAATATCGGAGCACCGACGACTGGCATGTAAGCCGCCGCCGCGTTCGCGGCTGTCGCAATGGCAATGCACAGCAACAGGCCGCCGAGCATCCGCACCCAGCCGGGCATCGCCACGCGCGAGGGAGCAACCGCAATTTCCTGCTGCATCGCCATCGTAGTGGGACTCTCCTTGCCAAAAATCATCCTGCTGCGCCGATCGATCATGAACCGCATGGGCGCCCCCGTCAGCGTAGCCGATATCAGGGAACTTCGAGAACCACCGGGTTCCCAGTTCTTGTCTCGATCCTTTATCTATGATAGCATAAAGCCCAAAATGCTCTCCTGTTGGTTGTGGTCGTACCCCAATCTCACGAAAGGCGCGAGGAGCGACATTACTGCCTCGAACAACATTCCGCCGGCACAAAACGACCGCGAGGCTTCCCCGGAGCCCCTGCTGCGTCTGACCTTGTTCGGGGCAATGGGAGCAACGCTCGCTTCGGGGGAGAGCGTACTGCCCCGGTCCCGCAAGGCCCGGGCCGTACTGGCGGTACTGGCCAGCGTGGCGCCAAGACCGGTGTTGCGGACGCGTTTGATCACGTTGCTCTGGGGCCGGCGCGAGAGGGAGCAGGCTCACGGTTCGCTCCGGCAATCTGCGCATGAGCTTCGGCTCGCGCTCGGGCCTCGTGCTGGCAGCCTCCTAAAGGCGGACCGCAACTACCTCACGCTGCTGGATGACCGGCTCTGGGTGGACGTCCGCGTACTGGCGGCTTCAACCGCCGCCCAACCCAGCGGCCTGGAGTTGTTTCAGCGGACGCTTCTTGAAGATCTCGTCGGCATTGATCCCGAGTTCGATCATTGGCTGGGCGACGAGCACCAGCGCCTGACCAGGTACGCCCGTTCGGTGGCGGAGCGTGTGTTGGCCGAGCTGTACGAGCCCAGCGCCACGGTCGTTGCGGCTGAGAGATTGCTGCTCATTGATCCACTGCACGAGGGAGCATGGCAGGCACTGATCCGCGCCCAGATGGACCAGGGCGATCGCAGCGCGGCGAAGCTGGTCTTCGATCGCTGCACCACCACCCTCGCAAATGCAGGCATGGCTCCTTCCGTCGCGACGGAAGAAATCGCTGAAAGCGTCCTACCCGTATCGTTCCCACCGGCGAGAAACTTGCGGCTACGCGAAGCAACCAGAGGCGTTCGGCTCGCCGTTCTGCCTCCCCGCGCCTTGGGGGGCGACCAAGTGGAAACCCTGTCGTTGGGGCTTGCCGAGGAGATCACTGCTGCCCTGTCGCCATTCCGCTGGATCACGTGCGTTGATGGCACGCTCTCGGCAGGAAATGCCGGTCCGGCGAAGCCCGCCCGTCCTCCCTGGCAGCGCCTCGACCTGGATTATTTGCTCGACAGCACGCTACAGCGCTCCGGCAACCGGATCCGCATCATCGTCCGCCTGCTCGATCTTCGCACTGGCAGTACGGTGACCTGGGTTCGCCGGTTCGATCGTGAGTTGGACGACGTCTTGACGTTGCAGGGCGAGATCGCTGCTGAGACGGCAGCCCAGATCGATCCCGAACTGCTGCTCCGTGAGGGAGAACGCCTCCTCTCGCACGGGCCACGCGAGCCGACCTCACGTGACCTCGTCCTGCGGGCCATACCGGCGATCTATCGGCTTGAGCCATCGGGTTTCCAGTCGGCCGGGGAGATGCTCGCTGCGGCATTGGCTACCGAGCCCGACAATGCCGCGGCGCACGCCTGGTGGGCCTATTGGCATGTTCTTCTCGTCGGCCAGGGTTGGGCAGGCGACCCGGTTTCCGCGACCCGACGTGCGGGCGAATTAGCGGACCGCGCGGTCGCACTGGATCCTGGCGACGCTCGGGCTCTGGCTCTGGTCGGGCACGTCCGCGGCTTCCTGTACAAACGTCCCCAGGAGGCGCGTGCCCTACACGAACGTGCAATCTCGCTGAACCCGAGCCTATCCTTGGCGTGGTGTCTCTCGGGCGCCGCCGACAGCTACCTGGGCCAACACAAGCAGGCTATCGCACGGATCGCCCAGGCGCAGCGACTTTCGCCACAAGGGCCGCATGAGTTCCTCTTTGGCTCGGTCCTCGCAATTCCGCATTTTCTGTGTGGCGATTTCGAGACTGCCGTAACGCTGGGACGGCGAGCGATCGAGCTGAATCCAAACTTTTCGACGAGTTACAAGACATACTTGGCGGCGCTTGGCCATCTGGGCCGTGACGACGAGGCGGCGAGGATAATGGCTTGCTTGGTCGCGCTTGAACCGGAGTTCTCGATCAGGAGCGCGGTTGAACGCGCGCCGTTGACGCGTCGCGAGGATCTGGCCCTTTATGCCGAGGGCTTGCGTCGTGCTGGATTGCGCGAAGGCTAGCTGGGCCCAGTTTCAGCGGAATTGCTTGAAGACGGGCCCGCGCTCAGCCAATAAGGAACTCAAGCGCAAGTGGGCCGCGACCGCTGTGTTATCGGCAGGGCTCGGGTCACGGGAGTCGAGGCCAATGATGCGTCGTCGTCACATTCCACGCCCGTCGAGGTCCCACTTTTACCGAGCGCGATGGATGCCTATATTCCCACTGCCGGTCCGCCGGCTACGGCGATAAACGGTGCGTGGAATAAGCGTAGTGGACCCGGGGGCAGTGCCCGGCGCCTCCACCATTGCGGGGGCGACACAGGCTCGACACGCGCGGTAAAGGCGTATCTTTCGCTCGGCATGGTTCCGCCGTTATCGGGCCATTCTACAAGTGCCAATGACAATGAGGCGCTCGCTGTCGCTGCATAAGCGATAAGCGCGGTTCGGGGGGCACCGGGCAACAGAAGCCCCCCACTTCACGCCTCCTGGCTTCCATTGCGCCGGGCCGTTCTCAAGTATGACTTGTAGAGGCTGCTCTTGGCGCGTGTATCTTCCGGCGATAGCCGCGCAAGTGCGCCGACATGTCGCGAGGCGACATGTCTTGTCCTCATCGTTCACTCCGGCGCAACATGGCTGGAAGCGACGGCGGCAACCCGGAAGGAGCACGTCCGATGAACGACGCGACGCAGCAGCCGATCGAGCAGCCCTGGCAGTGGTCAGAGGCGACCTGGCGCCGCATCGTCGGTCGTGCGCGTGCAGGCCGCAGTTTGAAGCCCAGCGCCTGGCCCGATGGCGCCCGGTGCGCGGTGGCGATCAGCTTCGACGCCGACCACGAGACGATCCCGCTGCGCGAAGCTGACGAGAGCCCGATGCGGATCAGCCAGGGTCAGTACGGCAACCGCCAGGCAATGCCTCGTATCCGTCGTCTCCTCGAGCGGGAGGCGATTCCGGCCTCTTTCTTCTATCCCGCGGTATCGGCGCTGCTTCATCCCGAGGAGGTACGCGCAACTGCCGATGATGGGCATGAGATCGGCATCCACTCGTGGATCCATGAGGCGAACACTACCCTGACCCGTGACGCCGAACGCGATCTGACATTCCGCGCCGCCGAGACGCTGGCGCGCTTGGCCGGTCGCAACCCCGTGGGAATGCGCACCGCGAGTTGGGATTTTTCGGTGAACACGCTCGACATCGTGCGCGAACTGGGGCTGCTGTACGACAGCTCTCTGATGGCGGACGACGATCCATACGAGATCATGGATGCGGGTGAACCGACTGGGATCGTTGAATTGCCTCCGGAGTGGATTCGCGATGACGCGGTATATTTCAACTTCGTCCGCTTCTCAGCGCTGCGGCCTTACACGCCGCCTTCTGCCGTGGAGGAGATATTCACCGCCGAGTTCGACGGAGCCTGGGACGAGGGCGGGCTGTTCCTGCTGACCATGCATCCGCATATCACTGGGCACCGCTCCCGCCTGCCGCTGCTGGAGCGGTTGATCAGGCATATGAAGGCGCGGGGAAAATGCTGGTTTGCCACGCACGAGCAGGTGGCGCGGTGGTGCAAGGAGAATGCGTGAAGCGGTTGTCGCCTTTGGATCGGGCGTTAAGGCCGTACTACATCTGCGCCACCGCGCCAGACCAGGGTGAGGCGGCGTCGCTGATCCCGGTTCGCGTGCCGTCGGCCGCCTGAACGATCACATTCGGGCAAGCAAAGTTGATCGGCACCGCGTTGTGCTCGACTACCTGTAGCTCGCCATCCGCCGCCAGCGCCTCCAGCACCGCGGCGGGCAGGCGCGAATCTGCGCTCGCACCATCAACGCTGGAGACATCGATGCGCGGGTGGTGCGCCGCGGTCTCAACGTCCATGCCGAAATCGGCGATGAAGGTCATAAGCTGGAACACCGCCGCCAAGATCCGGCGTCCGCCCGAGGCCCCACCGGCGATAAACGGCCGACCATTCTCCGCCAGGATGATCGGCAGCATGTTGCACAGGGGCCGCTTGCCCGGGGCAATGCCATTCGGCACGCCGGGCCGCGGATCGAACCACATCATGCCATTGTTCAGCAGCACCCCTGTCTGCGGGAGCAGCACACGGCTGCCGAACGACGACATAAGCGTGGTGGTCATCGCCACCGTGTTGCCGTCGGCGTCGCACGCCGTCAGGTGCGTGGTGCAGCTTTCCGCCGCCAGCGGCTCGGATTCACCAAGACCGGCGAACCTCTCGGCATACGCAGACTTCATCACGCGAGCCAGCGAGCGATACCAGGCGGGCGACGGCTCGCCGCCGTCATACGGCGCATCGGCCATGCCCTCCAGTACGCGCTTCAGCGTCGGTGCCGCGGTTAGTCCGCCCGTGAGCTGCAGCGTGCGGCCGCGCCAGCCGACCTGATCCGCCGGCCAGGTGCGCACATGGCAGTTGCGCAGGTCTTCCAGCGACAGCACACCGCCCAGGGCTTTGGCATCGGCGGCGACCGCGGCGGCAATTTCGCCCTCGTAGAAATCTTGCAGACCCGCTTTGCCGAGACGCTCCAGTGTCTCCGGCAGGTTGCCCTGGCGGAAGAAGCCCGGCTTTCCCTGGTAGGGAGGCACGGGCGGCAGACCGTTGGGCAGATAGACCGATGCCGTGTGTGGATAGAGGCGGATCGCAGCGGCCGAGGTGGCGACCTTCAGTGCGGTGTACCAGTCCTGCGGCAGACCACGCTTCGCCAGCGCGATTGCTGGGGCGATCACCTCGGACAACGGTAGGCGGCCCCACTGCCGATGCATGTACTCGTAGCCTGCGACCGAAGCGGGAATAGCGACAGACAGCGGGCCGTGGATGTTGATGTCGCCTTGGACCTCCGGCCAGGCGAACAGGTCCGTGGTCATGCGTCCCGTCAGCTTGTAGCGCCCGGGATCGGTGGCGGCCGGCGCCCGGGGTCCGAAGTCGACCACCTCGGCACGCGACTGGCCGACGCGATGCACCAGGGCGAAGCCGATACCGCCCAGGCCGGAGTTCCATGGCTCATGCGTCGCGAGTGCGAGCGCCGTTGCCACTGCCGCATCGATCGCGTTGCCGCCGGCGTCGAGCACGGCGACGCCGGCCTCGGCCGCGCCCTTGGCCTGGGACACGACCATGCCGCGGCGGCCCTTCGCCGATGGCTTGCTGAGCCGCCAGTGCTGCGTGACATGTGGCGGTGGTGTGTAGTGCATGGCTTGTATCCCTCGTGCTCCTGTCGAATGGTCCGTCGCCATTGAGCACAAGGCAAGGGAGCTCATATGGGTGTTCTCCTGATCGCGGCTCTTGTCTGGATCGGTATCCACATCGGTATTGCCGGGACCTGGTTCCGCGACGTGATCGTGGCACGTATCGGGGATGGCCCGTTCCGTGGACTGTTCTCGCTGCTTTCGATCGTCGTCATCGTGTTTCTGGTGCAGGCCTGGAGTGCCACCGAGACGACACCGCTCTGGTACGCGCCGGTCTGGCTGCGCTGGTGCTCGCGGCGGCGATGCTGGTGGCATTCGTGCTGTTCGTCGCCTCGGTGACCCGGCGCAATCCCACGATGATCAGCGGCGAGACGGCGTTGGCGCAGCCGCCGCGCGGCATCCAGCGCGTCACGCGCCATCCGATGCTGTGGTCATTCGCGTTGTGGTCGGCCGTGCACATTATCGGCAATGGCGATACGGCGGCACTCGTGTTCTTCGGCGCCTTCCTGGTGACCGCCCTCGCGGGCATGCCGTCGATCGATGCCAAGCTGGCGCGGCGGGATCCGGCGACCTGGCAGACTCTGTCGGCAGCCACCTCCATCGTGCCGTTCGCTGCGATCGCGCAAGGGCGCAACCGCTTCGTGCCGGGCGAGATCGGCTGGCCGACGGCGCTGATCGGGGTGGTCGCGTGGGCCATGGTGCTGCGCCTGCATCCCTGGCTTTTCGGCGTGGCGCCGGTTGCTATGTGACCGGGCATGGTTGAACGTGGCGGGAGCAACACGAGAACCACCATGTACCTTAACCGCTTCGCCGACACGGCCGAACCGCTCGACATGACGCAGACGGAGGAATTCCGTCTGCTCTGCGCCAGCGCCGCCGACCTCGGCATTTCGCACGCGCCCGACACGCAATACCGTTCGCGCAACATCGTCCTGCGGCAGCTGCGGTTCCATTTCCTGGAGTGGGGCGCGCCGGATGCGCCTGCGGTCGTGCTACTGCATGGCGGGCATCAGTCGGCGCATTCCTGGGACCTGGTCAGCCTGCACTTGGCGCAGCGGTTCCGCGTGCTTGCGCTCGATCAGCGCGGACATGGCGACAGCGAATGGGCGCGCGATGTCTCCTATACCAATCACGAGATGTCGCTGGATGCAGAGGCATTCATCGCCGCGTTGGGGCTCGAACGGCCCATCCTGATGGGCCACTCGATGGGTGGGCGCAATTCAATGCTACTGGTGCGACACAGTCCTTCTCTGCTGCGGGCGCTGGTGATCGTCGATGTCGGGCCGGAGGTCTCAGATCGCGGTCGCGCGGTGATCGCCGGCTTCGTGCGTGACAACGAGGAGTTTGACGACCTGGAGCACTTCGTACGCAACGTGCAGCAGTACGATCCCTACCGTAGCAGAGAACACATCGAGCGCACCGTGAAGTACAACATGCTGCAGCGGGCGGACGGGAAGTTCGTCAGCAAGTGCGATGCGAACCCGCGCCGGTTGGGAGTCGTTCGCGGAACGGGGCCACTGGAGAACATCACGCTCGAGGATGCGCGCGCATTCGACCTGCCTGTGCTGCTGGTGCGCGGCGCAAACTCCCGCATCCTCACCGCGGACGCTGCGGAGCGTTTCTGCGATGCATTGCCGCAGGGAACGCTGACGACCGTGCCGAACTGCGGCCACAACGTGCATGGACAGAACACGAAGGGGTTCATCGAGGCGACGACAGATTTTCTCGCCTCTTTCGTTTGAAATCGAAGGCCTGCTGCCGCCTACCCGAACCGTTCCAGCCGGTAGTGAGGATCGACTGTCTCACCACTCACTGCATCGGCGGTGATACGCCCGATAATCGGACCCAGGGTGTAGCCGTTCGCACTCACTGCATTGAAGAACCCAGGCATTGCAGGCGCCTCGCCCAGGATCGGTGCACGGTCGATGGCCGGGTTGATGCCGGTCCAGGAGCGGATGAACGACAGGCTGCGCAATGCGGGAAGAGCGCGCGCGCAGACCCACAGGTTGCCTTCAATGTTGCGGCGCAGGTTGTGCGTTCGCCCAGTAGCCGGATCGAAGCCGCCGAACCAGCCACCCCCGACCAGGAAGCCGCCGCTCGCTTGCTGCTTCAGTGACAGATGCCGGTTGGCAAGTGCGACAAGGTGCTTCGTCATCGGAGGCGCCGGCTCGGTGACAATGACCTGTTGCACCGTGCCGGTAACCGGAAGATCGAGCCCCACCATCTTGCCGACGCGCGCCGCCCACGGCCCTGCCGCGTTTACAATGCGCCCGGCAATGATCACCCCCTTCGTCGTTTGCGCACGCCACGCAGCGCCATCACGGGAAATCCCCTGCACCTCCGCGCCGCGCAACAGACGGGCGCCGGCATGTTGCGCAAGCTTCAGCACTGCCATCGTGCCACGCAGCGGGTCTCCATAGCCCTCGGCCGGGACGAAGTCTGCGCCGACTATGTGCTCTGACAACGCCGGCGCCAGGGCGCGCAGTTCGTTGGTACCGAGCACGTGGCTTTCGATGCCCCACCGCCGTTCCATCGCCGATTTGCGGCGCAGCCAGTCGAGCCCCGGTGCGTCCTCGGCCAGCATGAGGCCGCCCTCGGTGCGGATGCCGAGGTCCTCGCCGGCCTCCGCAGCGATCTCCTTCCACAGTGCAATAGAGCGTGGCGCGAGCGGCAGCGTGTGTGCCGCCTGGCCGCCATCCTCGGGCGTCTCGCCGGTGAAGTCATATGACAGCAGTTGCACGTGCAGGCTGCCGGCGTTGGCGGTACTCGCCGCCATGCCAGCCTCGTCCCGTTCGGCGAGCAGCACGTCGGCGCCGTCACGCGCGAGATAATAGGCGCTGCACAGACCGGCGAGGCCGCCGCCGATCACCAGCACATCGCAGCGTCGCGTCTCCTGAGGCGCCTTCGGCAATCGGTGCAGATGTAGTGGCGGGGCAGGCATTTGCAGCAGTGGTGCCTCGAATTCGGGCGCCTCGACCATCAGCGGCGCCGCCGGCACGGGACGCAGCGGTGTGCGCGGTGCAGCGAATGCGAAATCGTCGGGCGTATCGGGACAAAATCGTGCCACAATGGCAGCACAGAAGCGCCCCTGGCAGCGCCCCATGCCGGCGCGCGTTGCCTTCTTCAGCGCCGGGAGGGATGTGAGGCCGTTCGCCAGTTCCTCGCGCAGACGGCCAGCGGTTACCTCCTCGCAGCGGCAGACGATGGTTTCGTCGGCCAAAGAGCCAGATTGCAGCGACGGCGGCCGGAACAGTCTCCAGAGCGCATTCTGGAATCCGACAGCCCGCCGCAGCGCCGCTTGCGTCGCTCGTTCGTCAGGCGCGTGAAGACCGAGATCGCGTGCCGCCGCCAGGCCCGCCAGCCGGCCGCGTGCCATGGCGACGCGTGCCCCGCCGAGTGACGCTCCGTCCCCGACAGCAAACACATCGGGCACCGATGTGCGCCCGTCGTCGTCCGTTTCGCACGCCAGATGGCCGAGACCGACATCGACAAATCGCTGCTTCGCGCCAAGTGTGCGCGCCAGACCCGTCTCAGGTTGGAACCCGAGGTTCAGCGCGACGGCATCGACATCATAAGTGCGGTCCAACCCGCGGGCGGCAATATGTGCGGTCCGCACACGATTGACGCCTTGCAGGGCGTCCAGCTGCGCCGACCAGAGCACCGGCACGCCGGCACGCTTCAAGGTCAACAGCATGCCGATGCCCTCGCGCATCAGGCTGGGCGCGGTGCGAACCAAGGTCCAGACCGTGTGCCAGGCAGCCGGGCCAGGCCGCGGCGCCGCTTCCACAACAGCCAACGGCTTCACGCCCCCGGCCAGCAGCTCGCAGGCAAGTTGCAGATTGAGTGGCCCGCTGCCGGCGATCAGCACGCGTTCGCCGGGGCAGACGCGCTGCACGCGAACCAGCGTCTGCAGTGCGCCCGTGGTCATGACGCCAGGAAGAGTCCAGCCGGGCAACGGCACCGGTCTTTCATGTGCTCCGGTTGCCAGCACCAGACGCCTGGGTCGAAACGTCACCGCGCGGCCTCCGACCACGGCGGCGATCTCGTCGACCGCAAAGGCGCCCCACGCAACGGCGTCGGACTCTATCTGCACGTTCGCGGAGACCGCACGATTGCGCAGCGCACTGCCGAGGCGGAATTGCGCATCAGGCGCCGCATCGGCGTGGCTGTCGGCCAGCGGCTTGGCATACTGGCCACCCGGACTGCTGCGTTCGTCGAGCGCCACGACGGATGCCCCAGCCTCGCCTGCGGCGATGGCAGCGGACAGCCCGGCGAGACCGGCGCCAACCACCAGCACGTCGCACTCCCGCTCCTCAGCCGGCACGTCCCCCGGTTCGCTGCCCGGCTCCGCCAGTGGCAACGTCGCGTCGCCGGTGACTACCATGCCGTCGGCCACCTTGGTCATGCACGCGCGCTGGCCGATGCGGCCGTCCACGCTCACCACACAGTCGAAACACGCCCCCATGCCGCAGTGCAGCCCGCGCGGTGCGCCACTCGGGGTGTGGCGGAACGCGACGATGCCAACAGCCGAGAGCGCGGCGGCGATGGTCTCGCCTTCCAGTGCCGCGACCGGAAGGCCATCGAACTGGAACGTGACGGCGCGGCCGACGCGGCGGACAGACTTGTGGGAAAGGCGCATGACGCGCCAGCATGACGGAGAAGCCAGACCGGGGCGAGGGAGCGCGACATGCCCGCATCACTGATCCGCAGCCGTGCCATGATCACGCGCGCGCTCGATCGCCATCGCTGGGAGGAGATCACCGACGGCGCCGTGCTGCAGGAGAACGGCACGATCGTCCGGATCGGCACGTTCGCCGATCTGCACCGAGAGCATCCCGACGTTCCAGTGATCGGCAGCGGCCGGGAGGTCCTCCTGCCCGGCTTCATTAACGGCCATCACCATGTCGGCCTGACGCCGGTGCAGCTCGGTTCGCCAGATATGCCTCTGGAACTGTGGTTCGTCACGCGCATGGTGATGCGCAACGTCAACCCATATCTCGACACGTTGTATTCGGCATTCGAGATGATCGCCTCGGGCATCACCACGGTGCAGCACCTGCATGGCTGGGCGCCAGGCAGGCTGACCGAGGTAGAGGCCCGCTGTGAAGAGGTCATTCGCGCCTACCATGACGTCGGCATGCGGGTGTCGTATTCGTTCTCGGTCCGCGACCAGAATCGGCTTGTGTATCAGGACGACGCGGCGTTCGTCGCGAGCCTGCCGCCGGAGCTGCGTGGGCCGGTGCAGCGGTGGTACGACCGCTTCCAGCTCTCTCTCGACGATTTCTTCGCGCTGTTCGAGAGCCTCCACGGACGCCACCAGAACAAGAGCCGCGTGAAGATTCAGTTGTCGCCGGCCAACCTGCACTGGTGCTCCGATGCGGCACTTGCAAGGTTCGCCGAGACCTCGCGCAGGTACAGCGTGCCGCTGCACATGCATCTGGTCGAGACGGCGTATCAGAAGGAGTATGCCCGACGCCGTGGTGGTGGTACGGCGGTGGAGTACATCGACCGGTTCGGCCTGCTCGGACCGCAGATGACGCTGGGCCACGGCGTGTGGCTCAATCAGGCCGACATCGACCGGCTCGCCGAGACCGGCACCTGCATCTGTCACAACTGCTCGTCCAATTTCCGGCTTCGCTCCGGCGTGGCGGCGCTCAATGTGTTCGAGGCGAAAGGGATCAACACCGCGATCGGCCTCGATGAAGCCGGGATCAACGACGACAGGGACATGCTGCAGGAGATGCGCATGGTGCTGCGCGCGCATCGCGTGCCGGGCATGGATGACGATGTGCCGACGCCGGCTCAGGTGTTCCGAATGGCGACCTCGGGAGGAGCCAGGACCACAGCGTTCGGCGAACAGTTGGGCGTGCTGGAGCCGGGGCGGGCCGCGGACATGGTGCTGATCGACTGGCAACACGTGAGCTGGCCATATCTGAACTCGGAGACACCATTGCTCGACGCGGTACTGCAGCGCGCGAAGACTTCGGGCGTGAAGAGCGTCATCTGCGACGGCGAGGTGATCTACGTGGATGGCCGCTTCACCAAGGTGGACCGCGATGGCGCATTGCGTGCACTGCATGATGATCTGACCAAGGCGCTGGCGGACGACGAGGTGGAACGGCGCAAGCTGTCCAAGGCGCTGCTGCCGCATGTGAAGGCGTTCTACGCCAACTATTTCGACCCGGGCGCACATGAGCCATTCTATCGCCCAAGTTCTCGCATCTGACCGGAGGCAGTGCATGGCTGACTACGACCTGGTGATCCGCGGCGGCACAGTGGTGACGGCCGGTGACACGTATCGAGCCGATGTCGGCGTGCGCGGTGGCCGCATCGCGGCGATCGGCGAGAAGCTCGATGGCACCGACACGCTGGACGCCGGGGGGCTTTACGTGATGCCGGGCGGAGTCGATACGCACTGCCATATCGAGCAGTTGCGGCCGAACGGCCGTGCGGATGAGGAGAGCTTTGTCACGGGCAGCACCGCGTGCCTGGCGGGAGGCACCACCAGCGTCATCACGTTCGCGGCGCAGTTCAAGGGCCACGGTATCCGCGACACGCTGGCCGAGTACCATCGGCGAGCGAAGCAGGCGATGGTCGACTACAGCTTCCACCAGATCATCACTGATCCCTCCGATGCCGTCGTGCGCGACGAGATCCCCGAGGTGGTGGCATCTGGTGTGCGCAGCCTGAAGGTGTTCCTGACCTACGAGCCGTCGCATCTCGACGATCGCGAATTCATCCGTGTCCTGGCAGCCGCGCGCCGCACCGGGGCGCTGGTGACGGTGCATTGCGAGAACTACGAGGCCATTCGTTGGCGCACGGCTGCGCTGATGGCGGATGGTCGCAGTGCGCCACGATACCACGCCTGGTCGCGGCCCAAGGTGGTGGAGCGCGAGGCGACCTATCGTGCGATTGCCCTTGCCGAAATGGTGGATCAGCCGATCCAGGTGTTCCACGTCTCGTGTTCAGAGGTGGCAGAGGAGATCGCCCGTGCGCAGGCACGCGGCCTGAAGGTCTGGGCCGAGACTTGTCCGCAGTACTTTGTGCTTGGCGCCGACGACATGGATCGGCCGGGCTTCGAGGGCGCCAAGTTCATGTGCAGCCCAAGCCCGCGCGACGCCGCCACCAGCGAGGCTCTATGGGGGGACGTCCGGCGCGGCACGCTCGATATCGTGTCGTCGGATCACAGCGGCGCCAGCTATGAGGGTGAGCAGGGCAAGCGCATCCACGGCAACAACGCGCCGTTCCCTGACATTCCGAACGGTGTGCCTGGCCTTGCGGCGCGGCTGCCGCTGGTGTTCAGCGAGGGCGTCGCCAAGGGGCGGATCGACCTCAATACCTATGTGAGGCTGATCTCGACGAATCCGGCGAAGCTGTTCGGGCTGTATCCGCGCAAAGGGACGATCGCGCCGGGGTCGGATGCCGACCTGGTACTGTGGGACCCGGGCAAGCGCGTCACCATCACCAATGCACTGATGCAGCATGTGATCGATTACACGCCGTACGAGGGCATGGAGGTGACCGGCTGGCCGGTTGCCACCGTGAAGGGAGGACGCGTGGCGATGCGGGATGGCAAGGTACAGGCAGAGCCGGGGACGGGTCGGTTCCTTCCACGCGGTCCTTATCCCCTGATCAAACCGACCGGGATACTGCCTAACGGCTTCGATGCTGCGCGGTTCCTATAAGAAAAGCGGCACCGGCCGCTGTGGCGGTGCTATCGTCGCGGCGTGCCTCGGTGGTGATTTGCCCCCCCCATGCCGGACGACAGGACGCACATTCGCAGCGTGCACCGTGCGCCGGAGCCCGAAATCCTGGCGCGGCTGCTGGGAGCCGCGACACTGCCGCCCGAGCTCGGCACCCGTGTCGATGCCCGTGCGCGCGCACTGGTGCGCACAGCGCGCGCTGCGCACCGGCCGGGTGCCGACGTCACCAATTTCCTCGCCGAATATGGTCTCGGCACGGCGGAGGGCGTCGCACTGCTCTGCCTGGCCGAGGCGCTGCTGCGCATTCCGGACGCAGCGACTGCTGATGCGCTCATAGAGGACCGCATCGCCACCGCCGACTGGCAAAGCCACCTCGGACAGGGCGACAGCATGGCAGTGAACGCCTCGGCCTGGGCGTTTATGCTGACCGGCCGAGTACTGACTCTGGACGAGGCACCGGGCGGTATACAGGCAGCAATCGGACGTATGATAAAGCAACTCGGCGAGCCGGTGATCCGTACGGCGTTGCGCCGCGGCATGCGTGTGCTGGCACGGCAGTTCGTCATGGGCCGCACGATCGAGGAGGCGCTGGCACGCGCCGATCGACGCTTGCGCTATAGCTTCGACATGCTCGGCGAGGCGGCGAAGACGTACGCCGACGCGGAACGCTACCGGCTCGCCTATCTCGATGCGATCGGGACAATCGGTCACAGCTCGGTGGGGCGCGGGCCGATCGCAGGGCCGGGCATCTCGGTAAAGCTGTCGGCGCTGCACCCTCGTTACGAGCCGTTGCAGGCGGGACGCTGCGTACCAGCGCTGATCGAGACGCTGACCGGGCTAGCGTTGGCGGCCAAGGCGGCGAACATCGGTCTCACGGTCGATGCTGAAGAGGCTGACAGGCTCGAGATCAGCCTCGACATCTTCTCTGCCGTGCTGGCCGACCAACGCCTCGCAGACTGGGACGGTCTCGGTCTCGCCGTGCAGGCGTACCAGAAGCGAGCACTTCCTGTCATCGACTGGATCGCGGCACTTGCTCAGCACACGCGGCACCGCGTCCCGACACGGCTGGTAAAGGGCGCATACTGGGACAGCGAGATCAAGCTGGCGCAGGTGCAGGGCCATCCCGACTACCCCGTGTTCACGCGCAAGGCAGCAACGGATGTGAGCTGGCTTGCCTGCGCAAGGCGAATGCTGGAGTACCGCGACGCGATCCATCCATCGTTCGCCACCCACAACGCGCACAGCCTGGCGTTCGTGTTGGAATGCACGGGCGACGGCGGCTTCGAGGCGCAGCGTCTGCACGGCATGGGCGAGGCGTTGTACCACGATGCGACTTATCCTGTGCGGGTCTATGCGCCGGTCGGCACGCATGAGGACCTGCTCGCCTATCTGGTGCGGCGGTTGCTGGAGAACGGCGCCAACACCAGCTTCGTGCACCGCCTGGTTGATCCCTCGGTATCGGAGGAGACGATCGTCGCCGATCCGGTGGCGCGTCTGCGCGCGCTCGGCGCCAGCTGCAATCCACGCATTCCTTTGCCGCGCGATCTCTATCCCCATCGCGGGAACTCTGCCGGGATCGATCTTGCCGATCGTGCAGCGGCGCCGAGTTCTGTTCGCAGCCATTCATCGCTACACGGCTCGCGACACCGCGGGTGCAAGGGAGATCCGCAATCCTGCGGATCGCCGCATGCTGGTCGGCTCGATCGATGATGCAGGACCATCACAAATCGACGCGAAGCTTGCCGTGCTCGCACATGGCTGGCGCGAGTGGGACATAGCCGGGGGCGCCCACCGCGCTGTGGCGCTGGAGCGCGCCGCCGATCTAATCGAGGCGTCGCGTGAGGAGCTGCTGTTCCTGATCGCACGCGAGGGTGGCAAGACGTTGTCCGACGGCATAGCGGAGGTTCGCGAGGCCGCGGACTACTGCCGCTGGTACGCGCTGCAGGCACGCAGAGACTTCGTTGCACCGCGCGATCTCCC
Source organism: uncultured Alphaproteobacteria bacterium (assembly GCA_963791495.1). GTDB lineage: Bacteria > Pseudomonadota > Alphaproteobacteria > Acetobacterales > Acetobacteraceae > JAMXLO01. The sequence continues at coordinate 234,280 of CAWBST010000002.1, forward strand.
CGGCCCGACCGGTGAGCGCAACACGTGGGGTCTCGGCGGGCGCGGCGTTTTCGCCGCCATCTCGCCGTGGAACTTCCCGCTGGCGATCTTCACGGGCCAGGTCGCCGCGGCGCTCGCCGCCGGCAATGCGGTGGCCGCCAAGCCCGCCGAGCAGACGCCACTGGTTGCCGTTCGTGCGGTTGCTCTGCTGATCGAGGCAGGGGTGCCGCGCACGGCGCTTGCGCTGCTGCCAGGTGACGGAACGGTCGGCGAGGCGCTGGTGAACGACCAGCGCATAGCGGGCGTCGCCTTCACCGGAGGGACGGAGACCGCGCAGGCGATAGCGCGGTCGCTCGCGGTGCGGGGTGGCCCGATCGTCCCCTTCATCGCGGAGACCGGTGGCATCAACGCGATGATCGTGGACAGTTCAGCGCTGCCCGAACAGGTCGTTACGGACGTGATTGCCAGCGCGTTCGGTTCCGCTGGCCAACGGTGTTCGGCGCTGCGCCTGCTGTGCCTGCAGGATGACATCGCGGATCGAGTGCTGCGCATGCTGCATGGTGCCGCGGAGACGCTGCTCATCGGGGATCCGATTGATCCAGCAGCCGACGTTGGTCCGGTGATCGACGAAGATGCGCGCACATCGCTGGAACGTGCCGCTGGCGGCTTGGGCAAGCCTCTGTTCGCACTGCCTCTCCCGCGGGGCACGGAGCACGGCAGCTTCTTCGCGCCGCGCGCGTTCCTGCTGCGCCATGCGAGCGAGCTTCGCGCGGAGATCTTCGGTCCCGTCCTGTGCATTGTGCGCTATGCCGCCGACCGGCTGGACGAACTGATGGACGCGATCGACGCTACCGGCTACGGCCTGACGCTTGGCATCCACAGTCGCGTCGAGGCAACGCAACGGCGCATTGCCGAGCGGCTGCGCATCGGCAACACATACGTCAATCGCAACCAGATTGGCGCGGTGGTCGGCGTGCAGCCGTTCGGCGGGCGCGGCCTGTCCGGCACGGGACCAAAGGCGGGTGGCCCGATCACGCTGTATCGATTTGCGGAGGAGCGCGTCGTATCCATCAACACTGCAGCGGCCGGCGGCAATGCGGCGCTGCTCGCCTCGGACGAAGAATAGGGGGAAGGTCCATGATCGGCGTCGATTGGGGCACCACAAGCTTCCGCGCCTTCCGCGTCGCCCCCGACGGCGGCATACGTGACCGCCGCACCGCGCTGCGCGGCTTGGTCAACGTGCCGGACAATCGCTTCGCCGACACGTTGCGCGAGGAGATCGGCCCCTGGCTTGCCGCCGGCGAGGACCATGTCCTGTTGTCAGGTATGATCGGCAGCCGGCAGGGCTGGCAGGAGACGCCCTACCTGCCGTGCCCAGCCGGTGCACCGGACGTCGCCGCCGGCTTGGTGGACATCGAATTCGACTGGGGCCAGGTGAAGCTGGTGCCCGGCCTGTCCGCAACCGATGAGGCGGGCGTCGCCGAAGTGATGCGCGGCGAGGAGACGCAGGTGTTTGGCGTGGTGGCTGCGATGGGTGGCACCGGCCTCGCTTGTCTCCCTGGAACGCACTCGAAATGGGTGCGGGTCGAAGGCGCCCGCATTGTCGGCTTCACCACGCACATGACCGGCGAAGCATTCAGTGCGCTTCGGGGCCACACGATTCTCGGGCGCATGATGCGCGAGGGTCCGGCGGACGGTGCGCCGTTCGATGCGGGTGTGCGACGCTCTGGCGATCCGGGCGGGCTGCTGCACCACATCTTTGGCGCTCGCGCGCTGGTGCTGGCGGGGCGACTGGCCGAGACGGATGCCGCCGCCTACCTCTCTGGCATCCTGATCGGCCATGAAGTACGCGCGGCCCTGGCGGGCCGGCAGCGGGAGGTCGTGCATGTGATTGGTACACCGGATCTGACGGTCTTGTACGCGCGCGCGATTGCGGCGCATGGCGGGTATCCCGAGCGGCACGATGGTGAGGCCGCCGCGCGCGGCCTTGCCCTGATCGGTGGGCACGTGGCGTGGAACTGACACCCTGGCTCCAGCAGTGTCCGCTGGTCGCGATCCTCCGCGGGGTGAAGCCTGAAGAAGTAGCGGCGATCGGCAAGGCGCTGGAGCAGAAGGGGATCGCCATCGTTGAGGTGCCGCTGAATTCGCCGCGGCCGATGGAGAGTATCGCGCTTCTGGCGCGCGCGTTCGGCGACCGGCTGCTGATTGGTGCCGGTACCGTGATGACCGAAGGGCAGGTGGCGCACATAGCCGCCGCTGGCGGCAGGATCATCGTCACTCCCCACGCGGACGCGGCGATCGTGCGTGCGGCGAAACAGCAGGGGCTGCTCGCCATGCCGGGTTTCTTCACGCCCGCCGAGGCATTCGCCATGTTGGCCGCCGGTGCCGATGCGTTGAAGTTGTTCCCGGCGGAGGCTGCGAGCCCGGCGGCGCTGCGTGCCATGCGCGCAGTCTTGCCGTCAGGGACCGCGGTTTTGCCGGTTGGCGGCATCGATGCGTCCAACATGGCAGCGTGGAAAGAGGCAGGGGCAGCCGGTTTCGGCATTGGGTCTGGCATCTACAAGCCGGGAGACAGTCCAGAGGCGGTTGCGGCCAAAGCTCACCGGCTGGTAAGCGCACTGCAGAGCTGACGAATGCAGGAGGGATCCCGATGACCGATCCGACACCGTTCCGTCCGTATGCTCCGGGCACACAGCCGCCGTATGACGCGCCTGCCTATCTCGGGACCATCAAGCGGCATCCGAAACAGAAGCTCCACCCGTTACCGCACACAATCACCGAAACCACGGGGCCAAGCTTCTCCCCCAGCCGGTTTCCACCGCTCGCCGACCTGACCATGGCCACCGGCAAGCCTGCGCTTGGTGAGCGCATCATCGTGGCGGGCACGATCACCGACGAGGACGGCAGGCCGATCCCCAGCACCATGGTGGAGATCTGGCAGGCCAACGCCACTGGGCGCTACGACCATTCGGCTGACCAGCACGACGCGCCGCTCGATCTGAATTTCCATGGTGCCGGACGGGTCTTCACCGACGAGCATGGCCGTTACCGGTTCCTGACGATTCGACCCGGCGCCTATCCTTGGCCTAATCACCGAAACGCCTGGCGGCCGAACCATATCCATTTCTCGTATTTCGGGCCTGCATTCGCCACGCGACTGGTGACTCAGATGTATTTCCCAGGCGACCCGTTGCTGGCGTTCGATCCGATCTTCCACGCGGTGCCGGACGAGCAGGCACGCAACCGGCTGATCGCGGCGTTCGACCTCGACATCACCGAGCAGGACTACGCACTCGGCTACCGCTTCGATGTCGTGCTGCGTGGGCGTGGCGCCACGCCGATGGAGTATTGAACCATGCCGATCGCAACCGCCAGCCAGACCGTCGGCCCTTACTGGCATCTGCTCGAGGACCCGTCGTGGGCCGACCTCACGCGCTTCGGCGCGCAAGGGGAGAGGATCACCCTGACCGGCGCCGTGCTGGATGGTGACGGCAAGCCGTGCGCGGATGCATGCATCGAGATTTGGCAGTCCCATCCGCCTGCAGCGGACAATTTCCCGGGGTTCGGACGCAGCAACACGGACGCTCAGGGCGTGTTCCGCTTCACCACGGTCAGGCCTGGCCCGGTGCCGGGGCGTGGCAATGCGCAGCAGGCGCCACACATCGCGCTGTGCATTCTGTCGCGAGGCTTGATGCGCGGGCTGGTGACCCGGGCGTATTTCCAGGGCGAGACGCTGAACGACACCGACCCATTGCTGATGTCGATTGATGATCCGGCGCGTCGCGCGACACTGATCGCCAAGCCGGCGGGTGCTGCCACGTGGCGCATGGACGTGCGTCTGCAGGGGGAGAACGAAACTGTGTTCCTTGATCTCTGAGCCCATTCTCATCGTCAGCCATCAATGCCAATCAATCCTTCAGACAGTCCGATCCTCGGCACGCTCTACGGCAGCGACGCGATGCGCGCGGTGTTCGACGAGCGCGCATACTTCCAGCGCATGCTCGATGTCGAAGCCGCACTTGCCCGCGCCCAGGCACGGCTTGGCATAATCCCGACCGAGGCCGCCGATGCGATCGGGCGCGCGGCGCGGATTGATAATCTCAATACAGAGGAACTCGCAGCGAGCGCGCGGAATGTCGGCTATCCGGTGGTCGGCCTCGTTGCGGGGCTTTCGCGTGCCGCCGGCGAAGCAGGTGGATGGACACACTGGGGCGCCACCACGCAGGACATCATGGACACCGCGACGGTCCTGCAGATGCGGGAAGGTCTCGCGCTGATCCGCGCCGCGCTTACGGCCATGGTTGATGCGTTGGCGATGCAGGCGGAAAAGCATCGACACACGGTGATGGCTGGCCGAACTCACCTGCAGCAGGCGTTGCCAACCACATTCGGATTGAAATGCGCTGTCTGGGCGCAGCCGCTGATCACCCACGTCCACCGCCTCGATGGGCTGCGTCCGCGCGTCGAGCAGGTGAGCTTCGCCGGGGCTGCGGGCACGCTTGCCTCACTCGGCGATCGGGGTATCGCGGTGATGGAAGGCCTCGCCGCCGAACTGGGTCTGGCCGCGCCGGCCGCGCCCTGGCATGTCAGCCGTGACGGCCTGGCTGAGACCGTGGCCTTCCTCGGCTTGGTCTGCGGCAGCCTGGCGAAGATCGCGACAGACGTAATCCTGTTGGCCCAAACCGAGGTGGCTGAACTCGCCGAACCCTATGTCGCAGGCCGCGGCTCCTCCTCGACCATGCCACAGAAGCGCAACCCGATCGCCAGCGAGTACATTCTGGCCGCTGCGCGGACCGTGCACGCGCTGATGCCGGTTATGTTCGGAGCGATGGCCGCGGACCACGAGCGCGCAACCGGTCCGTGGCAGGCCGAAATACTGGCGCTGCCGCAGGCTTTCGTACTGACCCACGGTGCACTGCAGCATGCCGGCGCCATAGCCGAAGGCCTGGTGATCGACGCACAACGCATGCGACGCAACCTCGACCTTACCGGCGGCCTGATACTCGCCGAGGCGGTTATGATGGGTCTCGCTCCGCACATCGGCCGTGGCGAGGCGCATCACGTGGTCAAGCATGCCTGCGATATCGCACTGGCGGAGCACATCCCGCTGGCTGATGCGCTCGCGCGCGATGCCGGCGTCGCAAGCCGGCTCGACCGCGCCGCGATCGAACGGCTAACCGACCCGGCGCGTTATCTCGGTAGCGCCGATGCGTTTATCGACCGAGTGCTGGACGCGGCGCGGACGCTTCGCTGAGGCCGCGAAAATGATCTAGAGCAAGAAATTGGGCGGACCACGGCCGGGTGGTTAGTCTTAGATGTAACCAATTCGGCCAATGGACTCCGGCGAGTTCGCGTGGCAAGGGAGATCGGGACAGGCTGACCGGGAAGGCTGGATCCCAGCAGTAAGGGCGTCAAAACACGGCGCTGGGGCTAACGATGGGAGAACGTGGAATGATCAAGTCGAAGAAGGTCTCGCGCCGTGGCGCTCTGAAGTTAGGCGCCGCCGCAGCAGCGTTGCCGCTGGTACACATCCGCACCGCTGGCGCTGCCGGCAAGCTCGCCATCGGCTTCTGGGATCATTGGGTTCCGGCCGGCAACGATATCATGCAGAAGCAGGTCAATGCCTGGGCGGAAAAGAACAAGGTCGAGGTGACTGCCGATTTCATTACCGGCAACGGCAACAAGCTGTTGATCACCGGCGCGGCCGAGGCACAGTCGAAGACTGGCCACGACATATACACGTTCTACAACTGGGAAGTGCACAACCAGGCGGAATCGCTGGCGAACGTCGACGACGTCATGAAAGAGCTGACTGGTAAGTTCGGCGAGGCGAACGCCACCGCACAGTATCTCGCCAAGAAGAAGACCGGATGGGTGGCGGTGCCCGACCAGTTCCGGTACCCAGACCAAGCCGCCGTGCGTACGGATAAGCTGGTTCAAGAAGAACGGACTAGATGTGCAGGCGATGTATCCGGTGAAGGCCGGAACACACCGCGGCGCAGGATGGCTGGACCTGGGACGCCTTCATGAAATACGCCGAGCTGGCGCAGAAGGATGGCATGACCTTCGCCCTCGGCCTGGGCGGCAACACCAATACCGACGCGATTGACACGCATGGCGCATTGTTCCGCGCCTTCGGCGCCGATGCTGATCGACGAGAAGGGCAAAATGCAACTCGACACTCCCGAGATGATGCAGTGCCTGGAGTTCTGCCAGAAGCTGGTGAAGTTCTATCCGGACGATGCGGTCAGCTACGACGACGCCTCGAACAACCGGGCACTGATCTCCGGCAAGACCGCGCTGATTTTCAACCCGCCCTCAGCCTATGCGGTGGCCAAGCGGGACGCGCCGCAGGTCGCCGCCGATACCTGGACGTTCTCGGCTCCCGCCGGCCCCAAGGGACGCTTCGTCCCGACTGCAACGTTCTTCTGGGGCATCTGGCAATTCAGCAAGAACCAGTCGGCGGCAAAGGACCTGCTGATGTTCCTGATGGACCGCGCGCAGGTCGAGGCGCGCGACAATGGCGTCGAGGGTTACGATCTTCCGCCCTATGCCGGCATGCTGGACTTTCCGATCTGGGAGAAGGTCGAGCCGCCCGCCGGCACGGTGTACAACTACCCGCTCCGTCCGTGGCACAACGCGAAACCCAGCCTGACGGCCTTCGATGCGGAACCCGACATCGCTGTCCAGGTTTACAACCGCGCGGTGCATAATCAGATGATGGCGCGGCTGAAGGAAGGTCAGTCCATCAAGCAGGTGATCGCCTGGGCGAAGGATGAACTCGAGGGCTTCACGCGCTGAACCCGTTTCGCGGGAAACCGCCGCAAGGCCAGCGTTGCACATTGCAGCGCCAGCCGCTAGCGTGGCGTGAAGGAAATAACAATTTGTCGCGACTGTTGCCCATGCTCTTGACAGGCCGAGGCGACCGGCACGCGGCGATCGTCGCTAGTAAAGGAGTTTGGCTTTTTGTTCGATCCGGTTGAGACGCCGGGCGGCGAGGGAGGTACGTGAATGGCGGGGCCACAGAGCGTCTCGCAGCGTTGTCAGACACGACCGGGCCTTACCACAGTTGCCCCGGATGGGCGCACGCGTATCGCGGTAGCTGCTCGCTACCGCAACAGCAAATCGCATGATCGAATTCTGTCGCGAGGCTGGACGGTGGGACTTGCCACCGGTCACGCCGGCTAAGGGAGGGTAGAATGGCTGACGGCACGAGCGTTCCAGTTGGCGTGATGTCGCCAGCCATCGCGGGTACCCGGCGAGCCGGAAGCCTCAGGCGCTTCACTCAGCGGCGATCGACGATCGCGTTCTTTCTGTGCCTGCCGCTGATCCTGCTGGTCGCCGGGTTCGTGATCTATCCGGCCTTCTATGCGATCTACCTCAGCATGCTGAACAAGAAGATGACCGCGTTTGTCGGTCTGTCGAACTTCGCGTTTCTGCTCAAGCGTAACACCTTCCAGCTCGTCATTTTCCAGAGCTGCCTGTTCGCGGTCACCTCGGTGATCTTCAAAGCGCTGATCGGCATCATCCTCGCCCACCTGATGCACAACATCCCCGGCAAGAACCAGCGCATCTGGCGCGGTCTGTTGCTGGTGCCCTGGGTGATTCCGCTGGCGCTGTCCACCCTGACATGGTGGTGGATGTTCGATCCTTCCTACTCGGCATTCAACTGGCTGCTGAACCAGTTCGGCCTCGCTTCGGTGCCCTGGCTCGGCGTCGGTTGGATCGCACGGTTCTGCACCATCGTGGTCAACGTGTGGTTCGGCACGCCTTTCTTCATGATCATGTATCTCGCCGCCCTGAAGTCGGTGCCGGAGCAGCTCTATGAGGCGGCCGCGATCGATGGCGCCAACGCGATGCAGAAGCTGTTCTTCGTGACGCTGCCGATGATGCGCAACATCATCGCCATTACCGTGCTGTTCAGCCTGATCGTCACCTTCGCCGAGTTCGACATCGTCCGCATCCTAACCGGCGGTGGGCCGCAGGACATGACGCACGTGTTCGCCACCTATGCGTTCCAGGTCGGTATCCAGTCGGGCGACATTCCGCTCGGCGCTTCGGTTAGCCTGTTCATGTTCCCGATTCTCGCCATCGCCGCCTTCTTCGTGCTGCGCGGCGTGACCCGTCGCAGTAAGGAGATCGCGGCATGAGCTCGACCACCGCCGACGCAAGGGCGCTGGCGCACGCGCGGCACCACCGCAATAGCCTGCACCGTCAGCGTGCATGGGCGCTGTGGGGCAGCTACATCGCGCTGGGCTTCTTCGTGATCATCTTCCTGGTCCCGCCATTCTACACCCTGATGACCAGCCTGAAGTCATCGGCGGAGATCTCAGCGCAGTCGGGCAGCCCTTGGATGGTCCATCATCCGACGCTGGAGAACTTCTGGTATCTGATCACCTACCCGAACTTCCAGACCTACTACCTGAATTCGGTGCTGATCACGCTCTGCACGGTGGCCATCAGCATGACGATCTCTGTGCTGGCCGCGTTTAGCTTGGCGCGCATGGGGTTCTGGGGCAGCAACGTGCTCAGCACCGGCGTGTTCCTAACCTACCTGATCCCAGCCTCACTGCTGTTCCTGCCGCTGTTCCAGATTGTCGGCTTCCTCGGCCTGATCAACAGCGTCTGGTGCCTGGCGATCCTTTATCCGACGCTGGCGGTGCCGTTCTGTACCTGGATCATGATTGGCTACTTCAGCTCCATTCCGAAGGAGCTGGACGAGGCGGCGCTGATTGACGGCGCAGGCTACCTGCAGATGCTGTTCCGGATATTCATCCCGGTAGCAATGCCGGGGATCATCGCCGCGACGATCTTCGCATTCACCGTGAGCTGGGGCCAGTTTCTGTATCCGCTGGCGTACCTCTACACGTCGAACCAGATGGTGCTGACCGTCGGCATCATCAGCGACCTGATCCGCGGCGACGTGTTCCAGTGGGGCAAGATCATGGCGGCCTGCCTTCTGGCTTCGCTGCCGCCGATCCTGATCTACGCCTTCCTGATGGACTATTACGTGGCTGGCCTGACCGCCGGCGCCACCAAGGGCTGATTTCACCGCTAACCACAAAGAGGGAACCACAAGACAATGGCTGAAGTCTCCTGCCGCAAGGTAGTCAAGAACTACGATGGCGGCGTGCAAGCGGTGAAAGGTATCGACCTCGAGATCGCTGATCGGGAGTTCGTCGTTCTGGTGGGGCCGTCAGGTTGCGGCAAGTCCACCACGCTGCGCATGATCGCCGGCCTCGAGGAGATCACCGAGGGCGAGATCTGGATCGGCGGCGATGTGGTGAACGATGTGCCGCCGCGCGATCGTGACATCGCCATGGTGTTCCAGAATTACGCGCTCTATCCGCACATGAGCGTATTCGACAACATGGCGTTCGGCCTCAAGCTGCGGAAGTTCCCGCAGGACGAGATCAAGCGGCGGGTGGACGAGGCGGCACGCATCCTCGACATCGGCATGCTGCTCGATCGCAAGCCGCGGGCTCTGTCCGGCGGCCAGCGTCAGCGCGTGGCGATGGGGCGCGCCATCGTGCGCAATCCGAAGGTGTTCCTGTTCGACGAGCCGCTGTCGAACCTGGATGCCAAGCTGCGCGTGCAGATGCGCACCGAGATCAAGAAGGTGCACCAGACCGTGCGCACGACAACCGTGTATGTGACCCACGACCAGGTGGAGGCAATGACGCTCGCCGACCGCGTGGTGGTGATGAACCACGGCGTGATCGAACAGGTCGGCTCGCCGAACGATCTCTATCACCACCCGACGACGCGCTTCGTGGCGGGCTTCATCGGGTCGCCTGCGATGAACTTCCTGCCGGTGCGCGTGCAGGACGGTGCCAATGGCGGGCTGGCGGTTAAGGTCTCCGAGCAGATCGTGCTGCCGGTGCCGCCGGCGCGCACGGACCGTTACGGCAAGTACAAGGGCCGCGAACTGGTGCTCGGGATTCGACCGGAGCACCTGTTCGAGTATCACGAGAGCGGCCGCCCAGGCTGGGAGCGGGTGGAACTGCCGGTCGACGTGGTGGAGCCGATGGGCATGGAGACGATGGTCCACTTCTTCATCGGCCACGACCCGGTCTGCGCCCGCGTCGATCCGGCGACGCACGCGGAGCCCGGCGAGATGCTGCCGCTGACCGCGGACATGAACCAGATGCACCTGATGGAACCGGACAGCGGACGCGTGGTGTAGCCGGAACCTGTCCCTTTTACCTTCGGCCGCTATACGGACCGGCAAGTAGCAGACCCTTGCCGGACGGCGCCAGACGCGGAACCATGGCGGCCTAAGAGGGAGGGACGCGATGGTCGATCTGGTGGTGCGCGGCGATACCGTGGTGACGCCGCAGGGCGTTGGTGCCTACGACATCGCGATTTCTGGCGAGCGGATAGTTGCCGTCTCGGCCAAGGGCGGTCTCCCGATACCCGATGGAGCGCGGCTGATCGATGCAACCGGCAAGATCGTCATGCCGGGCGGCATCGATCCGCATGTGCACTGCAAATGGTTCCTGCCCAATCCCGACGGCAGTGCGGCGCTGACCGATCCGCCGGATGTTGTTGGTCGCGCCGCAGTGCATGGCGGCACGACAACGGTCATCGACTTTACCCGTGCAAGCCAGGGCGCCAACGTGCAGGCGGCGATCGCAAACCGCGAGGAGGATTGGAAGGGCCACTGTGCCTGCGACTACGCGCAGCACATCATGGTGGAGGGCGCGCTACCGGTGGAACTGCCGGGGCAGTTGGCCGAGGCGATCCAGGCCGGGTTTCCGACGGTGAAGATCTTCACCACCGACATCACGCCGTCACGCAAGGGACGCATGGTGGATTTCGGCGACATCTGGGAAGTGTTCCAGGTGCTGAAGGCGAACGGCGGGCTCGGCGTGATCCACTCCGAGGACAACGACATCGTGATGCACATGTACGGCAAGCTGATCCGCGAGGGACGCACGGGCTTCGCCAACATGGCGGAAGTGCACAACACGCTGTCCGAGGATATTTCGTTCCGCCGCGTGATCCGGTTGGCGGAGAAGGTCGGCGCGACGCTCTATATGATGCACACTTCAGCCGCGAGCGGCGTGTCCGCTATCCGCGAGGCACGTGCTCGCGGTGTGCCGATCTACGGCGAGTCGCTGCACCAGTACATGCTGTACACGTCGGCGGACTACAAGCGGCCGAACGGGCAGATCTATCACACCTATCCGTCGCTCAAGTCGGCCGATGACCAAGCGGCGCTATGGGCTGGCACGCTGGACGGCTGCATCAACTGTGTTGCTACTGACGAGATCTGCTGCACGCTGGCGAAGAAGCTGCAGGGCGTGCGGATCGACGATACCACCGGTGGCAATGCCGGTGTCGAACCGCGCGTGGCGTTGATGTACACCGAGATGGTGGGCAGACGCAGCTATTCGCTGTCGCGCTATGTCGATCTGGTATCGACCAATGCAGCGAAGATCATGGGCCTGTATCCACGCAAAGGTGCGCTGGCGGCGGGGTCGGATGCGGATATCTGTGTGCTGGATCCGGCGGACAAGCGGGTGATTCGCGCCGAGGACCTGCACGAGACCGACTACACGCCATGGGAAGGGTCGCAAGATGGACGCATGGCCGTGCCTGACAGTCTTGCGCGGCAAGGTGGTTGTGGAGAACGGTGCGTGGAAAGGCTCGCTCGCCGATGGCAAGTGGCAGCATCGCAAGATAGCCACCGAGATGCTAGTGGAGCCGATGCTATGATGACAGCCCGATGAATGGCCTCCCCCTCCCCTTGCGGGAGGGGGTAGGGGGAGGGGGCGATACCACCCCTTCACCGGCCCCCAACCCCCTCCCGCAAGAGGACGGGGCGATCCACGAAGTGCGCGCGCTGTTGACCGACTGCGTTACCCTGTGGGGCGTGGATGCGAGCGCTGCTGCATGCACCGATGGTGTGGACATCACCGCGAGGGACGGCACATACCTCCTGCAACGAGCGCCGCCTGACATGCGCCCCATTCGCTGGCTGCTGCGCACGCCGGAACGTCAGGCCGCCAATCGGCCGCCACGTGCTGCACCATCCATCGTCGCCCTGCTGACCGCACTACGCAACGTGCTCGGCGCGGAAAGCGGCAACAGGCTCAGGATCGGGGCATCGGCACCATGAAACAGGACGAGCGCAACCTCCCGCTCTCGACCGACAGCGCGGAAGCGGCGCGTTTGTTCGACCGCGCCGTTGAGCACTACCTGAAATACCACATCGACACGATGTCGCTGGTTGGCAGCGCCCTCGCCGCGGATCCCGACTTCGTTATGGTGCATTGCCTCAAGGGGTACCTGCTGCTCAGCCGCAGCAAACCCGGCCAACAGCCGGCAGATCGCCGCCACTCTCGCCGCCGCACAGGCCAACGCCAATGCAACCACACAACGCGAGAAGCAGCATGTCGCCGCCTTCGCCGCCTGGTCGGATGGCGAACTCGACAGATCCTTCGCCATCTGGCGGCAGATCCTCGATACCACGCCAACGGATCTGCTCGCGTTGCGCATCTGCGACACCACGTGGTTCCGCCACGGCCAGACACAGAAGATCCGAGAACAGGCCGACCGCATCGCGCCACGCTGGTCACCGGACCTGCCAGGGTACGACATGCTGCAATGCGTCTGGGCCTTCGCACACGAAGAGACCGGCGACTATGCCGCCGCCGAACGTGCGGTCGATGCCGCGCTGGAACATGACCGAACCAACTACTTCGCGCATCACGTCAAGGCGCACGTGCTGGAAATGGACTGCCGCCCGCGCGAGGGCTGCGACTGGCTGGAATTGCAGATCCCAAACTGGTCCGCCGGCAACAACCTGATCCACCATTTGTGGTGGCACCGCACATTGATGGAACTCGACCTCGGCGAGCGCGACGCCGTGCTGGCGAGCTATGACAGGAACATCCGCAACTTCGACGATCCGATGACCAAGGCGGTGCCGGACCACTATGTCGATCTGCAGAATGCCACGGCTCTTCTGTGGCGACTGGAACAATTGGGCCTACGATGTCGGAAACCGCTGGGACGAACTCGCCGACAAGGCGGAAGCCCGGATCGGCGAAGCCGGCCATCTGCTGCTGGTGCCGCATCTGATGCTCGCACTGGCTGCCACCGGACGCGACACGGCCGCCGCTCGCTTCCTCGCCGCGCTGGGTGACCTCGCCGCGGACCGCGCTCTGTGGACCGCGTCTGCGATCGCGAACGTGGTGATTCCCGCCTGCGAAGCTGCGCTTGCGCATCGCCGCGGTGAGCACGCCCGTGTCGTCGATCTGCTGGAGCCGCGCCAGGACCAGATCCGCCTGCTCGGCGGCAGCAGCGCGCAGCGCGACCTGTTCTTCCAGATGCTGATCGACTCAGCGATGAAAGCCAATCGCGGCGACGTCGTATCGGCGATGATCGCGCACGAAACCGCCACGCGCGCCGTGCCGCCGATACAACGGGCCGGCTACGCCGCCGCGGCGCGCTGGTTACATTCTTGACACTGTCCAACCCCAACTGTAGCAAGCCCCCGCCTTCCGGCAGGGCCTCCTGCCAGGAGCGGACATGAGCGAGGAACCGGGCGAGGAAGAGCCTCCCTCCTTCGAGGAGAGGCTGAAAGCCGCCCGCAGCAGGCAGGGGCTCGATGCCCCGGCGCCCTTGTCGGGCCGGGATACCGGCGACATCGGCGGCATGAGCCCCTGGGGGATCGGCCTGCGGGTGGGAGTCGAACTGGTCTCGGCCCTGGTCGTGGCGGTTGCCATCGGCTACGGGCTGGATCGCCTGTTCGGCACGAAACCAATCCTGATCGCGGTGTTCGTCCTGCTGGGCGGCGCGGCTGGAGTACTCAATGTCTGGCGCCTGTTCGCGCCACGACCGACACAGGGACCAAAGGTCCAGGACGGGGGACGATAGTGGCGGCCGGAGGATCGATCGACGCACTGAGCCAGTTCAAGCTGGAACCCGCGCTGGGTGTCGTCGGCGCGTCGGTGAACTTCACCCAGGCCAACCTGATGATGGTCGTCGCTGGCCTGCTTACATTCGGCCTGCTGTGGGTCGGCATGCGTCCGCGCGCGATGGTGCCCGGCAGGTTGCAGTCGGCAGCCGAGATGGCGTACGAAGCCGTGCTCGGAATGTGTACCGAGACGATTGGCCCAGAGGGCCGCGCGTTCTTTCCGTTCGTGTTCACGCTGTTCTTCTTCATCTTGTTCGGCAATCTGCTGGGCGTCTTTCCGCTCTTCTTCACCTTCACCAGCCACATCGCGGTGACACTGGCGCTGACGGTGTTTGTGGTCGGCCTGGTGACCGTGGTCGCGATCCGCATCCATGGCTGGCACTTTTTCAGCTACTTCGTGCCGCAGGGCGTGCCGGTGGCGCTGCTGCCGCTGCTGGTACCGATCGAGATCCTGTCCTACCTGTCGCGCCTGATTTCGCTGTCGGTGCGGTTGTTCGCCAACATGATGGCCGGCCACGTGATGCTGGAGGTGTTCGGCGCCTTCGTGGTGATGCTGGGCGGCGCGGGCATCATCTTTCTGATCCCGGCCGCCTTTTCGCTCGCGGTGAACGTGGCGCTGATCGGCTTCGAACTGCTCGTGGCGACGCTGCAGGCCTATGTGTTTGCTGTCCTTACCTGCATCTACCTGCACGACGCAGTGCATCTCCACTAACCCCGAAGGAACACAGAACAATGGATCTCGCTTCCGCAAAGGCCATAGGCGCGGGCATCGCCGTCATCGCGCTGTCGGGCGTCGGCGTTGGCATCGGCTATATCTTCGCCGCATTGGTCAGCAGCGTTGCGCGCAACCCGGCAGCGCGCGAGCGCGTATTCGGCCTCGCGATCCTTGGGTTCGCTTTGACCGAGGCGGTTGCGCTCTATGCATTGGTGATCGCGTTCATCATCCTGTTCGTCTGATGCTGCCGCGGTGTTCCCGTCATGCCCGCGCAAGCGGGCATCCAGTCGCCTGGCTGGCCCTGATCCTGGCCTCGTTCCTGCCGTCCGCCGCGAAGGCAGAGGGCATGCCGCAGTTGGATTTCGCCAACCCTCTGACCACCAGCCAGGTGGTGTGGGGCGCGATCATCTTCGCCCTGCTGTATGTGCTGCTGTCGCGCATCGGCCTGCCGAAGGTCGGCGCAGTGATCGAGGAACGCGCACGGCACATCGCTGCGGACCTCGAAACGGCGCAGGCATCCAAGGCGCGCTCCGACGAGGCGGCGAGGGAGGTGGCCGAAGCGACCACGCGGGCGCGGGCCGAGGCGCAGGCGGCAATCAACGCGGCGCTCGACGCGGCGAAGCAGGAGGCTTCGGCACGCATCGCGTCGCTGAACCAGCGGCTGGAGCAGCAATTGCACGAAGCCGAGAGGCAGATCGACGCGGCACGTTCAGCGGCGATGCGCGCGCTCCGAGAGGTGGCGACCGATACCGCGGCGACGGTGATCGGCCGCCTGACTGGCGCGCCGCCCGATGCGCCGCGGCTGGATGGGGCGATCGCCGCAGCGCTGGCCGCACGCCGGATCGCCTGAGGGAGCGCCGCGATGCACGAAGAGCCGGGATTCTTCGCCGAACCGCGCAACTGGGTGATTATCGCGTTCGTCCTGTTCTTCGCGATCTTCGGGCGAAAGCTGTGGTCTGCGCTGGCTAAGATGCTGGACGACCGCGCCGCCAAGGTGCGGGCCGAACTGGAAGAGGCCGCACGGCTGCGACGGGAGGCAGAGGCGATGCTGCGCGACGCGGAGACGCGGCGCGGCGAGGCGCTACGGGAGGCCCAGGCGCTGATCGAGGGCGCCAAGGCAGAGGCGGGTCGCGTTGCCGCCGCTGCCGCCGCGGAGGCCGAGGCATCGGCGCGGCGGCGCGAGCAGATGGCGATGGACCGCATCGCCGCGGCCGAGAAGGCGGCGGTGGACGAGGTAAGGTTGACTGCCGTCGAAGTGGCGACGGCGGCGGCGCGCCAAGTGATCGCTGAGGGATTGTCGGCAGAGGCCGATTCGCGGCTGATCGATACCGCGATCACCCAATTGCCTGGCGCGCTGGCAAGCCGGCGAGTGGCCTGACCTCCATCGATCATCGTCTGAGCAAACACACGCGGCGCGACGCGAGGCTGCTTGCCCCGACTTGGTATTCCCGCTAAATCCCCGCCGCGCCGGCACCCCTGGAGGCCGGCGTTACCATTTGCAGGAGCGGACAATGGCCAACGTCGTGACCATCGAGGCCGAGGCACGCGCGCGAGCCGGTAAGGGGGCGGCGCGGGCAACCCGGCGGGCGGGCAGGGTGCCCGGTGTCATCTATGGAGCGCGGCAGGCACCCAGCCTCATCGCGTTGGATCCGCGCGCTGTGCTGCGCGAACTGAACCGGCCCGGTTGGCAGTCGCGCCGTTACGAGATCAAGATGAACGGCGATGCAACACAGGCCCTGATCCGCGACGTGCAGTACCACCCGGTCAGCGACGCGCCTGAGCATGTCGATTTTCAGCGTCTTGCGCCCGGCGAGCCTATCCGGGTGTCGGTGCCGGTGCATTTCGAGAACGACGGTTTGAGCCCGGGCCTCAAGCGTGGAGGCGTACTGAACGTCATCCGCCATACGGTGCAGGTCTATGCGATGCCGGAACACATCCCCGAGCAATTCACTGCCAACTTGGCGAACCTTGACTTCAACGACGCGGTGCGATGGGAGGACCTCGGGGGTACCGAGAACACCCGTCCAGCGGTTGCCCGCAATTTCGTCGTCGCGACTGTGGCGCCCCCGACCAAGCAGGCCGAGGTTGCCGTCGAAGCGACCGCAGCGACGGCAACCATGGCTCCGGTGGCCGCCGCCGCTCCGGCAGCGGCACCGGCGCGCGGCGGCCCGGCACGGCGGGGCTGATCCCCAGGGAATCACGATGCCATGCTGCTCTGGGTCGGCCTCGGCAATCCGGAGCCGGGGATGGCCCGGAACCGGCATAACATCGGTTTCATGGCGATCGATACGATTGCCATCCGGTATGGCTTTGCGTCCTGGCGGCAGCGCTTCAGGGGGCTGGTATCCGAAGGCAGCATCGCAGGCGAGAAGATCCTGGCGCTGAAACCGCAGACCTACATGAACGAGTTGGGCGCGTCGGTGCAGCAGGCCGCCGCATTCTACAAGCTTCCGATCGAGGCCATCACCGCGTTCCACGACGAACTGGACCTTGTGCCTGGCAAGGTGCGGGTCAAGCGAGGTGGCGGTGCGGCGGGACATAACGGGCTGCGCAGCATGGACCGAATCCTGGGCACGCAGGACTACTGGCGGGTGCGTCTCGGCATCGGCCATCCCGGGCAGAAGGAACGCGTGCTGGGTCACGTGCTGGGCGACTTCGTGAAGGAGGATCGCGATTGGCTGCTGCCGCTGCTCGATGCGGTCGCGGATGGTGCACCCCTGCTGGTGCAAGGCAAGCCCGAGGACTTCATGACCAAGGTTGCGCTGCTGGCGCGGGATATGAAGTAGATGGGTTTCAACTGCGGCATCGTCGGGCTGCCGAATGTCGGTAAGTCCACGCTGTTCAACGCCCTCACCGCGACCGCGGCCGCCCAGGCGGCGAACTATCCGTTCTGCACCATCGAGCCGAATGTCGGCCGCGTTGCGGTGCCGGATGCGCGCCTGACCACGCTTGCGGCGATCGGCAAGTCAGCGAAGATCGTGCCGACAACGCTGGAGTTCGTTGATATCGCAGGCCTTGTGCGTGGGGCGAGCAAGGGCGAGGGGCTCGGCAATCAGTTCCTCGCGCATATCCGCGAGGTAGATGCGATCATCCACGTGCTGCGCTGCTTCGAGGATCCCGACATCGCGCATGTCGAAGGTCCGATCGATCCGCTGCGCGATGCCGACGTGGTGGAGACCGAGCTGATGCTCGCCGATCTCGACAGCCTGGAGAAGCGGCTTGTGGCGGCGCAGAAGCGCGCGCGCGGCGGTGACAAGGAGGCGATAGCCTCGGTGTCGCTCATGGAACCACTGGTTGGCGCGCTGCGGGATGGGCGGCCGGTCCGGTCGGTCGTCGCGGCGGACCAGCCGGAGGCCGTCAAGCGGCTGCAACTGCTGACGTCAAAGCCGGTGCTCTACGTGTGTAATGTCGAAGAGGGTGCGGCCGCGAGTGGCAACGCGTTTTCCGAGCGCGTGACGGAGCGCGCTCGCGAAGAAGGAGCGCGTGTCGTCGTGGTGTCAGCGGCGATCGAAGCGGAGGTCGCACAGTTGCCGGACATTGATCGAGCCGAGTTTCTGGAAGGACTTGGCCTGCACGACAGCGGCCTCGATCGAGTCATCCGTGCTGGCTACGACCTTCTGGGCCTGCTCACCTTCTTCACCGTCGGACCCAAGGAGGCGCATGCCTGGACTGTCGTGCGCGGCACCAAGGCTCCGCAGGCGGCCGGCGCGATCCACGGCGACTTCGAACGCGGCTTCATCGCCTGCGAGACGATAGCCTATGACGACTACGTCGCCTGCAAAGGCGAGGTCGGTGCGAAGGAAGCTGGAAAGATGCGCGTCGAGGGGAAGGAGTACGTCGTGAAGGATGGCGACGTGCTGCTGTTCCGCTTCAACGTGTAAGCCCGTCTATTCCAGCTTCGCGTCCAACGTGATCTCCGCGTTCAGCACCTTGGACACCGGGCAGTTGGCCTTCGCTCCCGCCGCGAGCTCCTGAAACTTTGCGGCGTCGATGCCCGGCACGCGAGCGCGCAGCACCAAATGCACCGCGGCGATCTTCCAGCCGGCGCCCTCCTGCTCCATGGTGAGCGTCGCATCGGTGTGCAGGCTCTCGGGCGGGTGGCCCGCGCCGCTCAGCTGGAACGCCGTCGCCATGCTGAAGCAGCCAGCATGCGCCGCGGCAATCAACTCCTCGGGATTGGTGCCCTTGCCATCTCCGAAGCGTGCGGTGAATGAGTAGGGCGTTTCCTTCAGCGTGGCGCTCTGTGTTGTGAGACTGCCCTTGCCGTCCTTGCCGCTGCCTTGCCAGACGGCGCTGGCGTGCCGCTTGATGCTTGCCATATCCGATCTCCTGCCTGTGCAGATCCCGCATGTAGGGAGCCGTTCGCCGATGTCATCGGTCGCGAGGTAAAGCGCTTCTGGTCAATCGTCGCTGCTGGACAAGCTGGTGGCCTCGCTGGGATAGTCGCCCACAAATCGCGAGGAGCGCCAGCCATGCCCTACGAAACCATCGAGGTTAAGCCGGCCACCGCGGCAATCGGCGCGGAGATCTCCGGTGTCGATCTCCGCAGGCCTCTGGGCAACCAGCAGTTCCAGGAGGTGCACGATGCGCTCATGGCGCATCAGGTGATCTTCTTCCGCGACCAGAAACTGACGTTCGACCAGCACAAGGCGTTCGGCCGGCTGTTCGGTGAATTGCACATCCATCCGAACACGCCAGGTCCCGAAGGGCATCCGGAAATCCTGCCGATTCACGCGGACGCGAATTCCAAGCGTATCTCGGGCGAACGCTGGCATTCGGACGTGTCGTGCGATCAGGAGCCGCCGATGGGCTCGATCCTGAACCTCAAGATCGTCCCGCCGGTCGGCGGGGACACGATCTTCGCCAGCATGTACGCGGCGTATGATGCGCTGTCGGCGCCGATGAAAAAGTTCCTGTCGGGCCTGACCGCGATCCATGATGGCTCGATGAACTACACGCGCACCAATCGGCTGATCGGCGCCGAGGGGCCGAAGACGTTTCCGCGCGCCGAGCATCCGGTGATCCGCACGCATCCGGTGACCGGACGGCAGGCGATCTTCGTCAATCCGGTGTTCACGCACTCGATCAAGGATATGCCTGAGGCAGAGAGCAAGGCGATCCTCGACTTCCTCTACGAGCATTGCGGCCGACCGCATTGGCAGGTGCGGTTCCGCTGGCAGCCGGACTCGGTGGCGTTCTGGGACAATCGCTGTGTGCAGCACATCGCGATGTGGGAC
>CAWBST010000003.1:0-50194 GCA_963791495.1 uncultured Alphaproteobacteria bacterium
CTACTTCCCGCAGGTTCGTTCCGGTTATCGGGTCACGGTGAAGGGCGACAAGCCATTCCATCGTGCGCATTGATCCCGCCGAGGTTGGGCGCCTGATCCTGGCGGGTGAGGCGCTGCCACCGGAGTGGATTCCGCACATCGTCGAACTGCGGCTGGAGCGCAGCTACATCACCGATCTCCGACCGGTTTCTGTGCTGACAGGACTGCGTCGACTGATGCTCACGAGATCGCGCATCAGCGATATCGCTCCACTGGTCGCACTGACCCGGCTACGGCATCTACATCTGTCGTTCACCGCTGTCAGCGACGTGGGGCCGCTGATGGGGATGGCGGAACTGGAAGGCTGCTTTCTCACCGGTTCGCTGGTCAATGACATTGCGCCTCTGGCCGGGCTCGTCAGGTTGGAGCGCCTCGATCTGGGCGGCACTCGGATCGGCGACACACTGCCGCTGGCGGAGCTTCACAATCTGCGCAGCCTCGATCTGTCCGGAACGCTAATCAGCGATGTAACGCCGCTTGCGGCGCTGACCAGGCTGCAATTCCTCGACCTGACAAACACGCCAGTCACCGACCTTGCTCCACTCGGGGCATTGAAGAACCTGCGATGGCTCAATCTGCGCAGCACAAAGGCGGATCTATCGGTGTTATCACGTCTGCCCGGCTGTCGGGTCATCACCTCGGTTATGCGGCGGAGATCCTGATTGGGGTGATAGCCCGGATATCGCCGTGCTATCGATGCGCAATCGATACCGGTTCGCCCACCGGATCAGCGGTGAGAAAACCCAGCGTCTCGCCCTCCAGCACCAGGCACGTCATCTTGCCGCCGAACACCGCGCCGGTGTCGATGGCGATGCGGTTGCGCCGCACCACCGGCTCCCTGACCGGTGAGTGGCCATGCACCACCACGGCGCCGAAATCCATCTCGGAATAGAGAAACGGCTGGCGCATGCGCAGCAGATCCTCGCGCGCCTGCCGCTCCAGAGGCACGCCGGGCCGCACGCCGCCATGCACGAAGAAGTAGCCCCCGACATGATGGGTCAGCGTGAGGTCCCGCAGGAAGTCGATATGCGCGGCCGGCACATTCTCCGGCCAGCTCTCGCGCGGTGAGTCCGGATCGATGCCGTAACTCTCCAGCGCCGGCCTCCCGCCGGTGAACAGCCAGTCGGTCGCAGCCGGCCGATCGCCCGACAGCGCGTGCAACATCGTCTCATCATGATTGCCGACCAGATTGACGACCGGCACGCCCTCGATCGGGGATCCCGCAAGCAGTCGCCGCAGGACGGCGGCGGTATCGATGCCGCGATCGACGTAGTCGCCGATATGCAGCAACAGCGGCGCATCGATCGGCCGCCGTGCCAGGTCCTCGGCGATGGTCTCGTGAAGATTACCAAGCTGCACATCGCAGCCGTGGATGTCGCCGATGGCGTAGATGCGCTGCCCTCCGGGCAGGCTCGCGGGTGCACGTGACAGCGTGATCATCTTGGTGCGATCGCAGCCCCGGTTAGCGCCGCATGTGCCTCGGCACTCGGCGGCGGGAGCGCTCGTACACGACCATGCTGTCGAAGAAGCTGATGCCCTTCGTCGTGCGGCAGAACTCCGAAACGCTATTCGCAAGCGTCTCGTTCTGATCAGTGCCCAGGACGGCGAAGTTCTCCTGCTTGCTTGTCCATTCCATCAACTGGACGCAGCGGGCGAAGGAGAATTGTAGGAAGCTCTGTTGGTCTTGTCGGTCCATGAAAGTTCCGCGCCACAGTGATGTGTGCGTGTCCTCCACGAAGTAGAGGCCGTTTTCGCTGAGCGCAGGATACAGCTCCTCGAATGCGGTGATCTGCTGGTTCGCCGTGTGTCCGCCATCGTCAATCACCACATCCGGCGCGCCGGTCTCGCGCAGCACCGATCGGAGGAACGCGCGGTCCTGTTGGTCGCCGACGAATACCCTGGTGACGATGTCCTCCTGCTGCTTCGCCTCGGGATTGATGTCGATGCCAAAGATTCGCGTCGCGGGGCCAAAATAGTCGCGCCACATCTCCACCGAGCCGCCAAGCTGCACGCCGATCTCCACAACCACTGGGTTGCTACGACGGATGGGCGACAGGAAGCGTTCATATATCTCGAAATAGTGGTCCCACTTGTGCATCACCCTGGTATTGCGATGCTGGGTCTGGAATGAATAGAGGTCGTTCATCGTCCTCACCTCTGCGGACCGGCTGCGCTATCGCATCAAAGAGTGGGCAGTGGCAACACCCCCCGTCAAGGCACCCCAATGGAGGATCATAGCATTGTCTCCGGCTCTTCCAGTTCGATGCTCAGTTCGCGCAGTGATGCGGTGTGGGGGTGCCGTGTGCGGCCCGCGCGAAGGTCGTCGGCCGACAGAAGTTCCACTAGCTCACCGCTCTGCATCACGCCTATGCGCGCGCAGAGATGCGCTACCACCGCCAGATTGTGGCTCACCAGGATATACGTCAGCCCGTGAGCCTGCTGCAAATCCGCCAGCAGGTTCAGCACCTCGGCCTGCACCGACACGTCGAGCGCGCTGGTCGGCTCGTCGAGCAGCAGTACCTGCGGCTCCGCCATCAACGCTCGCGCGATCGCCACGCGCTGGCGCTGCCCGCCGGAAAGCTGGTGCGGGTAACGAAACCGCACCGAAGCCGGCAACGCCACCTCGTTGAGGCCGCGCAGGATACGCCGTTCGACGTTGTCCATGCCATGTACCAGCAGCGGCTCGGACAGCAGGCGATCTACCGTCTGACGCGGATGCAGCGAACCATAGGGATCCTGGAACACCATCTGCACGCGACGATGGAATTCCTTCGAGCGACGAGGCGCAAGGAACTCCCCATCGATCGACATCCGCCCAGTCCAGAGCGGATTGAGCCCGGAAATCGCGCGCAGCACCGTCGACTTGCCGGACCCCGATTCGCCAACGAGACCAAAACTGCCGCCACGCGCCACGCTGAACGAGACGGACTTTACCGCCTCCATGCGACCGAAGCGAACGGAGAGCCCATCGACCTCGATCATGTCTCCAGCCATGAAGGATCGCGCTGCATCACGGCTAGTCGTTCTTGCTGGTGGCTTAGCGTCGGCAGGCACTCCAGCAGGCCTCGTGTATACGGATGTCTTGCGCGCGTCAGGTCGGCTGCCGCTAGCTCCTCCACCACGCGTCCGGCGTACATCACGGCGACTCGATCACAGAAATGCGAGACCAGCGGAAGATCGTGGCTGATCAGGATCAGGCCCATACCACGGCGCGATACGAGGTCTTCGATCAGGCGCAGGATCTCCGCCTGCACGGTGGCATCGAGGGCACTGGTGGGCTCGTCGGCGATCAGCAGTTCCGGGTCGGGCGCCAGCATCATCGCGATCATCACGCGTTGTCCCATGCCGCCGGACAGTTCGTGCGGATAGGCGTCCGCGACGTGCTCCGGATCGCGGATCTGCACCTGCGCCAGCAGATCGATCGCTGCCCGTTCCGCCAACTTCCGGCTGCCGCCGCGGTGCACGCGCCAAGCCTCGGCTATCTGCGCACCGGCGGTCATCACGGGATTGAGCGAGAATTTGGGGTCCTGCAAAATGAGCCCTGCGCGGGCACCGCGGATACGGCGGAGCACTTTCTCGTCAGCGTGCAGCACATCGATGTCGTCGAACGTCAGCTTCTCGGCAGTGACGACCGCATTGGATGGCAGCAGGCGCAAGATTGAACGCGCCGTCAGCGATTTGCCGGAACCGGATTCGCCCACGATACCAAGCTTCTCCTGGCCGAGTGTCAGCGAGACATTCCGTACGGCATCGGACAGACCTGTGGTGGTTGGGAACTGGATGCGGAGATTGCAGATCTCGACCAGCATCTAGCGCTGTCTCGGATCCAGCACATCGCGCATTCCGTCGCCCAACAGATTGAACGCCAGCGACGCGATGAAGATTGCCAGGCCGGGGATCGTCGGGACCCACCATTGATCCAGGATGAATGCTCGCGACGACGCGATCATCGTCCCCCACTCCGGCATCGGCGGCTGCGCCCCCATGCCGAGGAATCCGAGCGCCGCCGCGGTCAGTATGATGCCGCTCATGTCCAGCGTCACCCGCACGATCACGCTGGACAGGCACAGCGGCATGATGTGGCGCAGGATAATGCGTCCGCTTCTCGCGCCGGTCAGCCGTACCGCAGCTATGAAGTCGCTGCTCCGCACGGTCAGAGTGTCGGCGCGCGCCAGCCGTGCGTATGGTGGCCAGGCGGTCAACGCGATGGCGATCACCGCGCTGGTGATACCAGGCTTCAACGCCGCGACGAATGCAAGCGCCAGCACCAGGCGCGGAAATGCCAGGAACACGTCCGTCACGCGCATGAGCACACGGTCCGCCAGTCCGCCGAGATAGCCTGCAATACTACCCACCGCGAGCCCGACCGGTGCCACCAACAAAACCACCGCCACGACCATGCCAAGCGTCACGCGTCCGCCAAACAGGATGCGTGCGTAGATGTCGCGGCCCAGTTCGTCGGTACCGAACCAATGCGCAAACGAGGGCGGTGCGAGACGTCCGGCGAGATCCTGTGCGCTTGGATCCTGCCACGCAAGCAACGGCGCACCGAGCGACGCCACGATCATGATCGCGACTGTCACCAATCCGACCATCGCCAGGCCATTGGCGCGGAACTGCAGCCACCCGCGATAACGCCGCACCCAGGCAGCATGGGCACGCGAGGCCGGCGTCTCGCTCAGCAGCCATTCCCGTGACAGAACGCCACTCATGCGACGCGCGGGTCCAGCAAACGGTACAGAACGTCGGCTAGCAGGTTCAGGATCAGATAGATCAGTCCGACGACCAGCGTGGCGCCCAGCACCGCGTTCATGTCGGCGTTCAGCAGGGATACAGTCAGGTAAAGCCCAAGGCCTGGCCAGGAAAAAACGGTTTCAGTAATTACGGCGCCTTCCAGCAGTCCTGCATAGGCCAGCGCCAGCACCGTCACCAACCGCACCGCGATATTGCCGAACGCGTGTCGCCAGAGGATGCGCGCAGCCGACAGTCCCTTGGCCCGTGCGGTGATGATGTATTCGCCGGAAAGCGATTCGATCATGAAGGCACGCGTCATTCGCGTTATGTAGGCCATCGAGAAATACGCCAAGACCAGAGCCGGCTGCGCCAGATGAGCCAACGCGTCCCAGAACGAATCCCAATCACCGGCGATCACTGAGTCCACCACAAGCATGCCGGTGACCCGTGGCACCAGGCCCTCATACGCCACGTCGAGCTGCCCCGTGCCGGGCGCGATGCCGAGCTTCACGTAGAAGACCAGCAGGCAGAGCAGTCCTAGCACAAACACGGGTATCGACTGGCCTGCGAGGCTCACTATCCGCACAGCATGATCGAACCGGGAGCCCTGCCATGCCGCAGCGAACACGCCGAGAGGTATGCCAACGATGATCGCGATGATGATCGCGGTCGTTGCCAGCTCGATTGTCGCCGGGAAGTACTGCGCGACGTCCTCGGTGACGGCGTGCGACGTCATCACGGAATGCCCGAGATCGCCGTGAATCAGATTGACCAGGTAAATCCAGAACTGCACCAGCAGCGGCTTGTCCAGACCGAGTTGCTCACGTATCGCTGCGATCACGTCGGGTGGGGCGTGGTCGCCGGCGATCGCGATCACCGGATCTATCGGCATCACCCGCCCGATCAGGAACGTGACCAGAACCAGACCGAACAGGGTGAGAGGGATGCTAGCGAAGTTGCTCGCCAGCATCTGGAGCTTATCTCTCACGTCTTGGTGATGCTCAAGTAATGCGTGTAGTCAGGCATCGGTCCCACCTTGAAACCGGAAACGCCTTTGCCCAGCACGGTCACTGCATTTTGCTGCAGCAGCATGGCGAACGGCGCGCGCTCCATGAACTGCCGCTGCAGCTTGTGGTAGAGCGCGATGCGCTTTGCGGAATCAAGCTCGTGCACTGCCGCCTGCGACTCGCCCATCAGCTCCTTGTCTACGAAGTGGCTGCGCCAGGCGAGGATCTTCAGCTTGCTCTGATCCGAGTCATCCGGGTTCTCGCACCAGGCTTGGCTATTAGAATTGGGATCAAAATAGTCGGTGCCCCATCGCAGCATCGCCAGCTGATGCTGGCGTGCGCGGGTCTTGGTGATCACCTGTTTCTGGTCGCCCGGCAGTAGCGACGCCTTGATGCCAACCGCGGCCAGATCGGCCTGGACCGCCTGCGCGATTTCGGAGCTTGGCGAAGTGTTGAAATAATCCATCGTAACGGCAAAACCGTTTGGCAACCCGCCCTCTGCCAGCAATTGCTTCGCCTTGGCGACATCCTTCTTGAAGGGATTTGTCTTTACGGCACCAGGCAGCGCATCCGGCAGGAAGCTTTGGCAGACGCTCCAGGTGTTTGGCGTGATGTTCTTGGCTATGGCGTCATAGTCGATAGCCCATTTGATCGCCTGATGCACCTGCACCTTCTGCAGCTCCGGCATCGTTTGGTTCATCGCGATATACATCGACGTGCCCTGCGGCGATGACGCGACGGTCAGGTTCTTGTCGCCGGCGATCGACTTGAGCTGGTCCGAGCCCAGGTCGCGCGCCATGTCGACATCGCCCTTCTGCAACAGAAGGAGCTGCGCCGAGGGATCGGCGACATGACGTATGACGACGCGATGCATCAGCGCCTTCTCTGCCGCGTGCGGGTTGAGATCGATGATCACATGGTCGCTGGCCGCCCACTCGGTGAGTTTGAAAGGTCCTGCGCCGGCGGTGCGCGTCTTCAGCCAGGCGTTGCCGAGATCGCCATTCGTCTGGTTCGCCATGACCGTCTTCATGTCGACCACGCTGCCGACATTGGCGCTCAAGCAGTACAGTATGAAGCTGGTGGCCTCGGCTTCCCCTGGCAGCTTCATCTCGACCGTATAGTCGTCCAGTGCACGGATCAATTTCTCGACGTTATCGGCGTTGTAGCCGAACTGGGTGATGATGAAGCCCGGCGTCTTGTTCAGCTTGACGACGCGTTGCAGGCTGAACGCCGCATCGTGTGCGGTGACCGGATTGCCGGAATCGAAGTTGGCGTCACGGCGCAACCTGAAGGTGAAGGTCAGGCCGTCCTTGCTGACCTCCCACTTCTCCGCCAAGTCGCCCTCGATCTTCGTCGCATCGTTCACGTCCGGCCGGATCAACCGCCGATAGCAGTTGGCGTCGACCTCGCCGTTGGTGAATTCGTACGATTCCGCCGGATCGAAGCTGACAATATCGTCGATCTGTCTGGCCATGACGGCGACGCCCTTGGGCGTGGCGGCGCGCGCACCGGTGTGGATGGCGGGTGCGGCCATGGTCGCGGTCGAGGCGGCCAGCAGAGCGCGGCGGGTCAGCATGGCGAAGTCTCCCGGTTCCTGATTGCCACCATTTTGCCAAGGCTACGGACCAGGCGCTAGGCTCCAGGTCCATGCAATCCGATATCCGGCACAGTGCCTGCCCCCACGACTGCCCCTCTACTTGCGCCCTCGAGGTCGAAGTGCTGGACGGCAAGCGCATCGGTGCGGTGCGCGGCGCGGGGGGCAACAGCTACACCGCCGGCGTAATCTGCGCCAAGGTCGCGCGCTATGCGGAGCGCATCCACCATCCAGATCGATTGACCCGGCCACTGCTGCGCACCGGCCCCAAGGGCTCCGGGCAGTATCGCCCAATCTCCTGGGACGAGGCGCTGGATCGTGTGGCTGAGGCATTCACCGCGGCCACCGAGAGGCACGGCGCGGAAGCGGTGTGGCCCTATTATTACTCCGGCACGATGGGTCTGGTGCAGCGCGACGGCATCAACCGGCTGCGCCATGTCATGCGCTATTCCCGCATGGCAAAGACGATCTGCACCTCGATCTGTGAGGCCGGCTGGATGGCGGGCGTCGGCCGCTTCATAGGGCCTGATCCGCGCGAGATGGCGCGGTCGGACCTGATCGTGATGTGGGGCGGCAATCCGGTCGCGACGCAGGTGAACGTGATGACTCACATCGCTCGCGCGCGGAAAGAGCGTGGTGCCAAGCTTGTGGTGGTAGACCCGTATCGCACCGGCACGGCGGCCGTGGCCGATATGCATTTGGCGTTGCGGCCTGGCACGGATGCGGCGCTCGCCTGTGCAGTGATGCATGTCGCGTTCCGTGACGGCTACGCCGATCGCGAGTACCTCGCGCGCTTTTCCGACTATCCCGCCGGTCTGGAAGCGCATCTTGCGACGCGCTCGCCAGAGTGGGCGGCGGCGATCACAGGATTACCGGTCGAGCAGATTGAGCAATTCGCCAAACTGTACTGTGCTACTCAGCGGGCGTATATACGTATCGGCTACGGCTTCGCGCGCTCGCGTAACGGTGCCGCGTCGATGCACGCGGTCACCTGCCTGCCGACCGTCACGGGCAAGTGGCAACACGAGGGCGCCGGCGCGCTGTGGAGCTACCGTAGCATCCAGAACTGGGACAAGACGCTGATAGAGGGCCTAGATGCGATCGATCCTGCCACGCGAATCCTCGACATGAGTCGGCTCGCCAGCATTCTGACGGGCGATCGTGACGCACTGCGGGATGGCCCGCCAGTGCAAGCGATGCTGATCCAGAACAGCAATCCTGCTACCGTGGCGCCCGACACAAATCGCGTGCGCCAAGGCTTCCTGCGCGACGACCTGTTCGTGGCGGTGCACGAGCAGTTCATGACCGAGACGGCATTGCTTGCGGATGTCGTGCTGCCGGCAACGATGTTCATGGAGCATGACGATCTGTATCAGGCCGGCGGGCACAGCCACATCCAGATCGGCACCAAGCTGATAGAGCCGCCGGGCGAATGCCGGCCGAACCACGCTGTGCATCAAGGCCTCGCCGCGCGACTGGGTGCGAAACATCGCGGGTTTGAGATGAGCGAGATGGAGATCATCGACGAAACGCTGCGTGTCTCGGGCTGGCCGGACGCGAAGACGGTGCTGGAGAACGACTGGATCGATATCGCGCCGCCGTTCGCCGATGCGCATTTCCACCACGGCTTTCCGCAGTCCGACAAGCGCTTCCATTTCGCACCCGACTGGCGTGCGATCGGTCCCGATTGGGCACGCATGCCAACGCTGCCCGACTACATGCCAGCGACCGACGAGGCCACATCCGATCGTCCATTCCGCATGGTGACCGCGCCATCGCGGCAATTCCTCAACACCTGTTTCACGGAAACACCATCGTCGCGGGAGCGGGAAGGGCGGCCGACCGTGCTGCTGCATCCGACCGATGCAGCGCGCCTCGGCATCTCGGACGGCGGTCTCGTGCGGCTCGGCAACGCACGCGGCGAAGTCCTGCTGCATGCGCGTTTGTTCGATGGTCTGCAGCCAGGCGTCGTGGTGGCGGAAAGCGTGTGGCCGAACGCTGCATTCGAAGGTGGGATCGGCATCAACGCGTTGACCAGCGACGATCCGGCGCCGCCGATGGGTGGCGCGGTGTTCCATGACACCGCTGTGTGGGTGCGTGCCGAAGCTGCGGAAATGCCGCTCGCGGCCGAATAGCAAGGGAAACGACACAAATGGCCAAACGCATCGCCTTCGTGGGCGCAGGCGCGATCGGCGGCTATATCGGCGCAAACCTCACCGCGTTGGGCCACGACGTCACGCTCATCGATCCATGGCCCGCGCATGTCGAGGCAATGCGCGCCCACGGCATGCACCTCTACGGCATGACCGAGGCCGAAAATCGCATCGTCAGCGTCAACGCCATGCACATCACCGATGTTCAGGAGATGGCAAAGCAGAAGCCGATCGACATCGCCTTCATCGCGGTGAAATCCTACGACACGATGTGGGCGACGCGCATGATCCGCCAGTACCTGGCACCGGGCGGCTTCGTGGTATCGTCGCAGAACTGCATCAACGAGGAACGTATTGCGAGCGTGGTAGGCTGGGGCCGCACGGTGGGCTGCGTGGTTGGCGGCGGCGTCGGTGTGGAGCTGTTCGAGCCGGGTCATGTCCGCCGTACCATGATGAAGAACCCGAACGTCGTATCGTTCCATGTTGGCGAGCCGCACGGCCGCATCACGCCCCGCGTCGAGGAACTCGCCGAAATGCTGGACGGGATCGACACCGCACATGCCACCGAGAATCTGTGGGGCGAGCGCTGGACCAAGCTCTGCGTCAATGGCATGCGCAATGGCGTTTCGGCTGCGACCGGGCTTGGCGGCAATGCGCGTGACAGCCATGATGGCATCCGGCGCATCTGCATCCGGCTGGGCGGTGAATCCGTGCGGGTCGGTCAGGCGCTTGGCTTCACTCTCGGCAAGATCGGTGTGCTGGAGCCTGAAAAGCTTG
Source organism: uncultured Alphaproteobacteria bacterium (assembly GCA_963791495.1). GTDB lineage: Bacteria > Pseudomonadota > Alphaproteobacteria > Acetobacterales > Acetobacteraceae > JAMXLO01. The sequence goes on from CAWBST010000003.1 coordinate 10,305, forward strand.
CGCTCGCATCGGAAGGCGATCGGGACGCACTGGAAGAGATCGAAGGACTGATGCTTGCCGGCACGAATGCCGCTGCGCGCAGCGATCTGCAGCGGCCTTCGATGGCGCAGGACATGGCGAAGGGACGGCGCACCGAGATCGAGTTCATGAATGGCTTTATCGCCGAGAAGGGCGCCGAGGTCGGCGTGCCGGCACCGACGCATGCGATGTTGACCGCGGTTGTGAAGCGCGTGGAACGTGGCGAGATCGCCGCCGATCCGGCGAACGTGCTTGTCAATCGGTGAACTGCACGGACGCTGAGCCCAGGTCCGCGAAACGCACGCCGCACGTATCGCCGGGCTTCAGGTAACGGAGCCCGGTGTAGGAGCCGCAGGTAACGAATTGCCCGGCCCGCACGCCACCTTGCTCACGTCTCATGTTCACAAGCGCCACCGCGACACCGAGCGGGTCACCGGTCGCATGACCGCCGTTTTGCTCGAGTACGGTCTCGCCATTCACCGTCAGCGTCACGTTCAGCTTGCCGAGGTCCAGATTGCGCCACTCGGCGAGCGGTGTGGCATGGACAAAGGCGGCATTGGCGATGGAGTCGGCAAGCTTCACCAACGCCGATGCGCTGGCGAAATTGCGGTACCGGCTGCTCACCAACTCGATCGCCGCGCAGGCATCGACCGCGACGGCTACTTCGTCGCGCGAGTAAGGCGTGCTGCGCGCAGGCAAATCACGCAGGAAGACGAAGGCGACCTCGCCTTCCACCCCGCATTGCGGAACCTCGGCGGCCGGAACGCGAGCCGGCGAGGGATGGATCGTATCGGCATAGATCACGCCCCGCGTCGGCTCACCATTTGGCGGTGCCATCGCCTTGAACGCGCCAATCGGCTTGCCAAGCGCGGCGGTGACGGTGTCCTGAATCGCATGTCCCTCGGCCACGCTCGCGGGGGTTGCATCCGCCGATAGGCCGTCCAGCAACGTTCCGCTCCGCCGGGCGCCGACTAGCAGCGCGGCGGCCCGATTGATCTGCTGCGTATCCATCGACCGTTCCCCTCCGTTGGCTGCCGCCAGCGTGGCACGGCCGCCCGTGCCGGCAAAGGCCGCCCAAGAGAGCCACTTGGCAATGTTCAGTTCGGGTGCCAACAATAGTAACGTCTGGGACAATGTGACACGGAGGGGGCCGTGGAATGATCGGCTTGGTGCGGCTCGCCTTGCGCCGGCCCTACACCTCGGCAATCGCCGCGCTACTGATCCTGCTGATGGGTGCGCTGTCGATCACGCGCATGATCGTCGACATCTTCCCCGTGATCGACATCCCAGTCGTGCTGGTGGTTTGGAACTACAACGGGCTCACCACCGAGGACATGGAACGTCGCGTCGTGTTCATCACCGAACGCGCCTATTCCACTACGGTCAACGGCATCTCGCGCATCGAATCCAAATCGATCCCCAGCATAGGTCTGCTGCGCGTCTACTTCCAGCCAGGCACCGAGATCGGCGGCGCAATCGCGCAGATCACCGCGGTGAACAACACCATCCTGCGGATCACTCCGCCGGGCATGCAGCCGCCGGCGGTGATCCAGTTCAATGCCTCGAACGTGCCCGTGGTGCAGATGACGCTGTCCAGCAAGACGCTGACCGAGCAGCAGATCTACGACTACAGCCTGAATTTCATCCGGGTGAAGCTGTTCACCATCCCGGGCCTTGCCACGCCCGGGCCGTTCGGCGGCAAGTCACGGCAGATCAACGTCGACATCGACCCGGCGCGGCTGCAGGCCAAGGGCTTTGCTCCCACCGATGTCGTGTCCGCCCTGCAGGCTTCCAACGTCATCGTCCCGGCGGGCACCGCGCGGATTGGCGACCGCGAATACAACGTGCAGTTGAACTCGAGCCCGAGCGCGGTAGATCGGTTCAACGCTCTGCCGATCGGTGTCTTCAATGGCGCGACCGTCACATTGGGTGACGTCGCGCATGTCAGCGACAGCTTCGCCACCCAGACCAACATTGTGCACGTCAATAGCAAGCGTGCGGTCTACCTGGCCATCCTGAAGCATGCCGATGCGTCTACCCTCGCTGTGGTCGATTCGACGCGTGCCGCGCTGCCGGAAATTCAGGCGGCCGCGCCGACCGGGCTGGAACTAAAGCTCGACTTTGACCAGTCGGTGTTCGTGCGCGCCGCGGTGCAGAATGTCATCCGCGAGGCGATCATCTCCTCGATCCTTGTCTCCGCGCTGATCCTCGTGTTCCTGGGAAGCTGGCGCAACACGGTCGTCGTCTCCACCTCGATCCCGCTGTCCATCTTCGCAGGCATTGTCGGTTTGTTTCTCACCGGGGAAACCATCAACCTGATGACCCTCGGCGGCCTGGCACTGGCGATCGGCCTGCTGGTCGACAATGCCACCGTCACCATCGAGAACATCCATCGCAACCAATCGCTCGGCAAACCGCTGACCGTGGCGATCCTCGACGGCACCAACGAGGTGATCCAGCCGCTGACCGTTGCGACGCTGGCGATCTGCATCGTGTTCTTCCCGGTCGTGCTGCTGTTCGGGGTCGCGCGCTATCTGTTCATGCCACTGGCCGCCACGGTCGTGTTCTGCATGCTGGCGTCCTACGTGCTGTCGTTCAGCGTGGTGCCGAGTTTCGCGCGCTTCCTGTTGGCATCGGAGGCGGAACATCACGGCCCGCCCCGCGGCTTGTTCGGTGTCTTCGATCGTGGCTTCAACCGCTTCCGTGACACCTATGGTCGGATGCTGGAAGGCGCATTGCACCGGCGGGTGTTCGTGCTGGTGTGCGCCGCCGTGCTGTTGGTGGTGTCCGGGGGCCTCGCCACCGTCATCGGTCTTGACTTCTTCCCCAGCGCCGATGTCGGACTGATCAAGCTGCACTACCGCGCCCCCGTCGGCACCCGGATTGAGCGCACCGAGGAACTGGTGCTGCAAGTTGAAGATCGCATTCGCCAGATCATCCCGGCGAGTGAACTGGAAACCATCAATGACACGGTCGGCGCGCTGTCGTCGTTCAACATGGCTTTCGTGCCAACCGACAATGTCGGCGACATGGATGCCGAGATCCTGATCTCGCTCAAGCCCGGCCATCACCCCTCGCTCGACTATATCCGGGCGATCCGCGCCAAATTGCCGGACCAATTTCCCGGCAGCCTGTTCTACTTCCAGACCGCCGACATCGTCTCACAGGTGCTGAACTTCGGCCTCTCCGCGCCGATCGACGTGCAGGTGCAGGACGTGAACTTCGACCGCGCCTCAGAGCTGGCCGGCAAGCTGCTGGCGCGCATGCAGCGGATTCCCGGTGTGGCCGATGCGCATCTGGTCCAGGTGCTGAACTATCCGTCGCTCCAGGTCGACGTGGATCGCTTGCGCGCCGCCAAGCTGAACGTGTCGCAGCGCGACGTTGCCAACAACATGCTCACGACGCTGTCGTCGAGTTCGCTGGTGGCGCCGAACTTCTTTCTCAACCCGCAGAACAACGTCAACTACTTCGTCGCGGTGCAGACGCCGATCGAGCAGATCCATTCGGTCGGCGATCTGCTTGACACGGTGGTGAACCGTCCTGCCGTGGATGGCGCGAGCGGACCCGCGGCGCAACCGAGTGCGCCGGTGATCCGGTTGGGCGACATCGCTTCGGTCTCGCCGCGGTCCAGCCTCGAATCGGTCAGTCACTACACGGTTCAGCGCGAGCTCGACATCGCCGCCAATGTCGACGGCCGCGACCTCGGATCGACGGCGGCCGACATCCAGAGCGCGATCAACGACATCAGCAAAGGACTGCCGATAACCACCAAGATCCTGATCCTTGGTCAGAACGACGTCATGCAGAGTTCGTTCAAGAGCCTCGGACTTGGCATGGTGCTGGCCGTGATCCTGGTCTACGCGCTCCTGGTGGTGCTGTTCCAGTCATGGGTCGATCCGTTCATCATCATGATGGCGGTGCCCGGCGCGCTGATGGGCATCCTGTGGATGCTCGCGCTGTCGCACACCACGATCAATGTCGAATCGCTGATGGGTGCCATCATGTCGATCGGCATTTCGGTGTCGAACTCGATCCTGGTGGTGAGCTTTGCCAACGATCTTCGCGCCCGCGAGGAAGTCGGACCGCTGCGCGCGGTGATCGAGGCCGGCCGTATCCGCCTGCGCCCGGTGCTGATGACCGCTCTTGCCATGATCATCGGCATGGTGCCGATGGCCCTCGGACTGGGCGAAGCCGGCGAGCAGAACGCGCCGCTCGGCCGCGCGGTGATCGGCGGGCTGATTGTCGCGACAATTTCCACGCTGTTCATCGTGCCGATCTTCTACACACTGCTGCGGCGCAGGCCGCCGGCCCTGCACAGCCTCGACGTTCGTTTCGCATCCGAGGCAGCGGGCTCGCAAGGTTCGGGGGACGCTCACCATGGCTAGACGCGGTCGCTTCGGTTCTTCGTTGGTCTATCTGGTCGGCTTGCTGGTGGTCGCCGCCGCGGCGTTCGCGGTTGTGCGGCTGTGGCAGGACAAGGATGCGCAGCTCGTCGCCGCTCACGAGGCGATGGCTGAGGGTCTGGCGCAAGGACCCGCTGTGCAGGTGGCGCAGATCGTACAGGGACCGAAGGAGCGACTGATCACGCTGCTGGGCGACACACGTCCGTACCAGGTCGCCACGCTGTATGGCAAAGTCGGCGGTTATCTGAAGTCGATTGCAGTCGATCGTGGCGACCACGTGAAGGCAGGGCAGGTGGTGGCCGAGGTCGAATCCGCCGAAACCGACCGCCAGTACGACGCAGCGGTAAGTGATCTCGAAAACAAGCGAAAGAATGCTGATCGGGAAAACGCGCTCGTTACGCGTGGCTGGACCTCGGTGCAGTCCGCGGACCAGGCGAACACGGCTTACCACATGGCCCAGGCAAACATGGAACAGTTGGCGGTGATGAAGTCGTACGAGGTACTGCGCGCACCGTTCGACGGCACCGTCACCGCGCGCTTTGTCGATGTGGGTGCCATGGTACAGAGCTCAGTGACCAACCAGACCTCCAACCAGCCTGTGATGACGGTTGCGGACATGAGCCGGCTACGCGTCGACGTCTATGTCGAGCAGAAGGACGTTCCGTTCGTCCATGTCGGCGATCTGGCGGACGTAGCCGATGGCGCGAACGCGGACCGTAAGGTGCGTGCGCGCATCGCCCGCACGTCCGATCAGCTCGATCCACGTACCCGCACGCTGTTCGTGGAACTGGACGTGGACAACAGCGAGAGCTTCCTGGTGCCTGGCAGTTTCGCCTATGTGACTCTGCACGTGCCCGTGCCAAGTTACCCGGAAATTCCGGTGGCAGGCCTCGTGGTGAGGGGCGCCAACACGTTCATCGCCAACATTGCCAGCGACAACACAGTGCGTCTCCAGTCAGTGAAGGTTGCCACCACCGATGGCATGGCTGTCAGCCTGGCCGACGGGGCACACATCGGCGAGCGTGTAGTCCTGAACCTTCCTGACGAGGTGGGCGATGGCAGTCGGGTTCGCCCGACCGAAGGAAAGCGCTGATGCGCGGTCGCACCGGAAAGAGCGGGTGACATAACATTTAAGTCAAGACCCGCATCGGACCTCGTGACGGGTGAAGTTGACGTGGGCGCTATGGGTGCAGGTCGGCAAGGTTTCCCGGAGCAACCGTGCGCGCGTTTTGCCCGCGTCAACCTCTGCGTGGTAAGGGCTAGCAATGGGCTACTGGGGCAAGATTATCGGCGGCGTGGCGGGTTTCGCCATGGGCGGCCCCATGGGAGCGGTCGTCGGTGCCGCGCTCGGGCATGCGGCAGACACCGGTGCGGTACCCAATCTGCGTGCCCAGCTCGGCCAGCAGGCCGGCTGGAACCCGGCCCGCCTCGCTGCGATGTTCCACCGCCGCGACCAACTCTTCGCGATCTGCGTCGTCGTGCTGTCGGCCAAGCTTGCCAAGTGCGATGGGCAGGTGAGGCGCGAAGAGATCGACGCGTTCAAGCGCCAGTTCCGCATTCCGCCAGAGTCGGTTCGCAACATCGGCAGGCTGTTCGACCAGGCGCGGGACAGCGCCGACGGCTTCGAGTCCTACGCCTTGCAGTTGGGTGAGGCGTTCGCCGACAACCGGGGCATGCTGGAGGACGTGCTCGCCGCGCTGTTCGTGATCGCGCGCGCTGACGGTGCGGTGAACGGCCACGAACTGGACTTTCTGGCACGCACGCATCGAAGTTTCCGGCTTGATGAAGCAGCGTGGAATCGCGTGCGCGGCTTTAGCCCGAGGCAACCTGCAGCCGCACCCGATGAGCCGGACGCCTACACGGTTCTCGGCGTGTCACGCTCCACCAGCGCCGAGGAGATCCGTGCGGCCTGGCGGCAACTGATGCGCGAGAACCATCCCGACAGCCTTGCGGCACGTGGCGTGCCCGCGGAGTTTATCACCCGCGCCAACGAAAAGGTGGCGCGTATCAACGCGGCCTGGGACCGGATCAAGCGCGAGCGGGGCTTGTGACTCTGCGCATCCGGGACCTGCCGAGTTCAAACCAGGATGAACGGCCCGCCGACACGCCGATCGACATGCTGATCTTGCATTACACTGGCATGCGGAATGCGCAGGAGGCGATCGACCGGCTGCGCGATCCCGCCGAGTGCGTGTCCTCTCACTATGTGGTGGACGAGGACGGCGCCGTGCTTCGTTTGGTACCGGAGGCCATGCGTGCGTGGCATGCCGGGACATCTTATTGGCGCGGACACAGCGAGCTGAACGCGCGTTCGATCGGCATCGAGATCGTGAACCCAGGTCACGAATGGGGCTATCGCGACTTCCCGGTGCTGCAGCTTGCCGCGGTGTGTGATCTTTGTCTTGGGATCCTGTCGCGGCATCCGATCCCGGCGCGCAACGTGCTCGCGCACAGCGATGTGGCACCGGACCGAAAGGAGGATCCGGGGGAGCTATTCGACTGGCAGAGCCTGGCGGAGAACGGCGTCGGCCTGTGGCCTATTGGAGTACCTGATCTGGGGACGGTGGGTGCGGTACGTGATCCCGCCTCGCTGCATGATGTCCGTACCGCGCTCGGTGATATCGGCTACCGAGTTGCACCCGAAGGTGCTTTCGATCCGGCGCTCGGAACAGTTCTGCGCGCCTTCCAGCGCCATTGGCGGCCCGAGGCGGTTACGGGCGAGGCGGACGCCGGCACCCGTGCGAGGCTGTCGGCCCTGTGGCGGCTCGCCGGAGGCGCTTGACTGGTTCCATGATTCCCCGCAACTGATGGGTCGCCAGACGGCCGGACGGCCGCTGTCGCGTGAGCGGCAGAGGAAAGTCCGGGCTCCACGGGAATGCGGTGCCGGATAACCTCCGGCGGGGGCGACCCCAGGGAAAGTGCCACAGAAAACAAACCGCCCGCGCAAGTCGCGGTGACGCGGCCCGCGGGCAAGGGCGAAACGGGGCGGCAAGAGCGCACCGCGCCCCTGGCGACAGGGGCGGCAGGGCAAACCCCACCGGGAGCAAGACCGAATAGGGACGGCGGCGCCGCAAGGCGCAGGGGCATTCCCGCTCCGCCGTCCGGGTTGGTCGCGTGAGGCGCGCCGCAAGGCGCGTCCCAGAGGAATGGTCGTCCCGCACTCATCGGGTGCGGACAGAACCCGGCTTACAGGCCGTCTGGCGCCAGCTTCAATTCCATCCGCAAACTCATCCACAGGAACGTAACCGGAATCATGAGCGCGTAAGCCCTTGAGGAAGCCCGAAAAAGCCCGACTGCGCCGGGAAATGTCTTTGACGCCCATCACAGCCCATGCTATCCCATGTCATCCCAAACATGCGGGCGTGGCCTGGCGTCGGGCCGGAGAGGCAACCAAAGCAGGATGGCGAGCTTTCTGGGCACCCACCAGAACCGGCTGGACGCCAAGGGCCGCGTCTCCGTCCCCGCGCCGTTTCGCGCGGTGCTGCGATCGAGCGACGAAAGCAACGGAACGCACCTCGTGCTACGACCCTCACATCAGCATCGCTGCATCGAAGCCTGGCCCAGCACTGTATTCGAAGCATTGTCCGAGCCATTGAACCGACTCGATTTGTTCAGTCAGGCTCATGATGATCTAGCCGCCTCCCTCTATTCGGATGCGTTTCCGGTCGAGGCAGACAAGGAGGGTCGTATCGTTCTGCCCAACTCACTCGTCAGCTATGCCGGACTGACCGAGAACGTGGTGTTCATGGGCCTCGGCCGCATCTTCCAGATTTGGGAACCGGAAGCAGCCGAGCGTCGGCGCGCCGAGGCACGTGAACGGGCGCGGGCACATGGGTTCACGCTCCCGGCCGGTGGCCCACAATGAACCACGTCCCCGTCATGCTATCGGAAGTCGTCCGCCTGCTCGCACCGCACAGTGGCGGCGTGTACCTCGACGGCACGTTCGGCGGCGGTGGTTACGCGACGGCATTCCTTGAAGCCGCTCCCTGCACAGTCTGGGCGATCGACCGCGATCCCGAGGCCATCGCCCGCGGCGCCAGTCTGGCCGCGCGATTTCCAGGCCGTCTGCATCTGATCCATGGCCGGTTCGGCGATATGCTGGATCTGCTGGCAGAGCGCGGCATCACCACTCTGGATGGCGTGGTGTTGGACCTCGGCGTCTCCTCATTCCAACTCGACGATCCAGCACGCGGCTTCTCGTTCCGCGGCGACGGTCCGCTCGACATGCGTATGGGCCGCAGCGGCCCGACCGCGGCCGACCTGGTCAACACGCTGCCCGAGCGAGAATTGGCTGACCTGCTGTTCGAACTTGGAGAGGAACGCGCCTCGCGCCGCATCGCACGCGAGATCGTCGCGGCTCGCCGCCAGGCACCAATAACCAGCACGGCGCGCCTTGCCTCCATCATCCGCGGCGTCATGCCATCGGACCGGTCAGGCATCGACCCCGCCACGCGCAGCTTCCAGGCGCTTCGCATCCGGGTGAACGACGAACTCGGCGAAATAGAGCGCGCGCTGGACCACGCCAGCCGGCTCCTCAGTCCTGGTGGTCGCCTGATCGTGGTTTCGTTCCACTCGCTGGAGGACCGCATCGTCAAGCGCTTCATGGCCGATGCCGCGGGCCGCTCTCCGTCGCCGTCACGCCACGACCCGAGGGGGCTTACCACCCGCGCTGCGCCGCGGTTCCGCCTGCTCACCGCGAGACCCTTGCGCCCCGGCACGGCGGAAACCACCGCCAATCCACGCGCCCGAAGCGCGAGATTGCGGGCTCTTGAGCGTGCTGTCGGGGAAAGGGCGCCATGATCCGCCCGTTCACCCTCGTCTGCTTTCTGCTCGCCTGCAGTTCCGGGCTTTACCTGTATACGGCGAAGCATCGCGTGCAGATGATCGATCGCGAGATCGAGAAGACGGTCCGTGCCGCCGATGAGCTGCGCGAGCAAACCCGGGTGCTCCACGCCGAATGGACGCTGCAGAATGATCCTCAGCGCTTGCAGGCGTTGGCCGATCAGTTCCTGAGCTTGAAGACGGTAACGCCGGGCCAGTTCACCAGCATGGCCGATCTGGATGGCCGTTTGCCCGCGGTTCCCGCGCCAGAGCCGCCGGCATCGGAGCAGCCGCCGGTTCCGGTCGCGCAGGCGCCTCGCCCTGAGGAGTTGCCTCTTCCGGCACCACCGATAGCTGCCCCGGTCTCACCGCCCCGGCCTGTCGCACCGGTGGTCACTGCTGCTCCGTCCCAACCTCGACCCGCTGCCGCGGTTGCCCAGACCGCGCCGGTGCCGCACCCGCCCGAGAACAAGCCGCAGCCGCGTCCGGTTGTCGCGGAGGCGCCACCGCCGCAGCTGCCGAGTGCGACCCGCCGAGCCATCGTTGCCGAGTCGCCACGGCCGACACTGTCTCCATCTACACCATTGACCGGCTCAGCACTCGGCATGGCCCGCAGTACGTCGGCTCCGCTCCCTCGGCCAGTGCCAGTGAGCGCGTCGCAATGGGCTGGCCAGGGAGGGGGCGGCTAGTCATGAGCGATGCACCGTCCGCCAACTCAGCACCGCGTGCCACGCCTGCCCAGCGTCGCGGCGCCGCATCCGCCGACACAGTTCCGCGCATGGAGACGGTGCGCGTCACTCAGCCCGACCTGCAGCGCCGCCGCGCGTTGGAGAAGACGCGCAATCGTTTGGTTTATACCGCGTTCGGTTTCGGTCTGTTGTTCCTCGCGCTGATCGGCAAGCTTGCCGACGCGACCATCTTGCAGCCGCTCACGCCACACCGTCCGGAGAAGCCGATCGAGGCTCTCTTCACCGCACCGAAGCAGGCGGAGCCGACCGAGCTCGCGCAACGTGCCATGATAACCGATCGCAACGGCCACATCCTGGCGATCTCGCTGCCCACGGTCGCAGTTTTCGCCGATCCTCGACAGATCATCGATCCAGCCGACGCGGCCCACAAATTGAAACAGGTCTTGCCGCGCCTCAACGAGGAGGAAGCCCGGACGCGTCTGTCCGATACCAACCGGCAGTTCGTGTATCTCGAGCGTCAGGTCACGCCGCGTGAACAACTCGCCGTAAATTCGCTCGGAATACCGGGCATTGATTTCCGCCCGTCCGAGGAAAGGCACTATCCGATGGGCCGCACCGCGGCCCAGATCCTGGGCGGCACAGATGTCGACGAGCACGGCGTCGCCGGCGTCGAGAGGTATTTTGATCATCGCCTGTTCGCCGACAGCACGCCGCTCCGTCTGTCGCTCGATGTGCGCGTGCAGGCGGTGGTGCGTGACGAACTGTCCAAGGCGATGGACGAATTTCAGGCGATCGGTGGCTGCGGCATCGTGATGGACGTGACGACGGGTGAGGTGCTGGCGATGGTCAGTCTGCCCGACTATGACGCCAACAATTTTGGCAACGCACCCGCTGACGACCGCTTCAACCGAGCGGTGACCGGGATGTACGAGCCGGGAGCACGTTCAAGCTGCAGACTGCGTCGATGGCGCTGGACTCCGGCATCGTGCACATCTGGGATGAATTCGACGCCTCACGTCCGATCAATATCGGCCGCTATACAATAACCGACTTCGAGGGCAAGCACCGCTGGCTCTATTTGCCGGAGGTGCTCGCCTACTCCTCCAATCTCGGCGCGGCGCATATCGGCCTGACGGTGGGCGGCGAGAGGCAGCGCAACTGGCTCAAGTCGATGGGGATGTTCGGCCGCGTCGGTATCGAGCTGCCGGAGGCCGGCCTTCCGATCATCCAGCCCGCGTCGGCCTGGAAGGAAGTGGTCACCCTCACGGTCGCCTTTGGCCATGGCATCTCGGTCTCGCCTCTGCACGTGGTGCGCGGCACTGCGGCGGTAGCCACTGGCGTGCTGATGCGCCCAACCATTCTGGCATTGCCTTCTGGCCAACACCCGGATGGCGTGCAGGTCATGCAACCATCCACGACGGAGACAATGCGCAAGCTTATGCGCCTCGTCGTGACCAACGGCTTCGGCAAGCAGGCGGAAGTTGCGGGTTACTATCCGGGCGGCAAGACTGGCACAGCCGAGAAGGTCGGCAAGCACGGCTACAAGCGTGGCTACAAGGAGAACTTCAACGTCGCCGCGTTCACCAGCGTGTTCCCGATGAACAACCCGCGCTATGCGGTCTACATGATGGTGGATGAACCGCATGGCAACAAAAGTACCTACGGCTATTCGACCGCCGGCTGGGTGGCGGCACCGGCTGCTGGGCGGGTGATCGCTCGGGTCGCACCGATGCTCGGCATGTTGCCGGACATCCAGGATGCGCCGACGATCAATCAGGCGCTCTTCATCCCGCTGCAGCCAGGCCGACCCGTCGGCGTGGCGGCGCGTGGCCCGCAGACCACCGCCGCACCAGCCTCATCAAGCCGGCCGGCATTGACGGTGCCGGTAACGCCGCTCGCGCCAGCGCGCCCAATCGCGCGCGATCAGCGCCATGAGGCATCGGTCGCCGCGCCGCGTGTTGTTGCCGCCGACTTGTTGCCCACCGCCGCGACTGCCCACTCAGTTGCAGCTCGCTGACATCATGCGCCTTGTTCCCACTCTGGCTGCGGCCGATGCCGTTTCCTGGCGCAACGCAGGTCGCCTCGAGATTTCCGGCATCACCGCCGACAGTCGTCGCGTGGCGCCCGGGTATCTGTTCGCGGCACTTCCCGGCAGCCGGGTCGATGGTCGCAGTTTCATCGCCGACGCCGTGTCGCGGGGGGCCGTGGCGGTTCTGGCTCCAGCCGGTACAGCGTGGCCGCCCGGCGTTCCCCCACGCCCGTTGTTGGAGGATCCTGAACCGAGGCGTCGTCTGGCCCAACTCGCCGCCGGCCTGGCCGGTAGTCAGCCGCGCACCGTGGTTGCGGTGACAGGCACGAACGGCAAGACCAGTACAGTCGAGTTCCTGCGCCAGATTTGGACCGCCGCAGGGAAGCGGGCTGCCAGCCTCGGCACCCTTGGCCTGATCGCTCCGGGGTTCGATCCCGGTCCCGGTTTGACGACGCCCGATCCGGTCAACCTGGCCGAGAGCCTCGCGCAGCTTGCCGGGGCCGGAGTTCAACATGCGGCAATCGAGGCATCGTCGCATGGCCTCGACCAGTTCCGCTTGGACGGCGTGAGGTTGGCCGCCGGAGCGTTCACCAACCTGACGCGAGACCACTTAGACTATCATAGGTCGGAAGCCGCATATCGCATTGCCAAGTTGCGACTGTTCACCGAGCTGCTGCCGGCCGGTGCACCGGTTGTCGCGAGCAGCGACATGGATGCAGAGACGCTTTCAGCGCTGACAGATGTCGCGCGCCATCGCCGGCTCGACCTTCGCACAGTTGGCGAGGTCGGATCGACGATCCGCCTGCTCGCCGCCGATCCGCGTCCCGATGGACAAGTCCTGCGGATCGATATGGCAGGTGTCCAGCGCGAGATCGTGCTTCCACTGCCTGGCCGTTTCCAGGCGGACAACGCTCTGATGGCCGCCGCTCTTGCCGCCGCGCTCGGTGAACGCGATGTGCTCGATCGTCTTGCGACGCTCCGTGGTGTGCGCGGCCGGCTGGAACTTGCCGCGCGGCTGCCGAACGGGGCTGCTGTATATGTCGATTACGCTCACACGCCGGATGCGCTGGAACGGCTGCTGACTGCACTGCGACCGCACACCACGGGTCGACTGCATGTGGTGTTTGGCGCCGGCGGTGACCGCGACCGTGGCAAGCGTCCGCTGATGGGTGCCGCTGCCGCACGTCTTGCCGATGTGGCGATCGTCACCGACGACAATCCGCGCAGCGAAGACCCTGCAGCAATCCGTGCTGCGGTGCTGGCGGCCTGTCCTGGCGGACGCGAAATCGGCGATCGTGCAAAGGCTATTGCTGAGGCGCTGAACGGCCTCGCGTCTGGCGATGTTCTGGCTGTGGCAGGGAAGGGCCACGAGCAGGGACAGACAGTCGGCAACACTGTGATCCCGTTCGACGACGTGGATGTGGTGCGCCAGCTGGTGCGCCATCATTCAGGGTCCGGGCCATGACCGCCGCGCAATGGACCGCGCGCGAGCTGCTCGACGCGACTGGTGGCGCGATGGAGACGACGCACTTCGCCGCCACTGGCGTGTCGATCGACACCCGCACCATCCACCCCGGCGACCTGTTTGTCGCGTTGCAAGGCGAGTCCGGCGATGGTCATGGCTTCGTCACCGATGCGCTCGCAAAGGGTGCGGCCGGTGCCATGGTGCATCGTAACGTCCCTGCCGTCGGTCGGCTGCTCCTGGTCGACGACACGCTTGCAGGCCTGCATCGCCTTGGCGGCTACGCACGTGAGCGCTTCACCGGCCGCCTGGTCGCGGTCACCGGCAGTGTCGGAAAGACGACGACCAAGGAGATGCTGCGAACCATCCTGACGGCATTCGGTGAAACGCATGCCGCCGTCGCGTCCTACAACAATCAATGGGGACTTCCGCTTACACTCGCGCGAATGCCGCCGGACGCAACCTTCTGCGTTGCCGAGATCGGCATGAACCACGCCGGTGAAATCGCGCCACTCGCACAACTCGCGCGGCCGCATGTCGCGGTGATCACCGCGGTGGAGAACGCACACATCGGCTATCTCGGCTCGATCGAGGCGATCGCCGACGAGAAGGCGGATATCCTGCGCGCATTGGAGCCGGCTGGCGTCGCCGTGTTGCCCGCCGACACGAAACTGCTCCCGCGCCTGCGCGCCGCCGCCGGCGAAGCGCAGGTTATTACCTTCGGTGCGTCGCCAAACTCAGACGTGCGGTTGGTCAAACTTCGCATGGATGCGGACGGCAGCAATGTTGCGGCGCAGGTCGGCAGCCAACGCATCTCCTTCCGCCTGAACGCACCGGGCCACCACATGGCGATGAACGCGCTCGCCGCTATTGCCGCAGCCCACCACCTGAGCAACGCATCGCCTCATCAAATCACTCGAGCCCTCGAAGCCTTCGCACCAGTCGTTGGTCGCGGCGCGCGTCGGCAGATCACGCTGCCAGGCGGTCCTGCGCTGCTGCTCGACGAAAGCTACAACGGCAACCCCGCTTCCATGCGTGCAGCGCTCGCGGTGCTGCGCCTGCAGCCCGCCAAACGCCGCATCGCCGTGCTCGGCGACATGCTGGAACTCGGTGACAGGAGCCGAGCAGAGCACCGCGCGCTTGGCTGCAGATGTCGCCGCTGCTGCCGATCGCCTGTTCACCTGCGGCCCTCTGATGCACGATCTGTACAGTGCAGTGCCTGAGGCCATCCGCGGTGCACACGCACCAAACTCCGCGTCCCTCGCGGCGATCGTCGCGCGATCGATCGCTGCGGGCGATGCCATCCTGATCAAGGGCAGCCTAGGCAGCCGCATGAAGCTGGTGGTCAACGCACTCGAGCCCCGTGCGGAGGCTGCCTGATGCTGTACGACCTCGCTCGCCCGCTGGCCAACCAGTTCATCCTGTTCAACCTGCTGCGCTACATCACCTTCCGCTCGGGTGCGGCCTGTCTGACCGCGCTCATCGTAAGCTTCATCGTCGGCCCGCCACTGATCCGCTGGCTCAGATCGGTACAGGGCAACGGCCAGCCGATCCGCGAGGACGGTCCCGAGCGGCATCTCATCGAGAAGAAGGGCACGCCCACGATGGGCGGCGTGCTGATACTGTCGGCGCTGACGATCTCCACCCTGCTCTGGGTCGACCTGCGGAACGCCTACGTCTGGTCGGTTCTATTCGTCACGTTGGGCTACGGCGCCTTGGGATTTGCCGATGACTACCGAAAGCTGTCACGGCGCAACCACAAGGGTGTCTCGGCACGCATCAAACTGGCCGCGCAGACACTGATCGGCCTCGCTGCCGCCGTCTGGATCTTGATGCTGACGCGTGGCGTTCTCGCGACCTCGCTGACCGTTCCGGTCTTCAAGGATGTGCTGATCCCGCTTGGCTACGCCTTTCCCTTCTTTGGCATGCTGGTGATGCTTGGCGCCTCGAATGCAGTGAACCTGACCGATGGTCTGGACGGCTTGGCCATCGTTCCGACCATCATCTGCGCCGGTGTGTTCGCGCTCATCGCCTATCTGGTCGGCAACCGCGTCTTCGCGGACTATCTCCAGCTCAATCCGGTGCCCGGTGTCGGCGAACTTACGGTCTTCTGTTCCGCGCTGGTCGGTGCGGGCCTCGGCTTCCTGTGGTTCAACGCGCCACCGGCCGCGGTGTTCATGGGCGACACAGGCTCGCTCGCGCTGGGTGGCGCGCTGGGTGCGGTCGCGGTCGCGACCAAGCACGAGATCGTGCTGCTGATCGTCGGCGGTCTTTTCGTGGTGGAGACTGTCTCTGTGATCGTACAGGTGTTCTGGTACAAGCGCACCGGTACGCGGGTCTTCCTGATGGCACCGCTGCACCATCACTTCGAGAAGAAGGGCTGGGCGGAACCCACCATCGTGATCCGCTTCTGGATCATCTCGATGATCCTTGCCCTGGTCGGTCTGGCGACGTTGAAGATCAGATGAGCCCCCAGGCCATTCCCGTGTTGTCGCGAATCGCGCTGCTCCGCTTCCATGCGGTCCGCTTGATGGCGGAGTCCGCCTGATGCCCGCACTTTCGCGCGCCGACAATTCTGTGCTGGGCCGCTGGTGGTGGACGGTGGACCGCTGGACGTTGGGCGCGGTCGGCGCACTGATCGGTTTCGGCTATATCATGATGCTGGCGGCGAGCCCGGCTGTCGCCGAACGCATCGGCTCCTCGCGCGATCTCTTCTTATTCAAGCAGGTGTTCTTCCTCGCCGCCGCAGGCGCGGTCGTGGTCGCCGTCTCGTTGCTGTCGCCGCGCGGCATCCGTCGTCTGGCAATTATCGGCTGCATTATCGCATTGGCGCTCACCGCGGTGACGATGGTCGTCGGCGTCGAGATCAAGGGCGCACGCCGCTGGCTCGCGCTGCCAGGACTTTCAGTGCAGCCTTCGGAGTTCTTGAAACCCTGTTTCGCCGTCGTCGCCGCCTGGCTGATGAGCGAGGGCCGCCGTACCCCGCGCTTCCCCGGCAAGCTGCTTGCGATCGGCATCTTCCTCGTCATCGCGCTGCTGCTCAAATCGCAGCCGGATGTCGGCATGCTGGCGGTGATCACCGCGGTGTTATTTGCCCAGCTTTATGTCGACGGGCTCAACCTGTTCCTGGTGGCCATTGCCGTGATCGGGTTCGGTTTCGCCGGTGCCGGTGCCTATATGCTGTTTCCGCACGTGCAGAAGCGGGTTGAGAACTTCCTGCACCCAGGCAACACCACTGGCAGCGACTATCAGCCGCACACCGCGCTGGAGGCATTCGGCAACGGCGGCCTGCTCGGCCGTGGCCCGGGCGAGGGCCACGTGAAGGACATACTGCCCGACGCGCATGCCGACTTTGTGTTCGCTGTCGCAGGCGAAGAATTCGGCATGATCCTGTGCCTGGTCATCATCGCCGTCTTTGCCTTCATCGTGCTGCGCGCCCTGCTGCGGCTGCTGAAGGAGCAGGAGCTGTTCGTCGTGCTGTCCTGCACCGGCCTCGTCGCTGGCTTCGGGCTGCAGGCATTCATCAACATGGCATCTTCGCTGCAGCTCATTCCAACCAAGGGCATGACACTCCCGCTGATTTCCTATGGTGGTTCATCTGCGCTCGCCGTCGCCCTTGGCATGGGAATGCTGCTGGCACTCACGCGACGCCGGCATCACGGTGACGTGCCATGAGGGGACCTGCTGTACTTCCCATCGTGATCGCGGCCGGCGGCACCGGCGGTCACTTCTTCCCAGCCGAGGCGCTGGCGAGCGAGCTGCTCGCGCGCGGGCGACGCGTAGCGCTGCTGACAGATGCCCGCTCGGGCGGTCTGCAAAGCCCGGTGTTCGCGGGCCTCGAGCAGTTTGTCATCAGCGGCGCGGGAATTGCCGGTCGCGGCGTCTTGCGCGCAGGGAAGGCGGTGGTGGCGATGGCTGGGGGCGTGCTGCAGGCGCGACAGATCCTCGCGCGCATCCACGCTGCAGCGGTGGTCGGCTTCGGCGGATATCCCTGTGTCGCTCCGGTGCTCGCCGCGCGCCTGATGCGGCAGCGTCCGACGGTGATCCTGCACGAGCAGAACGCCGTGCTCGGCCGAGCCAATCGATTTCTTGCGCGTCACGCTGACCGACTGGCGTTGAGCTTCGCTGCAACAGAACGTTTGCCAAAGGTCGAGACGATCGTAACCGGCAACCCGGTACGCCACGCGATAGAGGCACTCGCGACACTGCCGTACGCGCCGCCTACGGACACGATACGCCTGCTGATATTGGGAGGCTCGCTCGGTGCGCGGGTGTTCAGCGATGTCGTACCGGCCGCGCTGGCTTCGTTGCCTGACGGCCTGCTGTCGCGCATCTCGGTCGTGCAGCAATGCCGAGTAGAGGATCTGGGTCGGGTTCGCGCGGCGTATGATCTGGCTGGCATCGATGCCGACCTCTCCGCGTTCTTTCCGGATGTGGCCGAGAAGCTTGCATCGGCGCATCTGGTGATCGCCCGTGCCGGGGCCTCCACGGTTGCCGAACTGACGGTCGCGGGCAGGCCTGCCATCCTAGTGCCGCTGCCAGGTGCGATCGACGATCATCAGTCTGCCAATGCACGGGCACTGGCCGAGGCACGCGGAGCATCGGTGATTGCGCAGCGGGAGTTTTCTCCCGGCGCACTGCGCGACCGGCTCGCTGCGTTGTTGGCTGCGCCCGATATGCTCAACCATGCGGCACTCGCCGCCCGCAGCATTGCACATGCCGATGCAGCAGCACGGCTCGCGGATCTCGTCGAACAACTCATGCGCCAGGAGGCACGGGCATGAGGGCTCTGCCGCTGTCGATCGGGACGATCCATTTTGTCGGCATCGGCGGCATTGGCATGTCGGGCATCGCCGAGGTGCTGCACAATCTTGGCTACAGGGTGCAGGGCAGCGACATCGCCGATTCCGCCAATGTCCGCCGCCTGCGCGAGGCCGGCATTCCGGTCGCCATCGGCCACGACGCTGCGAATATCGGTAACGCTCAGGTCGTGGTCGTGTCGTCCGCGGTGAAACCTGACAACCCAGAAGTTGCGACGGCACGCGCGCGGCTGGTCCCGGTTGTGCGGCGTGCCGAGATGCTCGCCGAGTTGATGCGGCTGAAATGGTCGGTCGCGGTCGGCGGAACCCACGGCAAGACCACCGTCACTAGCATGATCGCCGCGGTGCTGGAGGCCGGCCATCTCGACCCCACCGTGATCAACGGCGGCATCGTCAATGCGTATGGCACCAACACGCGTCTCGGTGCCGGTGACTGGATGGTGGTGGAGGCGGACGAGAGCGACGGCAGCTTCCTCCGTCTGCCTGCTGTCATCGCCGTCGTCACCAACATGGACCCCGAGCATCTCGATCACTGGGGTTCACCCGAGGCGATGGTCGCGGGATACGATCAGTTCGTCGCCAATGTGCCGTTCTATGGCTTCGCGGTGCTGTGCATCGATCATCCGGCAGTGCAGCAGATGATTCCGCGCCTGTCCGACCGGCGCATCATTACCTATGGCTTCTCGCCACAGGCCGACGTGCGTGCCGATCGCGTGGTGCCCGACAAGCTTGGCTCGACATTCGACGTCACCATCACCGACCGCGCGCGAAACCGATCGCGAAAGCTAGGTCCGTACCGATTGCCGATGCTCGGCCAGCACAACGTGCAGAACGCGCTGGCTGCGGTGGCGGTCGGCGTCGAGATGGAGATCGATGACGACACGCTGCGTGGCGCCTTCGCAGGTTTCCGTGGCGTGAAGCGCCGTTTCACCAAGACCGGCGAAGCTGGTGGCATCACGGTGATCGACGACTACGGCCACCATCCGGTGGAGATCGCCGCGGTGTTGAAGGCGGCGCGTCAGGCTGGCGCCCGCAACGTGATCGCGGTGGTGCAGCCGCATCGCTTTACGCGCCTGCATTCGTTGTTCAACGAATTCTGCACCTGCATGAACGACGCCGGCACGGTGATCGTCGCAGACGTCTATCCGGCCGGCGAACAGCCGATACCTGGCGCGACGCGCGATGCACTTGTGGACGGACTGCGCGCGCGCGGACATCGCAGTGTCGTGCCGCTGCCGTCATCGGCACGGCTGGCGGAGATGGTGTTCGCCATGGCCAAGCCGGGCGACTTCGTCGTTTGTCTTGGGGCCGGCAACATCACCGCCTGGGCAGCTGCCCTGCCGGGGGAACTCACCGAACTGCAAGCGCGCCGCATCGCGGGGAGCGCCGCATGACGATGGCCGCGACCCGCGTCACTGACTTCGTCAATGCGCTGCCGGCGCTGCGCGGCCGCTCACAGGCGGACGCGCCGCTGGCGCCATCGACCTGGTTCCGCGTCGGTGGCCCCGCGGACGTACTGGTGCGCCCTGCCGATGCAGCCGATCTCGCACAGTTCCTGCGTGCGTTGCCGCTCGATATCCCGGTGCATGTGATCGGCGCCTGCTCGAATCTGATCATACGCGATGGCGGCCTGCCGGGTGTGGTCATTCGCCTCGCGCGTGGCTTCGGCACAGTGTCTGTGGAAGATGATGGCATCATTGCCGGCGCCGCGGCACTCGACGTGACTGTCTCCGAGCACGCCGCCGCCGCCGGACTGACCGGCCTGGAATTTCTCTCCGGCATTCCCGGCAGCATCGGTGGCGCCGTCGTGATGAATGGCGGCGCTTACGGCGGTGACGTGGCGTCCTGCCTCGACTGGGCCGAGGTTGTCACGCGCACTGGCGAGCAGCGCCGTCTCGCCGCGGCCGATCTAGCCTTCGCCTATCGTTACTCGCGCCTGCCGCATGGCGCCGTCGTCGTGCGCACCCGTTTGCGCGCGCATCGCGGTGCACCTGCGGCAATAGCGGCACGCATGGCGGAGATCCGCACTGCGCGCGAAGCATCCCAGCCCGTTCGGGCGCGGACCGGTGGTTCCACGTTCCGCAATCCACCCGACATGAAGGCGTGGGAACTGATCGACGGCGCCGGTTGTCGAGGCCTGACCCGTGGCGGCGCCCAGGTATCGGAGAAACACTGCAATTTCCTGATCAACACCGGTAACGCCACCGCCGCTGATCTCGAAGGGCTCGGTGAGGAAGTGCGTCGCCGTGTGCACGCAGCAACCGGTGTCACGTTGGAATGGGAGATCCATCGCATCGGTGTGCCGGCGGGAAAGCCCGAGGCAGTGACGTGACCCGCGTCGCAGTCCTGTACGGCGGCATTTCCGCCGAACGCGAAGTCAGCCGCGCCACCGGCCTGCAGGTGATCCCCGCCCTGCGCGAAGCTGGCTTCGACGTCACTCCGATCGAGGTCGGAGAAGACATCGCTGCTGTGATCGCCGCGCTCACACCGCGCCCCGACGCTGTGTTCAACGCGCTGCATGGCCGTTTTGGCGAGGACGGCGCGATCCAGGGCGTGCTCGACTGGCTGGCAATCCCCTACACGCATTCCGGTGTCCGCGCCTCCGCGCTCGCGATGGACAAAGTTGCGGCGAAAGCGATCTTTGCCGCGGCCGGACTGCCGATCGCGCACGGTCGCGTTGTGCCAACAGACGAACTCGAAGCCGCCGATCCGCTGCCACTGCCCTACGTGGTGAAGCCGGTCGGCGAAGGCTCTTCGGTCGGCGTTGAAATCATCAAGCGCGGCGACAACCGCCGCGCTGCAGTGGCCCGGGCCTGGCGCTACGGCAAGGCGGCGCTGGTCGAGGAATACATCCCAGGCCGAGAGCTCACCGTCGGCGTCATGGGTGATCGCGCGCTCGCCGTGACGGAGATCATCGCCGAAGCCGGCGTCTTCTACGACTACGAGTCGAAATACGCCGACGGCGGCTCACGCCACATCATTCCGGCACGCGTGCATCCCGACATGTACTGCCGCGCGCTCGATGTGGCCCTCACCGCACATCGTGCACTCGGCTGCAGCGGTGCGACCCGCTGCGACTTCCGCTATGACGACACGTGCGGTGAACCTGGCCGCCTCGTGCTGCTCGAGATCAACACGCAGCCCGGCCTCACGCCGACTTCGTTGTTGCCGGAACAGGCGGCGCATCACGGCATGAGTTTCTCGCAGCTCTGCGCCTGGATGGTGGAGAACGCGACATGCCGCGCGTAACCCGTGGTCCGCGCAGTTCGGTAAAAGACCGGCCAGGCCGTTGGAGGCTTCTGCTTCGCCGGCAGAAGAAGCTCCTGCGTCCCGCCGGTTGGGTTGCCTTCGCGGCATTCGTGATGCTGCTCGGTCTGGCCGCGGTGCGCTCGGCAGCACCCGGCGGTACACTCGCGACGCTGCGCGACCGGCTTGGCAGCGCAACTGCCTCCGCCGGCCTGCGCGTCACTGATGTGGTGATCGAAGGGCGCGCCAATACACCCGAACCATTGCTGCGCGCGGCACTTGGCGTCAGCAAGGGCGATCCGATCCTCGGGTTTTCCGTGGAAATGGCGCGCCAGCGCGTGGCAACCCTGTCATGGGTGGAACACGCCACCATCGAACGGCGGCTACCGGGCACCGTTGTCGTCTTCCTGCAGGAGCGCCGCCCGTTCGCCATCTGGCAGAACCAGGGCAGGTTCGCTCTGATCGATCGCAACGGTCAACTCGTCACCAACGAAAACCTCGCCGAGTTCCGCCAACTTCCGCTTGTCGTCGGGCCTGGCGCGCCGGGTGCTGCCGCCACGCTGATCGACGCGCTGACCGATCGTCCCGCGTTACAGAAACGCGTCATCGCAGCGGTGCGCGTC
Organism: uncultured Alphaproteobacteria bacterium; assembly: GCA_963791495.1. GTDB lineage: Bacteria > Pseudomonadota > Alphaproteobacteria > Acetobacterales > Acetobacteraceae > JAMXLO01. Next base: position 32,416 of record CAWBST010000003.1, read on the forward strand.
GCCGAGCGGCGCTGGAACCTGCGGCTGAACAACGGTGCCGATGTGATGCTGCCGGAGGGACACGAGGTCCAGGCGCTGGATCGGCTGATGCAGCTTCAGCAGGAGCATGCGCTGCTCGATCGGCCGCTTGCCGCGATCGACATGCGTCTTGGTGATCGCCTCGTCGTGCGCCCGCGCCCGGACGAGAAGAAGCCGACATGAACGACATGTCCCGCCGTGTGCTGCCGCCGCCAAACGACACCGACGAACAAGTGCGTCCGCGGCATGGGCGCACTGGGCCGTTCGGCGTGCTTGATATCGGCACCACAAAGATCGTCTGCCTGATCGGGCGCACAGAAAGTGATGGCACGCTTCGCGCCCTCGGCTTTGGCTGGCAGAAGGGACGCGGTGTTCGTGGTGGCAGCGTGGTCGATCTCGAGGCTGCCGAAAAGGCGATCCGCGCCTCGGTCGGTCAGGCGGAGGACATGGCGGATACGCGGCTCCGCTCGGTCACCGTCAATCTCACTTGCGGCCAACCCGAATCGCGGTTGTTCAATGTGCAGTGGCCTGTCGGCGGACGCGCGGTAGAGGAGTCCGACATCCGCCGCATAGTGAACGAGGGCAGGGGGCGCGCCGGGGTCGATGGCCGCGAAGTGATCCACGCGATGCCGCTCACCTTCACGGTCGATCAGACCGACGGCGTCGCTGATCCACGCGGGTTGTTCTGCGACGAACTGATTGCTCGATTGCATGTCGTCGACGCCGTCTCCACCGCGCTCCGTTCGCTCGGTGCCTGCATCGCGCGCTGCGACCTTGATATCGGTGAACTGGTATCGGCGCCGATGGCCGCGGGTCTCGCGACACTGGTAGCTGATGAGCGCGAGCTGGGCGCGACAGTCATCGACATGGGCGGTGGCACCACCGGGATGGCAGTGTTCGCCGAGGGCCAGCTGCTGCACACAGCGCAGCTTCCCGTCGGCGGCGTGCACGTGACCAACGATCTGGCGCGAATGCTATCGACGCCGGTTGCGCATGCCGAGCGCCTGAAGACGCTCTATGGCAACGCGCAGTCCTGCAAGGATGATGAGCGCGAGATGTTGCCGGTGCCGATGGTCGGCGAAGAGGAACATCAGATCGCCAAAGTGCCACGCAGCATGGTGGTGAACATCATCCGGCCGCGTCTGGAAGAGACCTTCGAGATGGTGAAGGAGAGACTCGACAGCTCGGGTCTCACACGTGCGGCAGGGACGCGGGTGGTGCTGACAGGTGGCGCCTGTCAGCTCGCCGGCGCCCGTGAATTGGCGGGCCGTATTCTGAGCAAACAGGTCCGCCTCGGACGTCCTGTCGCACTGCGCGGACTGCCCAACTCGGCATCCGGTCCCGCGTTCGCCACCGCGGCCGGCCTCCTGGCCTGGGCCGCCGGCGAGGGGCGCACGATGCGCGACGTGGATCTGGATGCTGAACGTCCGGCGGGATTCTTCGGCCGCATCGTCAATTTTTTGAAGGAGCGAGTCTGATGCAGCGCGCGAATCGCAAAATGTGGCGTAACAACGCCAGCAACAACTCGGCTCGACTTGGGGAGAAGTCGCTATGACGCTGAATCTCACCATCCCGCAGACCCCGCACACCGACTTCAGCCCGCGCATCACCGTCATCGGTGTCGGTGGCGGCGGCACCAATGCGGTGGACAACATGATCACTGCGAACCTGCAGGGCGTGGAGTTTGTCGTCGCCAACACCGATGCGCAGCAACTTATGCACAGCCGTTCGGATCGGCGCATACAGTTGGGCCCGCACATTACCCAAGGGCTGGGTGCTGGCGCCAAGCCGGAGGTCGGCAAGGCGGCCGCGGAGGAAGCGTCCGACGAGCTGTCGCGGCACCTCGATGGCGCGCATATGGTGTTCATCACCGCCGGCATGGGCGGCGGTACTGGTACCGGCGCGGCGCCGGTCATCGCCCGCATGGCGCGCGAGCGCAACATCCTCACCGTCGGTGTGGTGACAAAGCCGTTCGGCTTCGAGGGTGTCCGTCGCGCACGCTGCGCCGATCAGGGCATCGAGGAATTGCAGCGCCACGTCGATACGCTGATCGTCATCCCGAACCAGAACCTCTTCCGTATGGCCAACGAGCGTACCACCTGGCGGGAGGCGTTCAAGATGGCCGACCAGGTGCTCTACATGGGCGTGCGCGGCGTCACTGATTTGATGATGGCGCCCGGCCTGGTGAACCTGGACTTCGCCGACATCCGCACCGTGATGGCGGAGATGGGCAAGGCGATGATGGGCACCGGCGAGGCGGACGGCGACAACCGCGCCATCCGTGCGGCGGAGGCAGCGATCAGCAATCCGCTGCTCGAAGACACCTCCATGGCCGGCGCGCGCGGTTTGTTGATCAACATCACCGGTGGCGACGACCTGACGCTGTTCGAGGTGGATCAGGCGGCGAACCGCATTCGCGAGGAGGTGGACGAAGAGGCCAACATCATCTTCGGCTCGGCCATCGACGAGACACTCTCGGGTCGCATTCGGGTTTCCGTTGTGGCAACCGGAATCGATTCACCGGCTCAGTTCGAACACGATCGGCCGCGTCTGGTCGCCGTGGGAGGCAACGCAATGCCGGTCCCGCAACCAATTCCTCTGCCGATGCAGGCAATGTCTCTGCCGGCTGGTGTTATCCCGGCCTCCGGTCCGACAATGAACCTGCAACCGTTGCGCCAGGCTGCACCACAGATGGTGGCGATGGCTGACGCGATGACCACGACGGCGCCAATGATGGAGGCCATGACCGGCGCTCCGCCGCAGCCGCCGTCGCATCCGGCCTTTGCCTCGGGAGGCGAGGCGCGTCCTGTGCCGGCCGCCTCACGCGCTGGTCTGTTCGCCGAAGCACCGGTCAGCGCCGCCGTACCGATGCCGTCCGGGGCCGAACCATCCCGGCCCAGCCTGTTCAGCACGGTCACGGGGGCCTTCCGGCGGCGGCAGTCGGCGCCAACAGCACAAGGGGAGCCGGCGCCAATGCGTGCTGAGCCCGCAATGCAGCAGCCCCGGATCGAACAGCCGCGCGCGTCCGTGCGCCAAACCGCCGGAGACGAGGTCGGGCTCGACATACCGGCATTTCTCCGGCGTCAATCGTCGTAGCGCCGGCATGTCCCGCGCTGTCGTGAAAACCGCAGAATCAAGGACTTCTGAGGATACACTCAGAAACAAACATTGACTGGCCAAGGCTCGCGAGCGGCCACTACGTTGAGGCTGCCGCGAGAGCAAGAGGCGAGGTGTATGGACGGCCTGCCACAAGTGCTGGATTCGGAGACCACTACGTGGTGCCAGCAGACGCTGAAGTCGCCGATCGGCTGCGTCGGCGTCGGCCTGCATTCGGGGCAGCGGGTCAGCCTCACCTTCCGGCCGGCGACGACTGACCACGGCATCGTCTTCCGTCGTACCGATATCGGTGCGGACATCCCGGCGCGCTTTGATTGCGTCACCGATACGCGGCTTTCCACGGTGCTGGCGCATGATGGGGCGCGGATCAGCACGGTTGAACATGTCATGGCGGCGCTCGCCGGATGCGGCATCGACAATGTGGTGGTGGAGGTCGATGGACCGGAACCGCCGATCCTCGACGGCTCCGCCGCGCAGTTCGTGTTCCTGCTGGATTGCGCCGGCGTGGTTGCACAGGACACGCAGCGGTCGACGATCGAGATCCGACAGCCGATCCGTGTCAGCGACGGTGATGCGTTCGCCGAACTACGGCCGGCCGCAACTGGCCTCGACATGGCGCTGTCGATCGACTTCGACGCCGCCGCAATCGGCCGCCAGGCGCTGTCGCTGCGGCTGACGCCGGAAAGTTTCCGCCACGAGTTGGCGCGTGCCCGGACCTTCACGCTGCTCGAGGAAATTGATGGTCTGCGCGCCGCTGGCCTGGCCCAGGGCGGTAGCCTGGAAAACGCGATCGTGGTCGATCAGGCACGGGTGCTCAATCCTGCCGGCCTGCGCATGCCGGACGAGTTCGTCCGCCATAAGCTGCTGGATGCCGTCGGCGATCTGGCGCTCGCGGGAGCACCGCTGTGTGGTCGCTTCGTCGCACATCGGTCCGGTCACACTCTGAACAACCGATTGCTGCGGGCGCTGTTCGCCGACCGTGCGGCATGGCGGGAGGCCGAGCCCGCACAGCTTTCGCTCGCGGCCGAATAACCCTGCCGCTTCGCGCCGTGGCGCCGCATGGTATAAGTGGCGCGATGCCAGCGAATCACCCCTCCCGGCTCTGGCGCTGCGCGCTTGGCCTCGTCTTGTCGCTGCCCCTGCTCGGCGGTTGCGGGAGCTCGAAGAACGAGGACTCAAGCGCCACCGCTCCCGTCGCGCCGGTCGAGGACCTGTACAACAATGGTATCGATGCGCTGAACGCGCGGCGCTACAACTCCGCTACTGACCAGTTCAACCTGGTGGAGCAGAACTATCCCTATTCGAGCTGGGCAGTGAACGCACAACTCATGCAGGGCTACACGCAGTACCTGCGCAACAACTATACCGACGCTATCGCCACGCTGGATCGGTTCATCCAGCTGCATCCGGCACACCGTGATGTTGCCTATGCCTATTATCTGCGTGCGCTCTGCTATTACGAGCAGATCGCCGACATTCAGCGGGACCAGCACGGTACCGAGCTTGCCATGAATGCGCTGCAGGAAGTGGTGAACCGCTTCCCCGACAGCGCCTATGCCCGCGATGCGCGGCTGAAGGTTGACCTCTGTCGTGACCACCTGGCCGGCAAGGAGATGGAGATCGGTCGCTGGTATGAAAACCAACACCTCTACGAGGCGGCGATCGGACGGTTTCAGCGTGTCGTGGATGACTACCAGACCACCAATCACGTGCCCGAGGCGCTGCACCGCCTGACCGAGGTCTACCTACTTCTCGGGCTGCGTGATCAGGCACGGAAGACGGCGTCGGTGCTGGCCTACAATTACCCCGGAAGCGTGTGGTACGAGGACAGCTACAACGACCTGTTCGACAGCGGTCTGGTGCAGCAGCCGGGACCGCCGCGCAAGCCAGACGAACGCGGCTTCTTTGCCCGCGCCTGGCAGTCGATCTTCTGAACCGCGGCGGCAGGCGCAGCCGCGTGCTCACCGCTCTCTCCATTCGCGACGTCGTGCTGATCGAGCGACTCGACCTTGCGTTCGGCCCTGGACTGACTGTGCTCACGGGTGAGACCGGGGCCGGCAAGTCGATCCTGCTGGACAGCCTCGGCCTCGCACTGGGAGCGAGGGCCGATGCGGGGTTGGTGCGCGCGGGCGCCGACCACGCCACTGTCACTGCCTGCTTCGCGCCGCCAGCGGGACATCCGCTGACGCCGCTGCTCTCCGAGCAAGGCCTGGATGCTGAGGGCGAGGTCGTGCTTCGCCGTGTGCTGGCCAGGGACGGTCGAACGCGTGCATTCATCAATGACCAACCGGTCGGTGTGGCGCTGCTGCGGCGGGCGTCCTCGCTGTTGGTCGAGGTGCAGGGCCAGCATGAACAGATCGGCTTGGCCGATCCCGCGAGCCACGCGGCGTTGCTCGACGCGTTCGGGGTCCCGCGGCCGCTCCGTGATGCCACAGCGGCGGCTTGGCGCACGTGGCGGGACGCGATCGAGGCACTGGACGCGGCTCGCGCGGCGATCGCCGCGGCCGAACGTGATGAGGACTGGCTGCGCCATGCGGTCGATGAACTGGCCGGTTTGGCGCCACGGTTGGGCGAGGAGGAACGGCTCGCGCAGGAACGCCACCAACTACAGCAGGGGGAGCGGCGCGCCGAGGCGATCGCGGCGGCGCTGGCCGAGTTGACACCTCGCGATCGCCGGAGTGCCGCGCCTGCGGCGGCCTTGCGGGCGGCCTGCCGGGCCCTGCAGCGGCTGGTGACGCCGGCACTGCCAGATGCGGCCAATCCCGCAGCACCGGCGCTTGCGGCTTTGGAACGCGCCGAGGAGGCGTTGGCCGAAGCTGAGACCTTCCTAACCCGGCTCGCCGGTGAGGCGGAGGCCGACCCACGCTTGCTCGAACAGGCGGAGGAGCGGTTGTTCGCTCTGCGCGCGGTGGCCCGTAAGCACGCCGTCGCCGTGACAGAGTTGCCAGAGCTGCTCGATACGCTCAGCACACGGCTGGCCGCGCTGGATACGGGTGCCGCGAAGGTCATCGCGTTGGAGCAGGAGGTGCGGGAGGCGCGCGCAGCCTATGTGCAGGCCGCCGCTGCGCTGGGGGCGGCGCGGCGGACCGCCGCTGCCAGGCTGGACCGGGCAGTGATGAAGGAACTGCCCCCGCTGAGGCTGGACAAGGCGCGCTTCCGCGCTGAGGTGGTCGCGCTGGATGAGCGCGATTGGGGGACTGCGGGGACGGACCTGGTGCGCTTCCTGATTGCCACCAATCCGGGCCAGGAGCTGGGCCCACTGGGACGGATAGCCTCGGGCGGCGAGCTGTCGCGGCTGATGCTGGCGTTGAAGGTGGTGTTGTCATCCGGCTCGCCAGTGCCGACCTTGGTGTTCGATGAGGTCGATGCTGATGTGGGCGGCGCCACTGCGGCGGCGGTCGGCGAACGGCTCACACGTGTGGCGGAGCGGGTGCAGGTGCTGGTGGTGACTCACAGTCCGCAGGTGGCGGCGCGCGGTGGTGCGCATCTGCTTGTGTCCAAGCAGGCGGGGCGCGGGCGTACCGCGACACGGGTCGATCAACTGGAAGCACCGCAACGGCGCGAGGAAATCGCGCGGATGCTCGCCGGCGAGACGGTCACCGAGGCCGCTCGCGCCGCGGCCGATGATCTGCTGGGTGCGGCGGTATGACGGCGTGTTCCCAGTGGTTAGCGTCGAAGGATTCTCCCCCTCCCCTGGCGGGAGGGGGTTGGGGGGAGGGGGCAGTGCCCGTGCAACGGCCCCCTCCCCCCAACCCCCTCCCGCAAGGGGAGGGGGAGAATGGTTTGGAATGACCCGCGCGCCGCGCTTGGCCGACGCCGCTGCGGACGTGGGCGATCTCACTGAGCAGGATGCGGCCGCCGAACTTGAGCAGCTGGCGAAGGAGATCGCTCACCACGATCGCCTGTACTTTCAGCAGGACGCACCGGAGGTCAGCGACGCCGAGTATGATGCGCTGCGTCGGCGCAACGCCGCGATCGAGGCGCGCTTCCCGCATCTGATCCGGGAGGACTCGCCCTCCAATCGCATCGGTGGCGGACCGGAAGGCGGCTTTGCGAAGATCCGTCACCGCGTGCCGATGCTGTCGCTCGATAACGCCATGAACGCGGAGGAATTCGGTGACTTCTGTGCGCGGGCGCGTCGATTTGTCGGGCTTGCCGGCGATGTGCCGTTGGCGTTTGTCGCCGAACCGAAGATCGACGGGCTGTCGATCAACCTGACCTACGAGGGTGGCCGCTTCGTGCGCGGTGCCACGCGTGGAGATGGTACCGAGGGCGAAGACGTCACTGCCAATCTGCGAACGATGGATGCTGTACCTGCTCGCCTGAAGGGCCGCGCGCCGGCACTCATTGAGATCCGCGGCGAAGTTTTCATGACCAAGGCCGACTTCCTCAAGATGAACGAAGCGCAGGCCGCTGCCGGACAGAAGGTCTTCGCCAATCCGCGCAATGCCGCGGCTGGCAGCCTGCGCCAGCTCGATCCTCGCATCACCGCGGAGCGGCCGCTGTCGCTGTTCGCGTATGCCCAGGGCGAATCGAGCGAACCCGTGGCCGACACGCACTGGCACTATCTGCGGCGCCTGCGCGATTGGGGCTTCGAGGTGAACCCGCTGTCGCGGCATCTGAAGAGCGAGGCAGATGCCGCGGCGTTTCAGGCGGAGATGGCGCTGGAACGCTCCGGTCTCGGGTACGACATCGATGGTGTCGTCTACAAGTTCGACGATCTGCGGCTGCAAACGCGTCTCGGCTTCGTCGGCCGTGCGCCGCGCTGGGCGATCGCCTGGAAGTTCCCCGCCGAACAGGCGATGACCGTGCTGCAGGACATCCGTATCCAGGTCGGCCGCACCGGCGCGCTGACGCCGGTCGCGCGGCTGGAGCCGGTGAACGTCGGCGGCGTGCTGGTGCAGAATGCGACACTGCACAACGAGGATGAGATCGCGCGCAAGGACATCCGCATCGGCGATACGGTGGTTCTGCAGCGTGCCGGCGACGTGATCCCGCAGATCGTTTCTGTTGTAACTGAACGGCGACCGAAGGGCGCGAAGCCCTTTGTGTATCCCGAGGTCTGTCCGGTCTGTGGCAGCCACGCCGTGCGTGCACCCGGCGAGGCTGTGCGTCGCTGCACTGGCGGGCTGATCTGCGAGGCCCAGCGCGTGGAGCGGCTGATCCACTTCGTCTCGCGCCCGGCGTTCGACATCGACGGGCTCGGCGAGAAGACCATTCGCGAATTCTACGAGGAAGGCTGGCTGCACGGCCCCGCCGATCTGTTTCGTTTGCCTGCGCGCGAGGCGGCGATCGCCGAACGCGAAGGCTGGGGCAAGGTCTCGGCACGTAATCTCGCGCGGGCGATCGAGGCGCGGCGCCGCATTCCGCTCGATCGGTTCATCTACGCGCTTGGCGTCCGTCGCATCGGCCAATCCAATGCGCGGCTGCTGGCGCGGCACTACGGCAGCTTCGCGAACTGGCGCGCGGAGATGCTGGCCGCTGTCGAAACTGGTTCCGAGGGGCGGGGCGAACTCGACAACATCGTGGGGATCGGTCCGGCGATCGCAGAGGAGCTGGCGGACTTCTTTGGCGAGGCGCGCAACGTCGAGTTGCTGGACCAACTGGCCGCGGAGCTGACCATCGAGGATGCGGCGCGCGCACAGACGGCGGACAGCGAGATCGCCGGCAAGACGCTGGTGTTCACCGGCACAATGGAGACGATGACGCGGCCCGAGGCGAAGGCGCGCGCCGAGGCGCTGGGGGCCAAGGTCACCGACAGCGTGTCAAAGAAGACCGACTTGGTTGTGGTCGGAGTTGATGCCGGGTCGAAGGCGCGCAAAGCCACTGAACTGGGCGTGCGCACGGTCAGCGAGACCGAGTGGCGGGAGCTTGCCGGTCTCGGATAGGGCTGCCGCGCGCGCGATGAAAGGCTGCCGTCTCGAGGGCCAGGTCGGCCCTGGGGTTCAGGGCGGGCCGGTGCCGGGAGGCGCCAAGGCTGTCCCGGGCGGCGCCGCCTGCATGGCCGGTGCCTGGGTGGGAGGCTGTAGCGGAAATGCTCGGTCGAGGATGTCGCGCAGCAGCCGGGCGAGGCTGCCGCCGAACTGGCGCATCGCCTGCTGCACTTCGCGCCATAGTGGATGGCTCGGCAGGATGCCGAGGTCGCGATAGATATCGGCGATGACGGCGCCGATCGGCCGGCGGCGGACCTCGGCGGCGATCTGCTCGGCCGTGGGCAGATGGGCGAGACGCGGATCGGACGCCTCGGCAGGCGGGGAGGCGGGCGGCTTGGGCTTGGGCGCGGGTCGGGCCGTGCGCGGCCTTGGTCCCTTGTCCAGCCAGGCGGCGCGGCGGAGCACTCTCGCCTCAAGCGCCTGGGCGAGGTGCAGGCCGCGGGCGATGCGCGCGAAGATCACCGCAAGGTCGGCGGTGCCGAAGCCGGTTGTGGCGAAGATGGGATCGGAGGCGACGCGCTGACGGACCGTCGCGACGAGTGCCGTGCCGTAGTCGATCAGCTTGCGGATGAGGGAGAGCAGGCGGCCGGAGCGGCTGGGCTGAGGGTCGGGCTGGGTAGTTGGTTGTGGGGCGGCGGCTGCGGCGGACATGCACGGAACAGGAACATAGGCGGCGGGTTGATGTCAAGCAATATTCACGTTGATAGATTAGTTATGATGACTAAGGTGGCGTAGCGCTGGATGCCAGGCTGGCCCGGCGTTCCCGTAGCTTGATGCGGGAGCCGCGACGCGCATGGCGGCAACTTCTCGCTAAGAGTTTCCTAACCGCTTAGGTTCCACGGTTCGGCTGTGCCGAGGGTGATGCGCATCAATGGCCTGCGGGTTGTCATTTATCCCAACGACCACCCACTTGCCCACGTTCACGTGCTGGGGCCGGGATGGGTGGTGGTGATCAACCTGATTGAGCGGGAGCTCCGAGAGGCGATCGGCTGCAACGAGCCTGAAGCGCGTCGGGTGTTGCGACTGATCGCGGACCATCGAGCTGCATTGCTTGAATCGTGGAGGCGTTTCCATGGCTGAGCTGACGACCGAACAGTTTGCCGCGGCCAAGGCGCGTGGGGCGGCGCGGATGCGCGGTCCGCGTGCGGTGAGCGCGCATTACGATCGTGGCCGCAACCGCGTCATCGTGCGGCTGACGACCGGCGTCGAGATCGGATTTGCGCCGCATGATGTGGAAGGCTTGCGGGGCGCCTCGGCAGACGACCTGAAGGCAATCGAAGTGTCGGAACTCGGCTTCGGCATCCATTTTCCGCGCCTCGATGCGGACCTGTATGTGCCGGCGCTGCTGGATGGCGTGCTGGGATCGAGGCGCTGGATGGCGACGCAGCTTGGCGCGGCCGGAGGTCGCGCGCGGAGTCCCGCCAAGGCGTCGGCATCGCGCGAGAACGGCAAGCGCGGCGGCCGACCACGCAAGGGGCTCGCGGTCGGCGAGGGGTAGTGGCGCGGCGGGCGGATCGGCAAGCTGTGCGGGGTGTTCGCTTTGCAATATTGAAGAATTTGCATCAAACCTACACTATTGAAAAGATTGTGCTTTCCTGATGCGAAACTCTGATGCAGAATCCCGGCATAATTTACGGCTACGCCCGCGTCTCGACCGAAGCCCAAGACCTCACCCGGCCAGCTCGCCAAGCTTTCGCGAGAAGGTCACAGGCACGACCGCCGATCGGCCGGTGCTCAAAAAGCTGATGTCCGTCCTCGTCCACGGCGACGTGGTGATTATCCCAGGAGTTGCTCGCCTCTCCCGCGATACGACCGACCTCATGGTGATCGCCCGCGACATCCAGCGTGCCGGGGCTGGCCTCACTGGCGGAACCCGTGCTCGATACCACCGGCGACTTTGCGGAGCTTGTGCTGCTCGGGGTGGCCGCGAAGCTGGAACGCCGCCGCATCGCCGAGCGAACAGCACAGGGCCGCGCCGACGCCAAAGCGAAGGGTGTCAGGTTCGGTCGAAAGCCGAAACTCACGCCGCACCAGCAGCGCGAGGCGAGGGAACGTGTCGCGGCGGGCGAGACGCAACGTAGCGTCGCGCGCAGCTATAACGTCGATCAGGCGACGATTTCGCGGTTGGCGACATAAGCAACGTAGCACGCCTTCATCCACTGTGCCCCAAGAAAGGAACTGTCAGCAGGTCGGAAACAAAAATCTCCAAGGGCGCCCCTACTCTAGATATCTCCTCAAGCAAGGGGGCGTTACCGTGGACAAGTTTGCTCCGTAAATCATAACAGTAAGAGAAGAAAGCCGGGGCACGCTTACCGTCGTAGGGGGCATCTCCTAGGATACGTTTTGCGAGCCGTTTCCCTGCGTGGGTGATCAATTCATTCTTAACATAGCTACTTAGACTGCCAATTAGAGATGACTTTTCTGACTCTGCAATCTCTGAGTGTTTTACCACGTTTATAAAGTCATCGATGTATTTGACGGCCTCTTTAGATTTAGGCGGCGTTTCGATCAAAGCTTCTACTGCCATGACCAGAAGGAGAAAGCGGACATCGGCGCTTGGATAAAAGAAGGATGTCGAAAAAAAGGTCAAATGCTACGCGCTCTCGCGTCGTCAGTGGCGGCTCTAGGGTCAGAACAGATCGAAATGTATCTTCGACATTGCCGGGATTTTTCGCTATACTAAACGGCAAAGTGAATGAGACGAACTTCGGTTTCGGCTCAGAAAGGTATACGCTAAGACCTGGATCATCGTTGAGGTGCCGCTCGTCCTTGAGCAGTTGTTGGGTCTGTTGCAAACCCTCTAGAGTAAATTGTGTTTTGATATATTGACCGTGAATAGGAGCACGGTTGCCGAAATTGGCTCCGATCCGAAGTCGTGCAAGCGCGAGCGCTAGGATATTTTGAAGCCGACTCCCGGCCTCCCGCGCATCTTGCTCAGACCTATAGCCTTCACCAACGAGTGCCCATCCTTCGTCATCTTTAAGCGATTTGCCAGACGTCGCACGCAGAGCCAAAGAGACCCCAGCTTCCGGGGCAGGGAGCACGATCTCCGGCGCATCGGTCAGAATGGTAGTGACGGGTGCACGGTTAAACCTGAGACGGAATGTGTAGCTCACGGGTTTTCCTGACAGGCCCCTGACGCAACGCGCCAGAAGACATTCGGCCAGCCGCCGGATCATCAAAGCCAGCGTAGCCCGCACATTACCTGTGAGGCGAATCAAAAATTGAATCAGACTGGCGTGATTGCCATGCCAAGAGTCGGGGCAGCGTCCCTCCACCCGCCTCAGCCTCCTTGGATAGGGTCAATTCCTCGGTCAGACGTAAATAGGGACGCGACGCAGGATAAAAGAGGCGGGCATACCCGACGGGCTGACCCACTGGCTCCCCAAAGTGCTGTGAGGTTGACGTTCAGGCCGCGTGGCACCCCCTAGCCTCCCAGCAGCCCGGCAACTGGAGGTTATCTATCAGATGTGGATTGTCATCGTTGCCGGTTCCAATAAGCAACTGCGCAGGACTCCAGTCCCGTAGCAGATTTTCGATAAGGCGTGTTGCCTGCGTTCTTACACTCGGCCTCCGTTTAATAGGATGCCTTTCGTCATAATTGTCACAGTGAAAATGCAAATGGGTTCCCCGGCACAGATGAAGGCTACCGAAAAAGATAGAGCGCCCTTCCAAGGCAAAATTAACCGCAAGTGACGGTTGGCTTGGATTTACATAAATACTTCCGACTTGAATCTCTATCCCAATTCGGGGCAACAGAGCGAAGCCCGTAACCGCGATCGAGGATATTGCTTAGGCCCTTGCGACAACAGGGGCATTGTTCAACGTCGAGCGGTTCGTCTAGCAGCACCAGAGGAATATTGCGGCCCAGCCTTATCGATTCCTCGACAATATCGGTTGTCCAGTCATCCAGATTGCCCGAACTGAGTTGATGATAGACGCGCTCAAAGACAATGCGCCCGCTTGTCCACTGATAGGTGACTTTGGCTGAGTGGATATACTCGTGCGTTCCATACCCGCTAATAGTCGCAAGCAGGCGAGGCTTCGGTTGCTGCGCTTCCCGCACGAAGGCTTCCCACTCCTGCTTGTGCCGCAGGATTTCCGCCGCGCCCAACTCTATATGCCGAAGCGGATACTGGCCGGGTCGATGATGGGCATCGTGATCTGCGACACAGAGAACGGCAAGGTTGTCGTCAACGGTGTTCGCGTGATCGCCGTCGATATGGTGGAATTCAACGCCAACACCAAACGCTTTGCAGACGCAGCACATGCCGCCGTTCTTGCCTAACAGGCGCTCTCGTTGCGTTTTGGTAGGACTGCGCCTCATGTTAAAAAAACCACCACCTCTCAACCTCCCCCGCAGCGTGGCAGGCCCGACGCCAATCATGCGGGCGACGAAGGGCCGCCCTTTTCCTCGGCCACCAGACGGCGCTGACTTACCATAAAACCACGATCAGGCGCGACCTCCAGGAAACCGAGCATGTCCCAGCCAAGAACCGGCGGATGCCTATGCGGCACGATCCGCTACGAAACCATCGGAGACCCCGTCTTCAGCCTGCGCTGCCATTGTCGCGACTGCCAGCGGCAAAGCGGCGCGGCGCATGTTCCCGCTGCCCGAGTGCCCAACTCGGGGTTCCGCATCCTCCAGGGCACGCCCAGGCGATACGTCACGAAGGCAGACGGCGGCAACGAGATCGTCCGCGTCTTCTGCGGCGAATGTGGCACGCCGCTCTATGTGCAGGTTGCGATCCGCCCGGATCTGGTTGGTCTTCGAGTCTGCACCCTGGACGATCCGAGCTGGTTCCGGCCTGAGGCCGACATCTTCATGCGGAGCGCGCAGCCCTGGGATCATGACGAAACCGGCGTGCCGAAATATGACGGTTACCCGCCGGGAGATCTATCCCACCGTAACTAACCGGGCGACCTGATCCGCGCGCATCGCTGAAGGCCGCGAGTGGGTCAAGGCGCGCAGCGTGACGCTTGGCCATAAGCCGAAGCTCACGCCCCCACCAGCAGCAGGAAGCGCGGCCAGTAGCGGGCGGAAGGTGCCACGCTCAAGGAACGCGCCAAGAGCCACAATGTTGGCGTGGCGACGATCTCCGGGCTGGCATGATCGAGCTTGCTGATCCACAGACTCCTTTATGATACAATGCAGATGCCATGATGGAGAACCCGCGGGACAACCCCGTATTGAAACGCTTCCGCGCCGCTGTGAGGGACACCTACGGTGAGCGCGTTGAGCGCGTGGTGCTGTTCGGCTCGCGCGCACGCGGCGATGCACGGGAAGACTCCGACTACGACGTTGCTGTGTTCCTGCGCGATATGGGCGACCGCATGACCGAGATGAACTGCCTAGCCGAGCTAAGCACCGATATTCTCTACGACACGGGCGAGTTCATTCACGCCATGCCGTATCGCGCCGGATTCTACAATGACCCGCGCGAGCCGCTGATGCACGAAATCCGCGCCGAGGGCATCGACCTGTGAAGCCGCAAACCGGCCTTTTTCTCGACAAGGCGCGGCAGCAGCTTCAACGCGCGGACGCCATGCTTGGCATCGGGCTGCATGACGATGCCGGACGCGCGGCCTATCTGGCGGGACTTCATGTGGCGCAAGCCCTCATCTTCGAGATCACCGACAAGGCACGCAAAAGGCATTCTGGCGTGCAGCGAGAATTTGCGCGGCTGGTGAAGGACGATCCGCGTTTCGACCCTCAGCTACGGGCGTTTCTTCCGCAGACCTACAATCTCAAAGCCATTGCCGACTATGAAACCGGATCTGCGCAAGTGAGCGCCGAGAGCGCGCGCAATGCGATTGCAGCCGCGCGCCGGTTCGTGGATTGCGTCACGGCCCTGATTCCGCAGAACGGCCATGCGCCGCGCGCAGCAGATACCACGAAGCACTGAGTTTCCATTTATCGGGCACGACCTCCAGGAGACCGAGGATGTCCCAGCCAAGAACCGGCGGATGCCTGTGCGGCGCGGTCCGCTACGAAACCATCGGAGACCCCGTCTTCAGCCTGCGCTGCCATTGTCGCGACTGCCAGCGGCAAAGCGGTGCGGCGCATGTTCCCGCTGCCCGAGTGCCCAGCGCGGGGTTCTGCATCCTCCAGGGCACGCCCAGGCGATACGTCACGAGGGCAGACAGCGGCAACGAGATCGTCCGCGTCTTCTGCGGCGATTGCGGCACGCCGCTCTATGTGCAGGTTGCGACCCGCCCGGATCTGGTTGGTCTTCGAGTCTGCACCCTGGACGATCCGAGCTGGTTCCGGCCTGAGGCCGACATCTTCATGCGGAGCGCGCAGCCCTGGGATCATGACGAAACCGGCGTGCCGAAATATGACGGTTACCCGCCGGGACGATCCTATCCCATCGTAACCGGGCCATGAGCGGCACGATGCCATGGCGCGTTGCCAAATAGTGGCGCCGGCGAGCGCAGGCGGCCAATAGCGAGATCGCCGGCAAGACACTGGTGTTCACCGGCACGCTCGAGACGATGACGCGTCCCGAGGTCAAGGCTCGCGCCGAGGCCCTGCGGGCGAAGGTCACTGACAGCGTCTCGAAGAAGACGGACCTTGTCGTGGTGGGCGTTGATGCCGGGCCGAAGGCGCGCAGGGCAGGCGAACTTGGCGTCCGTACCATCACCGAGGCCGAATGGCGGGAACTCTCTGGTCTCTGATAACGACTTTGTCAGTGTGAGGCATCTCATATCCGGGCCGCTGCCGATTGCCGGACTATCGTCGCACCAACATGGGAGAGCGGCGATGAGCGAGGCACACACTGTATGGCATGCGCTGGAGTCCCGTCGGAGTGCTGCAGTTGCCCGCAAGCGGGCCAGCATGCTGCTCCTGGTTTGCCTGCTGTGCGCAATGGCGGTTTGCGAAGTCTTGTTCCTGAAGTTCGTCGCAAGCCCGGACAGCGTCAATCTGATGGTCGCGGCCGAGGGTGTCGTGATACCGCAGTGAGTGCCAGCGCCGTGTGTCACGTCGCCGGCGGTTCGGGGATCGTCAGGAATGCCTGCGACACATACCAGAATGCATGGCGACTCTTGCACGTGGCCAGCGCATGCGCGGCGCCGGCGATGACAGAGAACTGCTTGTCCCCGTTCGGCAGCAGGCGATAGAAGTCCCAGAGGTCCTCCATCGTGGCGATGCCGTCGAACTCGCCACGCACTACCAGGACAGGCGAGCGGATTTTCGTCGGATCGACCACCGGCAGATGCGTCGTCATGTCGAGATAGGTTCCGGTCGGGACCTGATCGCCAAACACCAGTTCGGCGTCTGCCAGCGCCTTGGGTACTTCCGGATCCGTCGTTCCCGGCTTGTCGCGCGTGAAGATGCTTTCGATCATTGCACGATCGCGCAGCCGGGTGTTGTGCGTGCGGTAATACTCGGCCTGCTCGGCACGTTTCGCCAACGTAGGTGAACCTTTGCCGGTATAGGTGTGCGCTGCCAGCACAAGTCGGTCGGCTTGCTCCGGCGCCGCGATGGCGAAGGCTGCCGCACGCAACGCGCCGGATGATTCGCCGAGGAAATGGCAGCGCGTCTGGCCGGTTTCATGTGCAACGACGGTCATTGCCGCTTTCAGGTCCTCGACGCCACTGGCGATGTCGGAATTTCCGTCGGTGCGCGAGGACTTGCCGTAGCCTTCGTGGTCCATGGTCCAGACGTCGAAGCCGTAGCGGGCGAAGGCGTCCATCATCGAATAGTCGGCGCGCCCCGGGAACCGCGAGATCGAAGCTCGAGCGGGCGGAGTTGGACGAGCCATGCACCATGAACAGCACGGGGCGTGCTGCTTCGCCGATGCGCTTGCGGTACATCGCCAGCCTGATCCCAGCGCCGTCGCGTTGCTTGGCGGCCCAGTATTCGGTGAACACGATGGCTTCCGCGGCGGTGGCGGGCGCCGTGGCGCCGATAGAGGCGGCCGATGCCGCGAGCAGCGTCCGACGTTCGATCGATTGCATGACGCCTCCCTCATATTCTCATCGTTGTCTCATGCAACCGTTGCACGAGACGGTGTCGCAGATTCCGTGACATAACCCGCCGACGGCATCGGGTCGAGGTCGAGGAACACCAGGCTGTTGCCGGTGGCGATTTCGTTGATGATGCCGCGGTCGGGTGGCGGGAATTTTGCCCCGGGCGGCATGCCGTGGTCTTGCCGGATCGCCGCCGAGCGATCGGGGTAGAGCACGGCATATTGCTCCGCCGGCGTCATGTCCTCGTATTTCGGCATAGGGGCCGGCTGTGGTTCGGGCGCGGCGCCGGGCTGGTATGGCGGCTCCGGCTCCGGCGGGAGAGTTCCGCTGTGCAGATGACCGGCCCGCAGCATGGCGGCGGGGCGGTTGGCGTCCTCCGCCTTGTGCCGCTCGGCCTGCAAACGCAGCAGGGCACGCAGGCCGCCGTGCATGGTGCGCATCATGAGGGCGTGCTGGCGGCGGCAGCGCTCGGCCGCGGCGAGGTCGTTGACGTAGCGGGTGGCGGCGCGCAGCGCGTCCTTGGCGTGGAACTCGGCCGCGACGATGTCGGCGGCGAGTTCGGCTTCGGCGGCGTTCTCCGGGATGTAGTGGGCGAGCGCGGTGATGGCGCGTTCGTCGCGCAGGGCGTGCTGCTCGGGGGTGTTGTCGGCGGGGGCTGGGAGGTTGCGGATGAGGTCGGCGCAGATGGCGCGGGAGAGTGGTTCGGGGATGTTGGGGAGGACGTAGATCATGGTTTG
>CAWBST010000004.1:0-54310 GCA_963791495.1 uncultured Alphaproteobacteria bacterium
ACCAAAGTTTTCGATAAGTTGCAGGGCGATCTTTGCTGTAACTCTTACCGGAGTTCAAAGCCCGGGCTTCAATGGGGCGTCACAAGGCTCGTTGGCGAGGCGACTTGAGTGACCGGGCCGATGCACCTGAAACCCGCGCGCTCCCCGGTGGCATGTGTCGAGCCAAGCCAGTGGATACCGACAAGGACAGTGCGGCTCTCCATCTGGCTTCACGCGTTCGCCATATTGACTCTGATCGTGTGCCCCGGATGGTGGTACTGGACGCTCGCTACACTGCTGGGAAACCATCTGCTGCTTCTTGCTTTTGGCGTGTCCCCGCGCAGCAAGTTGCTCGGCCCGAACTTGGTGACTTTGCCAAGGCAGAGTCGTGAAAATGGGTTTGTCGCACTAACGTTTGACGATGGCCCGGACCCTTATGTGACGCCGCTTGTTCTTGATCTCCTGGACGTGCATAACGCCAAGGCCAGCTTCTTCTGTATCGCGCAGCGCGCCATCGCGCACCCGGAGATTGTTCAGGACATCGTCCGGCGTGGCCACAGCGTTGAGAACCATAGCTACCGACATTCCAACGCGTTCGCCCTGTATCTGCCTGCGTCATTGGCTCGCGAGATCGCCGAAGCACAGTCAGTGATTGAATCCATTACAGGCCGAACGCCGCAGTTCTTCCGCGCACCAATGGGCCTACGCAGTCCTTTGCTCGATCCCGTGCTGGCGCGATCGGCCCTTCGCTTCGTGTCCTGGACCAGGCGGGGTCTGGACTCCATCAGCGGACGACCCGCAACCGTGCTGCGTCGACTGACACACCGGCTCGCCGGCGGTGATGTTATCCTGCTGCATGATGGCTCGTGCGCCAGGACCCGCGACGGCGACCCGGTCGTGTTAGCCGTATTGCCGTTGCTGCTCGAGCAACTGGTGGATCACGGGTTGCGGCCGGTCTCGTTGCCCATTGCTCTCGCCGATGCATGACAGGGCCGGTTAGACCGCATCCACTGCTCGCCAAGCATTATGTCACGCTCGACGAGAGACCTGGCTACGTGCAGGCGTTGTTTGATGATGCCGCGCAGCAATACGAGCGCATCAACCGGTTCTTCGCGTTGGGAACCGGGGGCTGGTACCGTCGTCGTGCACTTCAGCGGGCGCACCTGCACCGAGGGATGCGGCTCCTCGATGTCGCCGTCGGTACGGGGCTGGTCGCTCGGGCGGCGCTCCACGTCACGGAGAACCACGTTGAGGTGATCGGTCTGGATGTCAGCCAGGGAATGCTCAAGGAGACCCGGCGCAAGTTGGCAATCCCGTTGATCCAGGGAAATGCCGAACAGATGCCGATCGCGGACGCCAGCGTCGATTTCGTCACCATGGGCTACGCTCTGCGGCACGTCGTCGATCTGTCATGCGCATTTCAGGAATTCCGGCGCGTCCTGCGACCGGGCGGCACTTTGCTGCTGCTGGAGATCACTCCTCCTCGGGGACGGGTGGGGCGCGGGTTGGCCGAGTGGTATCTCGGTCGTGTGGTTCCGCTCTTGTGCCGCGGGTTCATGCCGCAGACCGAATCGGCGAGGCTGATGCACTACTTCTGGGATACGATCGAGAATTGCGTGGCGCCGGACGTTATACTCGAACAGCTGTGGGCCACCGGCTTCGTCGAGGTCGCCTGTGAGACGGACCTGGACCTGTTTTGCGCCTATCGTGCACGAAGACCCGTTCAGGGTTCGGTGGAGACCCGGTGAAACGTGTTGCTATCACCATGATTCTGCAGATCTGGGCGAGGTCCGGCCTCCGTCTGGCGCCAGCTTACGTCGTTGTGCCCGCCGGTGATATCAATCGTGCCACCAGGGAGAATATCGAGCGCGATGTCGTTGTGCGACCCCGCAACGCGCACGAAGCGGCAGGGTCCGACCAAGGACAGTTCGGTGCGGTCGCCCTCCAGCGAAACCGGCCTGCCGTCGCACGCGATCTTTTGCGCCGTGCGGGACGTCTTGTAGTGCATCATCCCATCATCCGTGACGACAGGAGGCTGCGGAGGTGTATTTTGGCAAGCCACCGTGGATGCCAGGCAGATCACGGCAATCCTGGCTGCGATGAACCTCATGGCATCTCCTTCTGTCTCGGCTATGCGGTCGGCAGGTTAGCACTCGAGGTGGTTTGACGCACAGGTGGACATGTATTCGACAAGGCGCCCACTGCTTTGCGCGATCGGCTCTGCCGTCCTGGCTGCGGTACCGCTGGTCGATACCCGGGGCGAGGCCGGCCCGTCATGGGCCGCAACATACATACGGCGTGTTGGCGATGAGCTGGCGGCGATCATGGCCACGGCAGGTTCCTCAGATGCGAGGCGCCAGCGCCTGCAACCCTTCCTCGACCGAGTCGTCGATATCGATGGCGTAGCACGATTCTGCCTTGGGCGATTCTGGCAGCAGGCCACGCCGGGGCAGCAGCAGGAGTATCTTCGATTGTTCCGTGGCGTGCTGACTAATGCCGTACTCGGCCGCGTGGGGGACTATGAGCATAATGAAGTCCGGGTCGTCATCGAGCGGCCCGAGACAAGGGACGGCAATATCCTTGTTTCGACGGTGGTGGAGCGCACTGGCACCCCTCCGGCGCGGGTGACCTGGGCGATCAGTGGGGACGCCAACAACCCACGCATCGTGGACGTCCTCGCCGAAGGTGTCAGCCTGCGCCTGACGATGCGT
The DNA here is from genome assembly GCA_963791495.1 of uncultured Alphaproteobacteria bacterium. GTDB lineage: Bacteria > Pseudomonadota > Alphaproteobacteria > Acetobacterales > Acetobacteraceae > JAMXLO01. The sequence goes on from CAWBST010000004.1 coordinate 2,691, forward strand.
GCCGACTACAACGCCTATCTGACCCGGCATGGCGACAGCATCGTTGCCTTGATCGACGCATTGAGGGAGCAGGCGTGCGACGGGTGTGTGATGGCTACTCGGCCCGGCGCGCGATGAGCAGCACATTGGCGAACGGTGTGCCTTGCCAACATGGTGCGCTTGAGACGGCAAAGCCGGCGTCGGCAAGCGTCTCAGCCAACCTGGCGACCGGCACGGCGTCAACATGGTTGCCCGAATGAGGGGATAGACCTTGCATCAGTCTCTCGAGCCGCAGAGTCAGCGTGCTGCGCATGCCGAGATCCGGGTCGAGCGTTCGGATAATGACGCGCCGGCGGGTCGCCCGCGCTGCCGCCCGCAGCAGCCCTATCTGCACGACTGGGTCGAGCTGATAGAGAACGTCAATCAGCAGCACCGAGGTCGCCTCGGGCACGTCGTGGGTCTCCGCCAGATCGCGCAGCTCTGTCTTGAAAGCCAGACTGGCTGCGGCGCGACGCGCCTGCTCAAGATGTCTGGCCTGGCAATCGAGGCCCAGCACCGATTGCGCCAACCCAGCCTCCAGCAATGCCACGGCAAGCTGGCCTCGGCCGCAGCCAATATCCACAACGTCGCCCAACGCTTCGTCGGCGGCCAGCGCCAGAACCGCCCTATGTACCGGGTCAAGGCGTAGCTTGGCCGCTACGTAGCCGCGCGCGAAGCGACCGCAGCCGCTGTAGCGTTGCGCCACGCGCTGGAACGTGGCGCGGAAATCCGTCTGCGGCGTGGCCGCATTTGACGGTTTGGCACAGCCTGCTGAACCCAGTGACACGGAGCCAGTGCTCACGCTTCCCGGGTCCGCACGCCCAGGCGATCGGCCATCGACAACAGATGATAGGCGATCCTGAACGCCAAGATCGGAATGCGGAATTCGGGCCGGTCGTCCAGGTTGCCTGCCAGCACCGACACCAGGCCGTCCTGCATGCGGAAGCGGTTGCGCGGCGCCATCAGCATACTGCGCAGCACAGGACTGTTGATCCGATAGATCAGCCAGCTCAGCCGATCCATGATCCGGCAAAGCTGTCGCTCGGAACGCCGTGCCAGTTCGCGCCCTGCTGCCGGGTCACCTAGCCACGTGTTCGCGACATCGGCCCCCAGTTCGCCGGCGGTCATTGCCAGCATCACGCCACTCGAGAAGACCGGATCAACAAAGGCAAAGGCGTCGCCGATCATCATGTAGCCTTCGCCCCAGCAAGCGTCCGCGCGATACGAGTAGTTGCCCGCGGTCATCACCGGCGACGCCAACTCGGCTGCCTGCATCCGGGCACCGACTGTCGGGCTTTGGCGGATTCGCTCGAACAGAAGATCATCGGGTTTGCCGACCCGCAGCTTGAATGCCGCCTGGGTGCCGACGAAGCCGACGCTGGTGACCCCTTCCGGTAACGGGATGATCCAGAACCAACCGTCCTTGGCCAGGTGCACGGATATGCAGCCGGCCATCTCTCCGTCGCGACATTCGACTCGACGGAAGTGGGCAAACACTGCCGCGGTGTTATTGCGCTTGTCTGTCGTCTTGCTGCGCAGGCGACTTGCCATGAACGTCTCGCGCCCCGACGCGTCGAGTACGAAGCGCGGTGCGAAGCAGCATGCCGCACCATCCGCCTGCCGAGCGATCACCTGCGCCCGGTCGGCGTCACCATTCGGCTGAGCGAGAACCACATCGACCACACGGGTTCGCTCGATGGCACGTACGCCGCCACGCCTGGCGTTGGCGAACAACGCGCGATCGAAGTCGGAACGTCGGACCTGGTAGCTATGTGTGAACTCCCGATCGATCCCAGAGGCAAAACTGAACGTCACGCTGTGGCCCGTCTCGTCCGAAACAAACTCGGCGCCGGGCTTTAGCACGCCCATGGCGTGTACTTCGTCGCGCATGCCGAGTCGGTCGAAGATGGCCAGGTTGCGTGGCAGCAGAGATTCGCCGATGTGGAACCGCGGATGGGCGTCCTTCTCCAACAACACGACGTCCCTGCCGGCCTTTGCGAGCAGAGTCGCAGCCGTCGAGCCAGCCGGGCCGCCGCCGATAATCAGAACGTCGCAGGTCTCGCCGCCGCTCAAGCCAGCCATTCCCTCGCCAACACGACCCGGAGGACGATACAAGCGCTGTGCGATGACCGAAAGTGTTTGCGCGGACGAGGTGGCGGCACCAGGGCGACCGAGCCAACGGAAGCGGGTCTGCATCGTCATCCCGGCCTACAATGAGGCGGCCACGATCGGCGAGATCGTCAGGCTGTGTCGTGCCGTGGTCGACGCCTCCTGCATCTTCGTAGTGGATGACGGCTCGCTCGACGACACCGGTGTTATCGCCGCGTGCGAAGGTGCGAGGGTGCTGCGCCATCCGGCCAACCGGGGCAAGGGCGCGAGCCTGATGAATGGCATGCGGCTCGCGATGGCGCAGGGAGCCACAAGCATCGTGACACTGGATGGCGACGGTCAACATCGTCCCGAGGACATTGCGCGTCTGCTGGCGTGCAGCCAGACATGGCCACGGCAAATCGTGATCGGTTCGCGCCGGGCAAGCCGCAGGGCCGCCCCTCGGGCCCGCTTCATGGCAAATCGCGTGGCCGATTTCTGGGTATCCTGGGCGGCGCGCCACCCAATCGATGACAGCCAGTGCGGCTTCCGGGTCTATCCCGTGGACCTCCTGCGCATGATCGCAGTACGACCCTCCTTGGCATCCGGCTTCGCCTTCGAGAGCGAAATCCTGATCGAGGCAGCCCGTCTTGGCTTCCGCACCGTTGCGGTGGACATTCCCGCGATCTACGGCAGCGTGCTGCAGCGTCCGAGCCACTTCAGGCCGGTGCCCGATGTCACGCGTATCGTCCTCGTGGTCGCAGGCAAGTTGCTGACGTGGGGCATGGATCCCATCGGCCTGTGGCGGTCGCTCACGCTGAAGCGGCAACGCGCGGTATCATGCCATCCCGCCGTTGATTGAGATAGTCTGGCCTGTGATATAGGCGGCGCGTTCGGATGCAATGAAGGCGACGAGGTCGGCGACCTCTTCTGGCCGACCAGCCCGCTTCATAGGCACGAGCTCAGCGATGCGGTGCGCGTCGAACAATGCAGCAACCGATGGTGACTCAATGATGCCTGGTGCCACGGCGTTCACCGTGATGCCGCGGCCCGCGACCTCAAGTGACAGCGCCCGTACCGCACCGATGAGACCAGCCTTGGCGGCGGCATAGTTTGCCTGACCTCGGTTTCCCTTGATCGCGGAAACCGAGGAGACCGCGACGATACGCCCCCAGCGGGTTGTTATCATCGGCAGCAGTATGGGCCTGGTCACAGCATAAAAGCCGTGTAGCGACACATCGATGACCCTGCGCCACTGCTGTTCCGACATGCCCGCCAGCGGCGCGTCGTCGTGGACCCCAGCGCTGTGTACCAGGATCTGCGGGACGCCATCCGCCAACACGCGATGCAGCGCAGCCTCGGTGCCGGCGATGTCTGTGAGATCGCAGGTCCAGGCTTCCGCTGAGCCCCCGGCGTCACAAATCGCCGCGACAACCATTTTGGCCGCCTCGATGTTGGCGTGCGCATGCACAATTACATGCGCGCCTTCCGCGGCGAGACAGCGGCAGATCGCGGCGCCGAGAGTGCCAGCGCCGCCGGTAACCAGCGCGCGCCTCACGCCGGATCCGCCGCTGGCAGCACAATCGTGGCCCGCCCTGTCAGCAACCTGCGTCCGCCACTCGACCGCAGCTGGAAGACGTAGATCAGGCCCTTCGGGTCACTGAGTTCCAGCTGCGCCGTCACCTCCAGCGAGTCGTAAGACGGGTCGTCCAGCCACGCATCCAAGACCTCGACCGAGCGCAGTGCAGCCAGATAGCCTGCCGGCTGCATACCGCCGGCGCACAGCGCGCCATGCAGCGCGGCGGCCTGCAGGCCGTACTCGATACCGCATAGACCGGTGACACGCCCATCCCGTCGGAGCGGATTGTCCGGTGCGAGATGCGAGCGTGTGCGGCAGCTGATGGCGCGTTCCGACCATTCTGTCACTTCGTCCAGCAGGCACATGGTTCCCTGGTGCGGGATCAGTTCGACGATGCGGTCACGGCTGAGCATGGTGTCACCCTGACTGTCACCCGCCCATCCAGCAAGGCCATCGAGAAGTCATCGACGGCGCCGCGCGCCAGCGCCTCGAGCAGGCGCAGCGTGCGGGCGGCGGGATTCCCGCGCGCCAGGTCGCGCAACGGGACAAGATGCGGCATATCGCCGCCGGCTGGCGCGGGCGTGCCCTCATAGCCGATCGCCAGACGGGTCAGCGCACTCGGGCCATCCTCCGGAACAAGTACAAATCCGGCTCCGAATGATCCGCATGTCGGACGTTTGGCGTTCAACGGCGCTGGCAATGGCACGTCGTAGATGCAGAGCAGTATCGGACGGCGTTGCGCGTGCACTTCGGCCATCGCGGTAAGCAGCGCCGCGGCCGCGGTGCCGTCATGGCATGCGAGACAGGTGGTGGCCCGCTGCGATCCGGTTGCGATCGACCAGTAGCCAGCCGCCGTATTGTGCACGGAGTTGTGGAACTGCGTCGGCGACACCGGCTGATCCTCGGCCAGCGTCTCCAGTATCGCATGCACGACGGCACCATCACCGTTGGACGTGGCGAACATGCTGGGAATCGCGCCCGGCGCGATTCCGGCCATTTCGCTGGCATGCTGAGCGATGATCAGCGCCAGCCGCGCCGCCTCGCCGGTTCGTCGCCGCTCAGTTGCAGACAACAGGGTAGAGGCGGGCGCGCTGACTTCGTTCGCGGCAAACTCCTGTATGCCGGCGAGAACCGGCTGGCTTGCTGGCCACCCCGGCAATCCGGTTCCCCAGACCGACACACCCTGGATGAATGCCTCCATCAGGAGGCGTTACCGAAGATCAGGCTGCAATTGATGCCGCCGAAGCCGAATGCATTGCTCATGACACGGCGGATCGAACGCTGTTCGTTGGCGACGATCACCCGTGCCCGGAACGTCGGGTCCACCGCAGCCACATTCAAGCATCCAGGCATTATGTCATGACCAATGCACAGCCCGGCGATCACCGCCTCCAGGATACCTGATGCGCCGAGGGTATGGCCCGTCCAGCCCTTCGTGGAACTGCATGGGGTGGTGGTGCCGAACACCTCGACCATCGCGATGTCCTCCATCGAGTTGTTCGCCTTGGTGCCGGTTCCGTGCAGGTTGACATAGTCGATATCGGCGGGCGACAGCCCACCGGTCGCCAATGCGGCGCGCATCGCGGCGATCGCACCTGCGGCGCGCGGATGCGGTGCCGACATGTGATAGCCGTCGCTGCTCGTGCCACAACCCAGGAGACCGATACCCGCACCTTCGGGCTCCAGCAGCGCAAACCCGGCCGCCTCACCGATCGAAATGCCGCGACGTTCCTCATCGCAGGGGCGGCATGCGACCGGTGAGATCAGATCGAGCGATGCGAACCCCTGCAGCGTCATACGGCACAGGCTGTCAGCGCCTCCAACGACGGCAACGTCGCACACGCCGCTCGCGATCAGCTGGGACGCATCGATGAATGTTCGTGCGCTCGATGCGCATGCCGTCGAGACAACCATCGCCGGACCGCGCAGTGCGAGAGCCGTCCGGACAAAGGCGGCCAGCGAGAACATATCCTGCGTGTTGACATAATCGAACGAAGGCGGCAGCGCGCCGGTGTCCGGATCGCGGGCGCGATACGCGTCCTCGCCCGAGAACACGCCCGACGTGCTCGTTCCAAGCACAACCGCGATGCGCTCCGCGCCATACCTGCTGCGCGCAACGGCGACCGCGTCGGCGAAACCGTCGGTGCGCAGCGCGAGGTCGGCCAGTCGGTTGTTACGGCAGTCGAAGCGAGCCAGCGGCGATGGCAGACGATGCGATTCAACCGCATCCACGCGGCCGATATACCCGTTCGCCACCCCGTCGAAATCGCACGGCCGCAACCCGCAGCTGCGGGCCGACAGCGCCTCGAAGGTTGCCACTGCGCCGTGGCCGATTGCGCTGACGACACTCGTGGCAGTCAGGACAAGGGGCCGCATTCAGGTGAATCGCGCCGACGCGCCAGGCCGCCTGCCGACGAACAGGAAGGCAAACACCAGCGCGGCCACCGCGCCCATCACCACCGTTGCGCCGATCTGGCGCAGCAGTGGCGTGCGGCACACTGCCAGCAGACCAAAGGTCAGGACAGTCATCGCGTTGCAGGTGATGAGCGTCCACAGCGTGCGGGCCCGCTCCTCATCGTCAAGCTGCCGACGGGCGAAGAACAGTGCGTAGTCCAAGCCAACGCCGGCCACGAACTGCAGCGACACAATGTGGATCAGCGACAGCCGCACGCCCGTCACAGTGAGGATGGCAACCGTCATGAGCACCGCACCTGCTATCGCACCGGCAACGCGCATGATGCGGAGTGGCTCGCGCAATCCCACCGCGACTGTGACCAGCGCCGCCAAAGCTCCTAGACCGAGCCAGCGCCAGGCTGCGCCGGTGTACTCGGCCACGATCCCGTTCGCCTCGGCGGCGACGTCGACATAGGTCGTGCCGGCATCTCGCATCGCTGAGGAGAAACGCTCCGGCGCTCGAAGATCCGACGGGGCGATCACGCCGTACCAATCGTGCCCGCGCGGGAACAGCAGCGGTTGCAGACGTGCTGCGATCAGCCCGTCGCTGATGTCCGACAACAGCAGGGGCGCCATGGTTCTACTGGTGGTGACATCGTCGATGAACGGCCGAAAGGCGCCGGCGCGAAATGGCAGCCCGTCCTGTGCCTCCTCAACGCGCATCGAGAGTTCGTCAGGCTCCGGTAGGTTCGACCTGCGCCCGAGCTGCGTCGCAACACTTGGCAGGTAGCGCGCGGCGATCTCCACGCCACCGACAACCCCCTGAGCGGTCAGCATGTCGAGCATGGGAAGCAAGCTTTCCTCTTTGCGCAACACAGCCTCGGCTGTGTCGCCCTGCACCAGCGCAATCGACACCGGATCTGGCGCGCCGAGCTCGTTGCGCAACTCGGAATCCAGGGCCAGTGCAGTGCGCGGGACGGGGCTGAGTGCCGCAAGGTCGCTCTCCCATCGCGGCCCACCGCTGGCAAGCAGGCATGCGCCTGCGACGACACAGGCGCCAATGCCCCAACCTCGCCAGGCGCGCAGCCGTTCGATGCGCGCCAGCATCGCCGGCTCTCCCACCGAGACAGGGGCCAGGTCGGCCGCAACGATCAGGGGCGGCAAAAGCCAACGGGTCGCCGCAGCAGCGACAAGAATGCCGACGATAGAAAAACAGCCGAGTTGGGAGAGCCCTGGAAAACCAGAGAACAGCATACCGGTGAGACCTAACGCTGCGGTGAGCACGGACAGCGTGAACGCCCGGCCAATGCGCAGCAATGTTGCGGGCGCGGCCTCGCCCTGCTTGCGGTGGCCGACCAGCAGGACCGGATAGTCCACGGTGACCCCGAGCATCGTCACGCCGAAGCCGACTGCGACGCCGTGCACGAAGCCAAATACGAGCTGCACCACCAGGGCAGCCGCAGCGATACCGAGCAGGACAGGCACCGCAATGACACCGATGACCCAGGGCGAGCGGAAACGCCAAAGCAGCAATGCCGCAACCAGGACGGTCGAAGCGATCGACAGCCGCTCCACGTCGCTGCGTATGGCGTGGGCCGCCTCGCGCGCGAACACGGCGGGTCCGGCGGCCAGCAATCGCGCGCTGCCCGGGTCGGCTCCAGCAAATGCTTGCCGGACTGCCGCATCGACTGCGTCCTGACCGGCAATGTCCAGACCGCCGGCACGAGTTCTGGCCAGAATCAGTGCGCGGTCGCGCCCGGGTGCGAACCACACGCCGTCCACGCTCCTCACCTTGCTGGCCCCGATCCAGTCCCGTGCGATCGCGAGGAAAGCGCCCGTGGGGTCGGCGGCGCCGAGCTGCTGCAACAAAGGCGCCGCTGAAGATTGCAGACCACGCAGCAAACGCTCCATGTCATCGCGCAGCGCCGCGACGGAAAACGACTCCCGCGTGGTGGTACGCGACAGCAGATACCGGTGGCCGAACAGGATCCGCTGCTCGGCCGAACCCAGCAGATCGCGTTCGCCGTTGTTGACGAAGACAAACTGCCCAGAGCGTTCGAGCGCGCCGGTCATCTCGCGACTGATCCGCGCCAGGATGTCGGGCGGTGCGCCTTCGATTCCGAATATGAGCAGGCTGGTGGCCGCGCCGGAGCGTAATTGCTCAAGCATCATGCGCGCTGCATCGCTGCGACCGCGCGGTAGGAAATCCGTCATGTCGGAACGGATCTCGATTTTGCTGAACACCAGTCCTGCCAGGAACGCCGCGCCGGCCAGTGCGCCTGCGATCGGGAGACCACGCCATCGACGCAACGGCATCAACGGACGTCACTGATGGTCATGAGCATCTCGTCGCCATTTGCCTGCGTCGTGTGAACCAGGCGCAACGCCGTCCCATTGCCATCGATTGTGGTGCGCACGATCAGTCGCGCGACACTCGCGTCGTTGGGCGTCAGCGTCAGGTGCCAGTTCGCCACCGTGCCTGTCATGGTCACCGCATAGGATCGCCTCAGCGCAGCAAGATCGCCGGACAGCGTGCCACGCACGGCATCAACCAGGGCATGGATGACCGGTTCGCCGTTCAGGTCGATGGTCCGCGACGCAGTCTCCCCCTTCGGTGAATGTCAGCTTGTCGCCGTCCACCACGAGGCTCTCGGCCTGGGGTTCCAGCGTGATCTTCTCCAGGTGAGCCGGCCGTCGATATGCCAGCCGCCCGGAGGCACGCAGCGGCCGGGTCAACATGGCCAATGTCTTGACCTCGACGAACGTGGCGTTGCTCTCGGGCACCCGGGCGAGCATCTGCATCAGCTCATCGATTGCGGCCTGCTGGCTGCTGCTGAGATGCCCTTACCACCGGGCGTCGGTGCGGGAGCAATATCGCCGGCAGCAACAGGGTGAACATGCGCCTGTGCAGCAGCATGTGACGGGACTTCCCCAGAAGTCATAGAAGTTGAACCAGTTGAACGGATAGCTGCGACAATGCGCTTCAAGCCGTTCCGCATAACGGCGAACCCAGCCTGCGACCTCCTCGGCGCGGCGGGAACGTTGCACGACGATTTGGTCAGCGAACGGTTCGAAATTGATCCCGTAGCGCCGTGATCCGGTACGGACGCCGAAGAACAGCACGATCGGTACTCCCAGAGCACCGCACAGCAGAAATGGACCGGTCGGCAACAACGCCGGGGCGCCGAGAAACGGCACTGACACCATCTTCTGCCCGGCGGGAGCACGATCCGCGAGGATGCCGACCATCTCGCCCCGCGCCAGGCTCTCGCGCACGCGCAGCATAGCCTCGGGCGTGCCGATTTCGATAATGGCATCGGCCAGGGTCGGATCCAGCCGCTCCACCATCTGACTGTAGGCACCCGTGTTGGCGCGGTACATCAGGACCCTGACTGGTACGGGCGACTGCCGGGCGAAGGCGCGCAACACCTCGAAGCTGCCGAGATGAGAGCCAAGCAATACGCATCCCCGTCCCTGCGCAAGCGCAGACGTCACGTGATCGACGCCGGTTGCATCGATCCGAAAGTGCTGCAGCCGGTTGGACAGCAGGAACAGCCGATCGAGCAGCACGCTGGCGAAGGTGAACAGGTGGCGGAAGACGTCCCGTGGGGCGGCACGCCGTTCCAGAACGCGGCTGAGGTAGCGGGTGGAAGCGCTGCGCGCGCCCCTCGAGAACAAGAAGAAGTAGAGCGTGATCGGATATAGCAACGCTTGGCCAACCGGCCACCCGAGACCGAGAGTCAGGCGGATCATCAGTCGGACCAGCGCCGTGGTGCCGCGCTCCCGCCGATCAGCCCAAGGTGCCGTCGTCATTTGCCGACGGCGAGGCCGACCCGGCCGCGCAAGACGCTCCGCCCGGCCACTGCACAGACGAACTGGATGCGATTCGGCGCGCTTTCGCGGAACGAGACGGCGACTTCGCTCCCCGGCGATACGCGGGCGAGAAATTTCACGTCATCCAGGCTTGCAACCGTGCTGGCCGGACGGTCGCGCAGGATAAGCGCCATGGCGCTATCCAGGATGACCACACCCGGGACGATAGGCCGGTGGGGAAAGTGGCCGGCGAGGCTAGGGTGATCGTGCGGGATGGAGAAAACCAGCGGAGGCTGCATCGAACCGGCTCAGGCGTCGTCCAGGCGCGCGCGCAGGGCGCCAACCGCCTGGTCGGTCAACTTGCCGACCTCATTGCGGGGCAGTTCAGCAACGCGGATCACGCGGCGTGGCAGGAACGGCGGATCGATGCGCCCCCGCAAGGCTACCAGGATATCATCGGCGGTCCGTTCCGGCGCCACGACAAAGACCAGCAGACGCGCTGCAGGTCGCCGATCCAGGTCCTCCGGCGCGACAAATTGTCCGTCGAGCACGCCTTCGATACCTGTCAGAATACGGTTCAGTTCGGCCAGCGAGGCACGCCGTCCACCGAGCTTGATCATGTCGGCACGCCGCCCGAGTAGACGGAAGTGGCACGAATCCAGCATTTCGATCGCGTCGCTGAGCCTGCACGGCTCCGCTAGCGGGCCACTGGCGACCGCCTCGACCGGTTCGCCTTCCGGCGTCGCGGGGTTGAGACGGACGCGGGGATAGGTTTTCCAGATATCGCCCTCGATCGTGCGCCGGCTCGCGATAGAACCTACCTCGGTGGCGCCGAAGATCTCGAATACCTGCGTACCCCAACGCTTCTCGGCAGCCGCAGCCATGTCCGCAGACAGCGGTGCCGTGGCAGAGATGATGCGATCGAGCGCCGGCAATTGCACCGAGGCATGCAGCATGGCGCGGAGCTGCAAGGGCGTGGTGATCAGCAGTGCGCGGCTCGGGGACGGCCCGCAGGGCGGTGGCCACATCCTCCGGATAGAATGCGGCGCCACACCAGGTGGTCGTATGAGCGTGCAGCGGCAGCAGCACGGTCGTCTCGAAACCGTACATGTGGTGCGGCGGCACCGTTCCGACGATGCTGACCGTGCGGCTTGCCGTCATGCCGAAACAGGTAGCAGCATCGGTGCTGCGTTCAAACAGCGCCCCCCAGGTCTTGTGGTGGGCGACCGGTTCGCCGGTGCTGCCGGATGTGAATACGATTGCTGCACAGCGGGAGGCAGGGATTTCGGGATTTTCGTGTCCGTGTAGACCCGACCACGGCGGCAGCGGCCGCACCAGATGATGACGCAGCGGGCTCGCCTGGCCTGGATCGTCGGAGAGCGAATACAATCCAGTGAACCGCTCCGCCAGTGCACGCAACCGTTCCGGCGCGCGGTCGCCGGTCAGCAGGCTGGTCTGGCCGCGCAGCAACCCCGCGGCCAGGGCAACGGCGAACTGCAGTCTGTCCTGGCACAGGTTCAACACATGTCTGCCGTCCGGCAGTTCGTCGGCCAGCAGGCTTGCCATGCGGAGAAACATCTCGGTGGTAACGGTCTTGTCGCCAAATCGGAATAATTCATCGTCCGACGCACGGCAGGCCAGACGGAAGGACGCGGCGGCTTCAACCATTCGAAAGCATCATCTTATTCGATGCGTGTCGATGTAGCGCGTCAGATTGCGCAGCGAAGCGAAGACCTGCCGTACCTGGTCATCGTCGGACCTCAATTCGACGCCGTAGGTCCGCGATATGGCCAGCGCGATTTCCAGCGCATCGATCGAGTCGAGCCCCAGCCCCTCGCCGAAGAGCGGCTCATCCGGGCGGATCTCGTGCGGAGCCACCTCCAGATGGAGCGCGTCGATCATGAGCTGAGCGACCTCACGCTCGGTGGTCGCGTGGGTATCGGCGGTCATATCGGTCAGAGCTCCCGATTACTGCTTGCCGCGCAACATGGCAGCTGACATGCTACAGAACGCAAGTTTGTCTCGCAATTCATTCCAATATCAACGTTTTTTGCCCCATTTCACCTTGCGACGGTCACGGCGGGATTGCCATGTTCCGAAATGGAATGCGGAGCTTGCGACATGATGAGCGCTGGTGCTGGATCGCTTGCGATCGTTTTCGCACTGATTGGCCTATCTGCCTGTGAGGAGACTGGCCAGCCTGGCCCTGCGGAGCGCGCAGGCGTTGGAATCGATCGAGCGATGGCAGGAGTTCAGCGCAGTGTAGGCGAGTTCAGCCTGCGGGCGGGACGGGGATTGGACGACGCCGGGCGATCGGTCGGTGCCGCCGCTCAACAGGTAGGCACGCAACTGCACCATGGATTGGTTCCCGCGGACACAAATTCTGCCCAGAACACACCTGCGCCGTCGGATGGAGCGCCCAGGAGCAACGCTTCGGGCAGCGAGTGATTCGCTGCGATGCATGGGCCGGAAAATCTCGCCACCGTACGAAAGCTCGCCCTCAACGTTCGCACCATCCTCGGCCGAATGCGATAGCCCTGCAGGGCGTCGCCGGCGTACCCCCGGTGCCATCAACTCCGGGGTGCTTCGCGCCTACCCTCTCGCGCAGCCGGCAAAAACATGCCGGGGGAGAGAACATGCGTAGTCTTGCTACAACATACTGCCTTGCTGCTGGCCTTCTGCTCGCCACACCCAGCCTGGCACAGCAGTCCAAACCGCCGTCCCCCGCTCAAGCCGCGCAACAGCAACGAATGTCGAGCTGCAACGCCGAAGCGTCGCAACGCGAACTCAAGGGCGATGCGCGGCAAAGCTACATGAGCGCCTGTCTGGGCGGCAAGATGAACCAGACGACCCTCATGAAAGTCTGCAACGCTCAGGCGAGCCAGGACAAGCTCGCGAGCGACAACCGCAAGACTTATCTGAGTACCTGCCTAAAGAAATCCAGCTGAGGCTCTGATGCTGTCCCGCGCAGCATTCTTCTGCGCGGCACTGGCGGTCGCACTTGGTACCGAGCTGTCCGGTGCGTCCACAAGCGCGTTCGCCGACAGCGGCGGATACCGACGACCCACTATATCTTCCCCTTCCGGTTCTGGGTGGAGCGCCCAGACCGGGACCTCGTCCAGTGGCGGATACCGCCGCCCGTCGACAGTTGGCCGCGGATACACCTCCGGGTCGGCCGGCGACATCTCGATTTCGCGGAGTACCTCCGCCCAGGCGCTGCAGCAGTACCGCGCCTCCCAGCAGCCGCGCCGTCCGTCGGTGGCAGCAACAGCACCCCCCAGCTCGGCCTGGGGGAATGGCGGCTATGTGCCGCGCCGCCCCCCGAGCTATGCCGCGCCGGCCGGCTTTGCCGGCGGCTATGGTACGGCGGCGTTCTGGGCCATGCTGGGGGCGCTGTCGGCATCTGACCGCACCGCGTATTTCCGGCAGTCCCAGGTCGATCCGGCCTATCAGCAATGGCGCCAGCAGGCGGTGCGCGACCCGAACACCTCGGCGCGTTTGGCGGCGCTCGGCGACCAGGCGACGGCGGCACCGAGCGATGCGGCCGTCGCATCAGGCGGCTCGGGCATCGTCTGGGTGGTGTTGTTTGTCGCGGTGGCGGCATTCGCGCTGTTGTGGCTGGCGCGTCGCCGCGCCGCCCGCCCCGCCGTCGCGATCGCCCCTCCGGGCCTCTCCGGTCGCGGCACAACACGCTTCCGCGTCGGTCAGACCATCCCGCTCGACCCCGCTCCGTTTCTGCTCGCCGCAGGCGTCACCAAGGTTCAGCCGCCGCCGGGCAGCGGCATGATCAGCGTAGAGGCAGTTGGGCTGCTGGACGATGCCGGCGCGCAACTGCACAGGCTTTACCTCCCCGGCCGCACCGCATTCTTCCAACTGCACCTGGGTGCCGACGGTGCGCCGGACGAGTGCCGCTACTTCTCCCGGCTCGACGAGGTGCAGCCGGCTGACCAGGCTGAGTGGGGTCAGTGGCTCGATCCCGCCCAGGGAATGATCGGCTGGCCTGCGTTCCAGACGAAGGACGGCAAGAACTACGACCGCATCTGGGCCCCCGGACAGGCCAAAGTCGCGCCGCGTCAGCAGACCGAGACGATGCAGACGCTCAGCGGGGTGACGCAGCGCGGATTGCAGGTGATGCTCTATGCCGGCCCGACCGGCGCTGCACCGCCGGCGCCACAGAGCGAGTATGTTATGGTCGCAGCCGTCGAGGACGGCGGCCAGGCCTGGGTCGAGATCCATGCCGGCATCGACGTCAATCCTGCGGCGCTGACATTGCCGTCCGTTCCCCTCTAAGCCGATCGCGGAGCGCCTCATGTTCGAAACACTGTCCTCAGGCATTGCCGGCGCACTCGGCAGCGGGCTCCCGGTCTTGCTGCTGCAGTTCGCGATCTGCATCGTGCTGCTGGTGGTGGGCGTGGCCGTCTATACGAAGGTCACGCCGTTCCATGAGCTCGAGCTGCTGCGCGAGGGCAATGTTGCGGCGGCAACTGTCCTGGGTGGTGCGGTGGTTGCGCTGGCGATCCCGCTGGCAGCCCTGCTCGCCACTACTCGCGCAGCACTCGACATCGTCGTGTGGGGGATCGTGGCGATCCTGCTGCAACTGGTGACCGTGGTGATCGCCTGCCATCTGATGCGGGGGATGCGTCTTACGATCGAGCAGGGAAGTCTCGCTGCGGCACTGCCGATAACGGCCGCGCAGCTTGCGATCGCCTTGCTCAACGCGGCCGGGATGGTTCCGGTCTGACGACACGTCGTGGCAACAAGGAGGACAAACCCATGCTTCAGTTCATGCGCAACCTGGTGGGGGTGAAGGCTGACAAGGCGGTGCAGGCAGGCGTCGAGGCGTTGGTCCGTTGGGATCCGCAGTCGGCCAGCGAGGCTGAGCTGCGCACCATGGAGCAGCATCTCGACGAGCTCGGCCAGCAGGTGGCGCGGGCGCGGCTGAGCTACGACAAGGAGACGCGCGAGGCGAATGCGATCCAGGCGCTTTCGACGCAGCGCATGGCCGCCGCGGATCAACTGCAAAGACAGGCTGCGGCAGAAACCGACCCGGCGAAGAAGGCAGGCTTGGAGCGCAGCCTGACGACGCTGGTGACCATGCTCGAGCAGATGGCGCCCGAAGTGGACCGCGAAAAGAAGGACGTCGTCGATGCCAAGGAATTCCTCGAGATGCTGGAGAAGACCTATGCCGACGCCGGCGGCAAGCTGCGCGAGGGCCGTTCACAACTCGAGCGTGCACAGCGCGACATGGCGCGCGCCGGTCAGCAGCGGCAGATGGCCGAGCAGCAGGCTAACGCAGCCCGTCAGGCTGCCGGGCTGAGCACGACGACCAGCAGCCTGAACGTGGCATTGAAGACCATGCAGGATGCTGCTGCGCGCGACCTCACCAATGCCGAGGCCGCCAACATGAAGGCAAAGCTGCTCAAGCCGACGCAGCCTGAGCAGGACGACGCGAACATCGCGCGCGCCATGCAGATGGCGTCCGGTCAGCCGGCGACCCCGACCAGCCTGACCGACCGGCTTGCGGCGCTGCGCGCGCGCTCGTAACGCGCGCTACTTCGCCGCCGCGTCCAGCAGTTCGGGCGTGAACCCGCCCGACTGCCGCCGCCAGAGCCGTGCGTAAACGCCGTTGTGTGCCAGCAGTTCGGCGTGCGTGCCCGACTCGACGATCCGCCCGTGGTCCAGCACCACCAGCCGGTCCATTCGCGCGATCGTCGAAAGCCGGTGCGCTATCGCGATCACCGTGCGGCCTTCCATCAGCCCGTCGAGCTGCCCCTGGATCGCCGCCTCGACCTCCGAATCCAGCGCCGAGGTCGCCTCGTCCAGCACCAGGATCGGCGCATCCTTCAGGATGACGCGCGCCAGGGCCACGCGCTGTCGCTGACCGCCCGACAGCTTCACGCCGCGCTCGCCGACATGCGCGTCATAGCCGCGACGCCCGTGCCAGTCCTCCAGCCCCACGATGAACTCGTGTGCCTCGGCGCGCCGCGCGGCATCCTCGATCATCGCCTGCGTCGCATGCGGCCGGCCGTAGCGGATGTTGTCACGGATCGAGCGGTGCAGCAGCGAGGTGTCCTGCGTCACCATGGCGATCTGCGTACGCAGGCTCTCCTGCGTCACGCCGGCGATGTCCTGCCCGTCGATCAAAATGCGGCCGCGTTCGGTGTCATAGAAATGCAGCAGCAAATTCACCAGCGTCGATTTGCCGGCGCCTGACGGTCCGACCAGCCCGACTCGCTCACCCGGCGCGATGTCGAGGTCGATGCCGTGCAGCACGCCGCCACGCTCCGGCCGCCGCTGCCGGCCGTAATCGAAATGCAGGTCCTCGAAGCTGATCGCGCCGTGTGTGACGTGCAGCTCGCGCGCACCGGGCGGGTCCGGCATCTGCCGCTCGACCGCGATCGACCTCATGCCGTCCTGCACGGTGCCGATGTTCTCGAAGATCGAGGTGACGCTGCGTGCTACCCATGCGGCCATGTTGGTGATCTGCCAGGTCAGCGGCAGCACCATCGCGACCGAGCCTACCGAGATGCGCCCGGCACCCCATTGCCAGATCGCCAGGCTCGCGGTGCCGACGATCAGCGTCGCGTTCATCATCGCCAGTATCACGACATAGCCGGTGATCATCCGCGTCTGGTCGCGGAAGGCGCTGGTGTGCAGATCGACCGCCTCGCGCACGAACGCGTCCTCGTCGTGCGCGCGGGAGAACAGCTTGACCGTCAGGATATTGGTGTAGCTGTCCACCACGCGCCCGGTCAGCAGCGAGCGCATCTCGGACACCACCTGGGAGCGCCCGCGCAGGCGCGGCACGAAATACCGCAGGATGCCGCCGTAGCAGGCGAACCACAGCAGGATCGGCGGCGTCAGGCGCCAGTCGACGGAGGCCAGCAGCAGCAACGCGCTGCTGCCGTAGACGACGATGTACCAGGCGGCGTCGAACGACAGCACCACGCTCTCGCGCAGCGCCGGCCCGGTCTGCAGCACGCGGTTGGCAATGCGGCCGGCGAAGTCGTTCTGGAAGAACGTCCAGCTTTGGCGGACCACATGCCAGTGGTTCTGCCAGCGGATCATGTTCGACAGGCCCGGGTTCACGACCTGGTTGATCAGCACGATGTGGCAGAGCAGCACCGACGGCCGCATCAGCATCACCACCACGGCCATGCCGGCGAGCTGCGGCCAGGCCTCGTTCAGCAGGGCCTGGGGCGTGTGGCTGGAGACCAGGCCGACGATGCGGCCGATGAAGGCGGGCACGCTCACGTCGAGCACGCCGGCCATGCCGCCGAACAGGAACAGGCCGGCGATCAGCCAGCGCTCCTGGCGGAGGTAGTGGCCGTAGAACGGCCACAGACCACGCACCGGCGGCGCCTCGGGCTGCCGGGCGGTGGGGTCGAGCAGGGTTTCGGCGCGGCGGAGCATAGGGTTTCGACCTTGGGCACATGGTCGGCGGTGGTGCCGACCCTGTCTGCTGCCCGCGCCAAGCGTGGCCACGCGGGGCGGGATGGGTAATGCGGGGGAGGGGATCAGTCAACGAATCAGGTGCTGCGATGCCCCGGGCAGGACGGCACCCGTTGCGCTCGCAGTCCGGGCTCAGAGCCGTCGATCCGGCACTGCAGCACGTCAGGCGGCCGAAACGGAGGCGTCGTGCTGTCAGCGATGGTGCGGCACAGCAAATAACAGTTGAGTAACGCGCCATTACCGATCTGATGCTGGCCGGCTGCCAAAATCCATTGAAGATTAATCAAGAAAAACTTGTCCGCTCCTACAGGATAGCCTTAGCAGTTTGTCGAGCAATGAGGTTACCTTGGTCCGGTTCCATCATGTGCCACATCCGCACAATTCCGACCTGAAGCAGCGTGCGGCGGCAGCAATGCCACCGTCGCAAGCTTCCGAAATATGACAGCCACGGCCTGGCTTCATTGCGAGACACACTACCCCGGCCGGGATGGCTGCTAGCCTATGTACGTGGTCATGGTGGCAACGGAGTGCTCCCCGGTCGTTCAGGTCGGCGGTCTGGCGGACGTGGTTTACGGCCTCAGCAGGGAGCTCGAGATCCGCGGGAATGCGGTTGAGATCATCCTGCCTATGTACGAGAGCCTGCGTCACGACAGGATCTGGGGCCTATCCATTGCATACAACGAACTCTGGGTTCCGTGGTACGGAGGCGCCGTTCATTGCGTCGTTTATTTCGGATTCGTGGAAGGCCGCAAATGCTTCTTCATAGAGCCGCATTCGCGTGACAATTTCTTCCGCAGGCCCGGCACCTACGGCTACGGCGATGACGCGATGCGGTTCGCGTTCTTCAGCAAGGCGGCACTGGAGTTCATGCTGCAGGCCAACAAACGACCGGACGTCATCCACTGCCATGACTGGCCCACCGGGCTGCTGCCCGTGCTGCTCTACGACCTCTACCAGCACCGTGGAATGCACACCCAGCGGGTCTGCTTCACCGTGCACAATTTCCGCCACCAAGGTCAGGTCGGCTCTGACGTGCTCTGGGCGACGGGACTGGGACGGCCCGAGCATTACTTCCACTACGACCGCCTGCGGGACAATCTCAACCATGGCCAGCTGAACCTCGCCAAGGCCGGCATCGTCTATTCGAATTTCGTCACCACGGTGTCCAACCGGCATAGGTGGGAGGCAGCGAGCACGGACCAGAATTTTGGGCTTGGGCACACGCTGTGGGTGCACGGCGGCAAGTTCGGCGGCGTGCTCAACGGTGTCGATTATGACGTATGGAATCCCGAGATCGATCCGTTGATCCCACGACGATATGGCGTCGGTTCGCTGAACGACAAGTATGACAACAAGCGTGCCCTGCGTGAGCGGTTCTGGCTGCGCGACGGCTTCAGGCCGATCGTGGCCTATGTGGGCCGGCTCGACAGTCAGAAGGGCATAGACCTGCTGCGCCACGCACTTTTCTACACGCTGGCGAATGGCGGCCAGTTCGTGCTGCTCGGGCCGAGTTCGGATCCGGCCATCGAGCGACAGTTCTGGCAACTCAAGCACGAGCTGAACGACAACCCTGACTGCCACCTCGAGCTGCGGTTCGACGCGGAACTGTCGCATCTGATCTATGCCGGGGCGGACCTGCTGGTAGTGCCGAGTAGGTATGAACCGTGCGGCCTGGTGCAGATGATCGCGCTGCGTTACGGCACCGTGCCGGTGGTACGAGCGGTGGGCGGCTTGGCCGACACGGTATTTGACCGTGATTATTCCCATCGGCCGCCGCACGAAAGAAACGGTTTTGTGTTCGAACATTCTGATCACTGGGGCGTTGAGTCTGCGCTGCGTCGCGCTTTCGGGTTGTGGCACGACTATCCGGGGGAATTCCGCGAGCTGATCATGAATGGGATGCGCAGCGACTATTCGTGGAGCCGCCCGGGCCAGGACTACGTGAACATCTACCAGCACATTCGGCACAAGTGAGGCGCTGACCCGGCCTGGACGCGGCGAACCAACGTTACAGGAGCACAGCATGACCAACGCCCTGCCGGAGACAGTCGATGGACTGCCGAACATCAGCGGCTCCGAGGACAGCATCAGGGAGGCGATCGCCGCGGCGGCCGGCCGGCCGGTGTACCCGCCGGACAACGGGGTCGACTTCGGGCGCATCCGCAGCGCCTGCGCGATCGCGCTGCACATGCATCAGCCGCTGATCCCGGTCGGCGATGATCTGCGCACCGCGGAGATCGCCAGCAACCTCAAGCAGATGAGGGACCGCGGCAACGACGAGGCGCGCGGCAATGCCAACGTGTTCCACTGGTGCTACAAGCGGATGGGCGAGTTCGTGCCGCAGTTGGTCGATCAGGGCAGTCAGCCTCGGGTCATGCTGGACTACTCCGGCACCTTGCTCTGGGGCCTGCGCCAGATGGGGCTCGGCGACGTGTTCGACACGTTGCGCACCATCACCTGCGATCCGCGCTATCGCGACAAGGTCGAGTGGCTGGGCTCCGGCTGGGGCCATCCTGTCGCACCCTCGACGCCGGTGCAGGACTATCGGCTCCATCTGCGCGCCTGGCAGCACCACTTCGCCGCGCTGTTCGGCATCGAGGCGCTGCAGCGGGTGCGGGGCTTCTCGCCATGCGAGATGGCACTGCCCAATCATCCCGACGTCGCCTATGAGTTCGTGCGTTCGCTGCGCGAATGCGGTTATCAGTGGGTGCTGGTGCAGGAGCACACCGTCGAGCGTCCCGATGGTGGCGGGCCGGAGCGCAAGCATCTGCCGCACCGCCTGGTGTGCCGGAACTCGCGCGGCGAGACTGCCGAGATCATCGCGATCATCAAGACGCAGGGCAGCGACACGAAGCTTGTGGCGCAGATGCAGCCGCTCTACGAGGCGCGCTCGCTGTCGCGTTGGGAGATCGCTGGCCGGTCGGTGCCGCCGCTGGTGACTCAGATCGCCGACGGCGAGAACGGCGGCGTGATGATGAACGAGTTCCCGCCGAAGTACATGGACTCGATGCGGGAATGCTCGGGATCGGACGTGCCGGTGATGAACGTCACGGAATACCTGGAGCGTTTGTTTGCGTCCGGTGTGGCGGAGAGCGACCTCGAGGTGCTGCAGCCGCTGCATCAGGGGCGGATCTGGGATCGCTTCAAGGCGGGCGACGGAGAGCAAGGGCTTGAGGCTGTCATTGCGGATCTGCGCAAGGAGGATTCCCGCTTCAACGTCGAGGGCGGCAGTTGGACCAACGATATCTCCTGGGTGCGGGGCTATGAACGTCTGCTGGGTCCGATGGAGGAGGTGAGCTCGCTGTTCTACGAGAAGGTGCTGAAACCGGGCCTTCCGTCCAGCGAGCCGCGCTATCGCAACGCCCTGTTCCATTTGCTGTGCTGCCAGACCAGTTGCTATCGCTATTGGGGGCAGGGGGTATTCGTTGACTACGGGACCGAGATCTGCCGCCGCGCCAGGGAGGTCCTCGTCCACGACTTCTGACGACCCCAGTATATTGCCGGTGACGGTGGGCGGCCTCGTAAGAGAATTCAACACGGAGGAAGTGCGAGAGCCACGGAGGGCCACGGAGAAGGGACTTGGCGCGAAGCGCCTAAGAAAAGCCTCCGTGGCCCTCCGTGGCTCTCGCACTTCCTCCGTGTTGAAAATAACCTCGCGCCGCGCCGCACAGGAGCAGGGGGGGAAATTATGAAAGCCAGCGTCGACCATATCGCGACCAGCCATGTCGGCAGCCTGCCGCGCCCGGATGGGCTGATCGCGGCACACCGTGCGCACGAAGCCAGCCAGCCGATCGATGAGGCGACGTTTCAGCAGACATTGCGGGGGGCGGTGGCGGAGGTGGTGCGCCATCAGCGCGATATCGGCATCGACATCCCAGGCGACGGCGAGTTCGGCAAGCCGATGGCGCAGCGCGTGCAGTACGGCTCGTGGTGGCGTTACTCGTGGCAGCGGCTTGGCGGACTGAGGATCGAGGGGCCCAGCCCTTACGACACGACGCCGCGTCGGTCCCGGCCCGGGGAGGTCATGCTGACCAGCTTCGGCGACCGCCGGGATCGCAGCCAATTCGCCGCGGCGTATGCCGATCCCGAGTCTGGCATCACCACAGGGCCGCGGCCTCCCGCGCCGGTCTGCGTCGGGCCGATCACCTATACCGGCCAGGATGCGATCGCGACCGACATCGCCAACTTCAAGGCGGCGATGCAGGCGGCCGGGGTGGAGGAGGGGTTCATGAGTTCGGTCGCCCCGGGCAGCGCCTCGCGGATTGCCAATGCGTACTACAAGACTGAGGAGGAACTGCTGTTCGCGTGCGCCGATGCGATGCGCGAGGAATACAAGGCGATCGTCGATGCGGGGCTTGTCCTGCAGCTCGATGATCCGGCGATCGCCGAGAACTGGGACATGGTCAATCCCGAACCGACAGTGGAGGAATACCGGAAGTTCTCGATGGTCCGCGTCGAGGCACTCAACCACGCGATCAAGGGGCTGCCCGAGGACCGCATCCGGTTCCACCTGTGCTGGGGAAGCTGGCACGGCCCGCACATGACCGACATCCCGATGCGGGACATCGCCGGGGTCATGCTGGCGATCAACGCGGGGGCGTATTCGTTCGAGGCCGGCAATGTGAGGCACGAGCACGAGTGGAAGGTGTGGCAGGAAGTCAGGCTGCCCGACGACAAGCTGATGCTGCCCGGCGTCGTCAGCCACGCCACCAATGTGGTCGAGCATCCGGAGCTCGTCGCCGAGCGTATCGTGCGGTTCGCCAATCTTGTGGGCAGGGAGCGGGTGATCGCCTCCACCGACTGCGGTCTCGGCGGGCGTATTCATCCGGACATCGCGTGGGCGAAGCTCGAGGCGCTGGCGCAGGGGGCGGCGCTGGCCAGCCGCCAACTGTGGCGCTGACCTCAGCGCGGCAGCGGCGGCAGCGGCGCATCCGTTGCGAAGCGGAAGATCGTCGTCGAACGGAACTCCTGGCCCGGCTTCAGCTCCGTGGTGGGAAAGTTGGGCTTGTTCGGGCTGTCGGGGAAATGCTGGGTCTCGAGCGTGAACGCCTCGGTCTGGCGATACATCGTGCCGGATGAACCGGCCACCGAACCGTTCAGGCCATTGCTGGTGTAGACCTGCAGACCGGGTTCGGTGGTGAAGCAGTCGATGACGCGTCCGGTGCGCGGATCATAGGCGCGCGCGGCGAAGGTGAGGCTGTCGCCGGGACGCTGGTTCAGCACGAAGTTGTGGTCGTAGCCGTGCGCATTGGCCATCTGCTGGAATGCGCTGCGCAGCCGCGCGCCGATCGGAATCATCTGGCGGAAGTCGAGCGGCGTGCCCTCGACGGGTGCGATCTCTCCAGTGGGGATCAGATCGGGTCCACTCGGCGTGTAGCGGTCGGCGTTCACCAACAGCATCTGATCGGCAACTGAACCCGAGCCGTTGCCCGCCAGGTTGAAGTAGGAGTGGTTGGTGAAGTTGATCACCGTGTCCTTGTCGGTGGTGGCCTGGTAGTCGATGCGCAGCGCGTTGTCGTTGGTCAGCGTGTAGGTCACGTGCGTCGTCAGCGTGCCGGGGAAGTTCTGGTCGCCGTCCTTGCTGACATAGCTGAGCGTTGCGGCGACCCCGTTCTGCACCTGCACGGGTGAGACGTCCCAGACCTGCTTGTCGAGCGCGTTGGGGCCGCCGTGCAGCGTGTTGGCGCCGTTGTTGGCGATGAGATGGTAGGTCTGGCCATTCAGAGTGAACTGCGCACCGGCGATGCGATTGGCGAAGCGGCCGGTGATGGCGCCGTAATGCGCGCTGAGGGTCTCGTATTCGTGCAGGGTCCTGAGGCCGAGCACGATGTTGTCGAGGCGTCCTGTGCGGTCGGGTGCGTGGATCTCGGTGATCACGCCGCCATAGCTGAGGAAGCGCACGATGAGGCCGTGCTCGTTGGTCATGGTGAAGATCTCGACCGGCTGTCCGGCCTGCGTGGTGCCGTACGGCGCGTGATCGAGCGTGGCGGCGGCGCGGGCTGTCTCGGTGGGGACTGTGGCTGCCAGTGCCGCGGAGATGGCAAGCGCACACGTCGTGGACGCGCTCTTGTGGTCTGTCATGGCATTCCCTTCCCGTCTGGACCCCGTTGGATTGGCGACATCGGTAGTCGGTTAGCACCGCTGTTGGGAAGGCCCGTCTCAGGAGCGTCTCAGTGTTCTGCTAGTGAGACGGCTACGCATGGGGTGAGACAAAAACACGGAGCACTTGAGATAGCAGATGAGGCAGGATCGGGCCCGATTCCCAGCACAGTGCCGGCACATGCGAGGGCCTGGGCAATGGCAGCGTTGTCGCGGCGGACGCGGTCCTCCGGCACGTCGGTGACGGGCGGGAGCGCGGCGCGCACCGTGTGGATGAGCCGGTAGTAGACGTCCCTGGGGTCCATCGGCGAAATATAGTCCTAGTTAGTAATATTATCAATATATGTGCGCATGTCTGACGAGTTCAGGTTGGCGGCGCCAGCCCAGCGTTACTGGACAGGCCGTGCACCAGCAGCGGGGGGCATCATCGCGCTTTCCGCGCGCTTTCGCCCGCCAGTGAGGGACATCTCGATTACGCGCTCGCCACACGCACGGGATTGCGGGTCATGGCAGATCAAACCGGCGGACGCGGTATCGTGCGGTTCGACCAGCACCTCGGTGTTCATAAGGTTGCCATCTCGGTCGATATCGTCGCGCGCGGCGTAAAGGGCGCCCTTCTGCGCCTCGATGCCCGCGCTGGCGGCCAGGAACACCACGCCGGCGTGAAGATCGACTCTGCGGCGATATCGGGCGCGAAACTCCTCGACGTTGCTAGCGCCCAGTCCTCCTCTCTGATCCGCTCGAGCAGGTGCCAGTCCTTCTCCGACAGCAGACCAAGGTCGCGGACATGCATGCATTGATAGCCGCGTGCGTGCGCCAGTTGGGGTAGCTGCACCGACAGGTTTTCATCGATCAACAGCCGAGGCCGGAGTGTCAAGACAACCGGCCAGGCCTCACGATGTGGCTGGATTTCGGCGCAGCGCGCCGCAGATCAATCTTCGGTCGCCCGCGACGGGGATGGACCTCGGCATACAGCTTTGCCGCTTCCAGCTTTTCCCGTGTCAGGGCTGGGTGGTGCTTCAGGAGCACTGCCTCCGTCTCGCCCTGCTTGAGGGCTTCCACAATCGGCCACACCAGCACACGAGTGCCCTTGAACGTTGGAGCCCCAGCCTGGACTTCGGGATCTTCTGCAATCTCGGTGAGTGCGCGTGAAAGCTGCTCCCAGCGCCGATCCACGCGCGCCTCGATCGCCTTGCACTCGATCACCAGGATGAGCGCATCGCCCAGGCGGATCTCGATGTCGGCCTGACGATTGGCTGCCGTTATGGCTTTGAGGAATCCGGCGCGCACACAGGGTCGGAGCTCGTTCGAGATCCGCTGCTCGAGCTCCTTTTCGAAAGCGAGTTGCAACACGCCCTCACGATTCAGCAAACGCTCTCGTCGTCGTCGGACGACACCGCGGCGGAGCTTCGCCTCGTCGATCGCCTTGTTGACTGTCTTCACCGGGACACCGGCGACGAAGCTGGCCTCTCGGACGTTGACTACTTCCAGGTTCACAAAAATATTCCCCTCATGAGGGATTATTTTGTGCTGGAAGAGCGCCGCGTCAAGATTGCAAGCCGGGTATGGCCTGAGGCGTTGTTATAGGGGCAGCCGCCGGAGGTCCCGGATTGCCGAGCCGGGGCGCTGATCCCACGGTGCCGCAATCCGGCTGGAATTGCCGTATGCTCCGACGGTTCTGGAAGGTGCCCATGGCTGACAAAGCGGAAACCAAGTCGATCTTCGATCTGCCACTCGACGAGGCGGAGGAAGCGCGCCTTGATGCCGAAGCCGATGCGGAGATCGAGGCCGGCAAGGGCGTGCCGCACGAGCGCGTGCGCGAATGGCTTTTGAAGATGGCCAACGGCGAGAAGGTGCCGCCGCCTGAAGCGTAGGCTGTGCGGGTCGTCTGGTCGCCGGCAGCGTTGCGACAGGTGACGCGGGCTTCCGATTACCTGACGGATTTCAACTCGAGGGCTGCCGTTGCGTTGCTGGAGGGGCTGATTGCGGCTGGTGATAGTCTCGCCGAGTTCCTCAGGCCGCCCGTTCGAGGTACCGGCATGCGCGAATTGGTGACAGCTTACCCTTACATCATCCGGTACCGGATCGTGCAGGACATGGTGCGTATCCTGCGCGTCCGTTACACGTCGTGCCGTCCGACGAAGCGTTGAGAGCGTAGCGGTCCGCTTGAGCCCAGGCGTCGTGCGCAGGCGGCGGGGCGCATCGTTGCTCTAACAATCGGCCCTCGCATAATAAGGGTTAAGTTCGCGTGGATAAAAGCGTAAGTGGACCGAGGAGGGCGAAGGAGCGCGACGGCACTGGCGCCCGCTCCTGCATTCGCCTCAAGAGGGAAGCGCAAGCGGAGATTAGAAATGCGCAAGTAACGGCAAACCTCCCGAGCACTTGGGAACCCTCGAGGCTGAGATCGACAGCCATCGGATCGCGCATCCACTGGCTGATGAGGCGACCAAGTCTCTCCCTGTCTGCTTTGCGCAAACTTGACGGAAGCCAAACCTCTCTAGCGTGTCGATACTGAATCTCGTTCCTGATGACGCTGAGGTGGCTGAATAATGGGGCACTGTCTGCGCAAATATTTCGTCGTAAGTCCTCGAGTTTCGCGAACACCAACTGCCGCTCTACATCCACCAATGGTCCGAGCAGGACTTCTTCACTGATTTCTTTCAAGCGCGAACCAAATGTATTCCAAAAGGCCTCGTGGGCACCACCAGCGCCGTCCCGCAGGCTAGTGCTTCTTATAACCGTGGCCGCAGTGTTCACCCTGCAATGGTAAGCACTCGCAGTCAACCGGAAACCCGGCACTTTGCCAAGAGCGGCGCCCAGTCTAATAATTCGCGATACATGAGTCCTATCGAAGTATGAGCAACTTTCACCGATCATTCTCAGTATTGCATGCCCAGCATAGAAGGCAGCATAATATGGCCTCCTCGCTGTCTGGCGTGGGCGGTAACGATCGCTCCTGCTTGTGAACCGATGTTTTTCGGTTCGGCTGAGCGGCGTTTTTCCGTCCCGGCCTAATTACCGCGAGGCGTCGCGCACAGACGCGGTCAAGGATGGCCGCAGGCCATCGCGGAGCGGCGCGCAGCGTCCTTGACGGCGGCGAGCACGGCGGCAGGCTCGGAGCGGGTCAATGGCGGAGAAAGCGACATGCGCGACACCAGCCTGCTGCAACTGGCGTTGGGCGTCGCGCCACCATGGACGGTCGTCAGCAGCGACTTCGACACAGTGGCCCGTCGCCTGGACATCTACATAGACTTCACCGCCGGCAGCCGCTTCACCTGCCCGAGTTGTGGTGCTGCCGATTGCCCGGCCCACGACACCGAACAGGTGACGTGGCGACATCTCAACTTCTTCCAGCACCAAGCCTATCTGCATGCCCGTGTGCCACGTGTGCGCTGCGTCAAGTGCGGGGTCAAGAAGGTCAGCGTGCCGTGGGCGCGCGAGGGCGGTGGCTTCACCCTGCTGTTCGAGGCGTTGGTCATGGCCTTGGTTTCAGCGATGCCGGTCAACGCGGTGGCCCGACTGGTGGGTGAGCATGACACTAAGCTATGGCGCGTCATCCACCATTATGTCGAGCGTGCCCGAGCGCGCACCAATCTCGCGACTGTCACGCGGGTGGCGATCGACGAGACCGCCGCCCGACGCGGCCACCACTACATCTCGCTGTTTGTCGATATCGATCGCGCCCGCGTCGTCTTCGCGACCGAAGGCAAGGACGCCGAGACCGTCGCAGCATTTGCAGATGATCTCACGGCGCACAGCGGCGATCCTGATGCCGTCGCCGAGGTCTGCATCGACATGAGCCCGGCCTTCATCAAGGGCACTGCCGACAGCCTGCCCAATGCGGCCATCACCTTCGACAAGTTCCATGCCGTCAAGATCATCAACGATGCTGTCGATCAGGTACGACGAACCGAGCGGAAGGACTACAAACTGTTGGCCGGCACACGCTACCTCTGGCTGCGCAACCCAGACCGCTTATCCGGGCGCCAAAAGGTCATCTTTGAAAGCCTACCGATGCGCCATCTCAAGACCGCACGCGCCTACCGGATACGGTTGGCCTTCCAGGAACTTTATGAGCAGCCCTCCACCGGGGCCGGCGCAGCCTTCCTCCAGCGATGGTATTTCTGGGCGACCCACAGTCGGCTGCCCCCAATCATCGACGCCGCCCGCACCGTCAAACCCATCTTCGACAGTTGGGTGTTCCGGGCGCATGCTAAGTTACTGAATTCATTGGTTGTGGCTAGCGTTCTCGCTAAACTTGTAGTGCCACGCCTAGATGCTGTTCGTCATTGACGGCATGGATATCTTTGGCAATCTGTGCGCACCCAAACACCGATTCGCGCATGTACTTCCGCCGCAAGCAGTCGCAGGGACGCATCTACCTGCAGATCGTCGAAAGTCACCGTACCGGCGATCGGGTGCGTCAGCGCGTGATCGCTACACTCGGACGGCTGGATGAACTCGAGGCCAGCGGGCAACTCGATCGACTGCTGCGCTCGGGCGCGCGCTTCGTGCAGCAAGCGATGGTGCTGAATGCGGCGAGGACCGGAGAGGTACCCGCGATCACGGTGCGCCGTATCGGTCCGGCACTGCTATTCGAGCGACTTTGGGCAGAGACCGGCTGTCAGAGCGTGATCACCGCCTTGGCGCGCCGCCGCGGTCATCGCTTCGGATTGGAACGTGCGGTGTTCCTCACCGTGCTGCACCGGCTGATGCGTGGCGGCTCAGATCTGGCGGCCGACCGCTGGCGCGAGGAGTATCGCATCGCCGGCAGCGAAGATCTCGGCCTCCATCATCTTTATCGTGCCATGGCCTGGCTCGGCGAAGAACTGCCTGCCGATCAGCAGGACGGTGCGACGCGGTTCGCACCACGCTGCAGCAAAGATCTGATTGAGGAGCACCTGTTCGCGCATCGGCGCGACCTGTTCAGCCGGCTCGACCTGGTGTTCATGGACACCACTAGTTTGTACTTCGAGGGCTTGGGCGGCCAATCAATCGGACAATACGGCTACAGCAAGGACCATCGGCCTGACCTGCGTCAGATGATCCTCGCCATTCTGATCGACGGCGACGGACGCCCTGTGTGCTCTGAGATGTGGCCCGGCAACACTGCCGACGTCACCAGCCTGGTTCCGGTGATCGACCGTCTGCGCCGGCGCTTCGCCATCGGCCGAGTCTGCGTTGTCGCCGACCGCGGCATGATCAGTGCCGAGACCATCGCCGCACTCGAGGAGCGCAGCCTACTCTACATTCTCGGCGTGCGCGAGCGCACCGATAAACTGGTGCGCCATGTGGTGCTGAACGATGCCGCGCCCTTCGTACCTCTTATTGTCGAGAAGCGCGGCAGAGACACCGACTACAGTGCCAAGGCGGTAACGCTCGGCGGGGCGCGCTACATCGTCTGCATCAACCATCAAGAGGCAGCGAAGGACGCTGCCGACCGCTCCGCCATTCTGGCCGCGCTGGAACGGCAGTTGCGCCGCGGCGACAAGGCGCTGGTCGGCAACACCGGCTTCCGTCGTTTCCTCAAGACCGTCGGCGATGGTCACTTCGCGGTCGATCGCAGCAAGGCTGACGAAGACGCCAGGTTCGACGGCGTGTTCGTGCTGCGTACCAACACCGATCTCAACCCGCTGGCTGCCATGCTGTGCTACAAGCAACTCTGGGCCGTCGAGCAGACCTTCCGCACGGCAAAACATCTGCTCTCAACTCGACCGATCTTCCACAAGCTCGACGAGACAATTCGCGGCCACGTGTTTTGTAGTTTTCTTGCCCTCGTGCTGAAGGCCGAACTCGAGGCCCGCATCGCCGCGCTCGGCCGAAACGGATCCTGGCCCGCCGTCATCGCCGACATTGATGCACTGACCGAGACCGAGGTGGACCAGGACGGCAAGCGATTCATGCTCCGATCAACGCCCAGGATCGCTGCCGGCCTCGCACTGCGTGCCGCCGGCGTGGCGTTGCCACCAACAGTGCAGGCGATCACCGCAGACTGATTGCCGCTCCAGAACGTGTAGTGCCACGCTGCCGTCGCGGCGCGAATTGTCGGGCACTTTCAATAACTTGCAGAACGGCGCTGTCGAAGATGGGTCAAACGCCACTCGGACGGCATTCTACGTTGGTTCCATAGCAAGATCGCCAATGGTCTCATTGAGGGAATCAACAGCCTCATACAGGCCGCCAAGGCAAAGGCTCGCGGCTATCGCTCCATTCGAAACCTCACTGCCATCGCCTATCTCATCGCCGGAAAGCTCGACCTCACTTCGCCCTCCTGAGGTCGTTTCAACCCACACCAAATAGCGAAGAACCATAATATGCTTGGATTATGCTCCAAGCAGTTCTGTCTTTTTCCGTGATATCCCTTGGAACCTGCTGTATGGTTTGGAAGGCTGCCGACGCGAAATCTTGAGCTGTCAGACGCAATGGTTTTCAATACAACAGTCGATTCTCGGAAATCAGCTACGATGACCTTTTCTGCGTCGTCGAAGTCGAGGTCGAAGCCAATAGTTTCTTGCCGTCCGATAAGATCTGGCAGGCTCATTGAACCCGGCCTACCCTGCACCATCGCAAGCCCAGGCACCAAATAGGGTTGTAGGGCGTCGGCCAGTAAGGACACTAGGCGGCTGTTCTACCAAGGGAGAATCCAGCACTCATTGCTCTGCGGAAATTTTCATGGAGAGATATGTAGCTGGCACCGGGTTTGGCCAAGTCGCTCTTCTTCACATTCTGGAAGAGCGGCGTTAAGACCTTCTGGAAATTGCTGGTCGAGTATTCACCGCCATATCGGTCAGAAACCCGCTCTGCTACGTCTGGAAATGCCAGTGCTGCCGCCCGGAACATCGTCGGGTTTGTTATGTTGTTGACCGCTCCCTGCGAGCGTAGGCCAGCCATGAATGCGCGAATATATGCGCTAAAAACTTCGTATACCGATTGCGCATCGCTATCTGAAAACGCATACCAGACGGCCCGCAATGCATTGTTAAAGGTGACGCGCGATAGCTTGCCCTTCTGCCGATCTGAAGGAGCCAGTAGACCCTGCAACGGACTGTCCGGGCTGGAGTTGAAAGAGTCATAAATGTCTCGCAGCAATGCCTCAACGTCAGTCTCTGTTTCTGCAAGCCGCTTTATGTCGAGTATCAACTCTGGCGGTACGGGCCGCTGTTTGGTGTTTACATCCATAAAGAGCCGTGCTTCGTCGGCACGGCTAAGGCCGTTGTAGATTACTACAGGCACGCGGAGCGGTACCTTCGCAAGCTTGAAGCCATAAACGCGATGCTGGCCATCAATAATCAAGAAGGACCTCGGCGTCTTCCGGAACCTGAGTGTTCTTGTCCTTCTGGTGTATCGAAGCTTTGCGTCGGGCTGAGCCGAGAGGACTATGGAGCCAGGTATCGTTCCAAAGCCTTTGTCGATGTAGTCCGCAATTTCCTGAGCGCGCCGCTTGTCGAGCAAACGTTGAAATCCGTCGATCGGATTCACCATACGAGGATCGACAATACATGTATCTGCAAGCATCTCGCTAGGCATCGCGAGCGTGTAAAATCGGTGTTTACCCTGCGACAGCAAGACTGCCGTATAACTGACCTCGTCGTCGGCGCCAGCGGCCCCGGGCGCGAGATCCGTCTCCTCTAAGTCATCGGCCGACGGGCGGCGAACCATTCAGATTCTCCTTGATACTTTACTATCTAGACGAGCGGGGAAGACTCTGGCAACGCATGACCGCTTTGGCCCGAGAACGAATAGCTGCAACACCACCGCCGCCTTCCCCCACCACCGCCCTCCGCCTAAACTCCAGCCCCAACGCACCCACCGGGAGAAGGAGCACACCCATGTCCCAGTCCGGTCTGACCGCGGAACCCCGCGTCGCCTGGCCGTCGAACGGCATCAGCGAGGTGCCCTTCCGGGTCTACACTGACGCCGCGCAGTACGACCGCGAGCAGGAACGGCTGTTCAAGGGGCCCACCTGGAACTACCTCTGCCTCGCGGTGGAACTCGCCAAACCGGGCGACTATGTCGCCACCACGGTCGGCGAGACTGCGGTCATCGTCGTGCGCGATGCGGCCGGCGAGATCAACGCCTTCGTCAACCGCTGCGCCCATCGCGGCAACCTGCTTTGCCTCGAGCGCGCCGGCAGCACCAAGGAATTCTCCTGCATCTATCACGGCTGGACCTATGACCTCGCCGGCCAGCTCACCGGCGTCGCGTTCGAGCACGGCGTGAAGCGCCAGGGCGGCATGCCGCCAGAATTCCGCAAGGAGGAGCACCGGCTGCAGCGCCTGCGTGTCGCGGAGCTCGGTGGGCTGGTGTTCGGCACGTTCAGCGATGCAGCGCCGGACCTGGAGACGTATCTAGGTCCCGACGTCACGCGCGGACTGCTTCGCGTGATGAACCGCAAGCCGGTGCTGCTCGGGCGCAGCACGCAGCTGATGCCGAACAACTGGAAGCTCTACTTCGAGAACGTGAAAGACACCTATCACGCCTCGATCCTCCACCTGTTCCTGACGACCTTCCGGATCAACCGGCTCAGCATGCCGGGCGGCATCTACATCAACCGCGACGGCGGCAATCACTACAGCTACGCCAAGCTGGACTACGCGGCCGAGGATGCGGACTACAAGGCGGCGGCGTTGCGCGCGGACAGCGAGTTCCAGTTGCATGACCGCTCGGTGGTGGAGTTGGTCGATGAGTACGGCGACGGCGTGTCGGTGCAGATCCTGACGATCTTCCCTGGCATGGTGCTGCAGCAGGTGCGCAACACGATCGCGGTGCGGGTGGTGCGTCCGCGCGGGGTCGACAAGTGCGAGCTGGAGTGGATCCACCTGGGGTTCGACACGGACGACGAGGCGATGACGGAGCGGCGGCTGCGGCAGGGCAACCTGATCGGCGCGGCGGGGTATATCTCGATGGAGGACGGCTGCGTCGGAGGCTTCGTGCAGCGCGCGCTGCAGTATAACGACGA
This sequence comes from uncultured Alphaproteobacteria bacterium, assembly GCA_963791495.1. GTDB lineage: Bacteria > Pseudomonadota > Alphaproteobacteria > Acetobacterales > Acetobacteraceae > JAMXLO01. Next base: position 35,093 of record CAWBST010000004.1, read on the forward strand.
GGGCGCGGGGCTGGTGATGATGGGCGGGCACGAGGCGGAATCGCAGACGTTCCGCGCCAGCGAGGCGGCGATCCGCGGATTCTGGAAGCACTACCGGATGCTGATGGGCGAATGACGGATGGATGATCTCGCCATACGCTTGGGCGTGCATGAGCTGATCGGGGAGTATGCCGAACGGATAGACGAGGACCGGCTGGAGGAGTGGCCGGATCTGTTCGGCGATCCGTGCCGATATCTGGTGATCAGCCGTGCGAACCATGAGGCGGGGATGCGGCAGGGCGTGATGTATGCCGCATCGCGCGGGATGCTGCTGGACCGGGTGTTTTCGCTGCGACGGGCGAACATCTATGAGCCGCATCGGTATCGGCATGTGGTCGGGCCGATCCGCGTGAAGGGCGTGGAGGGTGGCACCGCGGTGGTTCACTCGCATTTCGTGGCGGTGCGGATCATGCACGACGGCGCCACGATGCTGTTCGCCAGTGGGCGGTATCTGGACCGGATCGATGTCTCCGCGACGCCGTTCCGGTTCAGCGAGCGGATCGTGGTGCTGGACAGCGACAAGATCGATACGCTGCTGGCGATACCGCTGTAATCAAGGGGAACGCCGATGCTGGACCTGCTCAATGCCGACAGAAGGCCGGGCGTCACGGCGGATGCCAAAGGCTTCCTGGATCGGATCGACGCACTCCTGCCCGAAATCCGCGCCCGCGCTGCGGAGACGGAGCAGACCGGGCGAGTGTCGGACGACATGATCGCTGCGCTGACCGAGGCCGGCGTCTTCCGCGCTGTTCAGCCGCGCCAGTGGGGCGGGTTGGAACTGGACCATGCGACCTTCTACGAAGGCATGGTTCGCATTGCCTCGGCCTGCGGCTCCACCGGTTGGGTGGCGAGCGTGGTCGGCATCCATCCCTGGCAGATCGCGCTGTTTGCCAATGAAGCGCAGCGGGATGTGTGGGAGAGCGATCCCGACGCGCGTGCGTCATCGTCGCTGGCGCCTACCGGATCGGTTCGGCGGGTGCCAAGTGGATTTGAGCTGTCAGGTCGCTGGCATTTCTCCAGCGGTGTCGATCACTGCGAATGGGCCCTCCTCGGCGGTATCATCCCGGATGACGGTAACGGCGCCGAATTCCGCACGTTTCTTGTTCCGCGCTGCGATTTCTCGATCGACCATGAGAGCTGGCAGGTGACCGGGCTCGCCGGTACGGGCAGCAAGGATGTCGTGGTTGCGGGTGCGTTTGTTCCGGAGCACCGCACTCACTCCGTTGTCGACGTTTATCATGGCCGCGATCCCGGTTTCGCGGTCAACGACCGTCCTTACTTTCGCCTGCCCTGGCGGCTTGCCTACGGCTACACGATAGCGGCGCCGGCGATCGGGGCTGCGGTCGGCGCGCTGGACGCATTCGTCGAACGAAACAGCACGCGCGTCTCGGCGCGCGGTGGTGTCCCGGCTGCGCGCGATCCTGCCGTGCATCGGCCGCTGTCCCGCGCGATGATCGCCGTGGATACGGCACGGACCAGGCTGGGCGCGACCTGGACCGAGCTGCGCGCGCTGCTCGAAGACGGGCAGACAATCCCATATCAGCGACGGGCGCAGGCGTTGTATGAGGCGGCGTTGGCGCATCATAGCTGTACCAGCGCGGTTTACGAGCTGATCGGCGTGAATGGCGGCAACACGATGCGCGCCGATGGCGTGCTGCAACGGCACCTCCGGGATATGCTGGCGATGCGCAACCATCCGGCGGCCAACATCGAGTTCAGCGGGAGTCTGTATGCCCAGGCGATGCTGGGGGTGGAGCCCGCTCCGTTCGTGCCGTCGCAGTTCTTCGTTCTTTGAAGGCTGTCGCCGGACGGCGATGCTGTAGTGGATCGATGACTCGCGCGCGGCCCCCTCCCCCCAACCCCCTCCCGCAAGGGGAGGGGGAGTGGAGGTCTCGCGTCGTTTCTGAGGACGAAGCGGAGATCCGGCTGGATCGCTGGTTCCGTCGGCATTTTCCTGGGCTGACGCAGGGTGCGATCCAGAAGCTGTGCCGCACCGGGCAGGTGCGCGTGGATGGGCGCCGCGCCGAGGCTGCGACACGGCTCGCCGCGGGTCAGTCGGTGCGTATTCCGCCGCTTCCTGCGCCACCCGAGGAGAGGCCGCGGCCGGAGATCGATCCCGAGTGCGGCGCGCGACCTGCAGCGCCTGGTGATCTACCGCGACGACCATGTGCTGGTGCTGAACAAGCCGCACGGGATGCCGGTGCAGGGCGGGCCGGGCATCTCCCGTCATCTCGATGGTCTGCTCGACGCGCTGCGCTTTGGCGGCGCGGACCGGCCGCGTCTGGTGCATCGGCTGGACCGCGACACGTCGGGTGTCCTGCTGCTGGCGCGCACGCCGGGTACAGCGGCGAAGCTTGCGGCGGCGTTCCGAACCCGCGCGGTGGAGAAGACCTACTGGGCCGTTGTCGCCGGTCGTCCTGTGCCGCCCGAGGGACGCATCGACCTGCCGCTCCGGCGCATTGGCGGGGCGCGCGGCGAGCGCACCGAGATCGCTGATCGCGACGACAAGGACGCGGCCCGCGCGATCACTGACTACAGGACGCTCGACCATGCCGGGCAGAAGCTCGCCTGGCTGGAACTGCGCCCGTTGACCGGCCGCACCCACCAGCTTCGCGTTCACTGCGTGGCGATCGGCGCGCCGATCCTGGGCGACGTGAAATACGCCAGACCGGATCAGAACAACGCCTTCAGCGCCACAGTCGTTGGGCTCCCGGACGAGCTTCACCTGCACGCGCGCGCCCTTGCGCTGCCCCATCCTGCCGGCGGAACATTGCTGGTGGAGGCGGACCTGCCGCCCCACATGACGCAGACGTTCCGCACCCTGGGTTTTCACGCGCCCGCGGCACGACCACCCCAACGGCGCTAGCGGGAGGCAGGTGACGATGGCATGGCGAACGTTCCCGCGTGCTGCCCGCATCGGCGTGTGGTCGCTGGCGGGCCTGGTCGGGCTGGTCATCGTCGGCGGTGTCGTCTTCGCGCTCAGCTTCGATCCTGACCGCTACAAGCCGCAGGTCGTCGCGGCAGTGAAGCAGGCGACGGGACGGGACCTGACGCTGCAGGGCCACATTCGCCTGGCGCTGTCGCTGCAGCCGACCCTGACCGTGCAGGGTGTCAGCTTCGCCAATCCGCCGGGGTTCTCGCGGCCGGAGATGGCGACGCTCGAACGGCTGGACGTGGAAGTTGCGCTGATCCCCCTGCTGAGCCATCGGGTCGAGATCGACCGGCTCGTGCTGGTGAAGCCGGACATCATCCTGGAGACGAATGCACAGGGCCAGCCGAACTGGCAATTTGCGCCGCAGGCCAGTCCGGCCGCACCGCAGCCGGCCGCGGGCGGTCCGCAGGCCGGAACATCGACCCGGATCAGCGTCGCCGATGTGCGGATTGACAACGGGACTCTGACCTGGCGTGACGGGGCGACCGGCCGCAGCACGGTCCTCGGCCTTACCAGCCTGCGGGCCGATGCCCCATCGCCCGACGCAAATGTGCATCTCACCGCAACGGCGACCTACAACAGCACGCCATTCAGCGTGGACGGCGAACTCGGGCCGCTGACCCGGCTGCAGGATCCTACGTCTTCGACACCCTGGCCGGTGCAGATGCGCGTCGAGGCTGCCGGCGCGAAGGTTGCGATAGACGGTACGCTGACGCAGCCGCTGCAAGGCCGCGGCTACACCATGAAGCTGAGAGCGAACGTGCCGGACGTGGCCGCGCTCGCGCCGTTCGTGCCCGGACAGCGGTTGCCCCCGCTGCACGATGTCGGCCTCGCCGCGCAGGCTGCTGACACGGGTGCGACGATGCCGGAGATCTCCAGCCTCACGCTGCATGTCGGGCCATCCGATCTCACCGCAACGGTGGCGGGGCTGAAGCTGGACAAGCTCGACATCGATGCGCCGCGGCTTGACCAGCCCTTTCACGTCGCCGCCCAGGGCAGCTTCGACAACGCGCCGGCGACGCTGGCCGGTACACTCGGCGCGCTCGCCACCTATCTGCCGGGTGCCAAGGCGCCTGCGCCGGTACCGATCGATCTCGCACTGCATGCGCTGGGATCGAGCCTGACCGTCAAGGGCACAGCGGCGCGCGGCGCGGATGGACGGCCCTCGGTGCGAGCAGAGGTGGTGGCCGACAAGATCGACCTGGACGCGGTGCCGGGCGTTCTCGCCAAGCCGCCCGCCCAGGCGACGGCAGCCCCGAAGACTCCGCCGGCGCCCAAGGTCGCCGCGAGTGGCAGGATGATCCCCGATACGCCGATCCCGTTCAACGTGCTGCGCCTTGCCGATGCCGACGTGAAGCTCAATGTCGCGCAACTGAAGTCGGGCGACGCGATTTACCGCGCCATCGCGACGCATCTGAACCTGCAGGATGGCAAGCTGCAACTCGATCCAGTGTCGGCCGACCTGCCGGAAGGTCACCTCGACGCCGCGCTCAGGGCGGATGCGACTCAGGCAAGTCCGCCGGTGGCGTTGCGGCTGCGAATCCCCGCGCTTGCACTGCAGCCTTTGCTCGCCGCCATGCACGAGCCCGCCTTCATCAGCGGCAATCTGAACGTGCAGGCGGACCTGCACGGCGCGGGCACGACGCCGCACGCGATTGCCGCCAGCCTCGACGGGTCGCTGGGTCTCTCGATGGCAGGCGGCACGGTGGACAATCGGATCCTCGGCAGCTCGCTCGGATCGATCCTGCGCGAAGTCAACCTGCTGGACATGGTGGGACGCGGTGGCACCAGCCAGGTGCAATGCTTCGTCGCCCGTCTGGACGCAAACCATGGGATTGCCACCGTGCGCTCGCTCGTGTTTGCCTCGTCGCTGCTCACCCTGGATGGAGACGGCAGCCTGAACCTCGGTGCAGAAACGCTCGATCTGCATGTGCGGCCGCAGGCGAGGGTTGCCGGCACCGGTCTGGTCGTGCCGTTGCGTGTCACCGGACCATTCCGGTCCCCGTCTGCCTCGCCCGATCCGACCGCCGCGGTTACCCAGAACGCGGGGACCGTCGCAGGGGCGGTGCTGAGCACCACGACGCCGCTGGGCATCGTCGCGGGTGCGCTAGGCGCTCTGGGCGCGAAGCAGGTGCCCGGTGGTGGGGAAGCAAATTGCGGCGGAGTCGGCGCCCCGGCGGTCAGCCACCCGGCGCCGCCCGCACCGCAACAGCAGCAGAAGAAGCCACCGGATGTGGGCGGCATTCTGAAGCAATTGTTCCGCTGAGAGGGCACGTGTGAAGCGCTTCTGGGAAACCGTCACAATCGAACCCACCGATTCCGGCCACGCCATCCTGCTCGATGGCAAGCCGATGCACCTGCCGGGTGGTGCTGTCCTTCGGGTCGAGGTCGAGCCGCTCGCCAATGCAATTGCCGAGGAATGGCAGTGCGCCGGCGGTGCGAAGGGTGGCGAGATGTCGTTCGCCGACACGCCACTTACGCGTCTGGCCGGCACGGCGCAGCAGCGCATCGCTCCCGATCCGGCGCCGACCATCGACGCGATTGCTCGCTATGCGGAGAGCGATCTGCTCTGTTACCGGGCCGAGAGACCGGAGGAGTTGGTGACGCGCCAGGCGAAGCAATGGCAACCGTGGCTCGATTGGGTCGCACGCGCCTACGATGCGCCGCTGCGGGTCAGCAGCGGCATCGCTTATGTGAAACAACACCGTGGTAGCGTCGCGGCGCTGCGGAGCGCGGTGGCGGCGCTCGACGTTGCGGCGCTGGCAGCACTTGGTGTCGCGGTGCCGGCATTGGGGAGCCTGGTACTGGGACTGGCGATGGCCGAGAGACGACTGGATGCGTCGACTGCTCATGCACTCGGCGCCCTCGACGAGCTGTTCCAGGCCGAGGCATGGGGTGAGGACGCGGTCGCCGCCGCCCGTCGTCGGGCGATCGCCGATGACATCGCGCTCGCGGAGCGCTTTCTGCAACTGACACGGCCGGAGGCATTGGCATGAACTGCAAGCGCCTGGTCATCAGCGGGCGCGTGCAAGGCGTCGGCTTCCGCCCCTGGATGGTGGAGAAGGCGCGCGCGTTGGGCGTTTCGGGCTGGGTGCGCAACCGGATCGACGGTTCGGTGGAGGCGCTCGTGGCCGGCGATACCGCGGCCGTCGAGGAGCTGCTGCGGCTTTGTCGCCGTGGCCCTCGCATGGCGGAGGTGGTCAGCATCGAAGAGGATCTCGCCGATCCGCCCGACCATTTCGGCTTCCGGCAGATCCCGTCGATGTAGACGGCGCTATCCGCGCACGCGCGAGCCGCTGTGTGTGGCCGGTCTATCGCTCCAATGAGTGCTTCGCAGGCGCGTGCTGCATGCCGCAAGCGCCGCCGTGGGCGGCCATCCCCTTATGCTGACGCTCATTGCCGATCAAGCTTACTGAAGTCTTCGTGGTTCTTGGATCCCATCCTTGCTGGCAGTACATGGAAACGCAGTACTTCAAGTCTGGCTCCCCCTGGTAGTTGCTTTTGAAATGGATTTCATATGACGAATGATGGGAGTCGTTGACGATATTGAAGTAGGTGAATTGATAAGTCCCCTGTGAGGGAACCTTGGCTGCCTCCCGTGCGGCTGCATTCAAACTGGCCTTGGCACAGTCGAAGGTCATTGCATCCAGGTCGCTCAAGCCGCTTGTCGCTGATGCGGCACCCGCGGCGGGGGCCTGTTGCTCCTGCGCGGTGGGCGCATTCTGCGTGGCGGGCGCCGCAGTCTGTGCGAAGGACGCGGTACTGCAAGCGGCCAGTGCTGCTGCAATTGCCACACGGGCAGACCATGCCATCATAGCGATACCCTTTGTGCCTCAGAGGCCGTACTGCACGACCTTGTTGCTGAACGTCCCGACATAGACCTTGCCGTTCGCCACCACCGGGGTCGAGTACTTGGCAAAGTTCCCCATATTGTTGGCGGGGTTCGCGTCGCTGTGGAAAAGCTGCTTCAGATTGGTGCCGTTGATGAGTGCCGTCGCGTCGTAAGCGACGAGCTCGCCGTGAACCACGGCTGAATTCGCATTCCCCTGCGTCGGGTAGGTGCCCCAGACAATGCCTGTGCCCGCGGCCGTGCCGTTGGAGGAGACGACCAGTCGTCCTCCGGGCATGCCGCCGGGCGGGGGCATGTTGCCTGAGGCCAGCTGCGTCCCTTGGCCGCGGAACGAGGTGATGCGTTTCGTGGCGAAGTCGTAGTTGTAGGCCTTGAGGCGCTCGTTCTCACCCCAGACATAGAGGATCCCGCCCGTCGCGCGCTCCATGTACACGGGGGTTCCGTGAATGTGATAACTCTTCCCGAAGGGCGTCTGCGAGGGAAGGTTGCGATCGCGATTGACGATTGGCCAGTTTGGATCGGGAACGGTGGTCGTTGGCAGACCTGCAGGGCCGTTCGGCGCGTTGGGCAGATAAGTTGCGACAAAAGGCAGATTGAACTGAGGGTCCCAGGTGGTCTTCCCGAGATTGTCCTTGTTCAGGTTGTACAGAATGCCATCCTTGCCGCCCCCGAAGAGGTTGCCTCGATCTGGGATCAAGACGACGCCTGCCGCGCCGATGTCCTGGTCTTCGTCCGCGCGGCCAAAGTCGCTGAACGCGCCCCAGTAGTCGAAAACGACGAGCTTCGGCTTGCCATTGTCCACGCCGGCGACGCCGGCCGTGTAGCGAAGCTTGACGAAGCTCTCGCCGAAGTTGCCGGCCATCGTTCCCGGGTCCATGCCGTTACCCGTAGCGAGGTAGATGTCGTCGCCGTCGATCGCGGGGCCGGAGCCAGACATCCACACTCCGCCAGCGCCACCTCCCGGGGTGACATTCCAGACAGCCGGCGTCGGTGCGAAACCGGCCTCGCGATTGAGGCCGCGCACGTCGTACGCGGCAACGAACCCGTGTCCGGGACCGCGCGGGTTCTCGCCATTGATGGAGAACGCGACCACGACGGCCTTGTTGCCGCCGCCGCCGGACAACAGCCCCAGGCCCGCGCGCATCTTCTGGTACGGCGTCGTGAAGCCGTTCGAGATTCCGCCGCCGCCGTTGTCGGCATTGCCTGCGATAAGCACCGGTGGCTGCTTGTCGGCGAGGGTGTTCGCGTCGAGTATCCAGAGCAGGTTGTTGCGTTCGTTGTTCTGGCTGTTGGCGTTCGGCTTGCCGAACGTTGTGACGTACATCGTGTTCGTCGCCACGTCGATCACCGGCGTCGCCGTGATTCCCCAGTTGTGGTAGATCTTCCATCGGTCCATTTGGCCGGGGTCCGGGCGCGGGTCGAACGGCGTGGCGAGTTGGCGTGTGGCGATCTGGGCCCCCGTGTCGACGTCGAAGACGTACGCCGTGGTCGTCATGGTGAACACATAGAGTTTGTTGCCCACCACGAGCGGCGACACGTCGATCTTTTCGTCGACATTGAACTCACGAATCTTCTTCAGCCTGGGCACGTTCGCTGCCGTCAGGACCGTTTCGAACTTGTTCCACCCCTGGCGGGTGTTGTTGACGCCAACGGTCCAGACATCGACGGCACGAGCAAGCGGCGTCCAAAGAAGGGCAGGGGCCGCAGTCAACACCAGCGCGCTCGCGCGCGACAGCAACGTCATCGTCGTTTACTCCAGCGCAAGGGGCATAAGCGGCGGTCGCCCGCCGCCGGCGTGTAGCGAGGAGCTCAAATCCTGCCTCAGGTAGCAGCGTGAGTGCAATGACGCTGAAGACGTGACGCTGTCGGTTGCGCGTTTACTCAGGATTGCGTTCTCGCGGCTCCCTCGCCGGCCTTACGGTGATGGCGCTGAACAGCTTCCGGTGGAGACTGCATCGCCGAACACCTCGGCCCAAGCCGCGCGCAAGACCGTGTCGGCCTCTGCCATTGTGACGGGGATGCCTAGCGCATGCAGGCTGGTGACGCCGTGTTCGCTGATGCCGCAGGGAACGATGCCGGCATAGTGGTCGAGGTTGGGCGCGACGTTGAGCGCTATGCCATGCCAGCTCACCCAGCGGGAGACGCGAACGCCAATCGCGGCGATCTTCGCCTCGGTCCGCGCGGCGTGATCGGCGACCCAGATGCCGATGCGGCCCTCGCGCCGTTCGCCGCTGACGTCGAAGCGGGCGAGGGCGCGGATCAGCCACTCCTCCAGCCCGTGCACGAAGCAGCGCACGTCGCGGGCGGGCACGGCTCCATGCTGGCAGGTCAGGTCCAGCATGGCATAGGCCACGCGCTGGCCCGGGCCGTGATAGGTCCACTGACCGCCGCGACCGGTGGCGAAGGTGGGGAAGCGGGTGGGGTCGGTCAGCTGCTCCGGCCGGGCGGAGGTGCCGGCGGTATAGAGGGACGGATGCTCGACCAGCCAGACCAACTCACTGGCGGCGCCGGCGCGGATGGCGGCGACGCGCTGCTGCATGATGTCGACGGCTTCGGTATAGGGGGTCAGACCCTCGGCGGTGCGCCATTCAGGGGCGGCGGTTGCAATTGAAGGGGCGTCATTCATCGAGTATATCCCGCCGCCTGCCCAGGCGGTCGTGGCGGAATGGTAGACGCGCAAGCTTGAGGTGCTTGTGGGGGTAACCCCGTGGAAGTTCGAGTCTTCTCGACCGCATAGTCCAGATATGGGGAGCGCATCGGCCGTTGCCGGTGCTCGATCGGCACAACCCACCCAGGCCCGATGATTCTCTAGCCCTTCGGCGGCTCGTCGACCCACTTGATGGCAACGCCGAGGGCCGCTGCCTCCTCTTCGACCCACTGGCGCGCGTCGTCGGGTGAGGAACACAGCTGCGTCGCTGGTGCGCGCTCGGCCGCGAGCGGCGCGGCAACAAAGGCGGCGAGGAACTCGTCACTGGTGCGCGGCTCTATCCACGCGAGCAGTTTGTCGCGATCTGGCATTAAATCCCCCGATTTGGCGGGATTTGACTACGGACAAGCCGGCGCCTTGTCCAGTCGTGCTGTCACATAGTTGAAGCACTCGGGGGCCACGTCACCACGTGCCGATCGTGAGGCGTTCCAGCAGCATCGTACACGCGCCGTCGGCGGGGTCGAGGCGCAGCGCGCGGATCGACCGGGCCTCCGGCGATCCACCGAAGCGGAAGGTCAGGTCCTGCATGCCGCTCGCCGATCTCAGCAGGCAGCGCGTGCTGTTCTCCTCGGTGAAATACGGATCGTCAGCACCGATCCAGTAGAGCTGCACGAAGCCCCTGTCCGGTGTGAGCAGATGCAGTCGCAGCGTTGCGTAATCGATCGGCTCCGGTGCCTCGATCATGTTGAGCGGCACCTGCGGGTCATCGCCGGTTGCGCGGATCAGCGCAGCGCGTCCATTCGCCTCGACGGATACGCCGTCACTGTGCTGCGTGCGCCGGGTTGCCGCGGCACCATCGCAGCTCTGGCTCCAGGACGCCGCCACGGGACCCACGATCACGTCGCCCGGCAGCCAGGGATCGGGCGAACCGCCCAGTTTGCGCGCCCAGCCCATGTGCCCGGCGTTCGACAGCGTGAAGCGTCCGAGTTGCGGATGCGTCTTCACGAGCAGATCGTACACCATGCCGACCTGCCCGGTGTTCAGCTCGTCCTCGGACATCTGGCTGAACGCCGTCTCCCACCCGGGATGGTCGCGCGGCCTGAAATGCAGATCGTCCATCAGCAGCCAGCCGCCAGGGCGCAGAAGCTGCGTCACGAGAAGAGCCGCGAGCGCATCTGGTTCCCACAGATGCGCTCCATCGAGGAAGCAGAAATCATAGCAGGGCTCGCAGACACCGCCCTTGGTCTGTTCGTGCAGGAGACCCAGCAGGAACCAGTTGTAACCGGCCTTCAGTTCGATGGCGCGGACGTAGCGAGTGAGCCCCGTCATCTGCGCCAGTTGCGCGACGCCGATCGGCTCGCGGGCCATGAGGTCGATCGTCGTGACCGTGCCGCCACCGTTCTCCTCGACGGCCGCGGCCATGACGCAGGCGGTCGCGCCGAATGCGGTTCCGAGCTCGAGGCAGTCCTTCGCCCCTGTCGCGATGATATGTTGGTAGATGTCGCGCAGCGCCCGCTCTCCGAGGACCGCATACCAACCGCAGCGTTCGCGCTGGTACGTGGCCAGCAGATCGTAGACCTCTTCGAACTTCATGGCCGCCGTCTAGCACGAGTCCGTCGGCGCAACATCGTTGCCAGACGTTGGGCTGCCGCTCATTCTGCCCGCGGAGTATCGAGGGTGGCCGGCTGATGGATGACGACTTCCGCAAGGCGGCGCTGGACTATCACCGGCTGCCGCAGCCGGGAAAACTTGCGATCGAGGCGACGAAGCGCATGGCGACGCAGCGCGATCTGTCGCTGGCCTACTCGCCGGGTGTCGCCGCGGCCTGCGAGGCGATCGTCGCCGATCCGCACGCCGCCTACGACTACACCGCACGCGGCAACCTCGTGGCGGTGATATCCAACGGAACCGCGGTGCTGGGCCTGGGCAACATCGGCGCGCTCGCGGGCAAGCCGGTGATGGAGGGCAAGGCCGTCCTGTTCAAGAAGTTCGCCGGCATCGACGTGTTCGATATCGAGGTCGATGCCGACGATCCCGCGCGCTTCTGCGATGTCGTCGCGGCGTTGGAACCGACCTTCGGTGCGATCAACCTGGAGGACATCAAGGCGCCTGAATGCTTCGCCGTCGAGGCTGAGCTGCGTCGGCGCATGCGTATTCCCGTGTTCCATGACGACCAGCACGGCACGGCGATCACGGTCGCCGCGGCAGTGCGCAACGGACTGGTGCTGCAAGGCAAGGCACTCGTCGATGTGCGGCTGGTGACGTCGGGTGCGGGTGCCGCGGCGCTGGCGTGCGTCGACCTGCTGGTGCTGATGGGGTTGCGGCCGGAGAACGTGACGCTGACCGACATCAACGGCGTGGTGCGCGCCGATCGCGAAGGCATGCTGCCCAACATGGCGCGCTACGCGCGCGATACCGATGCGCGCACGCTGAAGGATGTGCTGCCGGGTGCGGATGTGTTCCTGGGTCTTTCCGCGCCACGCGTGCTCTGGCAGGAATGGCTGCACCTGCTTGCGCCGAAGCCGCTGATCCTGGCGCTGGCCAATCCGGACCCGGAGATCCTGCCCGAGTTGGTCACTGTTGCGCGGCCGGACGCAATCGTTGCAACAGGCCGCAGCGACTTTCCCAATCAAGTCAACAACGTCCTGTGTTTTCCGTTCATCTTCCGTGGCGCGCTGGATGTCTCCGCCACCACGATCAACGAGCAGATGAAGATTGCCGCGGCAGAGGCGATTGCGTCTCTGGCGCGCATGGAGGCGTCAGAGGTGGTCGCTGCCGCCTACGGCGGGGCCGCGCCGGTGTTCGGCGCCGACTACATCATCCCCAAGCCGTTCGATCCGCGCCTGATCCTGGAGATCGCACCGGCGGTCGCGCGCGCGGCAATGGAGAGCGGCGTGGCCCGCCGGCCGATCCACGACCTCGCACAGTATCAGCGCGAGCTGGAGCGCTTCGTGTTCCGCTCCGGTCAGCTCATGCGGCCGGTGTTCGAGGCAGCGAAGAAGGCGTCACGCCGCATTGTGTATGGCGAGGGTGAGGATGAGCGGGTGCTGCGTGCCGCGCAGACTCTGGTCGATGACGGCATCGCGCGGCCGATCCTGCTCGGTCGGCACGCGGTGATCGAGAGCAAGGTCCACGAGATGGGCCTGCGGATCGATCTCACCGATGGTGTGCGTGTGTTGGATCCCGCGCGCGATGCCGACGTGTTCGGCCCGCTGCTGGCCGACTACCAGCACATGGCCGGTCGCCGTGGCGTCCCGCCGGAGGAGGCGGCACATCGACTGGCAGGGCGAGGCACGGTCGCTGCGGCGATGCTGCTGCATGCCGGCTTGGCGGACGCGGCGATCTGCGGCGGCAGCGCAAACTGGTGGCGCCAGATCCAGTACCTGCTCCCGATCATTCCGCGCCGTCCGGGGGTGAGCCGCGCGTACGGCCTGGGCTGCCTGATCCTGCGGCACGGCACGCTGTTCATCTGCGACGCCCAGATGGTGGTGGACCCGACGGCCGAGCAGATTGCCGAGATGACGGTGCTCGCGGCCGAGGCGGTGGGTGCGTTCGGCATCACGCCGAAGGCGGCGCTTTTGTCCCACTCGAACTTCGGCGCAAGCGATTCGGAGAGTGCACGGAAGATGCGGCGTGCGCTGGCTCTGGTGCGCGAGCGAGCCCCGGAACTGGAGGTCGACGGCGAGATGCACGCCGATGCCGCACTGGTGGAGGCGATCCGCGACCGCGCGGTGCCGGACAGCCGGCTGAGCGGCACGGCGAACCTGCTGGTGATGCCGACGCTGGATGCCGCCAACATCGCCTTCACGCTGCTGAAGGCGGCGTCGGATGGATTGCCGGTGGGACCGATGCTGCTTGGGATGTCGAAGCCGATCCATGTACTGGTGCCGAGTGTGACGGCGCGAGGGATCGTCAACCTGAGTGCCCTGGCGGCCCTGGAGGCGCGGTCGGAATAATCCTGATGCCGTGACGCCAAGCGTCTTCGCCTTGATCGGATGCGAACTAGAGGTAGGGACAGCCGGAGTCACTACTTGCATGCGATACTCGGTCGGTACTACATCCATGGCACCATTATGCCCGCACCAATCTCCATCCGGCTTGACGACGAGGTCCGGGCCACCCTGGAAGCAGAGGCCCGCTCCCGAGGCGTTGGCCTCGCCACCTACCTGCGTCAGATCGCAGCGGAGGCAGCGCGCAATGTCCGGCGTGCTCGGATCCGGGCGCAGAGCGCAGCCGTCGGGCGGTCTGCGGCGGAACGACCCCGGGCGCGCGACTTCTACCGAGAGTGGGGCACACCCACGACCGACGCCGATTGACGTGCCGTCATTCGAGCCCGGACAGATCGTCATTGTCGAGTGGCGCGATGCGTTGCCAAAGGAAGCCAACAGGCGGCGGCCTGCCGTGGTGATCGAGGACGCCGAGCTGTTCGATCCGGCATATCCGAACGTCATCCTCGTGCCGCTGACGGAGGATGCGACCCTGGTCATCGCCGATCTATCCGTCCGGATAGATCCCACGCCGGAGAACGGCTGCACGAAAACCTGCTTCGCAATGTCGCCGCTGGTGACCGGCACGTCGAAGGCGCGGGTGCGTGGGACAGCATCGCGCGTTACCACGGCGCAGCTTGCGGACATCCGGCGACGGGTGGGCGAGGCGATCGGTCTCGGCTGACATACGCAGCGGCCAGGCATGGCGCTGGCAGATAGGGATCGCATTGCATGATTGGCCAACGCTCGATCATCGGTAGTAGGACTTGGCGCCTGATCACTGACCACTGAACATGCTCTGGCTCTTCCTCGGCGCGCTGACCCTGTTCCTGTTCCTCGGCGGGCTACGCGCCTTCGAGCGCGCCTCGGTAACCACGATCAAGTCGCTGCTGGCTTGGATCGCCGCGCTGGGGGGCATCAGCCTGGCGCTGCTGCTGATCCTGACCGGACGCGAGGGCATCGCTCTCGGCGCCCTGGTGATGTTCGGCCCGCTGATCTGGCAGCGCTGGCGGGCCTATCGCGCCGCCACGGGTACGCAGCAACAGCAGCCGTCGGGCGGCTCGCGCCAGCCGCCGCCTCGCCGCCAGACGGGCATGACGTCGGAGGAGGCCTATCAGGTCCTCGGCCTCCACCCGGGCGCCACCGAGGCGGAAATCCGCGCCGCCCATCACCGGCTGATGCGCACCGCCCATCCGGATAGTGGAGGATCCGACTGGCTCGCCACCCGGGTCAACCTGGCGCGCGACGTGCTGCTGGGGCGAGCGGGCGCCGGCAGGCACGGCAGTGCGTGACGGCCCGCGCGGCAACGTGATACGTCTCGCCTCGACGTGTCGCTGCCGGCTCCGCCGTTAACGCCACAATACTGCCTGCCGGCCATGATTGCTGCCGCCGGCTCGTGGCATTCTGGAGACCAGGGGGATCCCCGTTGTGATCAAGCCATTGCGCAAAGCCGTGCTGCCCGTTGCTGGGCTCGGCACGCGATTCCTGCCCGCCACCAAGGCAACCGCCAAGGAAATGCTGCCGGTGGTGGACAAACCGCTGATCCAGTACGCGATCGAGGAGGCACGCGCCGCCGGGATCGAGCAGTTCTGCATGGTCACCGGCCGCGGCAAGACCGCACTGGTCGAACATTTCGACATCGCGTTCGAGCTGGAGGCGACGCTGCGCGAGCGGGGCAAGACCGACGCGCTGGAACTGTTGCGCGCGACGCGGGTGGAGCCGGGGTCGCTGGTCACCGTGCGTCAGCAGGTGCCGCTTGGGCTGGGCCACGCGATCTGGTGCGCCCGCGCGTTCATCGGCGACGATCCGTTCGCCATCCTGCTGCCGGACGACCTGGTGCTCGCCGACACGCCATGCCTGCGCCAGCTCGCCGATGCGTATCGCGACACCGGCGGCAATGTCGTCGCTGTCACAGAAGTGCCACGCGAGCAGACCAACCGCTACGGTATTCTTCGCATCGGCAAGGATGACGGTCGGATGGTGGAGGTGCGGGGGCTGGTGGAGAAGCCGGCGCCAAAGGACGCTCCGTCGAACCTGTCGATCATCGGCCGCTACGTGCTGATGCCGGAGGTGATCAAGCATCTCGGGCGCATGGAGCGCGGCGCCGGCGGCGAGGTGCAGCTGACCGATGGCATGGCGCGAGTTGATCGGCAAACAGCCGTTCCACGGACTGCGCTACGAGGGCCAGAGATTCGATTGCGGCGACAAGATCGGCTTCCTGGAGGCACAGATCGCCTACGCGTTGAAGCGCCCCGACATGGCGGATGCCGTGCGCGCCTTCCTGCGGCACTATGTCGATGCGCCGGACTTCCTCGTCAGCGCCGTCTCCCGCGAGACGGTGTGACGATGGCGTTCTCTCATCGCTTCGATCCGACCACGCTGCGCGAGTACGACATCCGCGGCACGGTCGGCGGCACTTTGTCCGAGGCCGATGCGTTCGCGATCGGCCGCTGTTTCGGTTCGATCGTGGCGCGCAAGGGTGGCGTCACTGCTGCGGTCGGCTACGACGGACGACTGTCGAGCCCGCAACTGGAGCAGGCGCTGGTCAAGGGACTGTCGGCGAGCGGCATCGAGGCCGTGCGGATCGGGCGTGGTCCGACGCCGATGCTGTACTACGCCTCGACCACGCTGAAGACCGACGGCGCGGTGATGGTGACCGGCAGCCACAATCCGCCCGACTACAACGGCTTCAAGATGGTGCTCGGCGGCAAGCCTTTCTTCGGCGAGCAGATCCGTGCGCTGGGCGAGCAGTCGCTCGCGGGCGACGTGGTGGAAGAGACCGTGGCGCCGGAACGCAACGTCGATGTCGCAGGTGATTACGTTGCTCGCCTGCTCACCGACTGGGATGGCGGCGACCGCCTGCTGAAGGTCGTGTGGGACAACGGCAACGGCGCCGCGGGCGAGGTGCTGCAGCGGCTGGTCGCGGGACTGCCCGGCGAGCATACCGTGCTGAATGGCGAGATAGATGGCCGGTTCCCGGCGCATCATCCCGATCCGACGGTGCCGGCCAACCTGCAGCAGCTGATTGCGGAGGTTGCGGCGCAGGGCGCGGATATCGGCATTGCGCTCGATGGCGACGCGGATCGCATCGGGTTGATCGATGACAAGGGACGCATCCTGTTCGGCGATCAGCTGATGGTGCTGCTGGCGCGCGACGTGCTGCGCGAGCACTCGGGTGCGACGATCATTGCCGACGTGAAGGCGAGCCAGGTGCTGTTCGATGAGATCGGACGTGCCGGCGGCAAGCCGTTGATGTGGCGCACCGGGCACAGCCTGATCAAGTCGAAGATGGCGGAGACCGGCTGTCCGCTCGCCGGGGAGATGTCGGGGCACATCTTCTTCGCCGATCGCTGGTATGGCTTCGACGATGCGCTGTATGCCGGGGTGCGGACACTCGGCGTCCTGGCGCGCCTGGACACCAAGCTGTCGAAGCTGCGCGATGCGCTGCCGCAGGTGATCAACACGCCCGAGGTACGGTTCGACTGCGACGACACGCGCAAGTTCAAGGTGATCGAGGAAGTTGCCGCGCGACTGCGTACGGAAGGCGCGAAGGTGTCGGAGACCGATGGCGTGCGGGTGCTGACCGGAGATGGATGGTGGCTGCTGCGCGCCTCCAACACACAGGCGGTGCTGGTGGCGCGCGCCGAGGCGGGCACCGAGGCAGGGCTGGAACGATTGAAGCAGGCGTTGGTGAAGCAGCTCGAGCAGTGCGGTCTGGCCGCGCCGGATTTCTCCGGCAGCCACGCGGGGCATTGAACACCTAGAACCTGCTCCAACCACTGCCGCCGCTACCGCTGCTGCTGGTGGTGATTTTCGAATGCGGTTCCGTCAACGCGCCGATGGCTGCGCCGCCGACAGCGCCCACCGGGCCGCCGATCAAGGCGCCCTTTCCGCCACCTGCCAGCGCGCCAACGGCCAAGCCTGTTCCGCCCCCGATCAGACCGCCATTGACTGCGCGTTGCCCGGGGCTCTGCGCGCAGCCCACGAGGCTGACCAGCAGCGGGATCAGGAGCGCTCTGTTCATTGCGTTGTTCCCTCGGATCACGCTCCACAAACGCCCAAGAGCAAAGAGGGGTTGCCGAGCCGTCCGCGGACAGGGAAGACGGGCGTCATCGGCACCGGTCACGTTGTCGCGGGCCCAAGTTGGATCGCGCTGTTCTATGACGTGACGATGGTCAGACTGTTCGCTCGCGGCCGAAGCGATGCGTGCTGATGTGCTGTGGTTGGTCGTCTATGTGTCTGCGTGTTCCAGCAAAGGAGGCGAACATGCAGACCCAGCAGATCAACGGCGGCCTTGCGGTCACGGCGCTGTGGGAGGCGCGTGACGGGGAAGCCGATGCGGTGGCGGATATTCTCGCGCGCTTCGCGCCGCAGGCACGCCAGGAACCAGGCGTGAAGCTGTTCATCGTGCATCGCGCGGTGGAGAACCCGGCGCAGTTCCTGTTCTACGAGTTGTTCGAGGACACGGCGGCATTCGATGCGCACCAGAAGACGGCGCACTTCAAGGCGCTGATCGTGGGCGAGGGCGTGCCACGTCTGGCGAGGCGCGAACGCACACAATACGCGGTGCTTTGATGGTCACCCACTAACGCGGCGCACCTGCCAGCGCCACCACACCGCGGCGGGCGAGGTCGGTGATCTCGTCCGCCGTGTAGCCGTGCTCGCGCAGGATGGGTTCGGTGTGCTCGCCGAGGCCCGGCGCGACGGCGAGCGGGCTGCCGTCGACCAGTGGTGGCGCGCCGATCACCTGCGGCATCGGGAATGCCTGCGGCACGTGCGGATGGTGCAGCCAGGCGATCGCGCCGCTTGCCGCGACGTGCGGATGCGCAAGGAAGCCCGCATACGTGTTGAGCCGCTCGTGCATGATGCGCTCGGCGGCCAGCCGCTCCGACCAGTGCGCGAACGGCCGCGACGCGAGCAGCGGGCGCAGCACTGCGTTGATCGCCGCCGCGTCGTCGGTGCGGCCCTGCGTCGTGCGGTAGCGTTCGTCGGCGGCGAATGCGGGCAGGTCCACCGCGCTGCAGAAGCCCAGCCATTCGTGCAGGCGCACGACGGTGATGGTCATCCAGCCGTCGGCGACCTGATACACGCCGGAGGGCGCGCCGGGCGGGCGGATCGCGCCGCCCTCGAGGTGCGACTGCATCATACGCACGACCTGGAGGCCGGCCGCCGCCTGCATCAGGCTCGCCTCGATGTGGCGGCCGCGCGGTTCGTCGCGGCGGGCGTAGAGCGCTGTGGATACGGCTGAATAGGCGTAGAGCGCCGTGGTCATGTCGATGGCGATGATCGGCGTGCGGTGCGGGATGCCGTCCTCGCCGCGGTTCTCCACGGTGAGGCCGGTATAGGCCTGCAGGATCGGATCCATCGCCGGGCGCTCGGCGAGCGGGCCCGACTGGCCGAAGCCCGACACCGAGAGGTAGATGATGCGCGGTTCGCGCTCGGCGACCGCGTCGTAGCCGAAGCCGAGGCGGTCGATGACGCCGGGGCGGAAGCCCTGGAGGAACACGTCGGCGCCGGCGAGCAGGCGCCACAGGATGGCGCGGCCGTCCGCCTGCTTCAGGTCGAGCGCGATGGCGCGCTTGCCGAAGTTGGCGGGCAGCGAGTAGGCGCACTGGTCGCCGTAGACGGTGCCGAGGTTGCGCGCCCAGTCGCCGACGCCGGGGGGCTCGACCTTGATGACGTCCGCGCCGTACTGGGCGAGCAGCATGGCGCAGTAGGGGCCGGCGACGCCCTGGCTCACGTCGATCACCTTCAGGCCGGCGAA
>CAWBST010000005.1:0-11302 GCA_963791495.1 uncultured Alphaproteobacteria bacterium
GGGGCGTGGAGCCCGTTCAGGCCGCAGTGAGCTCATCCACCAATTCGGTCGACGCGCCTGCGTTCACGGACGATGGCTCGCGGATCATATAGCCGCGCCCCCACACGGTGCCGATCAGGTTGTCGGCCCCGGCCAACGCCAACTTCTTCCGCAGCTTGCAGATGAACACATCGATGATCTTCATCTCGGGCTCGTCCATGCCGCCATAGAGGTGATTGAGGAACGCCTCCTTGGTGAGCACCATCCCCTTGCGCAGCACCAGCAGCTCAAGGATGGCATATTCCTTCCCGGTCAGATGCACCGGCTGGCCATCCACCGCGACCTCATGACTGTCCAGGTTGAGCAGCAACGGTCCGACACGCAACGACGGCTGGCTGAATCCCTTGCTGCGCCGCACGATCGCCTGCATCCGCGCCAGCAACTCAGCCTTGTCGAATGGCTTGGTGATGAAATCATCGGCGCCGAGGCCGAGGCCCTTCACCTTGATCTGTGGGCGTGACAGCCCGGACAAGATGAGCACCGGGGTGTCATTGCGCGAAACGCGCATCCGTCGAACCACCTCGAAGCCCTCGATGTCGGGCAGCATCAGGTCGAGCACGACGATGTCGTAGTCATAATGGCGGGCCAGTTCGAGGCCCTCTTCCCCGGTGTCGGCGTGATCGACCACGGCACCACTGGAGCGCAACATGAGCGATACACCGCGGGCGGCAACGAGATCATCTTCAATCAGCAGGATTCGCATCGTGATGCTTCCTCCGGTATAGTCGATAAAAGTTCTACCACCATCGCGTGTGTTACGCCACCGATTTCTTCACCTTTTCGATGCATATTCTTAATGTCGATTGATGTCCGGCACACATGCCCCGGTATTCTGGCATCAGGCGCTCACATTGGCGAGACAACGCTCACAAATGAGACGAACCCCTACCCTTGAGCGAGTCGCGGCATGCCGAGCCGGACTGCGAGACATCGCGCCGCTCCGCGTCGAGGGGCGGGTGACCGGATTGTCTGGTCTGGTCGTGGATATCGACGGGTTGAGCGGGCATGTCTGTGTTGGCGACCGTCTGCTGCTGGAGGCGCGCGATGGCAATCGCGTAGCGGCGGAAATCGTCGGTTTTCGCCAGGGCCTGGCGCAGGCGATGCCGTTCGGTGCCCTCGATGGGCTAGGCCCTGGCAGTACCGCCCAGTTCCAACCGCAATCTGCCGGCGGGCACAACGGCGCGACGCTGTCGGTGTCGAATGACTGGCTTGGCCGCGTGCTGGATCCGTTGGGCCGGCCGCTGGACGGCCACGGGCCGCTGCCGGTCGGCCCCATCGCGCATCGTGTCCGGGCCGGACCGCCCGAGGCGACGCAGCGGGCGCGCCTGGGTCCACGGATCGATGTCGGCGTCCGCGCGCTCAACTCTTTCGCGACCTGCCGCCAGGGTCAGCGGCTCGGCCTGTTCGCAGGCTCCGGCGTCGGCAAGTCGTCGCTGTTGGCCATGCTGGCGCGCCACACCGCCTGCGACATCGCAGTGCTTGCCCTGGTCGGCGAGCGAGGACGCGAGGTGCGGGACTTCCTGGAGGACGATCTGGGCGCGGCAGGGCTCAAGCGCTCCGTCGTGGTGGTTGCCACCTCGGACTCTCCGCCGCTGCTGCGCCGGCAGGCAGCGCTGGCAGCGATGACCGTTGCAGAGCACTTCCGTGATCAGGGCAAATCGGTGCTGCTGCTCATGGACAGCGTCACGCGGTTCTGCCTGGCGTTGCGCGAGATCGGTCTGTCGGCGGGCGAACCGCCGGCCACACGTGGCTATCCACCGAGCGTGTTCGCCGAACTGCCGCGCTTGCTGGAGCGTGCCGGCCCCGGGCCGGACCTGCCAAACGGCGCGACCGGCCACATCACCGCGCTGTTCACCGTGCTGGTAGAGGGCGATGACCACAACGAACCGGTCGCCGACGCCGTGCGTGGCACCCTGGACGGCCACATCGTGCTGGACCGCCGCATCGCTGAAGGGGGACGCTATCCGGCAATCGACGTGCTCCGCTCGCTGTCGCGCGCAGTCCCCGGCTGCAACGCGCCGGAGGAGAATGCGCTGACCCGCCGCGCCCGCGCACTGCTGGCGCTGCACGCCGACATGGCGGACATGGTGCGCCTCGGCGCCTATCGCGCCGGCAGTGATCCCGCCGTGGACGAGGCGGTGGCGCTGGCGCCCCGCATCGAGAACATGCTGCGACAGACGCGCGAGGAACGCACCGGCATCGAGGACACCTTCGCACTGCTGCGTGCGGCGCTGGAGCCAGCATGACGCACGATCCGCTGGACGCGCTGCTGAAGGTGCGCCGCATGGCCGCGGACGAAGCACGCCGCGGCTTGGCGGAATGCCTGCGTGCCGAAAGCGAGGCAATCGCGGCAATTGTGGAGATCGAGGCCTCGATAGGCCGCGAGACCGAAGCCGCGACCAGCCTAGCCGCCGACGATGCAGAGGTAGAGGCATTTGCCGCCTGGCTTCGGCGCATTCGTCCACAGCAACGGGCGGCACATGCCGCCGCCGAGGAAGCTGAGGCGGCGGCGACGCAGGCGCGCATGCTGCTCGGGGCAGCGCGTGCGGCCATCCGGGCGGCAGAGGAGATGCTTGCGAAGCACGCCGCCGAGGCCCGGGCGGCGGCTCAGCGCAAGGGCCAGGCCGAGATCGACGAGATGGCGCAGCGCAGCGGCTCGATCATGCGGAAGTGAAAATCGCGCGATGTGATCGATCACACGCCGACGACTTCCGAACCGGTTCAACAGTGTGCTGCGTCGGTCCGGCGGAGGGCATACGTCGCCCTTGTGAATTCGATCGCGTCGCAGGCTGCCAATTTTCGCCCAGCGGCACCGGGGCAGCCGCAATTTCAATCTGCCAATTGGGAACTTTGAACCACTGCGCCCAATGAGTTGGTAGTTAGTATTAATCTGATCAATCATACAATTGTTGTTTCTTGGCCACAACCCCATAGTTCTGATCGTTTGGACTAGGGTGTGGCTCTACCCACCAAGGCAAACGAGTTGCGCAGCGTTGCAAATTGACTCAACTACAAGGTTCAGAGGGATCTCTCCACGAACCGCCGGAGTTAAATAAAAGAGGTACAACCGTGAATTGGGAGGAAATCGACCGTTGCTTCAGGTGGGAATCTGAATTCCTCACGCTCGCGGTACGACATGTGGTGGCCGTGCTGATCCTTGTAGGCGCGATTGCTGCCGTCTCGGCGGCGGACGCACAGCCGGTCCCGTCGAATCCCGTGCCTCAGGGTTCGCCGATCCCGCGCGTGTTGCCGCCCGCACCGCCTTCCGTAGCACCCGGCACGGTCGTGCCGCCGCCATCGGCGCCTGGCGCCGAGGTGCCCAACCGCCCGGTGCGGGTCACGAGTGTCGCTGTCGAAGGCGTCACCGCCTATCCACAGCCCGAGATTGCGCAGCTTGCCGCGGGCCTCGTCGGACCGGCGGTGCCGCTGCCGCAGATCGATGCCGCGCGGCAGGCGATCGTGCAGCGCTACCGCGCCGACGGCTATGTGCTCACCACCGTTTCGGCCAATCTCGACAACGACGGACGGCTGCGCTTTGTCGTGACCGAGGGCCGCATCGCCAGCGTCAAGCTCGATGGCGACATCGGCCCGGCCGGCACACAGGTGCTGCGCTTCCTCAACCGCCTCACCGAGAAGCAGCCGATCGATACGGTCACGCTGGAGCGCTATCTGTTGCTGGCGCAGGACGTGCCGGGCGTCAGCCTGCGCACCGTGCTGGAGCCTTCCACCGATACGCCGGGCGCGCTCAATCTGATCGCCCAGGTCAGCCGGCAGAAATTCTCCGGCCTCGCCAGCATCGACAATCGCGCCTTCGATCAGACCGGGCCGATCGAGTTCCTCGGCGTACTCGACGCCAACAGCTTCACCGCGCTGGGCGAGAAGACCGAGGTCTCCTACTATCACGCCTTCCCCAACAGCGAGAATTTCGGCCAAGTCTCCACCGAGATGTTTATCGGCGCGTCGGGCCTGAAGGGGAAGGTCTATGGCGGCTACGGCGGAACGGTGCCGACCGGCAGTCTGGGTCTGCAAGGCTATGACGGCACCACGACGGTGTTCGGTGGATCGCTGAGCTATCCGGTGCTCCGCTCGCGGCAGCAGTCGCTGAACGTCAACCTCGTGTTCGATGCACTCGACTCCAACATCTCGATAGCCCCGGTCGGTACCCCGCGCACGCGGGCGAGCTATGATGCATTGCGCGTCATGCGCCTCGGTGCGGATTACGCGCTGTCGGACCTATGGCTCGGCGCCGATCGCTCAGCGGTCAACGCCGTGTCGGTACGCATGTCGCAAGGCCTGAAGTTACTCGGTGCCTCGACCAACGGCATTTCCCCGACGTCGCCGCGGCTGGGCGAGCAGACCGGCTTCACCAAGTTCAACTTCGAGACCAGCCGCACGCAAACCCTGTTCGCACCTTGGGAGGGCGCGAGTGTCGGATTGATGGGCCTGCTGACCGGTCAGTGGTCCGACAACATCCTGCCGCCGGCGGAGCAGTTCTATCTCGGAGGCGCGCGCTTCACCCGCGGCTACTATGCCGGCCAGGTGCCGGGGGACAAGGCGCTGGCCGCGACCGTCGAGTTGCAGCTCAACACCGGCTTCGAAACGACCGTCTTCGATCGGCCGTTCGACATCGCCACGCAGTATTACGTCTTCTATGACTGGGGCGAGACCTGGCAGAACCTGAGCATCGACCATGCCGCCATGATCAATTCCGTCGGCGGCGGCGTGCGCGCGCAGGTCACCCGCCATGTCGAAGTCGATCTCGAGGGGCTGGCGCGCTTCAACCGCTTCCCGAACGGCGGCAACGTCCCCGGTAATGGCGTCTCGCCGCTGTACGGCGGCGCATTCTACTGGCGCGTGCTGACGCGGTTTTAATAGACTACGGCGCGGCGGCGCAATAATGTCGGTCGCGGCGGAGGGTATGGCCATGGCTCGGCGCAACAACGCAGTGAAACTGCTAGGCTTTGTCCGCCGCAACCGCCCGGCCCTGATGGCGAGCACCGCACTCCAGGCGACTGTCATGCTGGTGGTGTCGCTGCCCGTCGGCGCGCAGCCCTTGCCCAACGCGCGCCCGGCCGGCGGCGCCGTCGTTGCCGGCGCAGCCGCGATCAGCCGGACTGACCGCAACACCCGGATTGATCAGTCCACGCAGCGCACCGCCATCGACTGGAAGAGCTTCGATGTCGGCAGCCAGCAGAGCGTCACCTTCAGCCAGCCATCGGCGAGTTCGGTGGCGCTGAACCGAGTCACCGGGCCTGATCCTTCGCACATCGCTGGGCGCATCGACGCCAACGGGCAGTTCATCCTGGTCAACCAATCGGGCGTGAACTTCTACAAGGGGGCGCAGGTCAACGCCGCCGGCGTGATGGTCACCGCCGCCAATATCAAAAACGAGAACTTCATTGCCGGCGTCATGAAGTTCGACCAGCCCGGCAAGCCCAACGCGCGCATCGACAACCAGGGTAGCATCACCGTCAGGCAGGCGGGGCTCGCGGCACTGGTGGCGCCGCAGGTCGCCAACTCCGGCGTCATCAACGCACAACTGGGTCATGTCGTGCTGGCGGGCGCGAAGACGGCGACGCTCGATCTCTATGGCGACGGGCTGCTGTCGCTCGACGTCAGCAACCAGGTGACGCAGGCGCCGATCGGCAAGGACGGCAAGGCGGCGACCGCGCTGGTGACCAACACCGGCACCATCATCGCCGACGGCGGCACGGTGCAGCTCACCGCGCGCGCGGCGGATGGGATCGTGCAGAACCTCGTGCAGGCGGGCGGCATGATCCGCGCGGCGACGATGGGAGATCAGAGCGGTGTCGTTGCGCTGAACGGTGTCGGTGGCTCGATCGTGGTCGAGGGGCAACTCACAGCGTCTGGCAATGCGCTCGGCACAAAGGGCGGCGCGATCGAGATCGTGTCGAACGGCAATGTCTCGGTCGCCTCTAGCGCGCGGATCGACGCCTCCGGCAAGGCAGGCGGCGGTATGATAGCGATCGGCACAACCCTGGCGCGCGCCAAGGACCAGAAGGCCACTTCGACTCAGGTTGCCGCCAATACAGTGATCCGGAACGGTGCCACGATCAGCGCCGACGCCACGGCCAAAGGCAACGGCGGTCGCGTGGCTGTGCTGTCGGGGAAGCTCACAGACATGGCCGGCACGATCACCGGGAAGGCCGGACCCCAGGGTGGCAACGGCGGCTTCGTCGAAGTGTCTGGCGATAAGGGCTTCGCGCTGACCGGCGCGGTGGACGTGTCGGGCTCGCAAGGTACGACCGGGACGATCCTGCTTGACCCGCGAGATCTCACCATTGGCGAAGCCGGTACAGACGACGACTTGCTGTTGGGCGGCGGGATCATCCTAACTGCACTCGCCGCTCCGTTGGCCGCCACGACGCCGCAGATCGACTTCAACGCAATTCCAACCAACCAATTGGATGCATTCATCTCTGCAGCCAAGGTTTCCAATCTCGTTGGTGACATCGACATACAGACCTCGCGCGACCTAACGGTCACTGCTCCCATCACGTTAACCACAGCCAAACAGAACCTGACGCTGGAAGCGGGGCGTGACCTAACGGTCGCGCTTGGCGGCGCCATAACGACGAGAGGAGACATTTCGCTCTTTGCGGCAACACCGGCGCCCGCAACTCCCCCTGAGCCTCGATACCCAAATTTCAGCGCCACCGGCAAGCTGACCCTCAATGACGCCGTGATTGCCACTGGTGGGGCCGTGAGATTGAATGCTGGCACCGGTGGCATTGCACTGAATGCTGCGGTGTCGGGTACAACCATCACACTGAGTACGAGCGGGGACGTTTCACAAGCCATCGGTGCAATGACGGCGGCCACCCTGACCGGCAGTGCCCGTAGCGCAACCCTCGATAATCCGGATAACCGGATCGCCAACCTGGCCAACTTCACGATCGGCGGCGGTGAGGTCGGCGGTACTCTGTCACTGACTGACACGGGGCCCCTGAACATTACCGGCACTGTGTCGGCTGCGTTCCTTGGGCTGACCACACGTGGGCCTTTGCTGATCGGCACAGCCGACGCACCAGGCAGCCTTAAGGGAGGAACCGTGGTGCTTGCGACGACCGACGAAATCACCGAGCCGAACGGCTCGATTGCCGCTGGCAACTTCGCCGCCAGAGCCTCGAGCGGCAACGTGCTGCTGACAAGTGTCAACAACAGAATTGCGACAAGCGGCGGAATCACTGCTGGCAATGGCGATGTTGTCCTGGTGGACGATCCAACACTGGTGCTGACAGGACCCTACGGCGGCAACAATCTGTTCTTCGAAGTCAACGGCGCGGGGGACACACTTGTACTGGGCGCTGCAACGGTTATTGGCGCCGCGGCTTCTTTTGGTGGCCCGGCAGTACCTGACTGCCGCCACGGGCGGCCGCATTTCGCTGGTGGCCGACAATATTGTGGTCGGGAACAGTAAGAGCTCCGTCACGGTGAACACCGGAACCGTGGAACTCGCTCCCCTCTCCGCCATTGGCACCAGCCTGCTTGCAACCGGTGGTCTCGTCGTGGGTGACCCGCTGCTGGCGATCATCCATACCAACGGCGGGACGCTGGACGTCGGCGGCTTCACCAACGTGCCGGCCGGGGCAACCGCGCCCGTGGCATCGGCAAGCTCCGTGAGCGTCGGCCCGGCAAACCTGACTGGAATCGCCTCGACGCTTCGATTGGATTCGATCGGCCCAATTACGCAGACGACTGGCCCACTGGTCGTCACGAACCTCACGGGCAGCGCCGGAACTTCGGCCAGCCTGGCCGATCCAACCAATCAGGTCGGCACGCTTGGCGCGTTCACCACCACGGCAGGCTTCGCTTTGGTTGATGATCACGCGTTGCAAGTGATTGGGCCGGTGAGGGATACCGGCGCGACAAGCACGCTGTCACTGACTACCAGAACAGGCGACATCACACTGGCTGGTGCAGTGACTGCCACAAACATCCTGAACCTGATGTCCGCAGACGCGATCAGTGAAACGGCCACACTGACCGCAGGCACACTGAATGGCAGCGCGGCCGCAGCAGCGAACCTGACTGGCACCAACCGGATCGCGGCACTTGGCTATTTCACCGCCGGCAGCTTCAAACTCAACAACACCGCTGATCTGCTGATCGCCGGAACGCTGAATGCTGCACATGCCGAGATACGCGCTCCAAGCAGCCAGATCTCTCTCGGGGACAGAGCGACAATCATCACTGGCGGCACGGCACGTCCATCCGGGCCGTTCAATCCAACGCTGGCGCCGAGCAACGACGGCACCCCGGGCACCCTGTTGCAGGCCGCCAACTTCACGCAGATCGGCAGCAGCACGGTGCTGGGCCTAGGCGACGGTCCCGCCACGCTACAGGTCGCCACTACCGGGCACGCCCAGTTCGATCCGCCACTCGGCCTACAGGCGACCCATTCGTGGCTGATCCTGGACCTCGCCAACGGGACAGCCGCCGGCAATGTGTTCGTCAACGCACTCGACGTCAGCTACACAACTCCCGGCAGTGCCAATCTGTCAGGCTCGATTGCCGGCATCACCAATGGAGCCGCTGCGGCCGCGGGATTCATCGGGCCAGCCATCAACGTGAACTACCTGTTCAACGGCTGCGTGATCGCGTCCACCGTGTGCCAGCCGCCACCGACACACGCAACACCAACACCACCGCCAACACAGGCCCAGCTCAACGTCGCATTGACCGCGACACTCGGTGCGATCGAGCCGCTTGTTGCGGTCGCACCGCCATCGCTCACCAGCCCGCCACGCCTCCTGATGGTCGCGCTGCCGCTGCTCTCGGTGCCGCCACCACAACTGACCGATCCGGACGTCGTGCCGCCCAACATCACCTACCTGGATTATTGACCGATGCGTTCATGGCTCGCACAACTCGCCGCGCTCGGGCTGCTGACGGGATGCACCTCACCGCAACCATCGGACTATGCCGGAGCGCTCGCCAACGGGCGGCGCGGCCATAAGCCTCGGGAAGAACGCCAGCGGCGAGAACTGCAATCAGTTGCCGGGCGATACCCGGGACTCCGTCGCGGTATTCTGCGGCACTTGGCAGCAACCGGCGGCCCGCGTGCGTACCGATGGCGCCTCCGCCGACGCCACACCGATGAGCATCGCCACATCGAGCTCGTGGCGTGAAACCATCGATCTCCGCTTCGCCTGCGACGCACCGGTTGTCACATCGATCCTCGGCGGCGAGCCGGCGGTCGTGCTGCAATGCAGGCGACGGATCGGCGGGTGGCCGCAGGTGGCGATGGTCGTCGCGGTGAGCGGACGTCTCTATCAGGCCGACGGCATCCCGCAGACGCTCCCAATGATCGAGCGCTCGATCGGCGTTCTATCCGGTCGGGTCAGTGCAACGACCGTCGCGCTGCCGCCATCGGACGCCGACAACCTGCTCGCGCAGCAGTTGGCGGCGCACGCATTCAGCGCCGGCGATGTCGGCGAATACCAACGCCTGATGGCGACTGGGTGCGCGCGCCAATCTCGCCGAGAACTTCGCCACGGCGGAGACCGCTTACCGTGCCGCGCTCGCGCTGCAGCAACGGGCACTCGGCCGCGACGACCCTGACACCGTTACCGCGCTGATGCACCTCGCGCTGCAGGTGTCGGACCAGGGCCGTTTCGCCGAAGCCGATGCGTTGTTCCGGCAGACGGATGCGCTGGCGCCGCGCGCCACCGACAAGGCGGCTGTTGCCCGTCTGCGGCACTATCAGGCGCTGAACGCGCTGAACCAGGGGCGCGACGAACAGGCGCTGGCACTTTTGGGCGCAGCGGAGACAGGCTATTCGGCCCTGGTGCCTGCCGAAAACCTGCAGGCCGCCAGGGTGACGGAGGGCGTACGCCTGGCATCGGCCAGCAGCGCGAGCGCCTTCGACGCGCTGCCAAGCCAGAGCCTCGTCGTCGATCCCACCGCGCAGTCGGCGCTGATCGGCCTGGTCGAGGCGCGACGTTACCGTGCGATCGTGCTGCGGCAGTTGGGCCGATCCGCCGACAGCGAGGCTGCGATCGCCTCGGCTCAGGCGCTTGCCCGGGCCAACCAGCTGACCGTTCCGCTGGTATCCGCGCGCCTGACACGCACCTCGGCGACGACCGACGATGTCCGGGGCAACGTAATCGAGGCTGACACGGGCCTGACCGCGTCCCGCAGGGATTTCACGCAGGTTGTCCCGCGAACCCGTCCGGTCGCGGAAACGGCCCTGTTGCACGCCGGCCTCGCCGCGCGACAGAAGGATACGGCACGTGCCGTCGAACTGTGCCGGTTCGGCGCCATTCTGTTGCGCGATCTGCGCTCGGGTACCGACCCGACGCTGCTGGAACCCTGCCTCTCGGCATTCGCGGCAGAGGTCGAACGTCGGCCAGGCGAGCGGCAGGCGCTGCTTGCCGAGATGTTCGAGACGGCAGAGCTGGCGCAGGACAGCGTCACCAGCCGGGAGATCGACGAGGCGGCGGCGCGGCTGGCCGCCAATTCGCGCGACCCGAAAGTGGGCGAGGCAATTCGTCGTCGCCAGGATGCCGAGGACAAGTTGGCGCAGCTCTATCGTCAGCGCGACGCGTTCGCAGGCGGCGCGCCCCAGACACCGCTCGCGCCGAGTGCGACTGACAACCCGGCCGAGCTGGACAGGCAGATCACCGACGCGAACGGCGAACTGGCCGATGCGGACGCGGCCTTGCAAACGGCGTCGCCCAATTACGGTCAGCTCGTGCAGCAGGTGGTCCCGGCCGCGGATGTGCTTGCCACACTGCGTCCGGACGAGGCGCTGGCCGCGATCACCCTTACGAAGCATGGCGGCTGGAGCTTTCTGTTGCGCGCCGGCTCAATAGACGCCGCGCGTGTGAAAGGCGATACGGCGGCGATCACTGCGCTGGTGAAGCGCGTCCGCAGGAGCATCGAATCGCCTACTGGAGCGCTGCCGAAATTCGACACGGAGGCAGCGCTCGCACTTTACGACGCGACGCTCGCGCCTGTAGCTACGCGGCTAGCCGGCGCGAAGGCATTGGTGGTCGCACCGTCGGGTTCGCTGCTGTCGCTGCCATTCGCCATGCTGCTGACGGGGCCAGGCGATCCCAATGACCTTGCCGCTGCGCCATGGCTCATCCGGCAGGTGACGATTGCGCACGTGCCGTCCGCGGCGAACTTCGTGGCCTTGCGCAAGGCGGGCACTTCGCGCGCCGCGCATCCGTGGTTCGGCTTCGGCGGTTTCCGTCCCGTGACGCTCGCACAGGCGAACGCAAGCTTTCCCGGAGCA
>CAWBST010000006.1:0-28617 GCA_963791495.1 uncultured Alphaproteobacteria bacterium
TTGGCGTCCCCGGCGGGATTCGAACCCACGACCCCAGGATTAGGAATCCTGTGCTCTATCCTGCTGAGCTACGGGGACAACCGAAGGCAATACCAACTCAATCACTTGTCGCTTCAACTCCTGGGGACGGTTTGCAATTCGCGGAATGGTCTGCGGAAGTTCCGCCGCCCGCCAATAGCCACTCCACTCCCGAAATCAACGCCCTCTTTTTCGCACTTGGGGTAGTCTGCGACAAGACGACAAGCGAACAACATTGCTGATCTCCGAGGGCGTGCCTTCAGCCTCTCACCTCGCATGCCCACCCGCATGTGCCCGATTGACCCTTGCCGGTATGCCCGGCATTTGGCCTACATCCTCTGAAGGAAGGGAAGGTCGGAAACCCGCGGGCGGCAGCGGTTCCCGCGTCATCGATAGTGGCTGCCACGACGCTCGCCCGCACCAACACGGCAGGTCGCATCGCGGACGCGTCGCTCACTCGTGACGGGTCTCAGCGCTGCAACTGGCGATGATTTCCAGGTTATCGCAGTGAACGCGCTGGGCAGCACCGTCACTCAGCTCCGCCTCATCGCAATGACAGGGGGCTCCGTATTCGCCTCTACTGCATTGTCGACTTCGATGTCGGGACAATCCGTTGGATGTGCATCTTCTCGCGATCCAGGCAGTCCGGAACCCGTGGCCCTATCTTGGTCTTCCAGTGGTCGGTCTCGTAGACCGCCTTGTACTGCGCCTCGCGTTCGGCCTCGCTGTTGAAGCGGCGGATCCAGATGTAGGCGGACTCGTCCGCCTCGCCGCGGAAGCTGCCGCAGATCACCATGCCCTTGGAGACCTGGAAGGGGATGATCTCTTCCTCCATGATCTTCACCCATTCGTTCATCTTTCCGGGCCGCACAAAATACTGGCGCAGTTCATAGAAAGCCATCGTGTCCGCCTCCTCTCGCTTCACACTGCACACCATAGACGGAGGCCAGCCGCAAGACCAAGCCACCGGCACGCCAGCTCCTCGTCTTCGCCGCTGCGTTCGCAGTGAGCGACGTCAGTCGCGGCCTGGAATTCTATCTCGGGCGTCTCGGCTTCTGCGAGTTCTTCCGACTGGGCGATCCTCCCAACTACGCCATCGTGGAGCGCGATGCGGTGTCGCCGCATCTGATGCCCGCGTGCCAGGAAGCGCGTGGCCTCGGGCGCTCCAACATCTACGTGTTCACCACCGACGTCGATGCACTACATGATCGACTGCGCGCACCCGGCTGCGGCATTGAGCGAGCGCCGGCGAACTTCGACTACGGCATGCGCGAGATGTCGCTGCGCATCGTCCCCGACATAGCATCGTGCAGGAACGCGCGCATTTGTGCCTCAGCGTCCTTGGTCGCATCAGGATCATACTCGATGAAGTGGCCGAGGTAGCGATGAGCGTCCCCTGGCGAATCGAAGGCATGCGTCGCCTTCGGATAGACCACGAGCTTTGCAGGCACGCCCTCGCCAGGAGATCGGGTCACGCCGATATCGCTGTCGTGCGCGACCATCCGCCGGCACGCCTCGGCGGGCGTCCAATCGTCACGACTCCCGATCAGAATCAAGGCCGGAACGGTCAGGTTGCCGCTGCTGACCGCGCACGCAGGGTAGTAGGCAACCGCGGCACGAAAACGCTCCGGCTGCGCGCGTTCAAGCGTTCCACGCTCGATGGCATCGAGTACCGCGACGCCACCCATCGAGTATCCGATCACGGCGACCCTGTCACGATCGACGAAGTCCTGCGAGGCGAGCCAGTGCAGAGCGGCGTAAGCGTCGACGGCCTCGGCCAAGCCGCCGGAGCCTCTCATAGGTTCGCCCCGCCCAGGCTGTCCGGCGCCAGGGCCACATAGCCCCACGACTTCAGCGTCAACGCGGCAACGATGTCATGCCTGCCAAACCCCGAACACCAGTGCAGCACGACGACAGCCGGCAGCCTGCCCGGCAGATCCGGGCGGCCGAGGTAGCCGACCAGCGGCGGCGTGCCTGTCAACGATTCGAGCGTGCTTGCGGCCCGGTGCGGTGCGAGCTGCACCAGTTCGTCGGCATGCGCGGCCACACCGGCCGCAACGAGCAGGAAGACCGCAAAGATTCGAAAGAACCTGCAACCGACCGGCATGGTGCAGACCACATCCTCTGGTATCCGGCAGTCGGGTGGCATACACCCCACCTGATCCAGCCCTAGCACTGGCGAGGCACTCATGGCTCCTCAATTCCCCACCACCCGCCTGCGCCGGCTCCGCCAGTCCGACGCCCTGCGCGGCCTGGTACGCGAGACCGAGGTTAACGCCAACGACCTGATCCAACCGATCTTTATCGAGGAAGGCATCGACGACCCGCTGCCGATCGCCGAGATGCCGGGTGTCTCGCGCCTCCCGGAACGCAAGCTGGAGCACTCGGTGGAGGGCTTGGCGCGCGACGGAGTGAAGGCGCTGATGCTGTTCGGCATTTCGCACCACAAGGACGCCGCCGGCAGCGATGCATGGAGCCGCGACGGCTTGGTGGCGCGCATGGTGCGGCGGGCCAAGCGGGCGGCGCCGGAGCTGGTGGTGATCCCCGACATCTGCTTCTGCGAATACACCGACCACGGGCACTGCGGCGTGATCGAGCACGACCACGTGGCGAACGACATCACCATCGAGAACCTGGCGCGTCAGTCGGTCGTTGCGGCTGATGCGGGCGCCGACCTGATCGCACCCTCGGCGATGATGGACGGCCAGGTCGCCGCGATCCGCCGTGCGCTCGACGTGGCCGGGCATACCGACACCCCTATCATGGCCTATTCCACCAAGTTCGCATCGGCGTTCTACGGCCCGTTCCGCGTCGCGGCGGGGTGCGAGCTGAAGGGCGATCGCAAGACCTATCAGATGGATCCGATGAACGGCCGCGAGGCGCTGCGCGAATCGCTGCAGGATGAGGCCGAGGGCGCCGACATGCTGATGGTGAAGCCGGGCCTGGCGTATCTGGACGTGCTGTCGCGCCTGCGCGAGCGGACGCTGCTGCCGATCGCGGTGTACCAGGTGAGCGGCGAATACGCGATGATCAAGTTCGCCGCCGCGGCGGGCGCGCTCAATGAGCAGGTGGTCGTGCGTGAGACTCTGGGCGCTTTCAAGCGGGCTGGAGCCGATCTGATCCTGTCGTATTTTGCCCGGGACGTGATCAGGGAGGGGTTTTGAGGTCGCGCGCGACGCCGCCCCCTTAATGTCTCAATGCCGGTTCTTGGGGCCATCCCGATCCGGCATCAGGGACCAGAACCATCCCCTGGGGCCAGCGGGAAGCGTCTCACCCATCAGGAATGTCTCGCTGACGCCGGTCCAGCAGCCGAACACGTTGCAGAGTTCATAGCGCCCGGTCACGGGCACCGTCGTCCCGGGCTGAAATTCGCCTTGCGCGTACATGGCAGCTTGATAACTCGCTGATCGACCCGGAGATATGCGGAATATCCCTTATCTGCCGTCCCTCCGGCCCGATCCGATCATCAAGAGCGCCCCGGAGCCGATCCTCGGGCCGCGGCGTTTTTTACGCGACCTGTGGCAAGGGTCACAGCCAACCGGGCCGGTGCGTGCAATCCCAGGGACCGCAGCAGTGGGGATCGGACCGATGGATCACGCTCTGACATGGGCACACTCGTCCCGCCTCGGCGACATTATCGGCTACGTGGCTTCCGCCCTGGTGCTGGCAACGTTCTCGATGAGATCGATGCGGCCGCTGCGTTTGACGGCGATTGCCAGCAACCTTGCGTTCATCGCCTATGCGGCCATCGGCAGTATGCCGCCAATCCTGATCCTGCACAGCATCCTGCTCCCCATGAATGTCATGCGCTTATCTCAGATGGACCATGACACGGGGCACCAGGGTGTTCGGCTCCTCCGCCGGCTCAGCCGGCTACACGTCAGGGGCTGACGTCCCTCGGCCTTCCGCTGGCAGAAGATTAACCATTGCCCGGTATGCTCCGGCCACCGCTGCCACTGTCGGAAGAACTGACATGAACCGAGTGCCTCAAGAACTTGCCATGGCGCGCCAATACACGTCCGCCGAGGAATTCGCTGCGGCGCTGAGCCCATACGAGCAACGGCCCTATGACCCCCCGCCGGTCAGGGACCGCGCGGAGCAAGAGATCAGACGGCTCATTGAGAAGTGGAATATGTGGCGACAACTGGGGCTGCTTGGCGAACAGCCCGAAAGCCCGCGATAGCGTTTGGGCGTTTCCTGGTCCCCGCGAACTACCGCGAGTAGTATTCCACCACGAGGTTAGGCTCCATCTGTACCGGATAAGGCACATCCGTCAGCTTGGGCGCACGTGCGAACCGGCCCTTCATCGCCCGGTGATCGACCTCGAGATACTCGGGCACATCGCGCTCGTTGCTCTGCGACGCGTCCAGCACCATCGCGAGCTGCTTCGACCGCTCCTTCACCTCGATCGTGTCGTTGTCCTTCACGCGATAGGACGGGATGTTCACCCGCCGTCCGTTCACTGTGACGTGCCCGTGTGAGATGAACTGCCGCGCCGCGAACGGCGTCATCGCGAACTTCATGCGATACACTACCGCGTCCAGCCGGCGCTCCAGCAGCTCAATCAGCAATTGCGATGAGTCGCCGCGCACCCGCACCGCCTCCTGGTAATAGCGGCGAAACTGCTTCTCGCTGATGTTGCCGTAGTAGCCGCGCAGCTTCTGCTTCGCCATCAGCTGGGTGCCGAAGTCGGTGGCCTTCTTGCGACGCTGCCCATGCTGGCCCGGCCCGTATTCGCGCTTGTTGATCGGGGATTTGGGCCGCCCCCAGAGGTTCACCCCCAGCCGGCGGTTGATCTTGTATTTGCTCTCGGCGCGCTTGGTCATGCTGCGCGTTGCCTTTCGCGTGGCTCTTGTTGCACCGGTAGGCCACGCACCGCGTGGCGGGCGCAGACCACTCAGGCCTGTCCACGTTCCCGGCAATGAGGGGGCCGCTTCTAGGGGCGCAACCCCACCTTGTCAAACCGCGCGTGTGGCCGGCTTGGCACCGGACGCAAGAGAGCGCCACATCGCAGCATCGAACGGAGACGACGCAGCCACGCTTGATGGAGGCCAGGATGCTGAATCTCATCGGTGCGACCGTCGGCATGATGGCGGTCGCCATCAATCTGGTGGCGATGGCAGGTGTCTTGCCGCTATCGCCACCGCAGCGCCTCGTACTCGCCGGCGGGGCAGGTGCATGGGTCGGGCTTGCGATAGGACTCGGCGCGGCGGGGGCGCTGGTGTTTTCGCCCGAGCAGAAGGTTCCGCTGATCGGCGTGCTGTTCGCGGTGCCGCTGCTCATCGGGGCGGTCCTGTGGTTCACCGTACCGAGATTTCGCGCCGCCCTCATGGCGGTGCCGCTGCAACTGCTGATTGGGCTCAACGTCATGCGCGTATTCGGCGCGCTGTTCCTGGTGCTCGCGGCGGTCGGGCAACTCAGCGGGCCTTTCCCCTACTCAGCCGGGTGGGGCGATGTGATCACCGGCCTCCTCGCGATTCCGCTGGCCCTGGCGGTGGGACGCACACCCTTGCCGGTGGGCTGGATCATCGCAGCATGGAATCTGTTCGGCACACTCGATCTCTTCGCTGCGGTCGCACTGGGGCTCACGTCGGCGCAAGGAAGCCCGCTGCAGGTCATCCATGCCGGCGTCGGCTCCGAGGCGATGCAGCATCTGCCTTACAGCCTTGTGCCGACCGTCCTGGTGCCGTTCTACCTTGTCACGCACGCGGTGATCGCCGCGCAGCTGGCAGCCCGCCGCCGGTCGGCACCGGCACCCGGCGCGTGATTTGCCGGCCGGTCATTCTCTGGCATAGCACCGCCGCGCATGGTCAATCGTGGAGACATCGTCTGGCTCGGCATCGCCGCGGGTGTTATGGGCTGCCTGGTGGGCGGCATGATGCTCGGCATCGGCATGGACCTCATCGTCAATGGCCAGCCGCTGGGCTGGTTGCTGCTGCTGCCGGGGGCTCCGGTGTCCGCCATTCCCGGCTGGCTGCTTGGCCGCAGGTTGGCGGGGCAGCTCTAGCGTCATGGGCTTTCGCCCGGAACCCAGGCCTGGCAGGCTCGACATCCGCGGCCATCGCCTGTCTGATCGGGCCCACGCGCCCGTTACTGCCGCCTAGTTGGGAGCAGGCCAATGGACGAATTCGCCACAGCCGACCGGCCGGCGAGGCCGCTGATACTGGCCATCGATGTCGGCGGTACGCACCTGAAGGTCGGCATCCTCGGCCCGGACGGGACCATGCTCACCGGGCCGAGCCGCGTCGAAACGCCGCGTCCGGCAACCCCTGATGCGGTCGTCGAAGCGCTTGCCGGCCTTGCCGCGCCGCTCGGACGGTTCGATCACATCTCGATCGGCTTCCCAGGCGTCGTGCGCGGCGGACACGTGCTGACGGCGCCCAATCTCGACAACACGGCGTGGCATGAATTTCCGCTCGCGGCGAAGTTGGCCGAGAGGCTGGCCGCCCCGGTACGGCTGGAGAATGACGCGACGGTACAGGGGCTTGGCGTCATCGCGGGGCACGGCATCGAGTGCGTCATCACCCTGGGCACCGGGATGGGCTTCGCGCTGTTCATGGACGGCAGGCCCGCCCCGCATCTCGAG
Source organism: uncultured Alphaproteobacteria bacterium (assembly GCA_963791495.1). Classification (GTDB taxonomy): domain Bacteria; phylum Pseudomonadota; class Alphaproteobacteria; order Acetobacterales; family Acetobacteraceae; genus JAMXLO01. Next base: position 6,605 of record CAWBST010000006.1, read on the forward strand.
CTTTCCCAGCATCCCGTGCGCGGGCGCAAGACCTACGACAAGTATATCGGCAACGCGGCGATGCGTGCGATAGGACGCAAGCGCTGGAACCGGCGCGTCCGCGCGGCAATCGGCTTCATCACCACGCTGACCACCTGCGACACGCTGTATATCGGTGGCGGCAATGCCAGGCACCTGAAACTCCACCTGCCGAAAAACGTGCGCATCGTTTCCAACGAGGCTGGGATCACAGGCGGGATCCGGCTGTGGGATGCGAAGCTGGATCACATGTTCGACGACGCCCAGGCTGCCGCGACCGGAGTAACGCAAGCAGCCGGATAGGCGGATGATGGCGCTCCGAAGCGAGCCATCGTACAGCACATACCATGGGTCGTCGCGCCGCGAGGACCTCTACAAGGATTTCAGCAGGATGCGCGCGCTAAGCTCGCAGCGGACCATCTCCTGCGCTGACAAGGTCATGCGCACAACTATCGGCACCTATTTCGCACCGAACAGGACAATCCCAGAGCATGGATTGATGAAAAGCCGGACGGGGGTCGATCCGCTGAAGGACTTCGCCGAGGCGGTGCGCGAGGAGCTGCAGGCGTTTCCCGGACGGTAGTGCGGCAATGGCATTTGCATTCATCGGCTGAACCGGTTGTCGTTCACGACTGGTCGGTCGATGATGCCTCTATTCGAGAGGACAATCGCGATGCGGATTGGCTTTGTAGGCACCGGAACGATGGGGACCCCTATCGCGGGTTGTCTGATCCGCGCCGGCCATTCGCTTTCAGTCTATGACCGCCGGCTGGAGGCCACCGCTTCTCTATGCGCTCAAGGTGCAGTGCGAGCTGACAGCGCCTTCGACGCCGCGCGCGACAGCGAGGTAGCGTTTACCTCGCTTCCCGGCCCCGCCGAATTCGAGGCAGCGATGCTGGAACCGCAGACGGGCATCCTCGCCGGGTTGCGATCCGGTGCTGCCCATATCGACCTGACCACCAATGCACCGAAGACCATCGTTCGCGTCGGCGAGGCCTGCCGGTCGCGCGGGGTCGAGTTGATCGATGCACCGGTCAGCGGCCGCCCACCGTCGATGACAGTCATGGTCGGCGCCAGCGACGCTGCTTTCGCCAAGCATCGACCATTGTTCGAGGCCATCGCCGCCAATGTCTTCCATGTCGGACCGAGCGGCGCCGGGGCTACTGCCAAGCTGGTGACGCAGTACCTGGGCTACACCAACTTCATCGCCTCGATCGAGGGGATGCTCGTCGCGGCCAAGGCCGGGATCGACCTCGACACGCTGGCTCGTATCGTGCCGGTCAGCGCTGGGCAAAGCCGCACCTTCGACAACATCACGCGTGGCGTGTTCCCAGGTACATTTGGCGCCGGCGGCACACTCGACATCGTCGCCAAGGACGTTGAGCTTGCGTGTCAGCTCGCCCGCGACGTCGGTGCCCCGGCGGCGCTCGGCGCGCTCGCCTCCGATGTCTACAAGCGCGCTCAGGCGCGAGGCTGGGGCCAGGCGGGATTCCCGATTGTTGCCCGCGTGCTCGAGGCGATGGCCGGGACCGAATTGCGCACAGGCGATAAAACGGGAGGCAAAGGATGAGCGACGATCGCGTCGCCCGACTGCTGCTGACCCAGGAGATCGCAGCGTTCCTCTACGCCGAGGCTGAATTGCTGGACGAGAGGCGTCACGACGAATGGCTGGCCCTATTGGCCGAGGACATCCGCTATTGGATGCCTATGCGGCGCAACGTCAAATACGGCGACACCGCCCGCGAATTCACCCGTGAGGGCGAGGACATCAGCTGGTTCGACGAGGGCAAGGATACCCTGACCCGACGGGTGCGCCAGATCCAAACTGGCATCCACTGGGCGGAGGAGCCGCAATCGCGCATCACACACATGGTGTCGAACGTGCAAGTGCTCGAGGCGACGCCCGATGTCATCACGCCGCACCAAGTCACGGCCAAATGCCGGTTCCTGATCTATCGCAACCGCGTCGAGACCGAAACCGACTTGCTGGTCGGCAAACGCGAGGACACGCTGCGCCGGGCAGGCGACGGCTGGCAAATCGCCAGGCGGAAGATCATCCTCGACCAGAATGTGCTGTTGACGAAGAACCTGACATTCTTCTTTTGATTCTGGAACTGACTTGCATGAGCGCCAAGATGGACGATGCGAACGCGATCGCGGAACACTGGGGCAAGGGCGATGTCTACGGGCTGATCCTGGCGGCGTTGCGGAAAGCGGGGAAAGATCCCGACGCTTTGACATTGGAGGATCTGGCTCCGATCGACCACTATCATGCGCGCGGATTCCCCGCGACGGTCGAACTCGCCGATCGCCTGACGATCACGTCTGACGACCATATTCTCGATATTGGTTGCGGCCTTGGTGGCCCGGCGCGTTACTTCGCGGCGAGATTCCGGTGCAAAGTCAGCGGTATCGATATCACTCCTGCCTTTGTGGACGCGGCAAGAAAGCTCACCGCGTTGGTTGGCATGGTAAGCCAGGTCACCTTTGAGCAGGGAGACGGGCAGCGGCTACCGTATCAGGCCGGTGCTTTCGATGGTGCCTACACGCAACACGTGACCATGAACGTCGCCGACCGCACCCAGTTTTTTGGTGAAGCCTTTCGGGTGCTGAGGCCGGGTGCATTTTTCGCGCTCTCGGAACATGGTTTGGGGCGCGCAGGGAATCCGCATTTTCCATTACCTTGGTCCATGGATGGCAGCGGTTCCTGGTTGATTACGCCGTCGGAAACGCGCGCCGTATTGGAAGCCGTAGGCTTCGAGGACATACTCATCGAGGACACCGGCCACAAATATCTCGCGGCCTATAAGCAGGGGATGGAACTCGCGGCGCGAGGGGCATCACCAGCGCTCGGCTTTCACATTCTCGCAGGCGAAAGCGCACCTGAGAGAGTGCGTAACGCGGCACGCAACATCGAGGAAAACCGAACCCATCCGGTGCAGGTGGTCTGTCGAAAACCGTTGTGAACAGTGTTGGTCAGGAACTTCCCGGTATAAACGGAGGTACGGCGATGACGATGAACGGAACGCGAGGCTACCATCCGGGGCTCGTCGATCTCGCATCGGGCCAGATCAGCCGCGAGATCTTCGTCAATGACGACATCTATGCCCAGGAGCAGGAGCGCGTGTTCGCCCGCTCCTGGCTGTTCGTCGGACATGAAAGCCAAATACCGAACCCTGGCGATTTCTTCACCTCGCGCATGGGCGAGGAGTCGGTGATCCTCTGCCGCGACCGTGCCGGTGCGGTGCACGTCTTCCTCAACTCGTGCCGCCATCGCGGCATGAAGGTGTGCCGCTACGACGATGGCAACACGACGGTGTTCACCTGTCCTTACCACGGCTGGAGCTACGGCACCGATGGCGCGCTGGTCGGTGTGCCGTTTTTCCGCGAGGCCTATCATTCCGAGCTCGACAGAACAAAATACCGCCTCGTCGAGGTCGCGCAGCTGTGCTGCTACAAGGGCACCGTATGGGCCAACTGGGATGCATCGGCGCCGCCGTTTCTCGAATATCTTGGCGACTTCCGGCGCTTCCTCGATCTGATCCTCGACGGTTGGGATGGGCGCGAGGGCCAGGCGGAACTACTGGGCGGCGTGCAGAAGTGGATCATTCCGTGCAACTGGAAATGGCCAGCCGAGAATTTCAGCGGTGACTCCTACCACAACATCTCGCACCGCTCGGTCGACCTTGTAGGCGTGGGCCCAAGCGGACGCAGCCGGCGCGACTACAGCGAATTTAGTGGGAGCCGCCGGCTGCAGGTCGCCATCCCCGATCGCGGGCATCAAACGATCACCTATGTGCTGCCCAAGGATCATCAACCGCAGGCCGCCTATCAGAATTCGCCAGAGGTCGCCGAGTATTTTCGCCATTGCGAGGAAGAGCGGCGACGTCGTCCGGGCGCCAACAGCCGGCTTATCGGCGCGCCCGGCGAGATCTTCCCCAATACGGCGCTGCTCCCGCGGCAGCCGCGCACACTGGCCGTGTGGCACCCGAAGAGCGCGCACGAGACCGAGGTATGGCGGTTCTTCTTCGTCGACCGCGACGCACCGCAACAGGTCAAGAACTTCCTGCGCGACTACTACATCCGCTACTCCGGGCCGGCCGGCATGACCGAGCAGGACGACATGGAGAACTGGAACTACGCCCATGCCGCGAGCCGCGGCGTAATCGCGCGGCGCTATCCGTACAGCTACGAGATGGGACTCGGCCATGCGGTGGAGAATTACGAGTGGGATGAGCTCAAAGTGCCAGGCCGGGTCATCGATTTGACCACAGCGCAGGCGAGCGAGGAGCCGATGCGCAATCTCTATCGTCGCTGGGCCGAGTTCATGGAGGCGGATAGCTGGGACGAGTTGATGACGTGGCGCCGCAACGCGCCGCTTGAGACCCAAGCGGCGAAATGAGCGATCCGATCAACATCCGCGATCTCGCCGTGGGCACGCGGGTGAAGCTGAGTACCGGTGCCGAGGTCGAGATCGTCGACAACCCGAAAGACGGCGTGTGGCTCTTCGCCCGCTACCTGTCATCGGCCGGCGATCCCGCAATGGTTGGGTCGGAGGAAATGATCTTCGCTCAGGACGTCGTCGAGATCCGATGAAGCGCAAAGGTCACCAGGAATGAATCTCGCTGCGGCGGTATCACGACAACGCGAACTCGCGACAACGCTGTTCGATCAGCTCCGACGTGACGGTCTCGACGAACCGGGCGTATCGCGCGATCCGTACGGCTCGGGCGAACAGCGGGCGCATGCGACGGTGACAGCCATTGCGCAGCGGTTCGGCCTGCGCATCGAGCATGATGCCGCGGCCAACCTCTACATGACTCTCCCGGGTCGCGACCCGCAGGCGAAGCGAGTCATCGTCGGCTCGCATCTCAACTCCGTCCCGCACGGCGGCAACTTCGACGGCGCCGCTGGTGTGGTGGCGGGGCTTGTCGCCGTCGCCGCTCTGCAGCACACCGGCATCACGCTGGATCGCGACCTCACTGTGATGGGTATTCGCGCCGAGGAGAGCATCTGGTTCCAGGTCTCCTACATCGGCAGCCGCGGCGCACTCGGCACGCTGCCGGATCGCGCGCTCGACGTTCTCCGCATCGACACCAATCGGACATTGGCCGAACACATGTCCGATTGCGGCGGCGATCCCGATGCACTGCGTGGCCGTGCACGCGCGCTCGATCCCGCGCGCATCGACGCCTATCTCGAATTGCACATCGAGCAGGCGCCGAGTCTGGTCGAGGCAGGTATGCCGGTGGCGATCTGCACAGGCATACCTGGCAACTTCCGCTATCCGAACGCGCGCATCGAGGGCAGCCACGATCATGTCGGTCTGCCGCGCCGCTTCCGCCGCGATGCGGCGATGGCCGGTGCCGAGTTCGCCATGGCCCTCGATGCACTGTGGGAGGCACACGAGGCAAAGGGCGTGCCGATGGCCTGCACGATCGGCCGCTTCCACACAGACACCGCAACGCATGGCCTCACCATCGTGCCCGGCGCCTTTCATTTCAGTCTGGACGTGCGAGCCTATGACGAGGCGGTGCTCGGCGAACTCGACCAGAAGGTTGATGCGATCATCGCATCCATCGAGCAGCGCCGCGGCGTGCGCTTCCACCGCGGCCCGAAGGCGCACGCCGCGGTCGGGCAGGTCGACCCGCAGATAAAGTCCGCCTTGGAGGATTGCGCCACTGAGATTGGGTATCCCGGCGCTGCAGTTCGGCAGTCCCGCCTCGCATGACGCCGCCGCTTTCGCTGCCTCGGGCGTCCCGATGGGCATGATATTCGTGCGCAACGAGAACGGCAGCCACAACCCGCGCGAGGCCATGACGATGGATGACTTTATGGCCGGTGCATCGCTGCTGACACAATTTCTGGCGCGGCGATATGCAGCCGCGTCTACGCCTCGCGATAGTTCAGCAACAGAAGCCCGACGAGGATGAAGCATATCGGCCAGAGCCAGCGCGCAACGCGCCAGGCGATCGGGCTGGTATTCGGATCGAGCCTCAGTTCCAGCCAACGCGCCCAGCCGGCGACAATACCAGCCAGTGCAAGCGGCGTGTGGGTCAGTTCGATCAGCAGCTGTTCCTTCACGTTGGCGATCGCGTGGTTATGCGTCAGCAGCAGCACGCCGCCGCCAGCGCACAGCAAGGGAAACACCAGCCGCGTCCAGGGTTTCACGTCGGGCCTGGTCCGCACGCGCCATTCGAAGATCGCGAATGCAGCGATCAGCACAACGAACACGCGGTGTTGCAGCACCTCCACGTCTCTGAAACTGGCGAAGAACCCGATGTCGCCAAGCGGCCAGACCTCGGGATCCGAACGCAGGAACAGGAACCCGGCGAGGCCCAGGAACAGCAGCGGCCAATGCCGCGCCCAGCGCAGCCCTGCCGCGTTCAGCAGCGACAGGACACCGATCGCCAGCACGAACAATCCCGACCAGTGATGGTTGTATTCCGACCAGGCGATGTCGGCGGCGTTGCGCGGTGGCAAGTCGCCGGATCCCGGCACGAACGCCATGGGCGCCATCGCGCCGTGGTGCGCAGCCTCGGCGTCGAGCTTCGACTGCAATGCCGGCAGCGCCAGCGTGTCATGGTCCGGTGACGCGAACCTGGGCCAATGCGGTGTGTTGCGGTGAACTATTTCGGAAAGACTGACGCGATCCTGCGTGAGGTCGATCGCCGGCGGCACCGAGGTCAGCGAGGCTGCTGCGAAAAAGATCGCCACGCCGATGCCAATCTCCACCTCGGCGTACCGCTTCAATCGTGTGACCGGCATTGCGGGCTGCGCGCGCAATCGCTCGATCAGCAGGAAGTTGCCGCCGCCGAGACCGATCAGCATCAGGAACATCGCGATCTTGGCGCCGACCATCACGCCGTAGGCGGTGCCATAGAGGCCCGCCCAGTCTCCGATGTATCCCAGGCTCATGGTGAGGCCGCTCACCACGATGCACGCAACGCCCGCCACCGACATGCGAGAGAACCGTGCGCCGATCAGGCGCCAGGATTGTGCGTTCTGCACGCGGTTCAGCGCGACCACGAAGTACGGAATGCCGCCGATCCAGATCGCCGCGCCGAACTGGTGCAGGAACTCCACCAGCAGCAGCGGCGTGCGGTGATCGAGCCGCGCCTCGGCGTGCGTGGTCAGAGTTGCCGCGGCCAGCTCGATCGCGGCAAGCGCAAGCAGCGGCATGATCGGTGCGCGCGGTCCGAGCGCGAACAGCGTCAGCGCGATAAGCCCCGCGGCAGTCGCCTTCACCAGTCCGGCCACCGCGAAGTTCGCGTGAAGCGTGTCGACGAGCGAAAGGTCGACCGTGCTGATCAATACCGCGGATTGCAGCGTGACGCTCGCCGCCTCGCACAGCACCAGCGCCAGTGCACTCCAGGCGGCGATCGATGTGCAGGTGCGCTCGATACCCTGTCCGGTTGAGCCAAGCTGCGACACGATCGGGCGCAGCAGCAGGGCGATGAACAGCACACCGCCCAGTGCGATTGACTGCGCGGCGATGATGAGGCCCTCGAGGACGATCGACAAATAGCCGAACAGATCCGTCAGCAGCGTCACGTGTCAGCGGCCCGTGACGGTGAAGGGCACATCTCCTCGGGTGATATGGCCGTCGATCGCCAGTACCTGCCAGCGTACGACGTAGGCGCCCGGCGTCGTCAGTTCCGTGCTCGTCTGCAGCAATTCCGGCGGCCCGGATGGAACGATCTTCAGCACCGACTGGCTGTGGTCCGGCCTGGTCAGAATCAGACGCGAACGGGCACGGTCGATCCGGCTATTGTACTCGAGCGACATATCCAGCTTGCCGGCCGGCACATGGGCACCCGCTGCTGGTTCGCTCCTCATCAAGATGGCATGGGCACTGGCACTCTCGGGTGCCAGGGTGAAGCCGAGCAAAGCGGCCATCACGATGAGGAACGTTGGCAAGACGGCGGCTCCTGTTCGGGGGCGCCTCTATCGGCTATCAGTCGCCGGAACGCAAATTATCGCCGGGTAACCTGGATGAGTCGTCAACCGCCGGGCCGTCGCACCGATTATCGTTGGTTCCACGCGATCACCACGCGCTGGATGGACAACGATGTGTTCCGGCATGTCAACAACGTCAACTACTTCTCCTTCTTCGACACGGCAGTGACATATTACGAGATGACCGGTGGCGTGGTCGATCTGCTGGATGGCCCGGTGCACTGTGTGGTGGCAGAGGTGATGTGCCGTTACCACAGCTCGGTCGCGTTCCCTGACCGCATCACTGTGGGCATCCGCGTGGGGCGGATCGGCGCAAGTTCGGTGCGGTATGAGATCGGCGTGTTTCGCAACGACGATGACGTGGCGGCGGCGGAGGGCTATTTCGTGCACGTATTCGTCGATCGCGCCACGCAGCGGCCGGCGCCGGTGCCGGAGGCGTCGCGGGCGGCGCTGGAGAGGATCGCAGCGTAGCGCGGGAATGCTCAGACCGGCACGTCGCCCTTCAGCATGATCCGATACAGATACCGCACCTGCCCCATGTCGTAGTCGCCATTGGCCTTGTGCAGCAGACAGCGGTTGTCCCACATCACCATGTCGCCCGCCCGCCACTGGTGCCGGTACTGGTACTGCGGCTGCACCGCGTGCGCCAGCAGCTCGTCCAGCAGTGACAACGCCTCGTTCTCCTCCATCCCTACGATCCCTTCGGTGCGGATCGGATTGAGGTAGATCGCCTTGCGTCCACTCTCCGGATGCGTGCGCACAAGAGGATGCAGCACTGCGTCCGGTACGCGCTGCCTGTTCGCCTCGCTCAGCGCCATCAGCTTCCGCTCGCTGTGACGGCTCTGGTAAACGTGGATCGCGCGCAGCCCGTCGATCCGTTGCCGCATCGCGGCGGACAACCCTTCATACGCGCGATGCATGTTGACGTACTGCGTGTCGCCGCCGCGGTCCGGCAGTTGCACCGCATGCAGCACCGTTGCCTTCGGCGGTTCCGCGGCGTTCGAGTGGTCGGTGTGATAGCCCTCGCCCGGAATGTAGCGCCGGCCGTCGGGATAGAAGTCCTGGTTCGAGATGTAGTGAATCTGCGGGCACTCCGGCAGCGCGAAGCGCGTGTTGTGCTGCGGGAACACCTTCCCGAACAATTGCACCGCATCGAGCATTTGCCGCGGCGACAGATTCTGATCGCGGAACACCAGCACCGAATGCTCCACGAACGCCCGGTTCAGTCGCTCGCGCAGCGCTGCATCGACGGGCTGTGTCAGGTCGACACCGCAGACCTCGGCTCCGGTATGTGAAGAGAGTGATGTGATCATCGAGTGAGATTGCGCGGGAAGCCGCATGCGTGCAACCTGTGCGGCACAGCAGGAAAGGGCGCAGCCATGGCAAGCGGTCCGCAGTCCAGCATGGATTTCTCCAAATTCTTCGCCGACATGAAGCTCCCCGCGCTACCGGATATGGAGACGTTCCTCGCGGCCAGTCGCAAGAATCTCGAAACTTTGTCGGCGGCCAACCGCGTCGCGCTCGAAGGTGCCCAGGCGGTGGCGCGCCGGCACATGGAGATTGTGCAAAGCAGCATGACCGAGCTTACTGAGGCGATGCAGGCGCTCGCTTCCACCGCCGCACCACAGGCCAAGGCGGCGAAGCAGGCCGAGCTGCTGAAGGCGGCCTATCAGCGTGCGGTCGCGCACATGAAGGAACTGAGCGATCTTATCCAGCAATCCAACGCCGAAGCCTTGTCGCTGATCAACCAGCGCTTCATCGAGGCGATGGATGAGGTAAAGGCGCTGGCGGAAAAAGCCACGAAATAAAGCGGCAATCTTCCGAAAATCAAATACCTGCCGCTCACCGCCTCGTGAAGACTAGGCGCTGAACTGCGCAATCATTCTGCATTGCCGCGCATGAGCGACGCATGCGACGCTCACTGGTTGGCGTCCTGCTCCCGGGAACGCCGGAAGCAGCGCGCACCCGTATCGGCACCGATGCGGGAAAGTAACGGGCACGTCGAGTTGCCCGAACGTCAAGGGAGCACATTAAATGTCAGCAGCCGCCTCCGGCACCCCCAGCGGACTTTCCGAAGTCGAACACAAAGCACAGCTGCGTCGCGCCGTGATCGCCAGCACTGTCGGCACAACGATCGAGTGGTACGACTTCCTCCTCTACGGCACAGTGACCGCGCTCGTGTTCGGCAAGTTGTTCTTCCCGAAGTCCAACCCCATCGTCGGCGTCCTGGAGGCGTTCAGCGTATTCTTCATTGGCTTCGTCGGCCGACCGATCGGCGCCTTCATCTTTGGCCATTGGGGAGACCGCATCGGGCGCAAGGCAACACTGATCGTCACGCTGCTGGTCACCGGCATTGCGACCGTGGCCGTCGGTTGCGTGCCAGGCTACGACAGCATCGGCATCTGGGGCGCCATCCTGCTCACGGTCATCCGCCTGATCCAGGGCATCGGCGTCGGCGGCGAATGGGGCGGCTCCGTGCTGCTGGCGATGGAGTGGGCTCGCACCAACAAGAACCGCGGCTTCCTCTCCGCATGGCCGCAATTCGGCGCACCTTGCGGATTGTTCCTGGCGAACTGCGCAGTGCTGTTCTTCAGTTGGTACTCCGGTGATCAGTTCCTTACCTGGGGCTGGCGCATCCCGTTCTTCCTGAGCGCCATCATGGTCGGAGTCGGGCTGTGGATCAGGCTCGGCATCATGGAGACCCCGGTGTTCCAGAAGATCCTCGACGAGGAACGCACCGAGCGTGTGCCGGTGCTCGAGGTGCTGAAGCGGCAACCGAAGCAGATCATACTGACCGCGCTGCTGCGCCTGCCGGAGCAGGCTCCCGGCTACATCGTCGGCGCATGGATCTTCACCTATGCCACGGGCGTGTTGGGATACTCACGGGACTTCGTGCTGCTGGGAGTCATCAGCCAGACGGTGCTCGGTTTCATCTGGGTCGTATTCGCCGGATACTTCTCCGATTACGTCGGCCGAAAGAACATGTACATAATCGGCGCGGTGTTCATGGGCGTTTTCGGCTTCGTCTACATTGCCATGCTGAACAGCGGCGTGCCGTGGATCGTGTTCGCCGCGATCGCCGTCTCGCTGTTGCCGGTGATGACCCAGTACGGGCCGGAGGCCGCGTTGATCGCGGAGAGCTTCACCCCTCGACTACGCTACAGCGGCACCTCGATCGGCTACCAACTTGCCTCGGTCATCGCTGGCGGGCCTTCGCCGTTCATTTCGACCTGGCTCTATGCGACCTACGGCTCGGCTTGGCCCATAGCGTTCTATATCGCGCTATGTGCGATCATCGGCATCATCGCGACGTCGTTGCTGACCGACTACACCAACAAGGAGATATCGGCCGAATACGAGACCGTGTAACGGTCACACCGGCAGCCTGATACGAGCGCGGAGCCCGCCCAGCGGGCTCTGCTCCAGGTCGATCTCGCCGCCATGCGCGCGCACGATGTCGCGGGCGATCGTAAGGCCGAGGCCGGTGCCGCCGGTGCTGTCGCTCTGGAACGGGCGGAACACGCTCTCGCGCCGTTCAGGCGGAATGCCGGGACCGTCGTCGTCCACCGTCACGAACACCATGCGCCCCTGTGTCATCGCCGCCAGCGTCACGCGGTGGGCATGGCGACGCGCATTGTCCACCAGGTTGGTGATGGCACGCCGCACCGCGTTTGCGCGCAGCGACAGCGTCAGTGCCGCAGGCACGTCCACTGCCACCTCTGCACCGGAGCGACGCGCGCCGGCGGCAACCTCCTCCAGCACCGCCGACAAGTTTACCGGTTCCGCCTGTTCGGTGCCCTCGCCGCGCGCGAACGCGAGGTAGCCGGTGATCATACGCTCCATCTCTTCCACATCGGCGGTCATCTCCGCGACGTCGTCCCGCAACTCGTCGCGCGTTGGCAGCATGGCGAGCGCGAGCCGAAGCCGCGTCAGCGGTGTACGCAGATCATGCGAGACGCCGGCCAGCATTTCGGTCCGCTGCACCAGGAAGCGGCGCACGCGCTCCTGCATCCGGTTGAACGCGGTCGCGGCCTGCCGCACCTCAGTGGCGCCCTCCGGCCGGATCGGCCCGATATCACGTCCCATGCCGAACGCCTCGGCAGCCGTCGCCAGGCGCCGGATCGCGCGCACCTGGTTGCGCATGAACAGTGCGGCAATGAAGAACAGCAGCATCGCCATGCCGACGATCCAGAGCACAAAGATGTAGATCGTGCCGGCATAAAGCCGCTTGCGTGGTGCGTCTACCTGCAACACGCCTTCCGGGAGCTGCAGGCGGATCAGCACGCGGTGGCTGTCCGAGGTCCAGTCGGCGACGAACCTCGTGCCGAACCTCTCGCGCAGCGCCTTAGCAAGGTCATCGTCCATCGGGCCAAGGATGTTGATCCGCCGCTCATTGGGCAGCACGGCGCCGTCCTCGATGGTCATGGCCAGATCGAATTCGAGGCCGGCGCGGCGCAGAATCCACGCGCGATCGGCTTCGTCCGGATACCGGCGCAGCAACTCCAGCGTATAGGCGATCTCGCCCACGATGGCACTCGACAGGCGGCGCGAGACCAGGTCGAGATGGCTGCCGTAGAACATCTGCAGCGCCACCGCCTGCAAAAGCACCAGCGGGAGCAGGATCATCAGCAGGCTGCGCCCGAGCAGTGAACGCGGCAGCACCTTGCGGATACCGCGATTGACGATCCGTGTGGGCTGGATATCAGGCATGGCGCGTTGCGACTCTACTACACCTCTCCTCCCGCGTGGCAGAGGTGGCTACACACCGGGCTTCAGTACGTAGCCCCGCCCCCGCACCGTGTGCAGGAAGCGCGGCTCGCGCGGATCGGCCTCGATCTTGCGACGCAGTCGTGTCACCTGCACGTCGATCGCCCGCTCGCCGGCCTCATCCATGCCCACGGCCGCCACGATATCCTCGCGCGACAGCACCTCGTTCGGCTTGCGCGCGAGAGCGGTCAGCAGCGCGGCCTCGCCGCCGGTCAGCCGCACCACCCCGTCCGGTCCGCTCAGTTCGCTGCGCTCGACATCGAACACCAGTGAGCCGACCTGCACCGGACCCTGCGGCGGCTCCGGCACCGGCGAGGGCGCGCGACGCAGCAACGCCCGGATGCGCAGTACCAGCTCGCGCGGCTCGAACGGCTTGCCGAGATAATCATCGGCTCCCGCCTCGAACCCGGCGATGCGATCCTCCGGCGTGCCGCGCGCAGTCAACAGCAACACCGGCACCTCGCTGTTCTGGTCGCGACGCAGCGATTCAGTCAAAGTTAGCCCACTCTCGCCTGGCATCATGACGTCCAGCACCAGCATGTCCGGATGCATGAAGCGCAGCTTGTCGCGCGCCTCGGTCGCCGTCTCGGCCGTGGTGACGCGGAAGCCTTCACCGGCCAGGTACCGCGACAGCAACGCCCGCAACCGCGCATCGTCATCGACCACCAGGATGTGGGCGTCCTCCGACATCAGTCTCCCCTCGCATGGTGCGCGTCGACATAGGCACGCGCGGCGTCGTCCATGATGCCGCGCAAAACGCGGCGAAAACCATCCACCGCCGCGACCCCGGCCCCACGATACGCCGGCCGCAGGCGTTCCTGCTGTCGCTCGAACAGCCGCCGCTCCAGCGCCGCACCCGAAGCGGTCAGCTTCAGCAGGCGCTGGCGCCGGTCGGTGCTGCCGGGCGACTGAGCGACATAGCCCTGCTGCATCAGCGCGCCCAGCACCCGCGCGAGCGACTGCTTGGTGATGCGCAGGATGAGGAGAAGATCGGACACGGTTATGCCGGGATTGCGGCCAATGAAGTGCAGGGCGCGATGATGCGCGCGGCCGAGACCAAGCTCCTCCAGCGCCACATCGGCGGCGTTGGTGAAGTCGCGATAGGCGAAGAACAGCAGGTCCTGCGCCATGCGCAGGTCGGTCTCGGCTGGATCGACCTTCAATTCGGGCATGGCAGGCATTCCTTCGGCCGGGCGAAAATTACGTCAGCTCTGTTGACTTATCGGCGGAACTATCATACGTTCGGCCGATCTTGCGAAACATTATTGCGGAGAACGCTGCCATGGAGCTGGTTCCTTTCGACGATCGAGATGGCTGGATCTGGTGGGACGGTGCCCTCGTTCCCTGGCGCGACGCCAAGCTGCATGTCCTGACACATGGGCTGCACTATGCCAGCGCCGTGTTCGAAGGCGAACGGGCGTATGCCGGGAACGTCTTCCGGCTGCGCGGCCACACCGATCGGCTGATCAATTCGGCGCGCATCCTGGGGTTCGAGATCCCGTTCTCAGCCGAACAGATCGACGCTGGGTGCAACGAGGTGCTGGCGGCGAACGGGCTCACAGATGCCTATCTGCGGCCGATCGCCTGGCGCGGCAGCGAGATGCTGGCGGTGGCGGCGCAGCATACGAAGATCCACCTCGCGATCGCTGCATGGCCGTGGCCCAGCTACTTCGGCGACGACCGGATGACGGGCATCCGAATGGGGATGGCCGAGTGGAAGCGCCCTTCGCCGGAGACCGCGCCGACCGCGTCGAAGGCCACCGGCCTTTACATGATCGGCACGCTGTCGAAGCACCGCGCCGAGCAGGAGGGCTATGCCGATGCGCTGATGCTCGACTGGCGCGGGCGCGTGGCGGAGACGACGAGTGCGAACATCTTCTTTGTCATGGACGGCGAACTGCATACGCCGACACCGGACTGCTTCCTTGACGGCATCACGCGGCGATCGGTGATGAGTTTCGCGCGGCGCCAGCAGATGAAGGTGGTGGAGCGCTCGATCGAGTTCTCCGAAATTGGCCGGGCAACCGAGGTGTTCCTCGCCGGCACGGCGGCCGAGGTGACGCCGGTGCGCGAGATCGCCGGGCACCGCTATACGCCGACGCGGATCACCGAGACGCTTCTGCACGAGTATGATGCGCTGGTGCGGCAGTCGCCGGCGGAAGTGGCGAAGGTGGTGGCCGGATAGAGCGCGACGCAGATCGGGTGCGAACGGAGCGGATGGCGACAGTTTGTCAACTTTGCGCGGAGGACAGCGGAGAACCGCCGAGGGCCGCGGAGTTTGACATCGCGCTCCTCGCAGAGCGCAAAGGACGGTTTCTCTATGGCCCTCGGCAGTTCTCCGCTGTCCTTGTGGCCTGCGTCTGGACCTGAACGGCGCACGTCGAAGCGCGGCAAATCGATAGGATGCACGTCGCATCGCACGGAAGCGTGAGAGCCGGCCTAGGCCTAGGGACTCGGCTCCTCAGCGCTCCTCCGGTCCGACACCACGCACCGTCGCCACAAACGCCTCGAGCCCGGCGCGATCCCATTTCAGGTGGACCCGCTGCGTCGAGGCCGGATGCTTTCCGAGACACACGCCGGGCCGACGTTCGGTTACCGGTCGGATCGGCCGCGGCACGAAGCCGCCGCCGCAGTTGGGACAGACATTGAACAGCACCGTCTCCACACAATCCTCGCAGAACGTGCACTCGTAGCTGCAGATGCGGGCGTCAGTCGCATTCGGCGGCAGATCCTTGTCGCAATACTCGCAGTTCGGTCGCAGCTGCAGCATTGTTGATCCTTACGGTGAAGCGGTCGACAGCCACCAGCCATCTCCCGCCAGCCAACACGTCTCGTCCGGTTCCTCCGGTGGACGCCGCAGCGAGCGAATCGGCGGCTCGAACCTCGACTGTCGCAGTGCCCGCAGCAATTTCGCTTCCGCGCCCGGATCGCGTCCGCCGATGCAGTCGATCATGCCGACGCGACACACATGACGGGCAGCGTAGCGATTAGGCGACTCTCTCTGGCGCCACACGAGTACGAATGCACCGAACCGTTCCTCGCCAGTCATCGGCACGAGCAGGCGCCCGTTGTCCGTGGCCAGCGAGTTCGAGCCACGCCGCTGACAGATGCGTCACGCCGGCGTTGACGATTATGACATCGGCCGGTCGCTCCGGACGGAAATCGAAGCCATTCGCCACCACGACATTCGCTTGCGGCCAGTCGTCCGCAAGGTTCGCACGCGCCCGCTCGGCGAGCGCCGCATCGATCTCCACAGCGGTGACCATCCCATTACGGCCGACGATGTGCGCAAGGATCGCGCTGTAGTAGCCGGTGCCGATGCCAACATGGATCACGTGCTCGCCCGCGGCGATACCGAGCTGGTCGTAGGCGAATGCCCACAGGCTCGGCTGGCCGTTGTTGAGTCCGCGTGCTTCGTCGATTGCGATCAGTACGTCGTGGTAGAGGTGACGTGGATCGGCATCCTCCGTCGTCCAGTATTCGCGCAGGTACGCGGGGCTCAGCAGCCGCCACGGTCCCGGTCCTGCGAAATGCTCGCGCGGCACCGTGGCGAATGCCTCGACGATGGCAGGCGAGCGCACGTGGGCGACATGCCGCAACTCGCCGGCGAACCAACGGCGCGCTGCTTCGATTTCGTTCATATGGCGGCAATCACCTGCTTGACCAGTTCAGCAACCGGCAGCGTGCCATCGAGCCGCAGCACCGGGCAATGCAGCGTCTTCAGCCACGCCTCATGACGCGGCAGGTTGCGTCCCTCGCGCGTGCCGTCGTCATAGTGCGCAGCCCATTCGAGAAAGTCCTCGTCCATCGAGCCGCGACGCAATTCGCGATCGCGCAGCCGATGCAGGCGGATTTCGGTTGGCACATAGAGAAACGCCACGAGATCGAACAGCGCGAGCACCGGACCACCCCACTCGTCCAGCGAGCCACTGAGCACCCAATCCGGCCGGGCGATGAACATCTCGTGCATGAGCCGGAGCCGATCAGCGATATCGCGTGTCTGGCTGTACGGCGGGTCGGTGGGCAACCAGTAGAAGTCGTCGGTGTCGTGATGCGGTATCGCCAGCGCATCGGCCACCGCGCGGCCGAGCGTGGTCACGCCGGCGCCCGATGCTCCAACAATATGAATGCGACGCGTTTGCATGCAATCACAGCTGCTCCCGCGCCACGCGTGCCACCTGATCGGTGGTGGCGCGCCAGACGTGTCCGCGGCCGAGCGTGCGCGACAGAGCCTCGCGCAGCCAGCGGATGCGATGCGCCTGCCCGGCGATCCATGGATGCAGCGTCAGGTTGAACGACGCACCGCCCTCGTCATGCAAGAATGCGAACGCCTCGGCGATGTTGTCCGCCCACACCGGCGGCGGCACGCGGCGCAGCCACATGCACTCGAGGTCGTTCCACTCGGGCTGTGGCGGCAACGCGACCAGGCTGCGTCCGAGCAGAAACGGCCGATCGTCGCTCGCCCAGTCGGTGGTATAGGCGAAGCCTGCCTCGATCAGCAGCGCCAGCGTGCGATCCGATTCGTTGAAGTCCTGACCGCACCAGCCGAGTGGCGTCTCGCCCGTCGCGGCGCGCACCGCATCGCGGCTTTCGACGATGTAGGCGCGTTCCTCCTCTTCGCTCATCCGACTGCTGATGCGCCGCGTCGCGTAGCTGCCATGTGCGAGGAAGCAGGCATTGCGTCGTGCTAGTTCGTCGACCAGTTCCGGGTACCGCTTCGCCGCCGCCGAGCCCAATGCCACACTCGGCGTCACACCGAACCGATCCAGCACATCGAGCACGCGGAAGATGCCGACGCGTGCGCCGTATTCGCGCTGACTCCAGGTCAGCCAATCGGGAAAGAACTTTCCCAGCGGCGATACGACGCGCGGGTCCTGGTTTGCATCGTTCGGCGGGTTCACCTCCCAGTAGTCCAGCATCAGCGTCACCGTGAACGCGATGCGCGCAGCGTCCGGCCAGGCGAAGCGCGGAGCCTCGGTCAGCGTGCGGTACGCATGGTGCCGATGGTCCATGCCAGGCCGGCGCTGCTCGCCGACCGGCGGGGTGTTTATCGGTTCAGCCATTGGCCGCCTCCCGCGCAGCAAGGTACGATTCGATCAGTGGCAGGTGATGCGTGTTGAACCAGTCGGTGATCTCGCCGGCGGTGGTCAGCCAGACGCCGGGGTGCGACAGGATATACTCCATCGCGCGGCGAAACACGCGGATGCGATGCGGCTGACCGACCCAGTAGGGATGCAGCGCAATGCACATGACGCGACCCTGTTCGGCACCTTCCTCGTAAAGCGTGTCAAAATAGTCGCGGATCTGCCGGGCGAAATCGTCGGCCTCCAGACCACGCCGGTGTAGGATCACGTCGTTGATGTCCACCGAATACGGCATGGAGATCAGCTTTCCCACTTTCACATTCAGCGGGAACGGCTGATCGTCGTGGTACAGATCAGCCGTGTAGTCGTAGCCGCACTCGGCCGCGAGCTCGAACGTATCCAGCGTGTTGGTGATCGCCGGACTGAACCAGCCGCGCAGGCGACGACCGGTCAGTCGCTGGTGGATGTCCTTGCTCTCTTCCATCGCCGCGCGTTCCTCGTCACGCGAGAAATCCAGGTGATAGCGCGTGTTGTAGATGCCGTGCGACATGTACTCCCAACCGCGCGACTCCATCGCGCCGAGGATTTCCGGGAAATGCTCGAGCACCGCCATGTTGAGGCTGACGGTGCAGCGGATGCCCAGCGCATCGGTGACCTCGAACAGCCGCCACAGCCCGACGCGATTGCCGTAGTCGCGCTGCGAGTATCCCAGCACATCGGGATGCGGCGACCGGGGCCAAGGGTCGCGCGTCCGGACGAACTTCGGCAGGTACTCGTAGTGCTCGATGTTCGGCACCACCCAGACGGCGACGCGCGCGCCGTTCGGCCAGCGCAGAGGCGGGCGATGCAGGATCGGCGAATAGGTGACGAGGTTCGGTTCCATGGCAGTGCCTCCCTCGGCGGGAGCCTAGGTTTGGCCGGCGGTCGGGTCCAGCGTGGCGCAGCGATTGCTAGGTCAGATCACAAACCATGTCGGATGGAGGATGCAATGAACGATGCCAAGACCGCGCTCGGTCACAAGATCCTGGCGATCAAGCAGCAGCGCAAGCTGAGCTGGACGGAAATCGCCGACCCGCTGGGCTATTCGCCGACCTGGACCTGTGCCGCCTGCCTCGGGCAGATGTCGATGACGGCGGAGACCGCGGCGAAGGCCGGCGCGCTGTTCGGGCTGGACGACGAGGAAGTGGCGCTTTTGCAGGCAATACCGTATCGCGGATCACTGCCAAGCGCCGTGCCGACCGACCCGCTGATCTATCGGTTCTACGAGCTGATCATGGTGTACGGCACGACCTGGAAGGAGTTGATCCAGGAGGAGTTCGGCGACGGCATCATGAGTGCCATCGATTTCGACATGAGCCTGGAACGCCAGCCCGACCAGAAGGGCGACCGGGTGAAGATCACCATGTCGGGGAAGTTCCTGCCGTACAAGCGCTACTGACCCGCAAGGCACGCGGTGTTACGCTGAGCGATGGCTGGATGAGATCTAGCCTACCAACCGACTGACGCGGGGAGGCGATCCATGGCAAGCACGCAGGCGGTGTCCGAGTTGCTCAAGCGGGCGACAGACGCGGGCGATGTTCCGGGTGTCGTCGTCGCGGCCGCAACCGCCGACGGGCCGATCTTCGAAGGCGGCTTCGGCGTGCGTGACATTTCATCCGGCACGCCGATGACAGTGGACACCGTCGTCTGGATCGCCTCGATGACAAAGGCCGTGACCGGCGCCTGCGCCATGCAGCTTGTGGAGCAGGGCAGGCTCTCGCTCGACGGACCGATCGCAACCGTGCTGCCGGAACTGGGCAAGGTGCAGGTGCTCGAGGGCTTCGCTCCCGACGGTTCGCCCCGGCTGCGGCCAGCCAAGAGGCCGATAACCCTACGCCATCTGCTCACCCACACGTCCGGCTTCGTCTACGACATCTGGAACCCGGAGATGGCCCGCTATCTGGAGACCTCGGGCACGCCAGGGATCATCTCCTGCACCAATGCCGCGCTGTCGATCCCACTGCTGTTCGATCCAGGAGAGCGATGGGACTACGGGATCGGCATCGACTGGGCCGGCAAGGCCGTCGAGGCCGTCAGCGGGCAGCGCCTCGGCAAGTATATGCAACAGAACCTCCTGCAGCCCCTGCGCATGAATGACACCGGATTCAAGATCGGGCCCGCGCAACGGCAGCGGCTGGCCAAGGTGCATAACCGCACGCCGGAGGGTTTCGTCGCCACCGACACGGAGCTGCCGCAGGACCCTGAGTTCGAAATGGGCGGCGGGGGCCTCTATTCGACGGCCGGCGACTATCTGCGCTTCACGCGTATGATCCTTAACGGCGGAACGCTCGACGGCGCGCGCGTGCTGGCACGCGAAACCGTGGCGACGATGTCGGCGCATGCGATGTCCGATCAGCTTTGCCGCCCTTTGAAGACGGCTGCTCCGCCTTTGTCCAACGATGTCGATTTCATCGACGGCATGCAGTGGGGGCTGACCTTCCTCATCAACCCGCAGCCGTTGCCAACCGGCCGTTCGGCTGGATCGCTCGCCTGGGCAGGACTCGCCAACTCATACTACTGGATCGATCCGGTGAAACAGGTGACCGGCGTCTATGCGACGCAGATATTGCCGTTCTTCGACGAGAAGGCCGTGCGCCTGTTCGCGGATTTCGAAACGGCGGTCTATGGCCTGGTGTGAACGCGCGAGCACAGCCTTCTGACAAGCGCTGCTGAGCGGCAGCGGAAGGATCGCCTCATGCACACCACCGTCGACGAGATCGCCGATGGCATCTACCGGCTTTCGACATACGCGCCGCAAGTCGCCCCACCCGCCGGCCTGACCTACAACGTGTTCCTCATCCTGGGCGACGAGCCGCTGCTGTTTCATACCGGCAAGCGCAGCATGTTCCCTGGTGTCTCTGCTGCGATCGCCCGGCTGTTACCCCCTGAACGCCTGCGCTGGATCACGTTCGGCCACTACGAGTCGGACGAATGCGGCGCGATGAACGAGTTTCTGACCGCCGCTCCGCACGCGCAGGTCGCACACGGGCAGACGGCCTGCCGCGTGACGCTCAACGACATGGCAGACCGTCCGCCACGTGCGCTCGCCGATGGTGAGGTGATAGATCTCGGCGACGGCAGACGCGTCCGCTATATCGATACACCGCATATCCCACACGGATGGGAGGCCGGCGTATTGTACGAAGAGAGCACCGGCACCTTGCTGTGCGGCGACCTGTTCACGCAGGCTGGCAACGCGCCAGCAATCACCAGCAGTGACATCGTGGGACCGGCACTCGCGGCCGAGGACCTGTTCCGATTCTCCAGTCTGCATCCAAGCACAAGGCGCACGATCCGCCGCCTCGCAACGCTCTCGCCAAGGACGCTCGCGCTGATGCACGGTCCAGCCTTCAATGGAGACTGCGCAACCGCGCTGCGCGCGCTGGCGGACGATTATGACCGGCGCATCCGAGTGGCATTAGATGGCGGCTGAGGCTCTATAGTCTAGTCCGGCTGGGCAAGTGCGGGTATGTCCGCCGGCACCATGATCTGCGCGACGACTTTGACTGCCTGGCCCTCGAGCCATTCGGGAATGCGACCGTGATCGCTTGGACTGGGAATGACCTCGCCAGCCGCCATCATCGCCCGAACATGCAGTGACAGTGCTTCCGCGGCGGCGCTTGCCGCCTCATGCAGCGAGACCCCGCTGCTGACGCAACCTGGGAAATCCGGGAACACCACGTCGAAGCCATCATCCGGTGTGTCGGCCGGATCCTGGATAACCATTGCGGGAAATTCCCAGTGAGCCATGTCATCTCCGTCTCAA
This sequence comes from uncultured Alphaproteobacteria bacterium, assembly GCA_963791495.1. Taxonomy (GTDB): domain Bacteria; phylum Pseudomonadota; class Alphaproteobacteria; order Acetobacterales; family Acetobacteraceae; genus JAMXLO01. The sequence goes on from CAWBST010000006.1 coordinate 28,238, forward strand.
CATCACGCCGCTCTGGCGCTCGATTGAGATCAAGGTACCGATCTTGAGGTCTCTGCTGCCATGCAGCGGAACAGTCACGACGCCCGGTCTGGCAGGATGGCGGAATTGCTGATGCGAGCCTGACGTCCGCATCTCGAACCACCCTGCGGCCTTCAGCGCCGCGATCACCTCGCGAGCCTTCATGACACTTAGTCGAGCCAGCGATGCGCGACAAGCGTCACGGCCCCGTCCCGTTGAAACTCTGCACCAGGCTCCCCGACACGAGCCGCCAGCCATCGACCATGACAAAGAAGATCAGCTTGAACGGCAGCGACACCACGCTCGGCGGCAGCATCATCATGCCAAGGCTCATCAGCACGCTCGCCACCACCATGTCGATG
>CAWBST010000007.1:0-44788 GCA_963791495.1 uncultured Alphaproteobacteria bacterium
CAGAGATTTTCCACCCAGACGGCGCTGGTCAGGTCCAGGGCGGTGGCTTCAATGCTGTGTTGAGCAATCCTCCCTGGGACGTCATGCAACCAAATACAGCGGAATTCCTCGCCGGTTTTGATTTGGCCATTCTGGATGCGGCAGGTCGCAATGAGGCACATGCAGTCCGTGATCGGCTGCTTGCCGACCCAGGGGTGGCGGATGTCTGGCACGACTATCAGGCGGTGTTTGCGCGTCGGCAGCGTCTGGTGGACAGGCTCTATCACCATCAGCAAATCGGTGGGCATGGCACGGTCATGGGCGGAAAGCTGACCTCTACCGCGTGTTCGCCGAACGCATGGTTCAGTTACCGAGCGGTGATGGCGCTATCGGCATGGTTGTCCCATCGGCGTTCCACGCTAATGAGGGTGCGACAGGCATTCGCAAGCTTTATCTGGATCACACACGGATTGAGAAATGCCTGTCGTTCGAAAACCGCAAGGGTCTGTTTGATATTCACGGCAGGTACAAATTCGCCATGGTTGTGGCGCGGCGGCCAGGACCAACACGCAGCTTGCGTTGCGGCTTCTATCTGACCGACTTTCAGGAACTCGAGGAAGAGCACCGGTGGCTGGTTTACGATCGCGACTTCATCGCGGCATCCGGTGGCGCCTATGCGACATTGTTGGAGTTGCGTGATCCTGCAGACTTGGCGCTGGCGCGACGAATGTTCCTTGCCTCTCGGCGTCTTGGACAGTGGATGGATGACGCCGGCATCGTGCTAAGCCGCGAAATCCATATGAGCGATGACGCCAGCCGCTTTACATTGTTGCGAAGTGCGCCGCGATCGGATCGGCGGCTGATCAGCCCGGGCGCGGTCGATAAAGTTCCCAGGCGCGGCTACCTGTTGCTGCATGAAGGCAAAACGTTACACCAGTTCAGCGACCGTCGGGAGACGTTGCCGCGATACGCGATCAGCTTGGCCGTGTTGGCCGACAAGCCCATGTCCATCGAGAGCGCGCTCTACTACCGCGCGGCCTGCCGCGAGATTGCCAGATCGACCGATGAACGGACTGCGATTGCGACACTCCTGCCGCCCGGCGTACTGTGCGGTCACACCATCAGTGTCGAGCGCAAGCCAGCTCGCCGGCCCAATGCTGCGGCGCTCCTGCTGGTCGGTGTCATGAACAGCTTCGCGTTCGACTGGCTGGTGCGCCAGAAGGCGGCCATCCATGTCAGTCTGTACATCCTGTCCGAACTGCCGGCACCGCAACTGGAGCCTACCGCCGAACGCCTTCTGGCTCACGGCAGCCTCCGCCTGTGCTGCAACCACCGGGGCTTCGCGCCGCTCTGGCAGGAGCAGTTCGGTGAAGCCTGGCGAGAGTCCTTGCCACGCGGTTCGTGGCCCGTGCTGGCAGCGGATGTCGACCGATGGCGAGTGCGCGCTTCCATGGACGCCGTCGTGGCCTACGCATATTCGCTCAACCGCGCGCAGTATGAGCGCATCCTCGCCAGCTTCAGCCACAAATCATTCCCGGCGGCTCCTGCGCTTTGTCTTGCGGCGTTCGATGAGCTTGTAGGCAATGGCCTTGCCCAATTCTGCCGTGACCACGATCCGTATTTTGACATCGCCCTCGTCACGTCACAGGCCCAGCGAGTCCTCCACCTGCCCAAATCGTCTGTCACTCAGCGCAGCCTGCTGGCCCGTGCTGGCTCCCTCCGCGTATGAGGCGTATCAGAATGTCAAGCATTCCGGGGGGAAACGATGGCGGTGGACGAGGAGAGCTTCGACTACATTGTGACCGGCGCCGGTTCGGCCGGCTGCGCCGTGGCGGCGCGGCTAAGCGAATCGGGACGATATCGTGTGCTGCTGCTGGAAGCCGGCGGCAAAGACCGCAATCCGTGGATCCACATCCCGATGGGCTTCTCCCAGGTCTATGCCGATCCGCGCGTCAACTGGATGTACGAGAGCGAACCTGAGGCGCAGCTTGGCGGTCGCACCCTGTATCAGCCACGCGGCAAGGTCCTCGGCGGCACAAGTTCGATCAACGGCATGGTGTACATGCGCGGCAACTCCGCCGACTATGACGAGTGGCGGCAGCGCGGCTGCACTGGCTGGGACTGGGACAGCGTGCTGCCCTACTTCAGGAAGGCCGAACACCAGGAACGTGGCGCCAACGAGTTCCATGGCGTCGGCGGACCGCTGCACGTTTCCGATCAGCCGTACCGATCGGAACTCGCGGATCGCGTGGTGGAGGCTGCGGTCCAGGCCGGTCTTCCGCTGATCGAAGACTTCAATGACGGACGGCAGGAAGGCGCCGGGTATTTTCAGAGCACGACAGGGAGGCGTCGCCGCTGGAGCACCGCCACTGCCTATCTGCGTCCCGCGCGCAACCGCAGCAACCTTGTGGTGCGCCCGAACGCGCACGCCACGCGGATCCTTATCGAGGACGGCCGTGCCGCCGGCGTCACCTATGTCAGCGGCGGGGTGACGCGCACCGCGCGTGCGAGCGGCGAGGTGATCGTCAGCGGTGGAGTCTTCAACTCGCCGCAACTGCTGCAACTGTCCGGCATCGGACCTGGGGCGTTGTTGCAGGAGACGGGCATCCCGGTGATCCATGACATGCCGGCGGTCGGCAAGCATCTGCAGGACCACTTCTACGTCCGGCTGGCGTTCCGCTGCACCAGGCCGATCACGATGAACGAGCTCGCCAACAGTATGCCGCGCAAGGTGATGGCGATGGCGCAATACATGCTGTTTCGCTCGGGGCCGCTGGCGGCGAATGGCGTCACCGCGGGTGCGTTCGCGCGCAGCGATCCTCGCCTGGAGCGGCCCGACCTTCAGTTCAACTTCACGCCCTGGAGCTACGCGTCACGCGACGCACGAGGCGCGGTGGCGCATCCATTTCCCGGCTTCAGCCTGAGCGCAGTGCATCTGCGTCCGGACAGCCGTGGCAGCGTGCACATCAGGAACCCTGATCCGCTCGCGCCGCCTGCCATCCGGTTCAACTTCCTGGAGACGCAATCGGATCTGCAGGCGCTCACCGCGGGCATGCGTCTGGCGCGCAAATTCACCCAGCAGCCGGCGCTGGCGCCCTATGTCGCCGAGGAACTCCTGCCGGGTTGCGCGGTGAACACAGATGCCGAGTTCGAGGCGAACATCCGCATGAACGCCACGTCCAATCTGCATCCCGTCGGCACGTGCCGGATGGGTCCCGAAGGCGACACAGTGGTCGATCCGCGCCTGCGCGTTCATGGAGTTGGCCGACTGCGGGTGGCGGACGCGTCGATCATGCCAACCGTGCCGGCGGGCAATACCAATGCGCCGTCTATCATGATCGGCGAGAAGGCAGCCGATATAATTCTGGAGGATGCACGAGCGATGGTGTGACCGCGACGCTGGAATGGGCCGGCCGGCCCATTCTCAGCGATGAAGTCGGCTCAGAAATCCATGTCGCCCATGCCGCCCATACCTCCCATGCCACCACCACCCGGGGGCATCGCTGGGCCCTTCCTCTCGGGCCTCTCGGCAACCATCGCCTCGGTGGTCACCAGCAGGCCGGCAACCGAGGCCGCATCCTGTAGTGCAGTGCGTACAACCTTGGTCGGATCGACGATGCCAGCCTTGACGAGGTCCTTGAACTCGCCGGTCTGCGCATCGTAACCCCAGTTGTACTCGTCGCGATCGAGGATCTTGCCAGCAATCACCGCACCATCCTCGCCGGCGTTCTCGGCGATCTGGCGCAGTGGCGTCTGGATCGCCTTGCGCACGATCTCGATACCGAAGCGTTGGTCGTCGTTGTCCGCCTTCAGCTTCGACAGGACAAGCGATGCACGCGCCAATGGCACGCCGCCGCCCGCAACGATGCCTTCCTCGACCGCCGCACGGGTCGCGTGCAGCGCGTCATCGACGCGGTCCTTGCGCTCCTTCACCTCGACCTCGGTCGAGCCGCCGACGCGGATTACCGCGACGCCGCCCGCCAGCTTCGCCAGGCGCTCCTGCAGCTTCTCGCGGTCGTAGTCCGAGGTCGTCTCCTCGACCTGCGCACGGATCTGGTTGCAGCGCGCGACGATGTCGTTCTTCTTGCCGGCGCCCTCGACGATCGTGGTGTTCTCCTTCTCGATGAGCACCCGCTTCGCCTTGCCGAGATCGTTCAGCTTGACGTTCTCGAGCTTGATGCCGAGGTCCTCGCTGATGACCTGGCCGCCGGTGAGGGTCGCGATGTCCTCAAGCATCGCCTTGCGGCGATCGCCGAAGCCAGGTGCCTTCACCGCCGCGACCTTCAGGCCGCCGCGCAGCTTGTTCACCACCAGCGTGGCAAGTGCCTCGCCCTCCACGTCCTCGGCGACGATCAGCAGCGGCTTGCCGGACTGCACGATGCTCTCCAGCAGCGGCAGCATCGGCTGTAGACCCGACAGTTTCTTTTCGTGGATCAGGATGTACGGATCGGCCAGCTCGGCCACCATCTTCTCGGCGTTGGTGATGAAGTAGGGCGAGACATAGCCGCGGTCGAACTGCATGCCCTCGACGACGTCGAGCTCGGTCTGGATGCCCTTGGCCTCCTCGACCGTGATGACACCCTCGTTGCCGACCTTCTGCATTGCCTCGGAGATCATCTTGCCGATCTCGGTTTCGCCATTCGCGGCGATCGCGCCGACCTGCGCGGTCTCGCCAGGCGTCGTGATCTTCTTCGTCCGCTTCTTCAGTTCATCGACGACGGCACTCACCGCGCGATCGATGCCGCGCTTGAGGTCCATCGGGTTCATTCCAGCGGCCACCGCCTTCGAACCCTCACGCACGATCGCCTGGGCGAGAACGGTCGCAGTGGTCGTGCCATCACCCGCGATGTCGCTGGTCTTGGAGGCGACCTCGCGCACCATCTGGGCGCCCATGTTCTCGAACTTGTCCTGCAGTTCGATTTCTTTGGCGACGGTCACGCCATCCTTCGTGATGCGAGGCGCACCAAAGCTCTTGTCGAGCACCACGTTGCGGCCTTTCGGCCCAAGTGTGACCTTCACGGCGTCGGCGAGAATGTCGACACCGTGCAGCATGCGCTGACGCGCATCACCGCCGAACCTTACGTCCTTGGCTGCCATGGATCAGATTCCTTCCTGTCTTCAATCTGGTGATTGATGGCCTGGCGCGGCCGGATCAAGCGGCCTTCCGCTTCGCTGCGGGCTGGCCTTCGATGATGCCCATGATGTCCAACTCCTTCATGATCAGAAGTTCCTCGCCATCGAGCTTCACCTCGGTGCCGGACCACTTGCCGAACAGGATGCGGTTACCTTCCTTGACGTCGAGCGGAACAAGCTTGCCGGCCTCGTCGCGGGCGCCTGGCCCAACGGCGATGACCTCGCCCTCCATCGGTTTCTCCTGGGCGGTGTCGGGGATGATGATGCCCCCGGCGGTTTTCTCTTCGGCTTCCAACCGACGAACTACGACCCGGTCGTGTAGCGGACGGAACTTCATTGTGGTCCCTCCTGCTTGAGATTGGATACTGGCTTGTTTGGGTTCGCCAACCGTTGCGCGACCCCGCCTGGGCTGCGCGGGCCCACTGCCTAGCACTCCCCACCCGAGAGTGCCAGTGGTTCCGGCGTCACATTCGAGGCGGGCGAATTTACCAACTGTTGACCCTTCGGCATTACCGATCTGGTCAGATGCCGTTGGACGTCAACCCGAGATTGGGAGGGCGCGACATGACGAACCACCCCGCCGGCCCGCCGCGGCTGCTGTTCGTCCACGAGTGGTGGCTGGAACTTCGGGACGATCTTAAAATGGCGGGGGCACTGTTCAACTGCGCCGCCGGATGCGACCACTGGCTGCCGGATGAGGTCGAGCACACGATGTTCGAGCGGGCGGAGGCCGTGCTGCTGTCTGCGCACGCTCGTGGGGCGTTCCCAGTGACGCCGCAGCAGATCATTTATGGCATCTGGTTCCAGCCTGAACACGACTGGCTCCCGGCGGTGGGGCCAGTGTCGAGTGACGAATGGCTGGCGCCACTGCGAGATGGTGCGGCGGCCCCCGACCGTACCGGTCTCGTGCACATCGTTCGCGTCGAATGGACGGACGAAGATCGCAGATCAGATCCAAGGTTGAGTGTTGCAACGGGATTACATCGTCCCAACAGGGAAGGTGAGGGGTTGCACCGGCGCGGATGAGTGTGCTCTGGGGACGATGGACGACCCAAAGCACGAGATGTCTGCAGCCGACCCCGTAATCCTCTACCAATACGGCGCCCTGCCATTCGCGATCACCGACAAAGGGGCGATCAGGGTCCTGCTCGTGACCACAAGAGGGCGCCGGGACTGGGTCATTCCGAAGGGGTGGCCCATCCGAAACCTGACAGCCTCCGCCACGGCCGCGCGAGAAGCGTACGAAGAGGCCGGGCTTGTCGGTTCCGTCGTCAGCGACGAGCCCATCGGTGCCTATCGCTACGAGAAGAACAGGAAGTCACGCCGGGCGACGATCTGCGAGGTATCGGTGTTCCTGTTTGCAGTCGAGCGGCAGCTCCGCAAGTGGCCCGAGAAGTTCGAACGCGAAACCCGATGGTTCAAGGCGTCGCAGGCTTTGGAGGTGATCGCTCCGGACGGGCTCGCCGACATTGTTCGCGCTGCAACTCGCCAGCTGCTTGTGGGGCCTGGTTAGCTCGGGTCCGCAGTTGGTGCCAAGCTCCATCCGTCATTCCCGTGCAAGGCGGGAATGACGAGAGGGGCGGGGCAAGGCGCGGCTCTGACAGTTCTTATTGCTTCGTCGTTTCGTGCCGTCAGGGACATTCGCTTATGTCAGACAGCCGCTGCTGTTGCGGGTTCGGCTCGCGGGTCGCACGCTGCTCCCACGAACAAGAGGGGAGCGGAACATGGCCTTGAAACCGGACATCACCTATGAGGTCCTCGCACTGCGCTACGGCATCTTCGACGGGCGCCTGCAATTCCAGAACTACATCATCCCGGACGATCACGCGGCGCCAGATCCGCTCGACTTCTATGTCTTCGCGATCCGCGGCAACGGCCGCACCATCGTGATGGACACCGGCTTCAATCCGGTTTCGGCGAAGCGCCGTGGCCGCGAACTGCTGCGCACGCCAGCCGAGGCACTGCTGCAGGCTGGTGTCGATCCTGCGGAAGCGCCGGATGTCGTGCTCACGCACATGCACTGGGATCACGCCGGCGGCATGGAGTACTTCCCGAAGGCCACATTCCATCTGCAGGCGTCCGAGATGGCCTACTGCACCGGCCCGTGCATGTGCCAGCCGTTTCTGCGCCGTCCGTTCGACGTGGACGATGTGCAGAGCGCGGTGCGTGCGCTGTACGCCGATCGGCTGCGCTTCCACGACGGCACGGCAGAGATCGCGCCCGGCATCACGCTGCATCTGATCGGCGGGCATTCGGGCGGCATCCAGTCGATCCGCGTGCCCACAGAGCGCGGCTGGGTGGTGCTCGCGGGCGACGCCTCGCATCTCTGGGGCAACATCCGCAAGCGCATGCCGTTCCCGGTCGTGGTCGATGTGGCGCGCATGCTGAGGGGCTTTGAGATACTGGAGAGCCTCGCCGACGGACCGGACCATATCATTCCCGGCCACGACCCGCTGATCCTGAAGCGGTTCCCGCCGGTTGCCGGCTACCCGGACACCGTCCGTGTCGATCTGCCGCCGATCGCATGACGTGGTGACGCTAGCGCAAGGCGCGCCAGGCTGCGAAAGCGCCGACGATCTGCACGGTGCCGCCGAATAGCATCGCCGCCCGCAGTCCCGGCGCGCCCGCGCCTGCCATGGCGAATGCCGAGCCCAGGACAGCCACGCCAAGCGTCGCGCCAACCATGCGCGCGACGTTGATCAGCGAAGCGGCACTGCCCGAACGCGCGGCGGGAACCGAGCCCACCGCGACGCCGAAGAGCGGTCCCGTGTTGAGCCCCATGCCGCATCCCGTCAGCACGAGGCCGGCCTCGGCCAACCAAAGCGGTTCGCCTGCTTGCGTGGTCGCGATCACCAGCAGGCCGCTGCCGATCAGCGCCGTGCCAGCACCGATCATGCTGCGGACACCGAGGCTTTCCGAAATGCGTCCCGATGCATTGGAGAGGACGAAGAACACGCCCGCCATCGGCACCAGGGCGAGACCGGCCGTTCTCGCCGGCAATGCGCCGCTCGCCTGCAAGACCAGCGGGACCAGGAACAGCACGCCATACATACCGAACGTCATGACCGACGTCGCCGTCAGTGCGCCGACAAGGCGCCGGCTGCGAAACAGATCGAGCGGCACCATCGCCTCTGCGCCGCGTCGCCGCTCGGTGCGCCGGAACAGCAGACAGGCAACGGTTCCTGTCAGCAACGCGACCACCGCAACTCTGGCGTCGCGTGCCGCATCGATGCCCGCAAGCGCAAGCCCGCCAAGTGCGATGGCACCACAGAGCTGACCTGGCACGTCAAGATGCCGCCCGCCCGGGTCGCGCGATTCGGGCACCGCGCGCAATGCCAACCCGATCGTTGCCAGACCGAGTGGCACTGCGATCAGGAACACGCTGCGCCACCCGAACGCATCGACCAGTCCGCCGCCCACTGTTGGGCCAACGACAAAGGCGAGTCCGTTGCAGGCGCCCCAGACGCCGAGAGCACGATTGCGAGCTCGCTCCTCGCTCCATTCGACGCGGATGATCGACAGCGAGGCGGGCAACAGCAGTGCCGCTCCCGCACCCGCTATCGCGCGACCACCGATCAGCACCGCGATGTCCGGTGCTCCAGCGCATATGACGGAACCACCGGTGAAGATCGCCGAGCCGAGCAGGAACAGTCGTCGCCGGCCGTACAGGTCCGATAGCAATCCCCCTGTGAGCAGCAGCAGCGCATAGGTCAGGTTGTAGGCGTCGAGCACCCACTGCAGTCCAGCAACGCTGGCATCGAGCGTCGCTCCAATCGAGCGAACCGCGAGGTTGACAACGGACGTGTCGACCTGGGCGAGCAGAACTGCCAGGCACATGGTGACCAGGAGCAATCCCTTGCCGGATTCGGCGCTGGATCGTTGGGCAAATGAGTTTGTGAGAGATAGGTGTCGCATGATGTCTCGTCGTTCGCTGTGGATAAGCGTCCCATAGCTAACGACGTGCTGCTGACACCGTTCAGTCAGCAGCGATCATCACCCCGCATGAATGTGAGGCAACCGCTTCGGCGACGGCCGAAGCTACTGGTCCGCCGTGTCAGTCTGGTGCTTCGATGTAGATGCCGTCGTCTGCTACGCGCACCGGTATCGGCCGCAGGCGCACGCGCGGGTCGCCGGGATGTCGCCCGGTGTCGAGGTTGAATTCATACCCGTGCCAGGGACACACCACATGCCGATCCTTCGTGAACCGCAGGCCGCGGCTCGTTTGATCGGGCATGATGATTTCCTCGACGCCGTTGAACAGCCTGCCCTGGCACACCGGGCCGCCATGGTGCGGGCATCGGTTCTCATAGGCGACGAACCGTTCGCCAAGTCGGAAGATTCCGACCTCAAGCTCGCCCACTGCAACGATGCGGTAGTCGCCATCGGCCAGTTCGCTGCTGCTGCCGACCATGATCTCAGTCATCGTGCGCCTCCAATCAGAGCCGAGTCACCGGACGCCCGAACCACATCGCGATATCGAACGGATTCAACTCCGCCGCACGGATCATCGCGCAGACGGCCACAGCGGTCTCGGTCGCCGTCACCTCCCCGCTCTCGAACGGTGCGAATTCGCCCTCGGCCGCTTCCGCTTTTGCAGCATAGGCCTTGACCGCCGTCGTCAGCACACGGCGGAGCGTCGCATCCGGAATCGCGTCGAGGTCTCCGCACTGCAAGGCCGCGGTCACCACATCGCAGAACGCCGTGGCGATTTCCTCTGCCGGTCGCGGCGCACTCACTTGGCGAGCGCCGGCTCGGGCTCCGGTACCTTCGCCAGCTTGTTCGGCGGCACCTCGAAGCCGAACAGGCGCGCAGCGTTCAGGCCCAGGATGTTGCGCTTTGCCTGCTCGGACAGGAATGGCAGGTTGGTGATCGTGGTCGGCAGATCGAAGTCCCAGTGCGGCCAGTCCGACGCGAACAGCAACTGTGTGTCTGCGTTGACCGCCTCCATCGTCGCCTGGGTCAGCTTCAGATTGCTGGTCTCCAGCGGCTGGCTGGTGAAGTACATGTCGCGGATATATTCGCTGGGCCGACGCCGCAGCATCGGCGCCTCGGACGAGCGCATCATGTATTCGGAATCAAGCCGCTGCATCATGAACGGCAGCCACGCGAGGCCGCTCTCCACCCAGATCACCTTGAGATTGGGGAACCGCTCGGGAATGCCGTTGATGATCCAGTTGGTCAGGTGGATCATATTAAAGTAGCAGAACGAGATCGCGTGCATCGAGATGAAGCGGTTCACCTGCTTCATCGACTCGTCGCCCCAGTGGAAGCCCGAGTGAAACGCCAGCGGCTTGCCCGTCGCCTGCAACGCGGCATAGAGACGCATGTAGCTGTTGTGATGCACCGGCCGATACCGGGTCGATACCACGGTGAACCCTATGACACCCGGTTCGTCGGCGAATTCCTCGACCACCTCGACACACGCATCGGGATCGTTGAACGGCAGATACATCATACCCTTGAGCCGCGGCTCCCGAGGCAGAATTTCCTCGATCAGCCAGCGATTGAACGCGCGCCCCAGCGCCACCTCCACCTCTGCCTGAGGATGCATGCCGAGCAGCAGCATCGGCGTCGGGAACGCCACCGTATAGTCGATGCCCATGCTATCCATCGCGCGGCGCGTCAGCTCGACCTGGCGATGCGTGCCTTCGCCGATGACCGCATCCGCCTGCTGCCCGTGCGGGATGCGGCCGAACATGTCCTGATACAGCATGCCGGGCTGCACGTTCAGCAGCCCCGGCGGTGAGCCGCCTCGCTCCCTGAACGATTGCGCTGCGTGGCGCAGATAGTCGTTGTCGATGCGGTCGGTGATTTCGGACCAGAACGCAGTCTCGGTGACGTGCGCGTCGATGTCGACGATGAAGTAGTCGTTCAGCTTGCGCGCGCTCTTCGACGCGTGTGCCAGGACATCGCGCGTGTCGGATGTGTTGGTGATCTTGTCCAGTTCGCGCACAGACGGATGCGCATTGAAGCCGCTGTCGTCGCCGCGTGATGCTGTCATGGCCGTCCCCTGATTGCGTCGGCTGCTCTTGGACCAAGAACGCTAACATGGAGGCACCAGACGTGCCACCTTGGCGTCATGCGTTCTGTTATCCGCGGTCTCCGCCGTCTGCTGTCGTGGGTTGGCTTCGTCGTGCTGCTCGTGGCGGCCGTCATCACTGGCGTGCTGTGGCTCACCTTGCCGCCGCGCTCGCAGCAGGCGCGCATCCCGGGCCTGTCCGGGCCGGTCGATATCGGCTTCGACACCGATGGCATCCCGCGCATCCACGCCGCGAGTGCCACCGATGCTGCCGCCGCTCTCGGCTTCGTACATGCGCGCGACAGGCTGTTCCAGATGGACCTCATGCGCCGCGCCGCTTCTGGCAGGCTGTCCGAGATTGCCGGCCCCGCCACGCTCAACCTCGATCGGACCATGCGCACGCTGGGTCTCCGGATGCACGCGGAGGCGGATTATCCCGCCCTGCCTGCCGAGACCCGCGCCATGTTGGAGGCCTACGCGCGCGGCGTGAACGCCTGGATCGCCGAACGTGGACGGTTCAGCGCGCCGGAATTCCTGTTCCTCGGAACCCCGGAGCCGTGGGAGCCGGTCGACAGCCTGCTCTGGGGCGAGACCATGGGACTGTGGCTGTCGCTCAACTGGCGGACAGAGCTGTCACGCCAGTCGCTGGCCGGGCGGGCGCCGCAGCAGAAGATCGACGAACTGTGGCCTCCGGCAAGCGGCGAAGGTCACCCGCAAGCGGCGCTAGCCCCGATCTTGAGCCATATCGCCAGCGAGCTCGCAGCCGTGTTGCCGCGGTTTCCTGGCCCCTACACATTGCCAAACTCAGCATCGAACGAGTGGGCGGTGGACGGGCGCCACACGGCTACCGGTGCGCCGCTGCTTGCCGGCGATCCCCACCTGGCGTTCGGCTTTCCCGCCATCTGGTACCTGGCGCGGATCGAGACACCTGACGGCGTACTGGCCGGTGCCACCGCTCCTGGCGTGCCGTTCCTGGTGCTCGGCCACAACGGTCACATTGCCTGGAGCTTCACGACCACCGGCGCCGACGTGCAGGACGTGTTCATCGAAACGCCGGTCGGGGACAGCCAGTATCAGACCCCTGACGGCCCCCATCCGTTCTCCGCGCGCGAGGAACGGATCAAGATTCGCGGCGGGCCTGACCAGTTCCTGACCGTGCGCGAGACACGCCACGGGCCGGTGATCAGTGATCTGCCGGGCAGCAGCGGGGGCCCGCTCCTCGCCGTGTCGATGGCCAATCTGGCGCCCGGCAATATCGCCGCCGCCGGATTGCTCGCGCTCAATCAGGCGCGCGACGTGGATGCCGCGGGCAAGGCTGCGGCCGTGATCACTGCCCCGGTACAGAACCTGCTGGTGGCTGACCGCGAGCGCATCGCGATGTATGTCACCGGCCGCGTGCCGATCCGCCGCGCCGGCGACGGTTCAGCCCCGGTGTCGGGCGACGGCTCGCATGACTGGACCGGTTGGGCATCGGGCGAGCAGTTGCCGCACATCATTGCGCCGACCAGCGGCCGGCTGGTCAACGCCAACGATCGCATCGCACCCCCGGATTTCCCTGTCTTCCTCGGCCGCGACTGGTTCGGCGACTGGCGCGCCTCCCGTATCCGCGAGCTGCTGCAGCGATCGGATCGACATACGGCTGCCGACTTCGCCCGCATGCAGGTCGATGTGCATTCGCCCTTTGCCCGCCAGATCCTGAAGACGCTGCTCGCCGTCCCGGTGACCGAGGACACCGCCCGACGCGCCCAGGGACTGCTGCGCGACTGGGACGGCGGCATGGCCACAAACGCGCCGCAGCCGCTGATCTTCAACGCGTGGGTACACCACTTCTATGGCCGCGTGCTGCAGCAGGCTGGCATCCCGGTGAGCGACGGCGGCCCGCTTGCCGAATTCGTATCCTATGTCCTCACTCCTGCCGGCGCCCACTGGTGCGGCGGTGACTGCACCGCAACGTTGCAGGCGTCACTCACCGAAGCCATCAACGACCTCGCACGCCGCTTCGGCGACGATCCAACGCGGTGGCGATGGGGCGACGCGCATCCTGCCGTCTTCGCCCATCCGATGCTGCGCCCGCTGCCCATCCTGGGGCGCCTAGCGACGCTCTCCATCCCCAGTCCTGGCGACGACACCACGATCGATCGCGGCGGCCCGCAGTACAAACAGTTCCCATCGGTGCATGGGGCGGAGTATCGAGGGGTCTATGATCTCGCCGATCTCGACCGTTCGCTGTTCATCATTGCGCCCGGCCAGTCGGGCAACCTGCTCAGCCGTCACGCGCGCGATTTTCTCACCCGCTGGCGTGACGGTGCCACCATCACGCTTGGCCCGACACAAGACGCAACCACGGCAACCATCCGGCTGACCCCATGATCTATCGTGCTGCTCCCGCCGACGACTACTGGCTGACCGAGGGCGTCATGATCCGCCGCGTGTTCGCCTGGGTGATCGACATACTGCTGCTCGGCCTCATCCTCGCAGCGCTGTGGTTCGTGCTGCTGCTGTTTGGCGTGCTGACGCTGGGTCTTGGCTTCGCGCTGCTCGGTGCCCTGCCGTTCGTGCCCTTCTGCTACCACTGGCTGTTCGTGGCCGGTCCGGCCTCCGCCACGCCGGGTCAGCAGGCGCTCGGCCTCGTCGTCCGCCGCAACGACGATCTCGGCCGGCCGCCGCTGCTGCAGGCTTTCATCTACACGCTGATCTTCTACCTCACCCTTGCCACCACCGGCCTGCTTCTCCTGTTCGCGCTGTTCACCGTGCGCCATCGCACGCTGCACGACCTGGCAAGCGGCCTCGTCGTGGTGCGCGCGCGGGCGTTGACCGGCGGCCTCGGCTCCTGGAACATGCAAGGCGGATCGCCATACGCATGAGCTACAGACTTCCGCGCCGGCCGCAGTTCTTCTACACGACGGCCCCTCTGCCCTGCCCCTATCTGGCAGGACGGACCGAGCGCAAGGTCGTCACCGAAATCACCGGCCCCGACGCGGACGCGCTGCACGACCGGCTGTCGCGCGCCGGTTTCCGCCGCAGCCACAACATCGCCTATGCGCCGGTGTGCCCGTCCTGCCAGGCCTGCATCCCGATCCGCATCCCGGTCGCCACCTTCCAGCCTGGCCGCACACTGCGAAAGATCTGGCGCGCCAATGCGCTGTTGGAGGGCTTCGAGGTGCCGGCGCGCGCCACGGCCGAACAGTTCCAATTGTTCCAGCGCTACCAGACGGCGCGGCACGGCGACGGCGACATGGCGACGATGAGCTTCTACGACTTCCGCGCCATGGTGGAGGACACGCCGATCGAGACCTTCATCGTGGAGTTCCGCGATCCCGACGACCGGATGATAAGCGCGTGCCTGACCGACAAGCTGGGGGATGGGTTGTCAGCGGTTTATTCGTTTTTCGCGCCGGCGCTGGAGCGGCGGTCGCTTGGGAACGCACGCGATCCTTTGGCTGATCGAACGGGCGCGGCTGTTGGGGCTGCCGTATGTGTATCTCGGCTATTGGGTGCCGGAGAGCCGCAAGATGGCTTACAAATCGCGCTTCCGGCCGGCCGAGGTGCTGGCCGGCGGCGCGTGGCGGATGCTGACCGAAGCGGATGTGGGCGATGGCGTCGGGGCAGCTGGCGCGACGCTGGTGCCAGAGTTGGCGGACTAGATCGGCGACTGCGCCCCCTAGGCCCACACGATATTGCTGCTCGACAGACTGGCGATGCCGTGGATATCGACGCCGTGTCCTGCGGCGCCGAAGCCAAGCATGGTGCCGCCCTGGCCATCTGAGGTCTGCTGGAGAAAGCCTTGCAGGGCCTTGTCGACGCTCAGTGTGTCGCCCTTGGCGAGCGAGAAGTCTCTGACGCTCAGCATGCCGCTGTTGGCATGGAAGACGTAGGCATCCCTGCCGCCGCCTCCTGTCACATCAAGGCTGCCAGCACCCGCGACGAACTTGTTGCTGCCCGCATCGGCGATGACGACCGCCTGCCCCGTGCCGCCGGTCAGCGTGTCCGAACTGGCGCCCATGAACTTGATCTGGGCGGTGCCGGTGCCGAGGGTGACGGCGGTGACATTGCCGCTGCTGAGCACGAAGGTGTCACTGCCGACCGTGTAACTGCCGACCTGCGTGAGATTCTTCTGAAGCGAGCCGTGATCGCCCGTTTCGCTGACGGCGGGCGTCGTGCCGCCGGAGATCGCGAACGTCTTGGGACCGCCACCCATCAGCGCCGCACTCTGGTTGGTGTTGGTGCCGTTGTAGGTGATCGCGTTCACATAGAGGTTGCGGTCGGTGCTCGGCGTTCCGGCCCACGCATCATTGAGGAAGTTCACAGAGACCGCATGTTGGCCTGATCCGAAATCACCATTGAAGATGAAGTTCTGGCTGGTTCCGGAGGCGTGCAGCGTTGTCGCAGTGAATGTGCCGCCGAGCTGCTTGCCGTCGACCGAGACCGTGAACTGGGCATTGCCCAGATAGGCGTCCTCCGAAACACCCAGCGTCAAAGTGTCGGCGCCGCTGCCGGTGACGGCGCTCGGGATTGCCGTGCCGTCGGTCTCGCTGAAGCTCTTGGAACCGTTGCTCATGAGCGCAGCGGTCTGGTTGGTATTGGTGCCGTCGTAGCTGACCGCGTTGACATAGAGGTTGCGGTCGGTGGCGGCCGTTCCGGCGTAGGCATCATTGAGGAAGTTCACCGCGACGGTGTGCGCGCCGAGCGCCCAGTCACCCTTGAAAGTGAATGCCTGGCGTGTGCCTGTTGCGTGCGAAGCAGTGGTGGTGAACGTGCCCGCGAGCTGCTTGCCATCGAGCGAAACCGCGAACTGCGCGTCACCCTTGTAGGCATCCTCCGACATGGTCAGTACCAGCGTGTCGGATCCGCTGCCGGTGATGACGGCTGGCGGGGTGCTGTCACCCTGGATGGTCTGCCCCGGCAGTACGCCATCCATGTCGATGCCATTGAGGTCGAGATGCGCGATGTAGCTGCCGATGCCGGCCGCGGTGGCCTTGGCATGAATGTCGGTGATCTTGCTCGCACCCGATACGTACTCGACGTCGACCACGTCCTTGCCGAGGGCCGTCGCCTTGTGCAGCAGATCGAGGGTCCAATTCACATCGGCCTGGGATTGCAGAGCCCCGCTGTCTGTGTAGAAAAGTTCTTCCTTGTACAGCCCGTCGACGGTCTGAAGATAAGTTGCATTGCTCAGAAGTTCCTCGGCCCCGTTTGCCCAGATCTTGAAGTTGGGATTTTGTGCATGGGCGTAGTCGGAAAGGTACTTGACGAGGTTGACCATTGCGCCCTCGGCATCGCCGCCCGGGGCATTCTTCTTGGCCCAAGCCATTTGATATTCGTCCACAACGTCCAGGTACATGCCGTCATACCCGAGCTTGATCATCGTATTGAGGTAGTTCGTTGCGACGGCCTTCCACTCGTTGCTCCAGTAAGCAACCTGGTAGTCACCGGGCCAGCTGGGGTCCACAGGTCCGATGACCGAAGACGGGAGGGTCTTGAAGTAATCGCGGTAATTTTCCGCCTCGCCGATGCTGAAATACCCGAGCAAGAGCCCGTTTCCCGCACCACCGCCCATCTGTTGGACCTGAGGAGCGGTAAAGAGCTGACCGTTATCGTTGTAAACCTCGATGACCTTTATATCGAAAGGGGCGACGGCCACTGCGGCAGGATCGACACCCTGCAGCACATACATCCCGGTCTTTGGCATTGGCGTCATTCTCCTCGTCGATCGGTGAAGGCCAGATGAGACCGACAGTATTGGTCGGAAGATGCCAATAATGTCTTACTTATCGCAGCTATAGGTGTTCGTTTGCGGAACGGGATACCGGCGTTGTCCAGCGGCACGGGGCATTTTGTCCGCTCGGTACATGCCTTCGTTCCTGCCAATTCTGCGACGGAATGTCATTGATCTGGATCAACACCGTTCCGATATCGACGCTTTTTCTGACCGCCCGGTCCGGGTAGTTGATCGCAACGACTAGCGACGTCGCGACCGATGATGTCGCAGTTCGCGATAATCATCGCGATTATTAGATCGAATACCGCAGCAACATGATTGGCCTCCCGCGGCGAGAATTGGCAGGATGCGTGTGCCTATGGCTTGATCAACAAGGCTCAGAAGCGCTTTGCGCTCGAGCTTCGTTGCGAAGGATCCGTCAGCAAAACTTCACTTCGCGCGCTGCGGCTATGCGGCAGCCTCGCGCTGTAGAACGTGGCGTACCCGCGGTATCACCTCCTCGCCAAAGAAGGTCATCGACCGTCCGACCATGTCGTAGGGCATCGCGCCGAGCTTGAAGATCATCGCAAGTCCCATCAGGTCGAGCTGGCTCACCAGGCGGAGGATCGCATTCGCCACCGTCTCCGGCCCACCGAGGATCACCATGTCCTCAGCGACGATCTCATCGAAGTTCATCGCGTGCAGCATCGGCGCCTGCCGCCGCCAGAAATCGTAGCTGTCGGGCATTCTTCCGTCGCGCGTGAACTGGGTGTAGCGGTTCCAGAGCTGCCAGTGTTGCAGCATCCAAGGCTGCGCCTCGGCGCGGGCGCGCACGTCGCTATCCGCCACGTAGATTTCGCGCATCAGATAAAGCCGCGGCGTTGGGGCGTGCCCGTGCACTCCCTGCACCTCGCGATACAGCGTCGCATCACGCCTCGCCTGCTCAACCAGCGAGTTGATCTGGGCGAACGGGATATCGTGCCGCGCGGCCCAGCGAAGAGACTCCTCGCTCTGCGCGCTCACCAGGAACGGCGGGTGCGGGCGCTGCACCAACGGCGGCGACAGTGGTGCATCCTTCCGCACCGTCCAGTACTTGCCGCGATGTTCGAAAATCTCGTCACCGAATACGCGTCGGATGATGTCGAAGGACTCCAGGAACATCTCGCGCGACTGCTGCTGATCGACGCCGAACGCTTCGAATTCCGGCGGACGCAGACCGCGACCAAGACCCATGTCGAAGCGGCCGTCGGTCATGTTGTCGAGCATCGCGGCCTCTTCGGCGACGAGCAGCGGATGACGGAACGGCAGGATGTTGACCATGCTGGCGAAGCGAATACGGCTGGTCGTCCGCGCGGCGGCGGCGATCAGCAGATTGGGCGATGGAACCGGTCCTGACGGGTTCAGATGATGCTCGAAGAACCAGATCTGATCGATGCCGATGCGTTCCGCGAGTTCCACCTCCTCGAGCTGTCGTCGGAACATTTCCGAATGCGTCGAGTTCTCGCGTGGGGTGGTGGTCGACCAGATGGCTAACCGCATAGTCACATCCTCCCCGGACCCTGGAGGCAGGTTTGGGCCGCCGGGGCGCCGTCCAACACGCCGTCGTCAAGCGCTGTCCTCCGGCAAATGGTTCAGACCTAGCACCGCTCCGCCACCTCCATGGGCCGGCGATCGTCGCCGGATCAGCCTAGGCGCGCACGTAGTTTCGGCACACGAGGCGCAGCCGATCACTGATCTGGTCACGAACGCGCTGAGGCATTGGGGTCGAGCCGCTGGCGTCCTTCCATTCCGCTGTGTCCACCACGCCCGGCGATGCGAGATGATAGAGCGCGAGGTATTTTGGGCCGCCGCCGTTGGTGCGGAAACGGCGCGCGCACAGCACTCCGGGAACGCGGGCGAGGGCTGGAACGTGCTCCTTGTCGTACCACGCGTTGAAGGCGCTCTCGGTCTCCGCCCCCGGAGTCATGCCGACCAACAGCAGGCCGCCGGCATTGCCCGGACCGGTTGCGTCGCCCGGGAGGATTTGCTCGCCCTCATAGCGCAGCAGGCGCTCCACCTTCGCGGTCACACGCTTCGACCACGGCGACAGGTTCTCTCCCCCGATCGCGCGGTAGCCTGGGCTTCGCAGCACTTCAACGTTGTCGAGGTCGTAGGTCGCGACCGACTGTCTCGGATTCTCCGTGCCGATCCATCGCTGAGCGGTCAGAAAGCCCGGCACCCGCTGGCGTTCGGGGATGTGCTCGGTATCGTACCAGTCGTTGAATTCGCCGGCGTCGACATTCGAGAAATCCATCGCTGCGATCAGTGCACCCTTTGCCATGGCGTTCCTCCTTTGCGTCTGAACATAGAGAACACTATGCGCTCGGCTGGCTGCGAACCAGACCGCCTGGCAGTGCGCCAGTTGCCACACCGTCGCGATAGGTGATCTGCCCGGCCTTGATCGCCGCCGCGTAGCCACGTGCCTTCTGCAAGAGACGCCGTCCGCCGGCAGGCAGATCGACGACCATCTTTGGCCGCTCCAGCGCGAGGTTGGCAAAGTCGATGACGTTGATGTCCGCCTTCATGCCCGGCGCGAGCACCCCGCGGTCCCGCAGACCCGCGAAGCGCGCCGGCTCGCGCGTCTGGCGTCGCACCAGATCGGGGATATCCATCCGGTCCGATCCCCGGTCACGACCCCAATAGCTGAACAGGAACGTCGGGAACGACGCATCTGAGATGAACGCGACATGAGCGCCGCCGTCACTCAGTCCCGGTATGACGTGCTGGCGGGCATACATCTCCTTCACCGGTTCCAGGTCGTAGTTCGCGTAGTTGACGATGCAGGCGAAGATAAAGCCTTTGCCGTCATCGTCGATCAGCATGTCGTAGGCGACCTCCTGCGGCGTGCGCCCTTCACGCACGGCGATCGCGGCGACGGAATCCTCGCGGTCGGGCGTGTAGTTCAGCGGATCGGTGAAGCGGAACATCCGCTCGAAGCCGATGCGCGTCAGCAGCGACCAGGTGTTGAATTCGCTCGGGTCTTCGGTGGTGATCTTCGCCCTGACCGCCGGATCCCGCATCGCTGCGACGCGCTGTGCCAGCGGAAGGTGGGCGATGGAGCGATACGTGCGGGTGCCGGCGAACGGATTCTGGCTGCCGGACAGGCCGAGCAGCGCACCAATCGGACGTGGCGGCGCGACGCAGCGGATGGGAAGCCCATCGGCCGCAGCCTGAGTGGACAGTTCAAGGAGGTCTTTCCACGCGGTGGTCCGGTCGTGCCGCTGGTTCAACGAGAACACCAGCGGTCGACCGCACGCCTGCATCACACGGCGCACCATGGCGAACTCGGTCGCCGGGTCCGGCGTGTTCCAGTCGGAGGTCATCTCGATGAACCCCTTCGCCGCATCCTTCAGTCCCATGGCAATCCCCATGAGTTCGGCCTCTTGCGCGCGAAGTGTCGGGGTCGGATCACCCGCCAGCGTCTTGTGAGCGATGGTGCGGGAGGTGGAAAAGCCGAACGCACCGGCGCGCACTGCATCGGCGGTGATCTCGCGCATCTGCTGGATGTCTGCCTGGTTGGCATCCTCGAGATTCAGCGCGCGATCGCCCATGACGTAGACACGCATCGGTGCATGCGGCAGCAGTGCGCAGAAATCGATGTCGTGGCTACGTCGCTCGAGAGCGGTCAGGTAATCGCCAAAGCTTTCCCAGCTCCAGTCGAGGCCTTCATGCAGGCAGGGGCCGGGGATGTCTTCGACGCCTTCCATCAGTGCGATGACCGCGTCCTGGGTGTTCTTGCGGACCGGAGCAAAACCGACGCCGCAGTTGCCCATGACCACAGTGGTGACGCCATGCCAGGACGACGGAGCAAGCTGGGAATCCCACATCGCCTGACCGTCGTAGTGGGTGTGGATGTCGATGAAGCCTGGCGTTACGGACAGGCCGTCGGCATCGATCTCCTCGCGGCCGCGACCGGACACCTTGCCGATTTCGGCGACGGTGCCGTCCTTGACTGCCACATCGCCGCGGAAGGGCGCTCCACCGTTGCCATCCATGATAGTGCCGCCGCGGATGACGATATCGAATTCGCTGGCCATGTCGTGGATCCCTTCGTTGTTGGCGACAGTGTCACGCTGGATGATGCAACCCGCAAGCGTGGGCTATTCGGCCGCCACTCGGAACGAGCTGTCGATCACCTCGTCCAGCGCCGGCTTGATCTGGCGCTGGAAGATGTCGATCGTCTCGATCACCGCATCCTTGGGCATCTGCGCGTAGTGATTTACCAACGCGATGTGCTCGCCTGGGAGTACCTTCCATTGCTCGACCAGCTGCCGGCGCACGCTGTCCACTGTGCCGAACACGAACAGACCGGAATTGACCAGCGAGCCGAAGATGTCGTTGCCGTCGACCTTGCGCCGGCCCATGGCGGCGTAGAAGTTCTTCCAGATATCCAGGTCATAGGCGCGGATCTTCTCCAGCGCGTCTTCCTCGGTTTTGCCGATCTGGATCCAGCGCACCAGGCATTGGTTCTGCCCTGGCGCGAAACTCCGTCCGTGCTGCGCGGCGACGCTCCGGTAGCGCTCCGACAATGGACCGGCCGCAGTGATCGAGGCGAAGTAGGTCGGCACAAAGCCGTGTCTGCCGCAGAACTCGATCGTCTCGGGACTGCCAGAACCGGCGACGAACACCTTCGGGTGCGGCCGCGTATACGGAGCGGGCGCCACTGAGGCGCGGCGCCATACACCCTGTGCGTCCACCTCGCCTGGCGCGCCCAGCTTCTGCGTCACGCCGGCGCGGGCGAGCGGCCAGTCCTCGATGCCGGCCTCATAGGGATAGGGCACCTGCCAAGCGGGGCCCTTGTGCGTGAAGCTCTCCTGAGTCCACGCCTTCACCACGAGCTCGATATTGTCCTCGAAGATCGTGCGGTTATGGGCGTCGTCGTCCTTGTCCTTCTGAAGCTGAGTCTCCTGGGAGAAGCCGGCCTGCACGGTCTGCGCATTGTAGACCGCGGCGTTGGGTGACTTCGTTGCACGCGTACCGAAGTGCTGACCCAGGGTATTGGTCCAGCGGGACTGATAACCGCGGGCAAAGCCGACGAACGTGCGACCCTTCGATAGATGGTCGATGACCGCGACCTCCTCGGCCACGCGGATCGGGTTGTGCGTGCTCATCACGTAGCCGAGTGGGCCGATATGGATTTTTTCCGTTTTGGCCAGCCAGTAAGCGTTGGTGGCACCAGGCGAAGGTGCGACCTCGTAGCCTTCAGACCAGAAGTGATGCTCAGGCGTTGCGGCGCCCCAGAAGCCGATCTCGTCTGCCGCCTGAATGATCTCGGTCATGCCCGAGATGGCGTCCTGGTAGCGCTCGCGGTGCCGCCCGATGGGACGCAGTGCTGCTCTTTCCTCCTCGTCACGTGCGGGGATGACGGGGTACATGATCATGATGGGCTTGAGCATGGAGTTTGCTTCCCTCGCTTGATTTAGTGTGCGCTACCCGCCGGTACACAAATTGAACCCGCGGGTACCCCCGACGTCAATCGCCTTGCGCGTCCCAGGGCGTTTCACCTGCAGCGTTGCGCCCGGAAACGCGACCAAACGCGAGGCACTCCCCGATGTTTCCTGTGCCCTGGTACAGATAGCTATAAATCGAACCCAGCTCTCCGGCGCTGTAGAGCCGTGCGATGGGCGTGCCATCCGGCCTGTACAATCTGCCCTCTTTCGTTGCGTCGGGGGCCACCTTGCGTATTGAGCATCGAGGGTGAGAGTTCGATTGCATAGAACGGTTTGTCGATGATGGGCGCCATCATCAGGGTTCGGCCGAACTCCGCATCGCGTTTCTCGTTGGCGTAGCGATTCCATCGGCTGACGGTCGCCACCAGCGTGTCGGGATCGAGCCCCACCATCGAGGCGAGAGCCGCGAGGCTGTCTGCGGTCTTGATCCAACCCTTGGCCAGTTCGGCGCTGTTGTCCTCGCTCCAGTCGTAGCGCTCGATGATCTGAGTCCAACCGTGGCTGGGATGCTTGTCGGTACAGTGGACCGGCGGAGAACAGGGTGTGATCGCAGATAAGAAACATCGGGCACGGTGTGGAGAGCGGCAGCCAGCGTCCATTCACCGGGATCTTCCCATGACGGGTCTTGAACTTTTCGTCCGTGAAGCGCCTGGCGTCCGGGCCGACCACAATCATGCCGCCCGGCAGTTGCTTGCTGAAGTGCAGAGCCTGCATGGAGAACGTTGTGCGGACTTCGGGCACCTTCAGCGCCATCGACGGTCCAGCGTAGTTGTTCATGTGCCAAAGATCGGCGCCGACCGACATCGCCATGGTGATGCCATCGCCTTCGTTGTAGGGCGTGCCAGATGTGTAGCAGTAGGGGACACCGGGGAGATAATTGCGAATCATCTCCTGGTTGTTCTCAAAACCACCGCATGTCAGGACCACCGCCTTGCGAGCCTTGACGTAGATCGATTGACCTGCCCGCTGGGCACGCACGCCAAGGATCTCCTTGGTATTGTCGCGCTGGATCAGTTCGCAGGCCGGTGTTTCATACAGAATGGCGATAGGGCGTTGCTTGACCAGACTCTCGAACCGCTTCCAGGTGTAGGAGTAACCGTAGGTCGGGCCGTCGTGGAACTTGTGCACGCAGTCCGCGCCCGGGAGGTCGGGAAATTCGATGCCGACAGGCTGATGTTGATGCTCTTGTGGATCGCCGCCGAGGCCGGCGAGCCATTCGTTGTTCTTGCCCATTTCTTCCGCCCACACGTTCATCATGGCCGCTGGAACGGTGTAGGGCCCGCACAGGGCAGTGAGATAGTCGACCGCTTTGTTGACCGATGACGTATTCAGATATCCCTGACCTGCGACTCGTGTGTTGCCGCCTTCCTGACCTTCGGGTGCCTTCTCCAGAATAACGACCTTGGCTCCCAGATCATGGGCGGTGACCGCGGCGGCCACGCCGGCTGCGCCGAACCCGACGACGACGACATCGGCTTCGACATCCCATTTGTTCCGCATTGAGGACTGGTACTCCGTGACGCGTTGAGCCGAGCGGACCTAGATGGCGATGGCGCCGCCATCGACATGGATCTCCGAACCGGTGATGTAGGAGGATTCATCAGAGGCCAGAAACAGGATGGCATAGGCCACTTCGTCAACCTCCCCAGGCCGCCGCATGGGAATGACGCGCATCCGTTCGGCCCGCACCGCGGGTTCAGCGGTCCGGCCCGACGTGCGCATCGGCGGCATGATGCCGGGATGGACGGAGTTGGCGCGGATGTTGTCCCGTGCGTGCTGCACAGCGGTCGATTTCGTCATCAGCCGAACCGCCGCCTTCGAGGCGTTGTAGGCCATGTGCACGCCTTCGCTTCCGATGATGCCGGCGATCGATGACAGGTTGACGATCGAGCCACCGCCGCTGTGCCTCATCGCTGGGATCGCATGCTTGATACCGAGGAACACCCCGGTCGCGTTGATCGCCATGATGCGGTGCCAGGCTTCCGTGCTGAACAGATCCTGCTCAGCGCTACCGGAAACGCCGGCATTGTTCACCAGAACATCCAGCTTGCCGAAATGCCGGGTGGTCGCAGCCACGACGGCAACCCAATTCTCCTCATTGGTGACGTCAAGCTTTTCGAAGCGTGCGGCGGAGCCGATACCATCAGCAATCTGCCTGCCTTCATGCTCCATCACATCCGCGATCACGACCTTGGCGCCTTCGCGGGCGAACATCCGTGCCGTGGCCGCGCCCATTCCAGATGCTGCGCCAGTTACGATGGCGACCTTGCCTGCAAGTCTCATGCGGGTTCCTCCCCTTGATGTCCGTTGACCGACGTTGCCATGCTGCCCGGTGCGACGAAAGTGGGAGGACAGAATGCGCTTTCAGGATCGAGGTGTCCTGGTAACCGGAGGCGGCAGTGGCATCGGACAGCAGGTTTGCTATGCAGCAGCGGAGGAAGGTGCCCAAGTTGCCATAGGCGATCTGGATCTTGAGCGCGCCGAAACCACCGCCGAGGAGATTCGCCGACGCAAGGGTGAGGCTCACCCCTTCCGGTTGGACGTAGCCGATCCTGAATCCGCCGCCGGATTCATCGATGCCGCCGAGTCCTCACTCAGCCGGATCGATGTATTGGTCAATTCCGCGGGCATCCGAGAGATAGTCAGCGTGCTCGACCTGTCATTCGCTGAATGGCAGCGGGTGATCAACGTCAACCTCTCGGGCACGTTTTTGACAAGCCAGGCCTTTGCGCGACGCGTGGTGCAGCAGGGCGGGAAAGCGCAGATCGTCAATCTTGCGTCCACCCTGGGGCTGATGGCTGCACCGAACCGCGCGGCCTACACCGCCTCGAAACACGGTGTTGTCGGTCTCACGCGCGAGATGGCGCTGGAACTCGGTGACAAGGGGATACGGGTCAATGCTGTGGCTCCGGGCGTGGTGCGCACGCCGCTGACCGAGCGCTACTTCCAGGATCCGGACTACGCCCAGGCAATCCGCGATATCCACGCGTTGGGCCGCTGGGCGGAACCGCGGGAGATCGCCAACGCGATTCTGTTTCTGGCTGACGAGGCGAACAGTTTCATCACGGGCGCGGTCCTGACTGTCGATGGCGGGTGGACGATTGGGAAGAAGATGTAACGGACGTCCCGTGCTTACGCACGGATGACAGATCACACGTCCAGCCAGCGTGCTCCTTCGGCTGACGACCTGACGCACGCGGTGATGAACCGAACGCCGTGTGCGCCGTCCACGACGGTCGGAAACATGACGTCTGGTGCAACGACGGCGCCCGTGCGCGCTGATCGAATTGCGCGAGCAACCTCAGCGTAGATAGTGGCGAAACCCTCAAGATAGCCTTCCGGATGACCGGCAGGCAGGCGCGCAACCCGTGCAGCCTCCGGATACAGCGCGGGTCCGCCACGCGTGAGCAGCTGCCGAGGCTGATCGGACTGAGTGAACCAGAGACGATCCGGTTCCTCCTGCACCCACTCCAGCCCTCCCTTCTCGCCATACACGCGCAGCTGAAGTGCATTCTCATGGCCATGCGCAACCTGGCTCGCCCACAACATGCCGCGCGCACCATCGGCGAAGCGCAGCAGAACGTGCGCGTTGTCGTCGACCTGCCGGTCAGGCACGAATCTCGAGAGGTCTGCGAGAATTTGCTCAGGCATACGATCCGTGACGAAGCAGGCCAGATGGAACGCATGGCTGCCGATGTCGCCGATGGCACCCCCCGGTCCGGATTGCGTCGGATCGGTGCGCCATGCCGCCTGCTTCTGTCCCGTAGCCTCCAACGGTCCGGCCAGCCACGCCTGAGCGTATTCGACCTGCACCACGCGGAGTGCGCCGATGTCACCGCGCGCCACCATGGCTCGTGCCTGGCGCACCATCGGGTAGCCGGAGTAATTGTACGTGACAGCAAAGGTGCGATCGGTACCAGCGGCCAACTGTACGAGTTCATCCGCTTCCGTCACGCTGGTTGCCAGCGGCTTGTCACAGATCACATGAAACCCGGCCTGCAGCGCCGCGCGTGCGACCGCGTAGTGCAGAAAATTCGGCGTCACGATCGCGACCGCCTCCATCCCGTCGGAGCGGTTGCGCTCCGCGGCGAACATCTGAGCATACGAAGCGTAGCTGCGGGCCGGATCCAAACCGATTTCCGCGGCCGACGCGTGGGCACGGGCAGGATCGGACGACAGCGCGCCGCAGACCAGGACATAGGCGTCGTCGAGCCGTGCGGCGATGCGGTGCACCGCGCCGATGAACGCTCCCTGGCCGCCGCCGACCATGCCGAGGCGCACGCGACCGTTTCCGGTCATGAGTTCAATCCAGACCCAGCATGTGACGATTGGCAGCATCGTTTGTGGTGGCGGCGGCGAAGTCGTCGAACGCCTTGTCCGTCACCTGGATCAAATGATCACGGATGAACGGCGCGCCTTCGCGTGCGCCCTGTTCCGCAGACTTGATGGCGCATTCCCATTCCAGCACCGCCCAGCCGGCGAACCCGTTCTGTGCCAGCTTCGAGAAGATGCCGGAAAAATTCACTTGCCCATCGCCGAGTGAGCGAAATCGGCCGGCCCGATCCATCCACGACTGATAGCCGCCATACACTCCTTGGCGTGCCGTCGGATTGAACTCGGCATCCTTCACGTGAAAGGCACCGATTCGCTCATGATAAAGGTCGATGAAGCCCAGGTAGTCGAGCTGCTGAAGCACGAAGTGGCTTGGGTCGTAGAGTATCCTGCAGCGTGGGTGATTGCGGACGCGCGACAAGAACATCTCGAAGCTGGCGCCGTCGTGCAGATCCTCGCCAGGATGGATCTCGAAGCAAACGTCCACACCGACCCTGTCGAATGCATCGAGGATCGGCTGCCATCGCGAGGCGAGAGTGTCGAACGCAGTTTCGATCAGGCCAGGCGGTCGTTGCGGCCAGGGATAGATATACGGCCAGGCAAGCGCGCCGGAGAACGTCGCATGCGTCGTCAGACCCAGACGGGCGGAGGCACGTGCCGCTTTCATCAGTTGATCGACGGCCCATGCCTGACGCGCCGACCGGTTGCCACGAACCGCTGCGGGAGCGAAGCCATCAAAGGCTTCGTCATAGGCTGGATGCACAGCGACGAGCTGCCCTTGCAGATGGGTGGACAGTTCGGTGAGCGCGACACCGGCCTGCGCCAGGGTACCCTTGATCTCGTCGCAATACGCATCGCTGTCAGCGGCGCGATCGAGATCGAACAGCCGGCCGTCCCAGGACGGAATCTGCACGCCCTTGTAGCCGAGATCGGCCGCCCAGCCGGCGATCGCGCGCAGACTGTTGAACGGCGCATCATCCCCGGCAAACTGCGCAAGGAAGATCCCGGGTCCACGCATCGACTTCGTCATGTGAACACCTCCTCGCCTGAGCCTTGCGGCAGTTTCTCGGGCCGGTCGCATGGCGTCTCGATGACGATGTGGCGGCCTTCTAGCGATGAACGTTCGAAAGCATCCAGCACCTCCAGCACATGCAGGGCAAGCGTGCCGCTGACGCGATGCGGCCGACCGAGCCTGATGGCGGCAGCCATGTCGAGCAGTCCGATGACGCGGTGGTCGGCGACATGTGCACCGGTTCTGGTGGTGCGGTTGGCAACACCATAGGGATGCCGGCTGATGTCGAGCGGTGTCCAGTCGCCATCCCGGCGGGTGATCTGCGGTTCGCCGCCGAAGAAGTTCGGATCCGGCACCAACATACTGCCCTCGCTGCCGTAGATCTCCAGCGGCAGACGCTTGTGCTTCCAGACATCCCAGGAATGACCGAGCGCAACGTTGGCACCGTTCGCAAAGGACAGCACGCCATTCACCGTGGTCGGCACCTCCACGACAATCGTTTCACCGGCATGCGGTTCGCTCGTGATGGTTCGGGTCTTGCTGGCAGTCGAGGTCTGTGCGGTGACGCGCGAAACCGGCCCCAGCAGGTTGACGAGTTGCGTCACGTAATAAGGGCCCAGATCATGAATCGGTCCGCCGCCGTGCTGATAGAAGAACGCGGGGTTTGGGTGCCAATGCTCCATCCCGTGCGACAGGACGGTCGCGGCACCCGCAACAGGAATTCCGATCAGACCCGCATCGATCGCGTAGCGGCAGGCCTGATGGGCGCCGCCGAGAAAAGTGTCGGGCGCACAGCCGACACGCAATCCTTTTGCAGCCGCGGCGAGCATCACCGGCTTCGCATCGGTGAACCGGGTAGCCAGCGGCTTTTCCAGATAGACGTGCTTGCCTGCCTCGATTATCTGCAGGTTCACCGGCGCATGGGCGGCAGGAACGGTGAGGTTCACGACGATCTCGATGGCGGGGTCAGCGAGCAGTGTGTCGACGGGCGCCGCATCCACGGAGTGTTCTCTCGCCTTCGCGGCTGCTGCATCGGCACGAATGTCGGCAACCGACTTCACGCGCACCAGCTGCGATCGCGCCGCGCCACGAAGATAGGTGTCGCTGATGTTGCCGCAGCCGATGATGCCGATGGTCGTCGGTTCCATATGGGCTCAGCCCTGAAGCTTCGAAAGCCAGGCGAAGCTCGCACGCGCGCAGCGCACCGGATCGAATGGCTTGTCATGCTCGACGACCATCCACCGTGCACCGCAATCGCGGCACGTCTGCCATAGGCTGTGCCAATCCAGCACGCCAGCCCCAACGTCGGCCCAGCCGTCCTCGTCCAGCTTTGTTCCCGACGGAGCGATGTCCTTCACGTGGGCCGAAATCAGGCGATCCCGATAGCGTTGAAGCCACTCCTCCGGCACGGCACCGCCACGCACCAGCCATGCCACGTCAGCCTGCCATGCAAGCGGGCTGTCTTCTGCCTCCGCGAACAGCAATTCGAGTGCCGTTATTGCGCCGTCCTTCGGTTGCAGCTCCCAGTTGTGATTGTGATAGCCAAGTCGTATCCCGGCATCGGCGAAGCGTGTCGCGAGCGCGCCCAGCTCGCGTCCAAGCGAACGCCAACCTGACGCGTCCATATCGCGCTGTTCCGGCGGCACCGCAGGCATGAACAGCTGGTCGAAATCAAGCAACTTGCACGCTGCAATCACTTGATCGGGCCGCTCCCGCAACGCCGCGAGGCTGACATGCGAGGATGAGAACCGCAGACCGCGTGCGTCCAGCCTGGTCTTCACATTCGCTGCATCGTCCAGGTGTGAGCCTACACCTTCAACATTGCGAAAGCCGGCACCAGCGGCGACATCGAGTATTGCATCGAGGTCGTTAAGAGAACGCAGCGTATAGAGCTGGATCGACAGAGTTTCTGCTATCTGCACGGCGTCCTCCGTAATCTGCGGGTCTTCACAAGCGAGCACCACTCGCAAGGTCGAACAGGCTGAAACGATGTTCGGGCAGCAGGATACGCAGACGGTCACCCGGCGTCAGCTTCGTCTCCGCTGGCAACCGGACTGACAGCGGCAGGTCGCCAAGGCGCGTCCAGGCCAGCAGATCGCTGCCCATTGGTTCACTCATCTCCACACTCACTTCGTGAGCATCGGCCGCCTCGGGTGCCACGATGACATGTTCCGGCCGAATGCCCAGCTCCACCGGTCGTTCGTCGATCGAGGCGTTTGCAAATGGATAGGTCGGCAGAGGCAACCGGAGGGAGGCCGACCGGAACACCGGGCCGTCGGTGGTCGGCGCGATGTGCCCCTGAACGAAATTCATTGCAGGCGAACCTACGAACGTTGCCACAAAGCGATTGACCGGACGCTGGTAGATCTCCTGAGGACTGCCGATCTGCTGAAATGTGCGATCCTTCATGACGGCGATGCGATCGGCGAGCGTCAGCGCCTCGATCTGATCGTGCGTCACATAGATCATGGTCGCGCCCAGGCGCTGGTGCAGGCGCTTAATCTCCACACGCAGCTCGCTCCGCAGCTGGGCGTCGAGATTCGACAGCGGCTCATCGAACAGGAAGACACCGGCATCACGGACCAGCGCTCGGCCGATCGCGACGCGCTGGCGCTGGCCGCCCGATAGCTCGGCTGGGCGACGATCCAGCAGATCGGCAATCTGCAGCATCTCGGACGCCGTTCGCACACGCCGCTCTATCTCGGCACGCGGTGTGCGCGCGACCTTCAGGCCGAATGACAGGTTGGCACGCACATCCATGCGCGGATAGAGCGCATAGGACTGAAACACCATCGCGATGCCACGATCCTTTGGCTCAAGCCATGTCACATTGCGGTCGCCGATCCAGATCTCGCCGTCGTCGATCTCCGTCAGGCCCGCAATTGCATTGAGCAAGGTGGACTTGCCGCAGCCCGAAGGACCAAGCAGCACGAGGAACTCCGATTGCGCGACTTCCAGATCCAGCCGATCGAATACCCGGATCGGTCCGTAAGCAACGGCAACACCGCGGAGCGAGACATTGCCCTGCCGGCTCATTGCCTAACCCTTCACCGCGCCGGCGGCGATGCCGCGCACGAACCAGCGGCCGGACACGAAATAGACGACAAGCGGCACGGTCGCGGTCAGCAGGGTCGCGGCCATCTCGACATTGTACTCGCGCTCACCCTGTGTGGAATTGACGATGTTGTTGAGCTGCACAGTCATCGGCAGGTTCGCACGGCCGGCAAACACCAGGCCGAAGATGAAGTCATTCCAGATGCCGGTGACCTGCAGTATCACAGCAACGACGATGATCGGCAGCGCCATAGGCAGCATGATTGCGCCGAAAATGCGCCAGAAGCCCGCGCCGTCGACGCGCGCTGCCTTGAACAGTTCCTCTGGCAGGGCCGCGAAGTGGTTGCGGAAGATCAGCGTCATCGTCGGCAGGCCAAAGATGGTGTGGATGAGAACGATGCCCGGAACCGAGTTGTTGAGGCCGAGATGTGAGAAGATCCGCACCAGCGGATAGATGAAGACCTGATACGGAATGAAAGCGACCGCGATCAGCACGCCGAACAGCACGACGGCACCTCGAGGTCGCCAGAACGACAACGCATAGCCGGTGATCGCACCGACCGTGATCGAGACGATGACGCTGGGGATCATTATTCGCAGCGAATTGACGAAGCCGACGCGGATGCCGTTGCAGGACAGTCCGGTGCAGGCAGCGAACCATGCCTTGCTCCAGGCAGCGAGGCTCGGTGCACTGGGCCACGCGAAGATGTAACCCTGGCGGATTTCCGGCATCGCCTTGAGCGACGTGACAAGCATCACATAGAGCGGCGTCAGGAAGAACAGGGCACAGATGACCAGGAACGCATAGAGCCCCAAGCGCGCCGGCGACAGCTTTCTGGGGGGACGGCCACGGGGGATCAAAGTCGCGCCGCTCATCCGGTTCGGCGTGCGCCGGGGCGGCTTTGCTGCCAATAGAGCAACGGCGCGATCACCGCGACCACCGTGATCAGCATCGTCGTCGCGGCCGCTGTCGCCAGACCGACATTGCCGCGATCGAACAGGTGATCCATCACGAACTTGGCGGGAACCTCGGAGGCGATGCCAGGTCCGCCGTTGGTCATCGCTACCGACAGATCGTAGAGCCGCGCCACACTTGTCGCGAGCAGGATGATGGCGGTCGCGAAGCTCCCCCTAAGCAGCGGCACGATGATGAAAAGATAGACGCGCCAGGCTGGGATCCCGTCCACGCGTGTCGCCTTCCAGAGTTCCGGATCGACTCCGCGTAATCCCGCCAACATGATTGCCATGACCAGCCCTCCGGCATGCCAGACTGCTGCGGCGACGAGTGTGTAGATTGCGCGCTCCGGCCGCACGATCCAATCGAAATGGAAGCCTGCCAGGCCGAGATCACGCATGACCTTTTCGATACCGAATGTTGGATCAAGCAGCCAACGCCAAGCCAGCCCGGTGACGATGAAGGACATCGAGAACGGATAGAGAAAAACCGAACGCAGCAGGCTCTCGCCTCGCACCCGCTGATCGATCAGCGCGGCGAGCAGAAATCCCAGCACCAAGGCGAGGGAAATGAACAAGAGGCCGAAGATGGCTATGTTGGTGGCGGAGACCTGCCAGCGTTCATTGGCCAAAAGGCTGCTATACTGCCGCAGACCGACGAATACCGAACTTGGCAACATCCGCGAGTTGGTGAACGAAATCCAGATCGTCCAGCCCATCGCGCCACAATACGCGACCAGCGCAATCAGCAACGCCGGTGCCAGCGCGACATGCGCTGCCAGGCGGGAGCCGATCTGCATGGCGCGGGGCGGCGTCAGAACTGCTGCGACAGCGTGCTTGCTACCTTGGTGATGAATGTGTCGGTCGTCATCGTCGGGTCATTCCAGTATTGCGAGATGATGTCCTCGATGGCACCCGTCAGTGCCGGCGGCGACAACAGTTCGTTTGCAGGGACCTGCGCCTTTGCGTCGGCAACCCAACCGGAGGCCTTGCGTGCGCAGGTATCGAGCGAGCTCGTGTCCACATCCAGCCGCACCGGGATCGAGCCTTTCTTCTGGGCAAACTCGATCTGAGTTTTGGGCTCCAACAGCACGCGCGCGAGCAACTGCTGGGCCTTGGTCTGGCTGGTGTCCTTCAGGCGCGGGAAGGCGAACACATCACCCCCCATGACATAGGCCATGCCATGATCGCTGAGCACGGTGCAGCCATATTCCTTGCCGGGTGTCATGCCTGCCGCGGTGAATTCCCCCTTCGCCCAGTCGCCCATGAATTGCATGCCGGCCTTTCCCTGGATGACGAGGCTTGTTGCATCGTTCCAGTTGCGCCCGGGGCTGCCAGGATCGACGTAATCGTGCAGGCGCTTGTACGTCTCGACAATTGAGCGGAACTCAGGGCCCTTCACCATTGCGACGTCACGCTTGCCCCAGAAGGCGACGAACAGATCGTGACCGCCGCGACCCGCCATCACATTGTTGAACAGGTTTCGCTCCCAGTTCTTCTGGCCGCTGAAGGCAAGCGGGATCAGCCCGGCTGATTTCAACTTGTCGAGCGCCGGGAACAGGTCCTCCCAGCTCGTGGGCGGCTGCACGCCGGCGCGGTGCAGTGCGTCATTGGAGTAGAACAGCCAGTTCTGACCGTGGATATTGACTGGCACGGCGTAGACATGGCCGTTGCGCGTGACTGCCTGAACGAAAGAGGCCGGCAGGATCGCCTTCCAGTTCTGGGCCGCCGCCTGCGCATCCACGTCGGCGAGCAGTTCGTTCTCCACCAGATCGTCGAACTGCTTGCCGGTGTTGAACTGCATGGCGGTGGGAGGATCGCCGCCGACCGTACGGTTGATGGCGGCGGTGCGGGCATTGGCGCCCCCCGCAATCGCAGTATCCACCCAAGTCCCGCCGGCGGCTCGGAACTGATCCGCGAAAACCTTGACGGCGGCTGATTCACCGCCGGACGTCCACCAATGGATGACTTCAGCGCGTTCCTCTGCACTTGCGGGTGCAGCCAGGACGAACATCGCGGCAACCGCAAGCCCCGCCGAGCGACGAGTAAACATGGCG
Organism: uncultured Alphaproteobacteria bacterium; assembly: GCA_963791495.1. GTDB lineage: Bacteria > Pseudomonadota > Alphaproteobacteria > Acetobacterales > Acetobacteraceae > JAMXLO01. Next base: position 33,728 of record CAWBST010000007.1, read on the forward strand.
GCCCTCCCTGAGATTTCGCTCGAACATGTAGCTCAACGCTTCAACGTAGGCCAGCAAGCGCCGCCGGCGTCGCTCGCAGACCCGCGAGCGACGCCGGCTATTGCCTGTAGGACGAGTCGATGCGGTCGAGCTTGCGCAGCAGGGCCAGCCACTCGAGCTTCGCCGAACCACTGACCCAGGTCGTGGCTTTGCTCCGGGCGCGGCGGACGACATCGTCACCAATCGGGCTGAACTCGGCGCCCGATTGCTGAAAGGCAAGCTGCATCGCGCAAGCCCGTTCCATTCGATATGTCGCCACGAACGCCTCGGCGATGCTTGTCCCCACAATCAACAGGCCATGATTGCGCAGGACCATGATGCGGCGATCGCCAAAGTCGGCGAGGAGGCGCTCGCGTTCGTCGGAGCTTCGGCCGGTACCTTCGTAGTCGTGATAGGCAATATCGCCGATCACCTGCAGCGCATGCTGGTTGAGCGGCAGCAGTCCGTCCTTTTGCATCGACACCGCGCAGCCGGCGATCGTGTGGGTGTGAACCACGCATTGCACCTCAGGCCGCGCCATATGAATCGCGCTCGGTATTGCGAAGCCGCCGCTGTTGATCTCGCACTCCGACGGTTCGACCTTGTTGCCATCGGCGTCGATCTTCACCAGCGACGACGCGGCAACCTCTTCGTACAGGAGACCGTAGGGGTTGATCAGAAAATGATCCCGCGCCCCAGGCACGCGCGCGGTGATGCGCGTGTTGATCAAGTCTGACCACCCAAACATATCGACGAGGCGATAGCAGGCGGCAAGGTCGCATCGGGTCTGCCATTCATCGGCAGATGTGTGGGGGGAATGTGCTGTTGCCGTAGACACCATGGCTTCCTCCAATGCCGGCGAACATGCTTGGCAGATTACACTGGCAGGGCGATTCCCGATAGGTGTTGGCAAGCCGCGATAAGCTGATCCTGCAGCTCCTCGCGTTGCACGACCGGGTTCGGTTTTCGGGATTGCATGTGGTAGAAATATTGGGCGGTCACGCGCGCGGCCGGATCTTCACTGACCGCGAGCCAAACCTGCGTTCTGTGCGCCGCGTCCAGGTCATCCGGAGCGCCAGGGCCGCCCATCCTGGTCGCCACCCAGCCTGGTTCGAGCGCATTGCAATGCACGTCCGGCCAACGACGCGCTACAGCGAAGGCGATCAGCACGTCATGCAGCTTGCTCTCCGCATAGGCCTCTGCTCCTCGCCAGGATCGCGTCACCCATGTCAAATCGCCAAGATTCAGCGTCGCGCTGCGGTGCATGCCGGAACTCAGGTAGACAAGCCGCTTGGGCTTCGCGATCAATGCCGTCAGGACGTAAGGGGCCAACGTGTTGGTGGCAAAGAGCTGCGGCAGGCCATCCTCGGTGTCGTTGCGATGAGACTCCCGATAGCCGATACCGGCATTGTGGATCACAGCATCGAACCGGCCGAACCCGTTGACCTGCTCTGCAACGTTGCGCATTTCCCGGATACTGGACAGATCGCCGACAACCACGGCTTCCGCGCCAGGAACAGCCGCGAGCGCTGCATCGGCGCGCGCCTGGTTGCGGCCGTGCACGACGACCTGATGCCCCGTCTCGACCAGCAGCTGTGCGGCCATCAAACCCAGACCGGTCGAGGAGCCAGTGATGAAGACACGCGACATTCATATTCTCCGACTCAGACGGCGGGTGTCCCTTGGTTGTGACCAGGAAGCGTGACGGTGAGCATCAGCGCGCTCAGGCTCTTGCCATGGGGGTCGATCGCCAGCGATCGGGTGACACCGCCTCCCAGGGCGTTTTCGATGACAAAGTTCAGCGCCCGTAGTTGCGGCAGTTCATAGCGGTGCACCGGACCAGCGGTAAGGTGCCGGAAATGCGCAAGGACACGTTCCGGCGTGAGTTCTCTTCGCAACACCTGCCAGGCTTCGTCGCTGTAGGCGATGACGGAGATGTTCGACGTATTGCCTTTGTCGCCGGCACGGGCATGAGCAAGGTCATAGACTCGCACGCTCATACCGCGCGCTCCATGATGACTTCCGGCTTCACCCACTCGCGCGGGATCAGCACGGATTTCACCGCGAGGATCTGCCTCGCACCGAAGTTCACACCGCCACCGGCGCCGGTGGGTCCTTGCATATGCAGGCTGCGCACCTCGGCACCCACCGCCTCGGCCGCTTTCCTGTCCGATGTGCGCGCCGCAATGCGCAGACGCACCTCATACGGCTCAGGGCACAGCCTGTCGTCGTTGGCATGCAGCGAATTCATGCCTATCAGGTCGATGCGCATTTCCTCATAGGTGAGACCACGTCGGCGCAGGCGTTCCTTCACAACCTCGATCCCCAGCCTGGCGCGACTTACGGCATTGACGCCGGCGAAACCCATCTCGCCTGACCCCATATACCCGTCGAAATAGCCAACGACGACCTTGAAGGTCGGCGTACGCGGCTTCGCCCTTGCCCCGCTCAAGCCAACGCGATCCCTCTCGATCTGCTGAAATGTCACGGATGAGACATCCAGCACGCAGTCCGGCGTGATGTACGCGGCGGGGTCATGCATCTCGTAGACGAGCTGTTCCGTGCATGTCGCAATGTCGAGCCGCCCTCCGGACCCAGGAGTCTTTGATACTTCCACGCGGCCATCGGACCATACATCGGCGAGCGGATAGCCCAGCCCAGCCAGATCATCGACCTCCTTCTTGCCCGGATCGGCGAAGCAGCCGCCAGTCAGTTGGCCAGAGCATTCCAGCAAGTGCCCCGCCAAAGTGCCGTTGGCCAATTTCGGATAGTCATCATACGACCAGCCAAAGGTGTGCAGCATCGGTCCGAGGAACAGTGCCGGATCGGCAACGCGTCCGGTAATCACCAGATCGGCGCCAGTGTCGAACCCCTGCGCCACCACGTCTGCACCGAGATAGGCATTGGCGGAGGCCATGCGCGACAACAGTGATTCCAGAGGGGCGCCATCCTCCATCAAGGACAATTCGGGATGCGCGCGCATGACATCGGTGACCTCGTCGCCCTGCACCACCGCGCAGGTGTAGCCGGGACAGCCCCAATCACCGGCATGTTTGCGGATGATGCGCGCCGCACCCATCGGATTTGCCGCTCCCATATTGGTGACAATCCTGATCCCGCGCCGCAGCGCCGGCGGCATGATCGCCTCCATGCGCTCGAGCAGTACTGGCGTGTAACCCTTGGCCGGGTCCTTTGCCCGATCCAGAGTCTCGCGCGCAATGGTGCGCTCAGCCAGGCATTCCATCGCGAGATAGTCGAGTTCGCCACGCTCGACGATCTCCACGCCGGGCGGGATTCGATCGTCAGCGAAGCCGGCGCCGCAGCCAATTCTGATCTTGTCACGTGCCATGGCGATCCTCGTTCGTATTCGTGATTTGTCTGCCCATGCGTTGGCAAGCCGCAGCGCAGACAGCTGCATGGACATTGAGACTCGCCACGGTGTCGCCGATGCTGAACGCAGCGCGCGAGGGGGTACCAGCGGGAGATGTGGTCGCGCAGCGCCGGGTGAGAGTGCCGCCGTCCGCCTATTTCTTCGCGTAGCTTCCTGCTGATCGTCCGGCGATCCGCCCGAATACCGAGCCGGACATCAGCCCGGCGCCACCCAGGTAGTTCTGGTAGAACACGCCGCCTACCAGTTCGCCGCCGGCGAACAGGCCGGGAATGACGCGACCGGTGGTGTCCTCTACCTCACCGTCGGTGGTGATCTTCAACCCGCCGAAGCTGAACGTGATGCCGCAGGTCACCGCGTACCCGTGGTACGGCGGCTCGTCGATCGGCAGCGCCCAATTGGACTTGGGCGGTGTGATCCCCTTGGTGGCCTTGCCGTCGAGGATCGCCGGATTGTAGTCGCCCGGCTGGCACGCCGCGTTGAACTCACGCACAGTGCGCACCAAGCCCTCGGGACTGATCTCCAGCTTCTGTGCCAGCTCTTCCAGTGTGTTCGCCTCCGCCTTGGTCACCTGGCGGATGCGATACTCGTCACGGGTCATGTCGATGGTCTTCTTGTCGAAGATCTGCACCGCCATGCGCTGCGGCTGCTTCATCACCTCGCGACCGTACTTGGCGTAGGTGTGGTTGCGGAAGTCGGCGCCCTCGTCGACGAAGCGCTCGCCATTGGCGTTGACGATGATGCCGATCGGATAGGAGTGCTTCTGGTAGTTGTCGAGCACGACGCGGTCGCCGAATGGCGGTGCGCTGAGATCCCACTGCACCGCGTGACAGGTTGACCAGCCGCCGAATGCCGCGGCGCCGATCTCAAGCGCCGCCTTGATGCCCTCGCCGGTGTTGTGGCGGGTGCCGCGGACGCGTGCCATCTCCCAACCGGGGCCATAGTAGCGCACGCGCATCTCTGGATCCGCCTCGAAGCCGCCGCAGGCGAGCACGACAGACCTCGCACTGATGTCTTCGTAGCCGTCGGGACCGAACACGGTGACGCCGGTGACCTCGCCCTTGCGGTTCTGGATCAGCTTGCGCAGCGCCGTGTTGTATCGCACGGGGATGCCGTTGCGCTCGGCCGAGCGGAACAGGAAGTCGACCAGGCCCCAGCCGCCGCCGACTGCCTCCACCGCCATGCCGCCGAAGAAGTGCTGGATGCCGTTCACCAGATACGACTGGCGCTTGAACATCGGAATCCAGCGCACACCCTTCTCGCGCATCCACACCACGGTCTCGCGCGAGCGGTTCACCAGCAGGTCGGCCAGTTCTGGTTCGGAGAGGTTCTCCGTGACCTTCATCAGGTCGTCCATGTAGATCTCCGCCGTGAAGGGCGGGATGTACATCTGCTTCGCCTCGCTGTCGGACAGATCGACCAGCACGTCGCGGCGCAGATCGTCGACGCCGTTGTGCACGAAGCGGAAGCCGCCGGCGGTGAAGGTGGAGTTGCCGCCACGCTCCTCCTCGTTGGCCTTCTCCAGCACCAGCACCTTGGCGCCCTGCTCCTGCGCGGAGAGCGCGGCGCACAGCGCGGCGTTGCCCGCGCCAACAACGATCACGTCATACGGGCCGGCATCTGGCATCGGGGCCTCCTGAAGTTCATCGCCTTTTCCTTACGAACGGTTGCCGCCCGGCGCAAGGCGTCGCACAGTGGCGGAATCCGGGCCGGAGAGCACGAATGGACGAGGAAGCCCAGAGCAAGGGGCAAGAGGGCGCGTGGCACGAGATCGTGCGCGACGTGCTGAAGCGGCACCAGGTCAAGCTGGTGACCTATGTACCGGACAACGTGCTGCGGCCGCTGATCGATGCGGCGCACGGCGATCCGTTCTTCACCGCGTTCTCCTGCGCGCGTGAGGAGGAGGCGGTGGGCATCGTGTCCGGCGCCTGGATGGGCGGGCTGCGCGGTATCGTGCTGATGCAGACGTCGGGGTTCGCCACACTGCCGAACGCGATCGCCTCGCTTGCGGTGCCGTTCCAGATCCCGGTGCTGATGATGGTGTCGGAGCGCGGCACGCTCGGCGAGTTCAATATCGGGCAGTCGCTGGTGGCGAAGACGATGCGGCCGGTGCTGCAGGCACTGGCGGTGGAGCATCACACGATGACGCGGCTCGACGAAGTGGAGTTCACCGTCGATCGCAGCATTGCCCAGGCGGTCGCCACGCAGGCGCCGTGCGTGTTCATCCTCTCGCCCCTGCTCACCGGGGGCAAGGTATTCGCGAAGTGAGCCCGGCCATGTCGTTTGCAGCGAACCATCCGGCGAGCCGCGACCAGGCGAAGGTGATGAACCGGTTCGACATCACCCGGCGCATGGTGGCGCGGCTGAAGCACGACGAGGCGGTGATTGGGGGGATCGGCTACACGAACTTCGATCTGTGGGCGGCGGGGCGGCGGCCACAGAACTTCTACATGCTGGGCAGCATGGGACTGGCGGTGCCGATCGCCCTCGGCGTCGCGCTGTCACAGCCGCAGCGCAAGGTGATCGCGCTGGAGGGCGATGGGTCGATCCTGATGCAGGTCGGGTCGCTGGCGACGGTGGCGGCGCGGAAGCAGAAGAACCTGGCGATCATAATCATGGACAATGGCACGTATCAGATCACCGGCGGGCAGCTTACCTCGACCGAACTTGGTGCCGACATCGTCGCGATGGCGCGTGGCGCTGGGATTGCGCAAAGTGCCTGGGCGGCGGACGAGGGGGCGTTCGAGGAACTGATCGAACTGTCGCTGCGCGAGGAGGGCCCGTGGCTGATCGGTTGCCGCATCGATCGCGAGAAGCCGGTGGATACCACGGAGCGCGATCCGCCGCGCATCCGCGACCAGTTCATGCGCGGGCTGGGGGTGAAGAAGTAGTGTAGCGGCTTCGCCTCGTCAGTGCGTAGCTGCAGGAGAAGGATCGTCCGATGTCCACGTTTATCATCCATACCCATGGCCGCCTGCAGGAATGGGTGGCCGAGGAAAACGGGTATTTCGCGGCCGAGGGACTGACGGATTACGCACTGTCCTCGCATGGGCTGCTATCCCCGGAGCACGTTCGTGCTGCGACGCCGCCAACCGATCTGGATAAGCGCCATGGCGCCTATCAGACCTATGAACAAGGCCGCGACGCATCGATCAGCTGCGCGTGTCACTGGACGGTGAACAAGGCAGCCTCGGCAGAATTCGGGCGCCTCTGGGGCGAATGCTACACAATCACCCCGTGCGGCATTTTTGTTCCGGCTCATTCGGCGATCAAGGCGCCTGAGGATCTCGCTGATGTCCCCGTGCATGTCGGTTACCAGTCCGGCAGCCACTACACGACGATTCAGGCGCTGGAACCCTTCGTCCCCAGCGATCGGATCAGGCTGACATTTGGCGGGTCACCGCCTGACCGGGTTGATCAACTGCTGGACGGCCGCGCGGCGGCTGCCACCGTGTTCGGTGCGCAATATTACCTGATGGAACAGCTTGGCTTTCGCAAGATCGTCGACGCCACCTTCATGATTGCGGCGATGGTGCCGAGTGGCGTCGCGCTCGACGATGTCCGCAGATATTTTCGGGCGTTGCGGCGTGCACAGGCCGATATCGATATCTCCCACCAACCCTATGCGCGATATTACGCGTTTGAACTGCCGGAACGACACAAGGCGCTGATCGATGTGCGGCGGTTTGGACCCGGCGAGCGTTTCGTGTTTGAGCCATATACCCAGAGGATGTACGAGCGGACGCAGGCCTGGATCGACGAGCGTGGCATCTTCCCCGCGGAGCAAGCGAGTCCGGGTCGCTATACCGAAGCGGTGATCCGTCTGGAGGCGGCGGAGTAAGCGCCGAAGTCCGTCGGTCACTCCGAGAGCGGTCAGGCTTCCCGGTGCCTACGCGATCTGATCTCGCCAGATTGCGGCGAGTCAGACGTCTACCACCACGTATTGTTCCTCCACCGTCACCGGCACGGTCTCCGCCACGTACGGCCCCTGAACGACGCGCTGACCTTCGGCGACCTCCACCGGATAGCTGCGTACCTGGATCCGTTCCGGCTCACAGTACGACTGCCCGGTGCGTACATCGAATTCCCAGCCATGCCATGGGCAGCGGATGATCTCGCCCTTGCGGGAGTATTTGTAGTGTCCCGGTTCATCCGATTCGATCAGCCCGGTCAGAATGCCTTCGCACATCGGGCCGCCCTGATGCGGGCAGCGATTGAACAGGCCGAAGAACTCGCCGTCCAGATTGAACACGGCGATGGAACGGCCGCGCACTGTCACCAGCTTCCGGTTGCCCGGCGGAATCTCCGCAACGGTTGCGACCACGTGTTTGCTCATGTTGCCTCGGCTCCTTGCGTCCGAGGTAGGTCCATACTGCGACTGCTACCTGTCGTCGACCGGCGGGTTGGCCAAGACCGACGGGCGCGCATCGAACGTCGCGTGCCACGCCGCCAATCGTGAGTGGCCGTCGCGCCAGCGCAGATCGCTGAAGCGAAAGTCCAGGTAAGACAGCGCGATGCCGATTGCGATGTGACCAATGGTGAGACTGCCTGCCGCCAAGGTCTCCGCCTCCTGCTCCAGCGCATCGACGCAGGCGCGGATCTTGGCCTGCCACAGCGCCATGTGGGGCTCGCTCTGTTTCTCAGGCGGGCGGAAGCGCTCGCCGAGCCAGGCGAGTGCGATGTCGAGCATGCCGTCGCCGAGCGCCAAGCGGCGCAGTGCGGTCAGGCGTTCCAGCCACGCGGGGAACAGTTTTTGTCCGTTGTGTAGCGTGTCGAGATACTCGCAGATCACCGGTAAGTCATAGATAATCGTGCCATCCTCCAGCACCAGTGTGGGGATCTTGCCCAACGGGTTCTCGCGCATCAATTCGAGATGCGGCGTTGTGCCACCTACAACCGTCCGCACCGTCTGCAGCCGATCGGCCAGCCCGAGTTCGTGCGCGACGATCATCACCTTGCGCACATAGGGTGAGCGCGGCGACCAGTGCAGCTTCATCATGCCATGTCCTCCATCGCCGCAGTGTGGCATCCTCCATGGGAGCCGGACCAGAGGAGGGAACGCAATGAACTGGATCGAGGTGAACGGCACCAGCCTGCGCTACGAACTCTCCGGTAGTGGCAGGACGACGCTGGTTCTGGTGCATGAGATGGGCGGCACGCTGGACAGTTGGGATCAGGTGCTGCCTGCGCTCAACAACACGCGGCAGGTGTTGCGCTACGACACGCGTGGCGCGGGGTTGTCGGAGAAAATCCACGGGAAGGTTACGTTCGACGACATGGCCGATGACCTTGCGGCGCTGTTGGATGCGATCGGCATCAAGGGCAAGGTCGCGGTTGCCGGCACCGCCGTGGGTGGCGCGATTGCCATACACTTCGCCGTACGTCACGCGTCCCGTGTTGGCGCATTGGTGGTGACGAGCCCTGCCACTGGCGTTGCTCCCGAGCGCCGTCAGGCGACTCTGGATCGCGCCGACGCTGCCGAGGCGCAAGGCATGCGAGCACTGGTGGATCAGGGTTTGGCGAATTCGTACCCGCCGGAGGTCCGTCACAATGCCGAGGAGTTCAGGAAATTCCGCGCGCGGTGGATAGCCAACGACCCCGAGAGCTTCGCGGCGATCAACCGGATGCTGGCAGATTCGAAGGTGACCGAGGAGCTGCCGCGCATCGCCTGCCCCACGCTGGTGATCGGCTGCACGCATGACAGGCTGCGCCCACCGTCTGCGATCGAGCCTATGGCGAAGCAGATTCCGGGCGCGGAATATCTGGAGATCAATTCAGGGCACTTCGCCGGTATCCAGACGCCGGGCCTCGTGTCTCAGGCGTTCCACAGCTTCCTGTTCGCGCTCGGATACTGACACCTGGGCGCTCACCTCGATCCGGAACTGTTCAAGCCGGCCCTGATCATCCTGGCTGCTGCGGCCATCGTCATCCCGCTGTTTCATCGGCTGCGCGTCAGCCCCGTACTGGGGTTCATGCTGGTCGGCGTCGCTGTGGGCCCATACGGCCTTGTGCTGCTGGCCGACCGTTTGCCGTGGCTTGGCGCCATCATGCTGAACCGTCCCGAGACGATCGCACCGATCGCCGAACTCGGCATCAGCATGATGATGTTCATGATCGGCCTGGAGATGTCGCTGGAGCGGCTGCAGGTGATGCGCCGGCTGGTGTTCGGCTTCGGGCTGCTGCAGTTCGTGCTGTGCGCGGTGGCGATCGCGGCGATCGCCTATGCATTCGATGCGTCGCCGCTGTTGGCCGTCGTGATCGGAGCGGCGCTGTCGATGTCGTCCACCGCGGTGGTCGTGCAGGTGCTGTCGCACGAGAAGCGTCTCGGCGGGCCGGTGGGACGCGCCTCGCTGGCGGTGCTGCTGCTGCAGGATATTGCCGCGGTGCCGGTGCTGTTCGTCATCGGCGTGGTCGGCGCCGGCGGCGGGGCGCTCACCTGGACCATCGTTCAGGCGGTGGTTGTCGTGCTCGGGCTGATCGTGGCCGGCCGCTTGGTGCTGCGTCCACTGTTCCGCAGCGTCGCGCGCACGGGCAGCCCGGAATTGTTCGTCGCTGCCTGCTTGCTGGTGGTCCTGGCGACCGGCCTGGCGACCGCGGAGGTCGGCGTGCCGATGGAACTCGGTTCGCTGATCGCCGGTCTGCTGTTGGCTGAAACCGAATTCCGCCGCCAGATCGAGGTGACGATCGATCCGTTCAAGGGGCTGCTGCTCGGCGTGTTCCTGATCTCCGTGGGCATGAGCCTCGATCTCGCCGGCATCGTCGCCGATGCGCCGCGGGTCGTGCTGGGCGGTGTCGTGCTTGTCGTGGTGAAGCTCGCCATCATCGCCTGTCTCGCGCGCGCGTTCGGGCTGCGTTGGTTGACCGGCTTGCAGGCCGGACTGCTGCTCGGACCCGGCGGTGAGTTCGGCTTCGTCATCCTGGGTCTGGCGCATGTAGAGGGCCTGATCGGCGGGGACGTCGTGCGCTTCCCATTGGTGGTTGCCGCCGCGACGATGGCCTGCATCCCGTTGCTGTCGACGCTCGGCCGACGGATGTTGCGAGGCGCGCGCGTTGCGCCAGCCGTCGATCCGGCGTTGTTGCTGCCGCAGGTCGATGATGCCACGCCGCGTGTCATCATCGCGGGCTTCGGTCGCGTCGGCGAAACCGTCGCCTCACTGCTGGAAAGGCACAACGTGGCCTATGTGGCGGTGGACGCCGATCCCGACCGAGTCGCGGACCAGCGCAAGGTGCGCCGTTCAGTATACTGGGGCGACATCACACAGCCCGAGCTGCTGCATCGTCTGCATGTTAAGTCAGCGCGTGCGCTGGTGGTGACGATGGGCGATCACGCGGCGAGCGATCGGCTGGTTGCCGCGGCTCGCCTCGCGCGGCGGGATCTGCTGATCATGGTGCGGGCCCGCGACGCGCGGCACGCGGCGCATCTCTATGCGATCGGCGCCACCGATGCAGTGCCGGAGACGATCGAGGCGAGCCTGCAACTGTCCGAGGCTGTGCTGGTCGAGCTTGGTGTTCCCATGGGTCCTGTGATCGCCGCGATCCATGAGCACCGCGCCGAACTGCAGGCGCAGATCAAGGTGATGGCGCCACGCGCGGAGGTCCGCGCGCGCGGACGGCGGCGATTGCGCGATACGCTGACGCGAGCGGGGTAGTGGCGC
>CAWBST010000008.1:0-97692 GCA_963791495.1 uncultured Alphaproteobacteria bacterium
AAGCCTGCCGTCCAGCGGTTCTCAATGCGATTAAGTCGCGAGAATTCAGGTTAAAGAGTCGTGGCGAGTCCAAAATGCCACAGTTGGCATGAAACATGTGCTGGCGTCGCAATAGGGGATTCGCAACCGCCGAGGAACGCGATTCCTGGCGGGCGTGCGCCTGCTCGATTCCGCTGCTCGGGTCATTGCGATCATGCCTGGACGAGTTTCCGGAACAAGCGCCGTGGGATCAACACGGCCTAATCCTACTGCGTCACTCGTTCTGCTTGACGGCGTTCAGCGGTGGCCGTCCGCAACAGGGGCACCGTGGCAGGACCAGCACCAGTGTGCGCGCGAGGCGGATACGCAGCGTGGCGATGGAATTCGGCATATGGCGTTGTGACCGCAGCGGCAGATCCTCTGTGTCGGTAACCGGCGGGAACGGCAGATTGCGAGCGTCGCCGGGCGCGGGCAGGGCCTGAGGGGGGAATCGTCTCCTTCTCGGAGATCAGGAATCCGTAAGCTGCGATGCAGAGAGTTGCGTGATGGTGAAAGCCGCGCCAGCCACGGCCTTCGTAGTGGCCGAGACCGACCTCTTGCTTGAGTTCGAGATAGTCGCGCTCAATCCGCCAGCGCAGTTTCGCCTGATCGACCATGCTCTCGAGTGAGATGTCGGCCGGCAGCGTGGAGAACCAGTAGTGATCCGGTTCGGCCTCGCCCTCTGGCCACTCGATCAGCAGCCACTCCTCCGCTGCTGGCTCGCTCCGCCTGGCGTCGTCATGTGCCGGGCGAACCCGCCATCGGGCGAACCGCGAGCTCAGTGGCGTGTTGCTGCCGTCGCGCCACGTGATCTGTTGCCAGGCTTCGGCGGCGAGCTCCAGAGCCAGGGTCTTGGCCGAGACGGGGCGATGCGTCCCGTCGCGGCGCAACGGTCGCCGGGTCGGCCGCGGCCTGATCTGGTCGCAGGCGGCAACGGTGCCTCGCCGGGCCGCCAGACCATCGTGGTGGGCAGGATGCCGGCCACGTAAGTGAGCTCGAGTTCGTTGATCCCAGCACGCAGTTTGCTGTCGTTGCCATAGGCCGGGTCCATCAGTGCCACGCCCGGCGGCACACCATCCGCCACAGCCTGGCGCAACTGCTGCAAGGCGATCGCGGGCTTGGTCTGGAACGTAATGTCCGCAGGGACGCCGGCGTTCGCTCGACGCAGCGGATCGTCGACCCAGTCTTTCGGCAGGTACAGTCGATAGGCGACCGGCAGACTGCCTTGGTGAGTGGCCACCGACAGGCTTAGGGCCCGAGCCTGAACAAGCGAGTCGCAAGGAAAAACTCGAGGCGCGAGCAAAAACGCAACGATCAAATCCGGAAAAGTCGAAGCGAATCATGTGATTTGACGTTTAGCCTGGCCGAATGATTGACCAAGATGCCATCCAGGCCCGCTTCGACGCACTCGAACCGTTCCTCAACGAGAGGGACCGACGCCTGTTCGCCGCGAGCGAAGCGCGCGCTGCTGGCCGTGGCGGAATTGCTGGGGTTTCGCGGACCACCGGAATTGCGCGCAGCACCATTGGCCGCGGCCTGGCGGACCTCCGGTCCGGGGTCGTGCGGTGTAGTGAGCGGATTCGCCGGAAGGGCGGCGGACAGAAGCCCGCGACCGAGACCCAGCCTGGGATCCTGGAAGCTTTGAATGACCTGGTGGAACCGTCGATCCGCGGTGATCCAGAGGCTCCGTTGCGGTGGGTCAGCCTGAGCCAGCGCCATCTGTCCGCGGCGCTCGCGGCGCGGGGCTTCATCGCCGGCCAGAAATTGGTCGGTCGCCTGCTGAAGCGCCTCAACTTCAGCCTGCAAGCCAACTGCAAGACCCGCGAAGGTGCGAACCACCCTGATCGTAACGCTCAGTTCGAGCATATCAACGCTGAGGTGAAGGCATTCCAGGCTGCCGGACAGCCGGTGATCTCTGTCGACACGAAGAAGAAAGAGCTTGTCGGCGACTTCAGGAACGGCGGCCGTGAGTTGCGGCCCAAGGGGCAGCCGGAGCCGGTCCGGGTGCATGACTTCGCCATTCCCGGACTCGGCAAGGCCGTGCCGTACGGAATTTACGACGTTTCCGCCAATGCCGGATTCGTCAATGTCGGAATCAGCGCCGACACTGGAGAATTTTCCGTCGCGAGCATCCGACGCTGGTGGTACGAAATCGGCGCCCCGCGTTATCAGGATGCGAAGCGAATGCTGATCAACGCCGACTGTGGCGGCAGCAACGGCGCACGTCTGCGCCTGTGGAAACGCGAACTGCAAGTGCTGGCCGACGAACTCGGCATCGAGATCACTGTCAGCCATGTCCCGCCCGGCACCAGCAAGTGGAACAAGATAGAGCACCGGCTGTTCTCGTTCATCACCCAGAACTGGCGCGGCAAGCCACTGGTCAGCTACCTGGTCATCGTCCAACTGATCGCCAGCACCACCACCGATACCGGGCTCACCGTCGCCTGTCGCCTCGATGAAAATGACTATGAAAAGGGCATCAAGGTCACCGACGCCGAGATGGCAACTCTCAATATCCAACCCGCCGCTTTCCACGGCGAATGGAACTATACCATCGCGCCGAGGCCGCCGGACGGATGATGCGATTATTCAGGCTCGGGCACTTACGCCACCTGGCAATTGTCCTGCTAGCCCGGACTGGGCACGAGCCTGCCGTTCGCAGCCCCGGCGAATGACTGCCTTGTCGACAGTAATCCGGTGGCGTGCGATGAGGCGCGCGGCGCTGCAGCGGGGCTCGAACTGGCGAGCGGGGGCAGCAACCATATAGCTGCATCGGGCAGGGCGCTCGCTTCATCGGCCAACTCGACGCGCAACAACGTCGCAGTATCGTAATGAGGTTGCGACCAGTGGCATCGGTCGAAGCGCAGTCACGCGGCCAATGGTTTGTCGCTCGAGTGTGCGTGCCGTCGTTGCTGCCGGTCAGCCAAGATACAGAAGGCGTGCAATCGAGGCAACATGTGCGGCCCGGGCATGAGCCTCAACCGTTGACCGATCTGTCGCACGGCGGGACAAGTTCAAGGCGATGGTCGATCATGCCGTGATCCGTGTCTCAGAGCGGCTGGATTTACGCCTAGCCAACATCGCGGGTAGCGGTTCGCGCCATGGTGAGATTCACCGAGGTGGCTGCCGGATTTTTGCTCAGTTTTCAATACTCGAGAGTGCCGAGTTCTCGGTTACTTTCTGGCGGCCCGTGACGTGCGCTCATAGTCGTCGAGCCACGGTTCGATGAGCCGGTCGAGTTCCTCGAGTTGGCGCTCGGAGTAGGCTTCCGGCGTACAGCTTTCCAGCCAACCCAGCACGTGAGTTTCGATCACATCGCACGCCACGTCCGGATGCCCAGCGTGGATGCGCTCCGCGGACTGCTCGATCGAAAGCCGTTTCCCGTCGGCCCAGACGATCTTGCGCTGCCTGGCGTCGACGCCGGCATGTTCCAGTGCGTCGAACACCAGATCGAGCGCCTCGATCGACTGTTGTCCCTCGGGTGCGTCCATCCATTCGAGAAAGCCGTTGATGACGGGGTTGTCCTCGAAGGCGGAATCCGCGCGCCGCTTGCCCATCGGATGAAGATAGCACCGCTGGTCACCGTTGTCGCGAGGCTCACGATAAAGTCATCGTCGATCACAAGGGATTCAACGTCGCGACAGTGACTGCCGGGGTAACGGACATCGTCCGTCAGAACCAGCAACGAGTTCGGCCCGATGTCACTGTGGATGCCCTGGTGGAACGCGATCTGGCGGCTGCGCCCGGCGTTCTCCCGCCTGCGCAGCTTCCTTTGGTTCGTCACCGCCGTCGCAGGCTTCACCGTGCGCACCGAACTGCTCGGCGTGACCAGCCTCTTGCGCGGGCTGAAGCTCGAGGCACGCTTCTACAACAAGCTGGTCGATCACTTTCACAGCCCCGCCGTGAAGCTCGACCGGCTCGCCGCGCTGTGGACCCGGACGGTGTTGCGGCTATTCCCGCAGCCGCTGCGCATCAACGGCCGGTGTATCGTGGTCGGCGACGGCATCAAGGTGCCAAAGCGCGGGCGCAAGATGCCGGCGGTCAAGCTCCTGCATCAGCAGTCAGAGTCAAACACCAAGCCCGAATACATCATGGGACACTCCCTCCAGGCAGTGAGCCTGCTCGTTCAGGCCGCCGCCAGCGTCTTCGCTGTGCCGCTCGCCATCCGCATCCACGAGGGGGTGGTGTGGTCCAATCGCGACCGCCGCACCTTGCTCGACAAGATGCTCGCCCTCCTCGGCATCGTCGCCATCGCAGAACCCTGCTACTTTGTCGCCGACGCCTACTATGCCGCCCGCAAGATCGTCACCGGTCTGCTCAAAGAGAACAACCACCTGGTCACGCGGGTGAAGTCCAACGCCGTCGCCTACGCCGCCCATCAGCAGCGCGGCCCGCGCAAGCGAGGCCGACCCAGGGTCTATGGCCGCAAGGTCAAGCTCAGCTCCCTGCTGCAAGATCCCAAGGGCTGCCAACAGGCCAAAAGTCCCGTCTACGGCGAGCGCCAGGTGGTCATCCAATATAAGGTCCGTGACCTGCTGTGGCGCCCGGCCGGCCGGCTCGTGCGCTTCGTGGCGGTGATCCATCCCACCAGAGGCTCGTGCCTGCTGATGTGCACCGACACTTCCTTGGCGGCCATCGAGATCATTCGCCTCTACGGCCTGCGCTTCAAGATCGAACACACGTTCAAGCAGGCGGTGCGGCTGATCGGCGCGTTCAGCTACCACTTCTGGATGTCCGACATGAAGCCGACGCGCCGCCGCAGCGGCAACCAGCATCTCCATCGCGCGTCGCCCGGATACCGCGACGCCGTCAGACGCAAGCTGCACGCCTACCACGTCTTCATCCAGGCGGCTGTCGTCTGCCAGGGACTGCTTCAGTACCTGGCCGTCGCCTTCCCGCAGCGCGTCTGGGACGCTTTCGGCTCCTGGCTGCGCACCATCCGGCCCGGAATCCCGCCCTCAGAGCTGGTCGTGGCCAATGCCCTGCGCCAGAGCATGCCGGAATTTCTCGTGAATTCCGCCACAGCCAACATCTTCGCGAAATTCGTCATCGAACGACAGGACACCGATAAAATGGAGGCATTCCGGCTCGCATCCTGAGCCGAAATTGGGCCGAACCCTGAACTCACGAGAATACGAATGTGCGAGGCGCAATGGCGTTGGTCTGCGCGGCGGCTTATCCAAGTATACTTCCAGTGGGTCCCAAGCGGCGGTCATTCATCTGTTCAGCAGATCGCGCAACTCCCATAGCAATGCAGGCATGCCGCCGGCGGCGTGGAAATCCTCCATGTATCCCGCGCAACGTGGCATCGGAAATCAGCAGCCGCGGCGTTCTCGTCAACACGATTTCGCCGGGTAGCATTGTCACCGGTATTTTCGCCAGACTGCCGGGCTGGACGGCGCAAAGGCGGATCGGGCCATTTTAAGTCGGAGCGGTTGGACTGCTATTGGCGGTGCTACACGGGAGAGAGACCACGATCTGGGCGGCGCGTATGTGTGGCTTGGTGCGCTGGACTTGCCTCAAGATGCGATCCTTTATTCTCTCAACTCGATGACAACGCGGGGCCCTTCGGCGCTGATGCTGCAACAGCGCTGGCGGGAGATGGGCGCACTGGAGGCGGCGGACGCCATGCTGCTGTTTGGTATCAGCACTGCCTACCTTGTTTTGCCAGGTGTATTGAACTCGCCGTTCCCCGCGAATCTTGCACGGTGGGCCGTTCCACTAACGTGTAAGGGCATAATTGCCTAATACGGAAAGCGCCGCCCGGCCCCCTGCAGTGGCGCCGAGGTCGATGCGCTTCAATTACGGTCATACCTTTACGGCGAGATCCGGAAGTCTTGAATTTCGGTTCGTGGCTTCTGCCGCCGAAGGTCCACTTCCACTCATCGCAGACATTCAGCCGTCACCCCCGCGAGGGCGGTGAGATCCAAGGCGTTCCAACTCTGCGAGGACAACGCTGAGCCTCGTTTCCGCCAGGGTGACGCTTTGGCGACTGTGTTGCCGGGACGGGGCAATGTCACGCGCGCCAGGTGTTACGCCACCCGATCGCCCCGCTTGATCTCCACCGTGCGGTTGTCGACCGCTGGCAGCATCTGCGCGGGGTCGCGGGTGACGACGACGTCGATCACCGTCGGGCGGTCGCGTTCTTCCATGCCCTGCCGAAGTGCCGGCGACAACGCCTCGGGGTCTTCGACGCGAATGCCGCCGCAGCCCATCGTGCGGGCGATCGCCGCGTAGTCCATCTCGTTGAGGTCGGCCGACTGGTAGCGCCCGCCCATCATCGCGTGCTGCAACGCCTTGACGTAGCCGGAGGCGGCGTTGTTGACGACGATCACCGTGAGACCGCACCCGGTGCGGCGCGCGGTCTCGAGTTCGCCGAGCGTCATGTTGAACCCGCCATCGCCGCTGATCGCGACGACCGGCCGGTCGGGCGCGGCGAGCGCAGCGCCCATGCCGCCCGGCAGCCCATAGCCGATCGAGGCGAAGCCGCGATCCGGAATGAAATGCCGTCCCGCGACTCTTGGTGTCGTAGAGCAGCCCGGTCCAATGCCCGGCGAACCCGCCATCGGCGACGAGGATCGCGTCCGCCGGCAGGGTCTTGTTCAGTTCGCGGCAGAGGCGCGCCATATGCACCGGCCGGTCGCGCGAATTGAGCCGCGGCGCGGCATCGTCCTCCCAGGCCTTCATCCGCGGCGCGACCTCGGCGACATAGTCGGCCCGCGCCGCGCGAGCAGCCGCGCCGCTATCCGACAGCGCATCGGCAAAGTCTTCGAGCCCGGCGCGCGCATCGCCCCAGAGCGCGATCTCGGCGGGGATACAGCGGCCGATCTCTTCGGCGACGATGTCGAGATGGATCACCGGGATGTGGGCCGGCGGCAGCGCGAAGCGCTTGGTCGCGATCTCGCCCAGCTTGCAGCCGACCACGATCAGGCAGTCCGACGCCTCGATCAGGTCGTTGGCGATGCGCGAATAGCGGCCGAACAGGCCGACCGACAGCGGGTTCGTGCAGGCGATGCCGCCCTTGCCGCTCATCGTGTGCGCGACCGGGATCGATTGCGCTTCGGCGAAGCGGGTCAGCGCGCTCCAGGCTTCGGACAGGTGGATGCCGCCGCCGGTCAGCAGCAGCGGCCGTTTGGCTTTGGCGATCAGCTTCGCGGCGCGCTCGATGTCGGCACGGTCGGGGCGGATGCGCCGGGCCGGCGCCTTCAGCGTCGCTTCATCGATGACGAAATCCTCGGGCGCGAAATCGTGGGTGCCGTGGGCAACGTCCTCGGGCACGTCGAGCAGCACCGGCCCCGGCCGCCCCGAGGTCGCCACGGCAAACGCGCGCCGCACCAGTTCGGGGATGCGGCTGGTCATCTCGACGCGGATCAGCTCCTTGACCGCGGGCTTGAGGATTTCGACCTGGCGGCATTCCTGGGTCATGTTCTTCCAGGAATGCGCGCGGTTGGTGTCGCCGGCTGATCGCGACGATCGGGATGCCGCCATTCAGCGACTCGACGAGCCCGGTGACGAGGTTGGTGGCGCCCGGGCCGAGCGTGCCGTCGCAGATGCCGGGGCGGTTGGTGACCCTCGCATAGGCGTCCGCGGCGAAGGCGCCGCAGCGCTCGTCGTTGATCAGGTGGTGGTTCAGGCCGACAAGGCCGACCGCGTCGTAGAACGGCAGCAGTTGGAACCCGCCCATGCCGAACATCGGCCCGGCGCCCGACAGACGCAGCATCTCGGCGAGCGCGCGCCCGCCGGTCATCGTGCCCGACGGGCGATTGTGCAGTGTGGGGCTCATGGTTTCCTCCTTATGCGGCGAGGGCGCGGCGCAGTTCGGCGACGAATTCGCGGGCGCTGATGCCTTCGCGAAGGCCGAGAGCGGCAGCGCGGGCGTTGACCCGGCTGATGATGCCGTCCTCGTAGGTTGAGCGCGCGTCGCCGATGCGGGCGCTTGCCGCCGAGACTGTCGCGGCCGCGATGCCGCGTGCGTCGAGCGCCGGCAAGCGCGAGGTGCCGGCTGCGTCCTTGCCGATTCCAGCGTCGTTATAGAGGGCGCCGAGCACGTCGTATTTGAGCGCGGTCTCCGGCCTGTTGCCGAGCAGCCCGCCATGCGAGCCGGTGACGACGATCGAGTCCTTGTGCTCGGGCAGGACGAGTGAAGCGGAGTCGAGTGCCCAGACCGGTGGCGGTTCGGAGATGAGCAGGAACGCCGCTTCCAGCGCTTCCGGCGGCGCGCGATGCGCCGGGCGCGCCTGTTGCAACGCGGCGGCCGCGTCGCGGCACGACTGGCCGGGGCTTACGCCAAGCGATGCGGCCAGCCCGTTCGCATGCGTGATGACGCCGCTCGCCAACATGTCGGCGCCATCGCCGATCCGCGCCGTGTCATGACCGACGGTCGCAGCCGCGATGCCGAATTCTTCCAGGTAATCGAGCCCGCCAATCCCGGCGCGGTCGCGGCCAATCGCCGGCGTCGTTGAAGATCGCCGCGGCGGCGTGGAGCTTCACCGCGAGATAGGCGGCATAGACCCCGCCGTGCGAGGCGTTGACGACCACCGCACCGGCGGCTTCGGGCCCCACGCGGGTGATGCTGTCGGCGATGACGATCGGAGCGGGCATCGATGTGGCCTCGCGCGTGGCGACGATGGTATGGCATCATGCCGACACCGGTGGAGGGCGACAACGGGAACGTCCGTTGACCGCGGGAGGGGTTTCTTTAGGTTGGCCGGACTGGCACGCCTGCTGGGCAGGGATTGCCGCTTGGAACCTCGACCATGGATACCGGCCGCACCGACATTCTGAGCCGCCATCCGGTCCCTCGGCACCGCTTGACGGTGGACGAGTATCATCGGCTGGGCGAGGCCGGAATTCTGGGTGAGGACGACCGGGTCGAACTGCTTGAAGGGCAGCTGGCGGCCTATGTGTCGCATCGTTGTCTCAAACAATCGAAATGCGGGACGGTGTCGCATACGGCGAGAAGGCCGCGTCCCGGCGTCGTCTCATTCGAATGTCCCATACAACAATGTCTCTTCCAGTGAGATTGCTGTCGTCGCCTGCCCTCGATGCGATTCATGCCCAGCCCCGCGCCTTTGCGCAAGTCCTCTCACCGTCGTCTCACGCGAACAAATCGCGGGACCCGTCCCGCAGGGATAGAGGGCGGGAGATAAAAAGGTGGAGGTCGGGCACGCGGTGCAGCTCCCATTTCGGCATGAGCAGAGATGGGAGTTTGTGAATATCCTCGAGAGTGCCGAGTTCTCGGTTACTTTCTGGCGGCCCGTGACGTGCGCTCATAGTCGTCGAGCCACGGTTCGATGAGCCGGTCGAGTTCCTCGAGTTGGCGCTCGGAGTAGGCTTCCGGCGTACAGCTTTCCAGCCAACCCAGCACGTGAGTTTCGATCACATCGCACGCCACGTCCGGATGCCCAGCGTGGATGCGCTCCGCGGACTGCTCGATCGAAAGCCGTTTCCCGTCGGCCCAGACGATCTTGCGCTGCCTGGCGTCGACGCCGGCATGTTCCAGTGCGTCGAACACCAGATCGAGCGCCTCGATCGACTGTTGTCCCTCGGGTGCGTCCATCCATTCGAGAAAGCCGTTGATGACGGGGTTGTCCTCGAAGGCGGAATCCGCGCGCCGCTTGCCCATCGGATGAAGATAGCACCGCTGGTCACCGTTGTCGCGAGGCTCACGATAAAGTCATCGTCGATCACAAGGGATTCAACGTCGCGACAGTGACTGCCGGGGTAACGGACATCGTCCGTCAGAACCAGCGACGAGTCGGCCCGATGTCACTGTGGATGCCCTGGTGGAACGCGATCTGGCGGCTGCGCCCGGCGTTCTCCCGCCTGCGCAGCTTCCTTTGGTTCGTCACCGCCGTCGCAGGCTTCACCGTGCGCACCGAACTGCTCGGCGTGACCAGCCTCTTGCGCGGGCTGAAGCTCGAGGCACGCTTCTACAACAAGCTGGTCGATCACTTTCACAGCCCCGCCGTGAAGCTCGACCGGCTCGCCGCGCTGTGGACCCGGACGGTGTTGCGGCTATTCCCGCAGCCGCTGCGCATCAACGGCCGGTGTATCGTGGTCGGCGACGGCATCAAGGTGCCAAAGCGCGGGCGCAAGATGCCGGCGGTCAAGCTCCTGCATCAGCAGTCAGAGTCAAACACCAAGCCCGAATACATCATGGGACACTCCCTCCAGGCAGTGAGCCTGCTCGTTCAGGCCGCCGCCAGCGTCTTCGCTGTGCCGCTCGCCATCCGCATCCACGAGGGGGTGGTGTGGTCCAATCGCGACCGCCGCACCTTGCTCGACAAGATGCTCGCCCTCCTCGGCATCGTCGCCATCGCAGAACCCTGCTACTTTGTCGCCGACGCCTACTATGCCGCCCGCAAGATCGTCACCGGTCTGCTCAAAGAGAACAACCACCTGGTCACGCGGGTGAAGTCCAACGCCGTCGCCTACGCCGCCCATCAGCAGCGCGGCCCGCGCAAGCGAGGCCGACCCAGGGTCTATGGCCGCAAGGTCAAGCTCAGCTCCCTGCTGCAAGATCCCAAGGGCTGCCAACAGGCCAAAAGTCCCGTCTACGGCGAGCGCCAGGTGGTCATCCAATATAAGGTCCGTGACCTGCTGTGGCGCCCGGCCGGCCGGCTCGTGCGCTTCGTGGCGGTGATCCATCCGGCACGAGGCTCGTGCCTGCTGATGTGCACCGACACTTCATTGGCGGCCATCGAGATCATTCGCCTCTACGGCCTGCGCTTCAAGATCGAACACACGTTCAAGCAGGCGGTGCGGCTGATCGGCGCGTTCAGCTACCACTTCTGGATGTCCGACATGAAGCCGACGCGCCGCCGCAGCGGCAACCAGCATCTCCATCGCGCGTCGCCCGGATACCGCGACGCCGTCAGACGCAAGCTGCACGCCTACCACGTCTTCATCCAGGCGGCTGTCGTCTGCCAGGGACTGCTTCAGTACCTGGCCGTCGCCTTCCCGCAGCGCGTCTGGGACGCTTTCGGCTCCTGGCTGCGCACCATCCGGCCCGGAATCCCGCCCTCAGAGCTGGTCGTGGCCAATGCCCTGCGCCAGAGCATGCCGGAATTTCTCGTGAATTCCGCCACAGCCAACATCTTCGCGAAATTCGTCATCGAACGACAGGACACCGATAAAATGGAGGCATTCCGGCTCGCATCCTGAGCCGAAATTCCGGCAGAACCCTGAACTCACGAGAATATAACATCAATGGCTAAAACTTGGCGTGGCGGTCTCCGCGGCGATCGATCCATCTGCGAGCATCGAGGCGTACCGTGCTATGACCAAGAATTGCTAGGACGGCTGCTTCCGTCCCCGTATTACAATGAGACGGCAAGAATCGAACGCATTACTCGGGCAACCGAACCCACACCGGCAGGTGGCCCCGTCCTTTCCCTCTTGAATTCGGGACGCGCGGGGGAAATGTTGATAAACTGGACGACTAGGTCCGAGGAAATAGGCCACTCATGAGCGTCCGCTTGCCAGTTTACACTTACATCGGAGTGGACGGCTTCCAGCTGTATCCTGGAACGCCTGAAGCTGCGGGCATACACCATGAACTTACGCCCGGACTTCACTTGATTGCTGGCGTCAACGGCCTTGGCAAGTCGACTCTTCTACTCCTGCTGTACAACGGGCTGGTTGGCCCAGCAGCCATCCGCAATGACGATTTTGGTGTTTGGCAGCCGGTAGTTGCGCTCAGACGCGACGCCGAGCGGTTCCGACACCGTGTTGCTGACGGGGCCCGGAACGCTCGATGCGAAGTGCGTTTTGCGATTGGCGAGGACCGTTTTGAGGTCACACGGGCTCTTCATGACCTTTCCATAAGTCAGCTGGAGATTGAATGGCCTTGAGCAGATGCTGGATGAAGGGGTCAAACCTACGCGCCATCGTCGCATCGATGAACGTCGGCTCGTCTGCAGACGTCATTATCATCCTCAATTTAATCGTATTCATGTTCGAGGAGCGTGGCTTCCTAATGTGGAGCAAGCTCGTACAACTCAATGCCTTGCGCGCGCTATTTATGGCGCCGACAGAAGCAAATCTCCTTGCCGAGAAGGCTCAAGCCGTCACCGCAGCGAATAGTGCCTACCGAAATCTGCTCTACATCGTGAATCGAGATAGCAAGCAGCTCATAAAGGACAGGGCCGCGGCAGCGGGGGCTGACACCCTCAGCGCTGAGTACCACACTCTGCAACGGGCCATTGCTGTACACAATGAAAATCATGCAGTGCTGACGGAACGACGTCGGTCGCTCGATGACGAGAAAAGGGAGAGTCGCACTACATACGTAAGCGTTGCGCTTCCCCCAAGTTGTTTTGCCGCCCCGTGACGTGATGTCCTTGCACCATGATGGTGGACACGGACTGCCCGGTGATCAGCACGACGGAAGCGGAGGTTGATACGAGCACTCATACGAGTGGTCGTATGAGTGCTCACCGGCAGCGGATCGAGGTGATCACGCGGGGCGAGCGGCGGCGACGTTGGTCGCTGGAGGAGAAGCAGGCGATCGTGGCGGAGAGCCTGGCACCGAACGCCTCGCTGACGGCGGTCGCGCGCAGGCACGAGATCGGCACGGGACTGCTGTATGCCTGGCGCCACCAGCTGCTGGGCCGACGATCCGGAGAAGCGGCATGTTTCGCCCGCGTCGATGTCATGAGCGAGCCGCATCGCCTGAGCGGACCGGTGATCGCCGCACCTGCCCAGTGATCCGGCCTGATCGAGATCGTTCTGCCGGGCGGGATATCGGTGCGTGTGGATGCGCAGGTGGACGATCGGGCACTCCGCCGCGTGCTCGCCGCACTGCGCGGATGATTGCCATTCCGCCCGGCGTGCGCGTGTGGCTGGCGTGCGGTCGAACCGACATGCGCAAAGGCATGGATGGTTTGGCGATGTTGGCGCAGCAGGTGCTGAACGACGACCCGTTCGGCGGTGCCTTGTTTGCCTTCCGCGGGCGGCGAGGCGGCGTGGTCAAGCTACTTTGGTATGACGGGCAGGGCATGTGCCTGTTCAGCAAGCGGCTGGAGCGCGGCCATTTCGTCTGGCCGATGACCGACACCGGTCGGGTGTCGCTGACGTGGCCCTTCAGCCCACGGGCTTGTCCCGTGGGGGCGCAATTGTCGATGCTGCTGGATCACCCATGTTGATGCCCCTCCTGGTGCGGCTGACAGATTCTGAGATCAAGGCGGTTGATGGTGTGGTTGCGCAGGTTTCGAATGCTGTCGAGAACGGCAGGGGCGTCCTGGAAGAGGTAGGCTCCGCTGGGCTGCCGATCCAGCAAGAGCCGCTTCTCCCTTATCTGTACATAGAGCCAGTTCACGGGGATGCTCAGCTTGGCGGCCAGCTCGGGCGCGGTGAGCGAGCTCGAGGCATGGGACCATCTGCTGCGTGGCTTGCTCACCTGGATGCCGGAGGCGTGCCGGATCCGTTGCACGGTGATTGGGAGGACCTTTCCCTCGCAGTTAGGGGAGCGATGGCCCTCACCTGTGAGAACAGTGGCGATCTCAACGTCGGGCATGCCGTTGCGAGCAAGGTCGAGCGCTCTGGCGCGCATTTCCATTCCTCGGGTGAGCATGGCGATGGAGTTGACCTTCATCTCGAGAGTGCCGAGTTCTCGGCTACTTTCTGGCGGCTCGTGACGTGCGCTCATAGTCGTCGAGCCACGGTTCGATGAGCCGGTCGAGTTCCTCCAGCTCGCGCTCAGAGTAGGACTCTGGCGCACAGTTTTCGAGCCAACCCAGCACGTGAGTTTCGATCAGGTAGCGAGGCACGCCCGGATGCTCAAGGTGGATGCGCTCCGCCGACTGCTCGATCGATAGTCGTTTCCCATCTGCCCAGACGATCTTGCGCTGCCTGGCGTCGACGCCGGCATGTTCCAGTGCGTCGAACACCAGATCGAGTGCCTCGATCGACTGTTGTCCCTCGGGTGCGTCCATCCATTCAAGAAAGCCGTCGATGAAGGGGCTGTCCTCGAAGGGGTGTTTCGCGCGCCGCTTGCCCATCGGATGAGGATAGCACCGCTGATCACTGCTGTCGCGAGGCTCACGATAGATTCATGGCCGATCACAAGAGATTCAACAGCGTTACAGTGATTGCAGGGGTATCGAACATCATTCATCAGAAACAACAGCGAGCCGGCCCGATGTCACTTTGGATCAACTGGTGGAACGCGATCTGGCGGCTGCGCCCGGCGTTCTCCCGCCTGCAAACCTTCTTCTGGTTCGCCACCGCCGTGGCAGGCTTCACCGTGCGCACGGACATGCTCGGCGTGACCAGCATCGTGCGCGCACTGAACCTCGACGCTCGTTGCTACAATACCCTCCTCGATTGCTTCCACAGCTCCGCCGTGAAGCTCGACCGGCTCACAGCGCTGTGGACCCAGGTGGTGCTGCGGCTATTCCCCCTGCCGCTGCGCGTCAATGGCAGGTGCGTCCTGGTCGGCGACGGCATCAAGGTCCCCAAGTGCGGCCGCAAGATGCCGGCGGTCAAGCTCCTGCATCAGCAGTCCGAATCAAACACCAAGCCCGAGTACATTATGGGGCACTCGCTGCAGGCGGTAAGCCTGCTCGTTCAGGCCGCCTCCAGCTTCTTCGCCGTGCCGCTCGCCGTGCGCATCCATGAGGGACTGGTATGGTCCAATCGCGACCGCCGCACCCTGCTCGACAAAATGCTCGCACTCCTCGGCATCGCCGCCGTCGACCAGCCCTTCTACTTCGTCGCCGACGCCTACTATGCCGCCCACAAGATCGTCGCCGGCCTGCTCAAGCAGAACAACCACCTGCTTACCCGGATGAAGTCCAACGCCGTCGCCTATACCGCTTACCAGCAGCGGGGGCCGCGCAAGCGAGGTCGCCCCCGGGTCTATGGCAGGAAGATCAAGCTCAGCTCCTTATTGCAAGCCCCCAGGGACTTCCAACAAGCCCCAAGCCCCGTCTACGGCGAGAACAAAGTGATCATCCAGTATCGGGTCCGCGACCTGCTGTGGCGTCCCGCCGGCCGGCTAGTGCGCTTCGTCGCCGTGATCCATCCCGCAAGAGGTGCCTGCCTCCTCATGTGCACCGACACTTCCCTTGACGCCATCGACATCATTCGTCTCTACGGCCTGCGCTTCAAGATCGAGCACACCTTCAAGCAGGCAGTGCGCCAGATCGGTTCGTTCACCTACCATTTCTGGATGTTCAACATGAAGCCGCTGCGCCGCAACAACGGCAATCAGCATCTCCATCGCACCTCGCTCGATTACCGCAACGACGTCAAGCGCAAGCTTCACGCTTACCACGTCTTCGTCCAGGCCGGCATAATCTGCCAGGGACTGCTACAGTACCTCGCCGTTGCCTACCCTCAGCTCGTCTGGAACTCTTTCGGCTCCTGGCTGCGAACCATTCGCCCCGGCGTCCCGCCCTCCGAGCTCGTCGTCGCCACCGCGCTACGCCAGAGCCTCCCCGAATTTCTCTTGAATATACCCCAAAGCTCCATCTTCGCGAAATTCGTCACCGAACGACAGGACACCAACAAAATGCAGGCCTTCCGCCTCGCCGCCTGACACCCAAATTCCCAGCAAACCCCGGACTCGCGAGCTTCATCTTGACCTCAAGATTGGTCGCCGCGCCGCCGCGCCAGACAATCCGGACTGAGGCGATGTCGTGCTCACCGCGATCGAGCACGACCTTTTCGATGAGGCATCGCAACAGCGCCTTGCGTTGAGCATCCGTGGTGGTCGGGTCAGCCCAGATTTGTGGGAGACGGCCGGCGAGGCTGACAACCTTGCCTTGCAAGGCCTTACCCATCCCCCTGTGAGCGATGGTCTGGGGAGAGGTCTTGTGTGCGAGCGCTTCCTCGGCCGCCCTGACCTCGTTCAGGGCAGCTTCCCAGCGGCGCTCGAGTTCCGCGGCGACAAGACGATTGTCGGGATCGACCTTGTTGAACTGCCGTTCCGCCAGAGCGGCGGCGTACCGCTTCCGTTCGAGCTGACGTTCTGCACTGGTGTCAAATCGCTTCCAATTCCGACCCCCTTTTCGCGTCCAATCGTGACCCCTGTTCGACCGCTGTCTGGAGCTTATCCACGTCATGCATAGGAGGGACCCACGCCCGTAGCGCAGCGCCTTGGGCGTTGCGCGGAGCGAAGGGCGCGGGAGGTCCCTGTGCATCACGTGGGTAAGCGTGGGAGGGGGTGGTCAGTCCCGACCGAAGCCGCGCGGCGGAACAATCGCTTGAAGTTCGCTGAGGTCGAGATCGCAGATCGCGCGCAACGCCTCCGCGGTCGCGCTGTCCTGAAGGTTGTCCGGCAGGCTTTCCAGCCACGCCGCGAACTCAACCTGTGCTTCCACGAGGCCAGTGACGTGGTCGGTCCAGCGCGGGGCCCGGCCGCGATGATCAGCTGGACGACGCGTGCGGACGACCGGCACGCCGGCGGTGCGCGCGGCACGATAGCGGGCCTGGCGTTCGGCATCGGTCATGGCTGTTTCACCGATCGATTTGCGTGGCATATTTCCACTCCGAAGCGTTACGTCACGATACGTGGAGCCGGCGAAGACGGTTCAATTGCGGTTCTTGAAGCGCCAACTGTCATTGCCGGTCTCGATGATGTCGCAGTGATGCGTCAGGCGATCCAGCATGGCGGTGGTCATCCGGGCGTCGCCAAACACCTGCGGCCAATCGGCGAAGGCTAGGTTGGTCGTGATCAGCAACGAGGTGTTTTCGTACAGTTTGCTGATCAGGTGGAACAGCAACTGGCCTCCCGGCTGGCTGAATGGCAGGTAGCCGAGTTCGTCGATGGCGATGAGATCATAACGTAGCAGCTTCTCGGCCAGGCGGCCGGTGCGGCCGGCGGCTTTCTCTTGTTCAAGCTGATTGACGAGATCGACCAGGTTGAAGAAGCGCCCCTTCGCCCGGGTGCGAATGACGGCCGCGGCGACGCCAATGCATAGGTGAGTTTTGCCGGTACCGGACGGACCAGCGTCATACTGCCGGGCGTCCGGCGCGCGAGGAGCGGATTCGATATCCGTTCCATCCACGAAGCGGTGAACTCGTCGTAGTTGTTGGTGTCAAGCGCCACGCTGGCATCGAACACTTGGTGATCCGGCAACCTGACCGGACCCTGGCACTGCTGCCAGCCTGGATGACTACACCGCGGACGAGCGAGATCGGGCTCGTGGAACATCCGCGTCTTTGCCTGGAGCGGCTCGCCGACCTGCGTTATCTGGTCGATGCGCTCCTAGCCTCATGCCGGGGGGAATCGTCCCTCCGACAGGGGGCTGGTCATGAGAGGCGAACGACACCGTCAGCGGGATCTGTTCGAGCCACAAGAGACGACGCCGCTATTGCGGGCGTCGCTACAAGCGAAGCTTGCGCCGTTGCTGCAGGCGTTGCTGACCGAGGCAGCCGCGATCGAACGCGTCAGGTGCGGTAACAGGGAGACCGGTGATGACCAAGATCACTCCTGAGCATTTTGCGCGCGGTGCTTATATATATGTGCGGCAGTCGACCGCCGATCAGGTGCTCAACAACCACGAAAGCCGTCGCCGACAGTATGGTCTGGCCGCCCGCGCCCGTGCGCTTGGCTGGACTACGGTCGAGGTGATCGACGATGATTTGGGCCGCTCGGGTTCTGGGATCGCTCGGCCGGGCTTCGAGAAATTGCTTGCCGCGATCTGCGAAGGCCGGGTCGGCGTCGTGGTCTCTATCGAGGCTTCGCGGCTGGCGCGCAACGGCCGCGATTGGCACACGCTGCTCGAGTTCTGCGGCTTGGTCGGCACGCTGATCGCTGACGAAGACGGCGTCTACGACCCACGCCATCCAAACGATCCCCGGGGCAAGCCCGGGGACTTGCTACTGGGCATGAAAGGAACGATGAGCGAGATGGACTGTCGCTGTTTCGGCAGCGCTCGCTCGAAGCCCTCAAGCAGAAAGCGTGCCGTGGCGAATTGTTGTTCACCGTCGCCATCGGTTACGTCAAGGCGCCGAACGACCGGCTCGAGAAGGATCCGGATCGACGCGTGCAGGAGGCAATTGCGCTGGTGTTCTCCAAGTTCGCCGTACTGCAGACGGTACGGCAAGTGCATCTGTGGATGCGCCAGGAACGGCTGCCATTGCCAGCGGTGGAATACGCCGCGGAAGGCCGGCGCATCACCTGGAAGTTGCCAGTCTACAACACATTGCATCACATGCTGACCAACCCGGTCTATGCTGGCGCTTACGCTTTCGGGCGCACCGGAAGTCGGGTCACGATCGAGGCCGGTCGCAAGCGCATCGTGCGGGGCTTCCGCAAGGAGCGCGAGGCGTGGGAGGTTTTGATTCCCCACCACCACGAGGGTTACATTGACTGGGCCGAGTTCGAAAGAAACCAGCGTCTAATCAGCGACAACGCCAATGGCAGAAGCTTCATGAGCCGAGGATCGGTGCGGCGTGGCGAGGCATTGCTGGCAGGCCTGCTGCGCTGTGGCCATTGCGGCCGCAAGCTGCACGTCGCCTACAGTGGTGCGAACGGATGCGCCGGGCGCTACCACTGCCGTGGCGGGCATCTGAATCATGGCGGCGATCGGTGCATCTCGTTCGGCGGGATGCGCATTGACCGCGCCGTTGGTGCTGAGGTGATCCGGCGCCTGCAGCCGCTCGGCGTTGGGGCCGCGCTGAGCGCCTTGGCCGCGGAGCAGGCCGAGACTTCGCGAGAAACTTCGGCAAGTCGAACTCGCACTCGAGCAGGCGCGCTACGAAGTGGCCCGCGCGCAACGACAATACGACGCGGTCGATCCGGACAATCGCCTGGTCGCCGGTGAACTCGAACGGCGCTGGAATGAGCACCTGCAGGTAGCTCGCACAATTGAAACCGAGCGAGATGCGCTCGCCGCTCGCCCGCCCGTCACGCTGAATGCTGCCGAGCGGGATCGCCTGCTGGCCCTTGGGGCGGACGTCGAACGCGCCTGGAATAGCCCGGGGGCGACGGCGGTCACCCGCAAGCAGATTCATTCGCACGCTGGTAGACGAGATCGTCGTGCGCGTTCAGGACGACGCACTTGATCTCGTGGTCCGCTGGCAGGGTGGCGATCATACCGCCCTGCGTGTCGCCAAGAACCACGTCGGTCAGCATCGCTGGAGTACGGAGGCCGATGTCGTGGAGTTGGTCAGCGTGCTCGCACGCCAGATGCCTGATCAAGCGATCGCAGCGGTGCTCAACCGCGCCGGCAAGACCACCGGCCGCGGTAATGGCTGGACACGATCACGGGTCTGCATACTGCGCAATCATCGAGGCATCGCGCCATACCGCAACGGCGAGCGGAGCGAACGTGGCGAGATGACACTGGAAGAAGCTGCCGTGGTCCTCAAGGTGAGCGAGGCGACTGTGCGGCGTCTGATCAACCTGGCCGTGCTGCCGGCGCGACAGCTCTGCAAAGGCGCACCCTGGGTGATACGCAGCACGGATCTTGAAAGTGAGGAGGTTCAAGGCGCTGCCGCCGATCGCCGGCTCCGCCGTCCGCAGTCTCAGGATGACCGCCAAAACAGCATGGCTTTGTAAGGAGATAGCGAGATGAGCACTATGAAGCTGACTCGGATTCGCCGATGAAGATTACATTGCGCCGCGCATCCAGGAAGGAGCCGGTGGCGAGTTCGCGAACCAGTCCTTCATCGACCGGCGTGTCGGCGAAGACGAATTTGGCGATATCCTTGAGCACCGGGAACTTGGCACCGCTCATGCGATAGCTGATCGAGCGTGCCTGGCGGTGGGTGCGTTCGGCGCGGATCAGGCTGGTGAGGAGGGGAAAGATCTCATCGCGCCGGCCAAGGCCCTTGCCGGCGATCTCGTCGAAGCTGGCGCGCATGCCGTAGAGCTTGAGTTCCGTCATCGCCTCGAGGATCTCATGGCGCTCCATCAGGCGACTTTCCTTAGGCTGTCGTAGCGGCCGCAATTGGCCGCGGGTTCGATCTTCAGACGCAGCGCATCGGGCGTGGTGATGCTGGGCGGCGCCGCCGGCTGCCGCCGGCGCGCCAGAACGGTCAGGATCACGTCGCCGCTGGCGATGCCCGCCTCCAGCGCTTCGGCACAGGCCGTCTCGACCGCGGCCAGTCCGTCGAGCACCGCGCCCAGGACTTTGACGAACTGGCGATCGGCGTCGGCATGCGACTTCAGCCTCGCGCGGACCCGAGCTAGGCCGGCGGGCAGGTCCCAGTCCTTGAACGGTGCGCCATTGCGTAAAGCGCCGGGCTTCCTCACCAGAACCGGCAGGTAATGCCAGGGATCGTAGACGATCTGGTCGCGCCGGAACTGGCGCGGATGGTCGGCCACCACTACGTCATTGAACAGCACCACGATACGCTCGGCGTGAGAGCGTACCAGCACCATCCGGCCGGCTGCCCGCGCGTCGACGCTGTAGCGATTATGATCCGCCATGATCAGGCAGGTGGTCGTCGCACGCACCGCCTTCTCGACGAAGCCGTCGAATGGCCCGCGCAGCTCCATCAGGCTGGCCCGCTCATCCTGGAATACGTCCCAGATCGTCCGGTCCTTGAACTCCGGATGGTTGGTTCGCCGGGCCCACGGGTCGGGCTTCGCCCGCCCGAGGACAGGCTCCGGCAATGCACTGATCTTCCAGCCAGACGTTCAGCTCGACGAGGTTCCTCACCCGTGGCTTTGGGCGGAACAGCAGATCACGCAGATTGCCGACCTGGTTCTCGACCTGTCCCTTCTCCCATCCCGAGGAGGGTGTACAGGCGACCGGCTCGATCAGATGGTGCGAGCACATTTGCAGAAAGCGGCGGTTATATTGACGCGCCTTGCCAACGAAAATCGCCTCGACCGCCGTCTTCATGTTGTCGTAGATGCCGCGCCGACAGACGCCACCAAAGAACGCAAACGCCTTGTCATGGGCGTCAAACACCAGTTCCTGGGTTTCCCGGAAGTAGGCGCGCACGAACGGCATCCGGCTGTGCGACAGCTTCATGTGCGCCGCCTTGATCGTCAGCGGCAGCCCCTGGAGCGTGATCGTCTCGTGGCTCCAGTCGAACTGGTACGCCTCGCCTGGCGCGAAACTCAGCGGCACGAATGCCTGCACCGGCACCCGTGCCCGCTCATTCCGCCACGCTTTCGCGAACCGGTGCACGCTGTCGTGCGCACCGTCATAGCCGCGACCACGCAATTCTTCGAACAACCGCTGGGTTGATCGCCGTTCCCGCCGGGGAAGCCTGGCTTCCTTCTCCAGGATCGCGGTTAGAACCTCGACCCACTCACCCAGTTTTGGCGCCGGCTGAACGCCACGCTCATACCTGAACTCGGTCGCCGTCCCGCGGATCACCTTGCGCACCGTCGCGCGCGACACAAACAGCGACCGAACGATCTCCTTGATCGGCATATGCCGCTCGAAAAACGCCCGTCGTATTTCGCCGATCTTGTCCACGCCAATCATCCCCATAAGTCCTTCCCGGCCAACACAGGCCAAAGGAAGGAGACACTGACAACACGTCAGAGGGGTCGCGATTGGACGCGAAAACCACCCCTCAGGGGGTCATTATCGCGAGCGAGTTCACAGCTCAAAAGACACGGCATCCACAAGCTCATCGTCATTGGGCTGATTGCGCATACCTGTATCGAGGCGACCGTGCGCTTTGCCGCCGAGCTCGGCTAGGATGTCACCGTGGTCAGGGACGCGACGGCGGATTATTCGGACGAGATGATGCACGCCGCGCTAGACATCAACATGCCCAACTACGCCAATGCCATTGTGAGCACAGATGAAGTCGTAGCGTCGATTGATGCGACTACGTATCAACACTCAACGTCGTGATCAAGCCGACCCGGTGCGGCAGTCTGCTCTCGTCGAGCGGCGATTGCCGCAACGGCGGACCAGTCATGGCGTAAACCGTCAGCAGTTCCGCCTTTTGCGTCGCCGACCTGGTGCGGGGCTTCCACAACATTTGCCGGGTTTCGTGCACGGCGTGGCGGTCGCAGCTTCACCTCGATTTCGGGAGTCGTCTCGGCCTGCCTGCCCCAACATGCTTCGTCTTGGTTTACTGGCACCCAGCCGAAGTTGTAGCGGACCGTTCCGCCCTCACGCCTCCCCTCATTTTCAGACCACCGCGAAAGTATCGGCAAACACGGGGAGTTCCGCGAGCATGGCGGTGAACCGCTCGATCAGCGGCAACAGCCGCGTCTCCGGCATGTTGGGGATCAGATCGTAGAGCATGCAGCCCTGCCGGAACAGCGAGTGAGTACGCCGTTTGGTAGTGTTTGACTTGAGGTATCGATCGTACCCCAGTGCTTCTCCGGTAGCGCCGAGCAGTGTCAACAGCATGGACGGTCGCGGCGTGCCGGGGTGCTGACATGGATCGATCCCATGCCCATGCCGAAGCGCAGGTCCTTGGTGTCGCGAAACCCACATTCGATGCCCCAACGCTTGCCGTAGAGCTTCATCAAGGCCTTGGCAGCTCTCGTCGGTGCTGCTGGTGGCAAGGCACCAAGCCTGCTTCATCGCTTTGTCCTGCACGCACAGCACGCTACCCGACCCTCGGATCAGGAGAGTCCGAGGGCAGGCTCTGGTAGCGTTCGGCGGTGACCAGGGCATCGCGTAATACCCGGGCGCGTCCGCCACGCCCGACCCAGTCGGCGGCAGTGCGCATCTCGCCATCTGCGGCCGTCACATGAATGTTGCCGCGGAAGCGGATGACGTAGTCGAACTTCAATTCCTCAGTCGGCACCTGATAGAGTTTATGGTCACCGAACCCACGGTCGGCGACAATGCAGACCTTCATCTCCGTTGGCAGGGCGTCAGCCAGCCGAACCAAGCCCTGGTATTCATACTCGTTGCGCCGGTTCTTGAGAGTGGATGTGTCGACCGTCAACCACAGCAGCGGCGTGGCCCGACCATGTCTGGTCAGCAATGAAAGCATGACGGTCGCTTGGCCGTCGGCGTCGAACTCGGTCCAGTCGATGGCCACGTTGATGCTGGTGCGGGGACCCACCACGTAGGGCACCCAGTGACGTAAGGCGGCATCGATATCGATCCCCTCGTTGGACAGGAGCCGGTCGACCTGTTTGATCGCATGTTTGCTCGTCAGCCCGCGCGCCAACGCCAGACCATGTCCGATCGTGCTGACCGCCAGTGAGCCAATCCTGACCACACCCAGAGTGGCGTTGGCCAGCAACTCAACGCGCTTGGCATGCATGTCACCGTCGAACAGGCCGACGAGCGAGCGGTGAACCTGACCAAATGAGAGGGGCTGCTGCTGTGGCATCACCGGGTCCTGCGAATCGTGGTTGTCTGCGTGACGATTCGCGGTTCGCCGGCTCAGGGCAACGGCTTTGATCACGTTTGGCAGAATCCGAATCCAGGCCGACCGGCCCTGATTCTTTTCCGCACAACTTCAGGCCGCCGCAGATTCTTTTGTTATTATATATACCTTATGCATAATGAGGGGATGGGTGAGGGCGAATCGACCATGTGTTTGGCGGAAGTTTGACAGCGCCGGTCCATCTCATCGCGACGGGCAGGCGACTGCGGGAAATCGTCATGAGTTGGTCATCGAATCGCACTGCGGGCTGCAAGCAAGCTTTCATTTGGTTGGACTTCACCCAGCGCGCATTTTCGCGCCTCCTTGACGCGCTGCCCCTGACGTGGCGCTATCCGGATCGCCTAACCGGGCAACTGTGGTCGCGCCGGAATTCGAAGGAATATGATATGTTTCCCAGTCCAAAGCGCATGTTCCTGACGAAGGGTGTGGGCGTCCACCGCCACGCACTCACAGCGTTCGAGTTTGCCTTGCGCGATGCGGATATCGAGCAGCAGAATCTGGTTTATGTGTCATCCATTCTGCCGCCGCACTGCGAAGTTATCGATCGCGAGGAGGCGGTCGAAATGCTCAGACCCGGGGACATTACCTTCTGCGTCCTGGCCCGATCGGAGACCAATGAATTCGGGCGTCGTGTCTACGCCAGCCTCGGTCTCGCCAGACCGGCCGATCCCGACATGTATGGGTACATTTCGGAGCTGCATGGATACGGCATGACGGCCGAGGCGAGCGGTGAACAGGCCGAAGACCTCGCCGCGACCATGCTGGCGTCGACTCTCGGCCTGGATTTTGATCCCGATGCGGCATGGAACGACCGCAAACAGATTTACGAACACAGCAGCCTGATCATTGACAGCACGTCGATCACGGCCACCGCCGAGTGCGGGCCCGACAATCACTGGACCTGCGCGATCGCCGCCGCGGTGTTTCAGTTTGCCTAGCCTGTATTCCCTACAGGGTCGTGCAAGCGCTGCTTGCCGGCGACGCCTAAACGATCCCGACCGGAAGTTGGCGCGCTGCATTTCGGAGAATGTCCGCCAAACCAAGGGGCGCGACGAGCGCCGATGCTTCCTCGGGCTCGAACCACCGGGTCTCGCGTTCCGACTTCTCCGGCCATTTGCGAAGCTGCCGCTCGACCGCGAACAGGAACACCGACACCTCGTAGATTGTTGGCCTGCGTGAGTTCCTCGGCTTTTCGTAGCGGTACGACCCGAAGGGTTCGTCGCCGACAACAGCACCGACAAGTCCTGCCTCTTCGTATGCTTCGCGCGCAGCAGTGGCAGCGGCCGTCAGGTTTCGGATGGGCCACCCTTTGGGAATGATCCAGTTTCGCCGTCCTCGGGTGGTCACGAGCAGGACCCTGATCGCCCCTTGCTCCGTGATCGAGAACGGCAACGCGCCATATTGATACAGTATCGTGTTGGCCGCCGTGACCATGCTATACTTCGTGCACCCCGGTCAGCTTGCGTCGGTTTCACTGACTGCAAAGCATAGTCATCCGCGTCGGCGCAACCCCTCGCGGAAAATCCGGCGCCGAGGCTAGCTCGACCAGAACGGCGGAATGGCCGCGAACCGGCGCCACTGCTTGCGCAGTTCTCGCCCCACTTTGATACGGTCACGCGCCTGCCAGCCCATCACCACGCCGATCGTCCGCTGGATTTCCGGCGTGACCGGATGATGCGCAAGATCGCCGAGAAACTTCTGTGTCGTCGTGGTGTCGTTGTCATGGCCCAGCACGTCCTGCAATTGCGCCAGGCATCCAACATATTGTCTGCGTTCCGCATTCTTACCATGGATCCCCTGAAAGAACTCGGTGGCGTAGCGCAGCTTTTTGAGGGTGATCCTGAGTTGGTGCCGGGCATCGGGGTCAAGCCGTCGAAAATGCGCGCCCTGCCTGAGGGCCTTGCGGTGCAGCCGCGTCAAAACCCGGGCTGCAAATACCGGAGCCGGACCTTGGTCTCGAAGATCGGATCAAGCGCATCGGCGGAAATCGCGCCCAGCGGACCGCCGATCTCCGAAATCGGCAACGACGCGAGATCCGGGGCGGCCCCGTCCACCAAGACTTCCCATTCGCCACGAACAAAGGGCTGTCCATGAACGGGGGCACGCTTGAGGGTCTGGACGTAGCGGTTGCCGCTGCGTCGGATGCGCAGCGACAAGCCGTGGCGAAACAGGGTCCGATCCGGCGTATCGTAGTAGATCGCGTCCAGCCGGCGCGCGACACCATCAGTGCGGGCATGCCGCACGATGACCGGCGCTTCGCGGAGCCGGTCAAGAGCGCCGGGGGGCGCGAGCAGCTTCAGAGTCCGTCCGGAAACTTCATGAGGGAATACAGAGCTTTCTGAGCATCAGGCGTATGGATGCGAGGCGGATGAACGCGAGCGCATTGTGGTTGAGATTTTCCCAGTCCTTTGCCAGCCGGCGACAGCGACCCAACCAACCGATGGTGCGCTCGACAATCCAACGTTTGGGCAGAACGACGAAGCCCTTGGCCCGATCGGAACGACGGACGATTTCAGTGACCAGGTTCGGCATGATGTTCGCGAGGCCGTCATGAAACACAGGCCCCGCATAGGCGCTGTCAGCAAACAGCTTCTTGAGGAATGGGAATTGTCCGAACAATGTGGCCAAAAGCATCAGGCCACCGTCGCGATCTTGAACATCGGCTGGCGTCACCAGCGCATGCAGCAACAGACCCAGTGTATCGACGAGAATGTGGCGCTTCTTGCCTTTGATCAGCTTGCCAGCATCGAACCCATGAGCATCGATGCTGGCCCCCCTTTTTCCGCGCTTTTCACGCTCTGGCTATCGACGATGCAGGCAGTGGGACTAGCCTCGGCTTCGTCCTGCTCGCGGCATTTGACGTAGAGCGCGTAGTGGATTTTCTCCAACGTGCCGTCGTAGCCCCACCGGGAGAAGTAGTCATGCACCGTGCTGCGCGGCGGCAGGTCTTTCGGAATATAGCGCCACTGACATCCGGTGCTCAGCACGTACATCACGCCGTTGACCACCTCACGCATATCAACCGTCCGCTTGCCGCCGCCGCGCTTGGCGGGCGGTAGCAGCGGCCCGATATGTTGCCATTCCGCGTCGGTCAGATCGCTCGGGTAACGCAGCTTGTCACGGTCATAGAGCGGGCGGTTCTCGGGGGTCCACATGCGGGCTCTCGCGGATGTTCACCGACAGGGACTCATGGCGGAGTCGAGCCGGTCAAGCGGATTTATCCCCCGCTGGTAACCGACTCAAATGACTCGCAGAGTCTCCGGACGGACACTCAGCTCGATTTCATCGTTGGCGTCCGTTCGCGGCGCGATCAGAGCGTCCATGACGTCGTTCCGCGCGCCCAGATCAACTGTGCGCTTTGCATTCGCCTTCGGTGGAGTGGCTGTTGTAGTGTAACTTCTATGACAGCCTTGGAGTTGCCGCAAGCGGGCCATCATGCGCGCGGCGAAACGTGGTGATTTTCGCCTTGGCGGGGTCACGCCAGGCTCATGATGGATGCCGGATTCCGCTCTGCCCTGGTAGATTTGCGCTGTCGCCGGGTGCGATGCGCCCACAGCCTAAGTCTCGCGACGAATAACATACCTTGAGCCGAGGTAAGCCAGCATGGAATACGACCGGCATTTCAAATTTCTGGACTGCACGCCGGCACTTTCCGCCGGAACGCTCGAAGGTGCGCGATTGCAGGAGATCGCAGGTGCGGTGGAGAAGCTTGGCTTCGAGGTGCTGCGGGCGCGTCGCGCGGAGGAGGCGGAACTTGCCATCCGCGCCGACGCCGCGGTCGGCTGCATGGTGATCGATTGGGGCAAGCGCGGCGTGCAGGGCAAGAGTGCCGCGCTGATCGCACTGGTGCGCGCGGGGGGTCTGGAGTTGCCCGTCTTCGTGCTGGTTCGCCGCCAGCGCCTCGAGGAGGTGGCGGTCGAGGTGATGAACCAGGTCACGGGCTACGTGTTCCTTGCGGAAGAAACGCCCGAATTCATTGCCCGCAACCTGGTAAGCCACCTGCGGCACTATGCGGCATCGCTCAAGACACCGTTTTTCGGCCGGTTGGTGGACTATGCCGAAGAGGGCAACCAGCTTTGGACCTGTCCGGGCCATAACGGTGGCGCCTTCTATGCTCGGAGCCCGATCGGCCGCATCTTCGTTGCCCATCTTGGCGAGGCGGTATTTCGTGACGACCTCGACAACTCGATTCTTGAACTGGGCGATCTGTTGACCCATGAGGGGCCTGCCCTGGAGGCGCAGAAGGCGGCAGCGCAGATTTTTGGCGCCGAGAAGACCTATTTTGTACTCAACGGTACCTCGACGTCGAACAAGGTCGTGTTATCAGCCCTGATCGCGAAGGGCGATCTGGTGTTGTTCGACCGCAACAATCACAAGGCGGCACACCACGGTGCCTTCTTCATGGGGGGCGCAATACCGATTTTCCTGGCGACGCAGCGCAACTGCCACGGTCTGATCGGTCCGATCGACCATGATGCGCTCGACGAGGCGCGGATCCGCGCTGCGATTCGTGACAATCCGCTGGTCACGGACCCGGAGGCATGGCGACGCGAACGGCCGTTCCGTGCCGCGGTGATCGAGCAATGCACTTACGACGGGACGATCTATGACGTCGGCATTCTGCTCCGCCAGATCGGCCATCTCTGTGCTACTACCCTTAAAAATCCTCGCGGATTGCGATGATTCTGGTCAAGCGGCCAATTTCGTGAGTTGCTGCGTGCTGACGCGTCGTGCGGTGAGCAGTGCGGTAACCGCGATTCGGCCTGCGTCGGTCAAGTGATATCGGTGTGTATGCGGCACTTTGCGGATCAGGTGGTGCGCCCGGAGCAACAGCAGCTTGCGAGAGACGGACGCAGCCTGGCGGCGCTGCTCTGGCTTTGACACCGACGCGTCGGTGAACAGCAGTCGGCGCAGGTCGCGATTGCGGAAGCCGTTGATGGTGAACTCGCCGCGACCGATGGCCTCAATCAGCGCGGCGTCGGCAGGTGCGTGCGGGTTCATCGGGCGAACCCGATGGCCATTGCGCTTTGTGGGGCGGCAAAGCCGGGTGGTCAGTTCGCCGAGCGAGGTGATGTTTTCGACCGAGGCCAGTGCTTGCAGGTAGCGATCGTTGGCGGCCTGCGAGACTTCCGCACGACGATGCAGATCAGCGATACCCTTGCGCATGCAATGCCAGGCCTGCGGTGCGTCCGGCTTGCCCTCCGGTGTCCGGTAGGTCTTGAACCCTGCCGCGTCGTTGATCGTGGTCTCAACGCGCAGCACGCTGCCCTCCCTCGGGTCGTAGCCCGAGGGCATGGTTTGATGTTGTCGTACATTTTGATCGAGTTCTCTCCCAGCCGGTGCTTGATCCGAACGCCTTCGTGCCGCCGCTTCACGTCGCTGACCACTTCTGCGTTCAGGTGTGGCGGCAGCTTGCCGCTGGTTGGAATGGCACGGCCGAGGAAGCGCATTACCTCCGGGCTGAGGAACGTCGTCAGGCCGTGCTGCACCAGTTTGGGGTACAGTCGGGCCAGGCCGGCGCTGTTGCGGAACACGATGTCGGTGGCCCACTCGCTCTGATAGGTGGACCAGTAGTAGTGCACCGGGAAGGCCGCGAACATTGCGTCGTGCCGCGGGTTCAGGTTGTGCGCGATGCCGTCCAGCAGTTTGGGCCAGGCTGCCTGCACCTGCCGGTCCATCAACTGTTGTGTCCGCAGAGGATCCTCCAACCTGGTGAAGCAGTTGTCCCGCCGCACGTAACCCAACCCGGCCGCATCCATCGCGCGCGCCAGCCACTCCCGGCCGTTCAGGCAGATCTGGATGGCAAACGGAAACCAGGTCTGGATGCGTGCGTGCATGAATCCGAAGATCGGGTGGATCTGGTAGTGATACAGATACAGGCACTTGCGGTGACGCGGCAGTAATCGCAGACGTTTGGCCGCGCGGTCGCGGATGATGTCATACGACAGACATGGCTCGACCGCCGTGAGGATGCAGATCAGGCCTTGTTCGATCGCATATTGCCGCGCGATCGTCCGGGCGCGTTCTTCCTTGCTGCTGGCACTGGACGGCATGAAGTGGATCGGTCGGCCAGTGCTGTGTCCGTGTGCCTCCGATGCCTCTCGCAATTGCCGCGTCACCGCTTCGGCATGGTTGGCGAAGTCCTTCAGAAGCACCTGCATCGCCCAGAGGTACTGCTGCATCCCCAGGTGATGGGCCAGCAGCCGAAGCGTGCCACGAAACACCAGACGGTCGAAGCCTGACACAACGCCAATGACTTCGCCTGCGTGCTTGCTTACAAATGCTTTCACGGCATTCCACTCCTGGCTGTTCTGGTAACCCTCGCAGGAGCCACTCTAGCCAGTTCTCAGGTGGAACGCCGTGCTCCCGTTTGGTTGCGGCCGTTAGGCTGCGCTGTGTCAGCTTGATTGCTTTTCCAATCCTCAACGTCCTTGGAAGGACGGCTTGCGCTTCTCATTGAACGCACGGATGCCTTCGCGGCGATCCTCGGTCGGCACCATGCGGTTATACGCCTCGATCTCGAACATCATGCCGCTGGCGAGATCCATGTTCAGCCCGTGGTTCACCGACTGCTTGATCTGCCGCGTCGAGATCGGTGCGTTGCCGGCGATGGTGGCGGCGGTCTCCAGCGCATCGGCCAACAGCGTATCGGCCGCGCAGACGCGGTTCACCATACCCCACTCGAACGCCTGCTGCGCGGTGAACGGTTTGCCGGTGAGCAGTATCTCCTTCGCGCGCCGCGCTCCCACCGCGCGCGGCAGGGTCTGCGTTCCGCCGGCGCCGGGCATGATGCCCAGCGTCACCTCGGTCAGCGCGAAGCGCGCATGTTCAGCCGCATAGATGAAGTCCGCGCACAGCGCGATCTCCATGCCGCCGGCATAGGCCGCACCGTTCACCGCGGCGATCACCGGCACCGGACAGGCGATGATCGCACGGATGGCGCGCTCGAAGATCAGGTGCTGATCCTGCCACTGCTGGTCCGTCATGCCGTTGCGCTCCTTCAGGTCGCCGCCGGCACAGAACGCGCGCGGACCCGCGCCGGTCAGCACGATGCAACGCTGCTCGTTCGGCGCACCGCCGATGGCATGGAAAAGATCGAGCAGGTCGAGCCCCATCTGCGTGTTCATCGCATTGGCAATCTCGGGGCGGTTCAGTGTGACCTGCAACGTGTGCGGCTGCGGACGAGTGGTTTGCAGCGTTTGATAGTGTGCGGCCATGGTGTTCGTCCGGGTGCTGAGCGGGCGCAGACACTGCGCGAGACCGGAGACCTGCGCAACGCCTCATCGTTCGGCGAACGACTTGAGGCGCACGAGGGCCTCGTGCGCAACTGGAAGACGCGTCGGTCAACCTACTGATCGCGGTCGTCCTGGGCTGGACGATGCGCAATTACGCGCTGCTAGCGATGGCGTTCGTGGGCATTCTGCTCTTTCCGGGCTTCGCTACCATCAGGACCGCTTGGGAGAAGATCGGCGCCCCATCGGTGCCGGCGCCGATACCGCTCACGGCGACCGGCCTCGGCGCTTTGGGGGTCAATCTCTCCTGTGCCTTCATTCTGGAGAGCTACCGCGACCACAGCGGCAGCCTCACCCGGGCCGCATTCCTGTCGGCCCGCAACGGAGTGACGTCAGCACCCCGGCGGCGATGATGGGGACATTCGCGAGTGCGTCGTGCCAGTCATCGACGATGGCGATGCGCACCGTTCAGCCATGCCGAGCGAGGAACGTGCGCCCCGCCGGTGTGATCCGCACCACGCCGCGGCGGCCCTCTCGCGCGTGCTCAACGAAGCCACGGTCGTTGGCGTCCTCCCACACCGGCAGCCGCGGGCACGAGGTGCGCCACGCCTCCATCACCTCGTCATAAGGCCGTGCCCCCCGCGCAAGCCACGCGAGCATGTTGCACAGCAGTGCATCGATCGTCTCCGACACCGGCGTTTCTCCAGCAGACCGCGTCAGCGTAGGCACGACGTCGAGCGTGGTCCATAATATGCTTCATGTAAAATCCATATCAGATGGATATGGCAGATGGATCTGCGGCACCTGCGCTATTTCGTGGCCGTGGCCAAGGAGGGCCACGTCACGCGCGCCGCCGAGAGGCTTGGCATCCAGCAACCGCCGCTCAGCCAGCGCATCCGCGAGCTCGAACGCGAACTCGGCGTACAACTGTTCCGCCGCGAGTCACGTGGCGTCGCACTGACCGCCGCCGGACGCACGCTGTTTGCCGACGCGTGCGCAATCCTGGCGCAGGTGGAGCACGCACGTGAGGCGACGCTCCGTACCGCGCGGGGTGAGCAGGGACGCATCACGGTCGGCTTCACCAGCTCGACGCCGTTCCATCCGTTCGTGCCGCGCTTCCGTGAAGCGCATCCGCTGGTTTTCCTGACGCTTGAGGAAGGCGGCACGACGGAGCTGATCGAGGCGTTGCGCGGTGAACGGATCGATGCCGCATTCATCCGGACACCGATCGCCGATCCCGCGGGACTAGCGATCGATGCGCTGCTGGAGGAGGGGATGGTGGTGGCCCTGCCGGCGGCGCACGCGCTGGCCAGCGGCACGCAGGCACTTGCGCTGCGCCGGCTCACGGCCGAGACCTTCATCGTCTATCGCCGCCCAAGTGGACCCGGTCTGTACGACGCGATCCTTGCCGCTTGTCACGCCGCCGGTTTCAGTCCGCGCATCGGTCAGGAGGCGCCGCGCATCGTCGCCACACTCAATCTTGTCGCTGCCGGCCTCGGCGTTTCCATCGTGCCAGCGTCGTTGCAGCGCATGCAACTGGACGGCATTGTCTACCGCGCGCTCACCGGCCTATCGCGACCGACGGCGCCACTGCTGCTGGCGACCCGCCGCGGCGATGCATCGGCGGTGTTGCGGCGGCTCGTCGCATTGATCCGGCAGATGGCAAAATCGAGAAGCGCGCCGGTTTGATCCGGGTTTGGCGAGCCGCTGACTACGGAAATCGAGCCGTCTGACTATCCATTCACCGATCGCGCGCAATTGGACGCGTCGGCGGCCAACCTCGAATCGTCCCGCTAAGCGCCACCAGAACGATGCACCTCGCTCTCCACCAAACCCCAGATCCGCGCCTTCAGCGTCGCATAATCCGGCGAGAGCTGGATCGACACATGCCGAGGCCTTGGCAGCGTATTGTGCATGATCGCCTTCACCCGCCCAGGCCGCGCCGACATCACCACGATCCTGTCCGCCAGGATCATCGCCTCGTCGATGCTATGGGTAATGAACACCACGGTTTTCCGGCTGGCCTCCTGGATCCGGAGCAACTCCTCCTGCATCTCCTGGCGCGTCATTGCATCCAGTGCCGCGAACGGTTCGTCCATCAGCAGCACCTCGGGATCGGCGGCGAGGATGCGTGCCAGGGTCACGCGCTGCTGCATGCCGCCGGACAGTTCGACGGGATAGTATCGTTCGAAACCACCCAGTCGGACCAGTTCGATGAAGCGGGCGGCGCGGCGGCGGCGTTCGGCGGCGGGCACGCGCTGCATCCGAAGGCCGAACTCCACATTGCCCTGCACGGTCTTCCACGGGAACAGTGCATACGACTGGAACACCACGCCGCAGCGCGGCTCGATGCGGGTGATCGGCTCGCCGTGCAGCAGCACGCGGCCCTCGGTCGGCTGGATGAAGCCGGCGAACATGTTCAGCATCGTGGTCTTGCCGCAGCCCGAGGCGCCGAGCAGGCAGACGAACTCCCCCGCCGCGACGTCGAGCGAGAAGTCGCGCACCGCCACCACGGATTGCGCGCGGTCGATCGCGAAGGAGCGTGTGACGTGTTCGGCGCTGAGGATCGGCGGCATCAAGTCCGACGATGTCGCTCCCACGGCAGCAGCAGGCGTTCGATGCGTTCGGCAATCAAATCGGCGATCAGCACGGTGATAGAGATCGCCACCATGCCGACCAGCACGAGCGGCAGGTTGCCCCAGTCCTTGCCTTGCCAGATCAGCGCGCCAAGCCCTGATTGCGCGGCGACCAATTCCGCCGACAGCACGCACGACCATGAGATGGCGAGCGTGATCTTCAGGCCGGCGATGATCCCGGGAAGTGCCGCGGGCAGGACCACCTGCCACATCACCGCGACATCACCGGCGCCCAGGTT
The DNA here is from genome assembly GCA_963791495.1 of uncultured Alphaproteobacteria bacterium. Lineage (GTDB taxonomy): Bacteria > Pseudomonadota > Alphaproteobacteria > Acetobacterales > Acetobacteraceae > JAMXLO01. Next base: position 33,406 of record CAWBST010000008.1, read on the forward strand.
GCGCGCGGCGCGCACCAGCAGCGGATCGACCCGCTGCACGGCGGAAAGCGTATAGAACAGGATGTAGATCCAGGAGCCGAGAAACACGATTGCCACCTTCTGCTGCTCGCCGATGCCGAGCCACAGGATGGTCAGCGGAATCCAGGTGATCGACGGCAGCGGGCGCAGCAGCGAGACGAACGGATCGACGATCGCCTTGGCCGGCCACCACACCGCCATCACCACGCCAAGCGGCACCGCGATCAGCCCGGCGAACACGAAGCCTGCGAACACGCGTTCCGACGAGATCAGCACCGACTTCAACAGCTCGCCGCTGGCTAACAGCTCGTGCGCCTGCGCGACGATCTGGCCGGGCGACGGCAGGAACACCGACGACACCGCGCCGATTGTCGTGGCGAGATGCCAGGCCAGCAGAAAGGCGGCGACGGAGGCGAATTTGATCAGGAGCTGGGGGGTCATGGGTACGAACCTCCCCCTCCCCCCAACCCCCTCCCGCAAGGGGAGGGGGAGAGATTGCCGCAACCACATCACGGCTTCGGCATGAAGCTGGTGTTCTCCCACTTCGCCACATCCGGCACCGAAGGGATCTTCTTGTTGTCGTAGAGCCACTGCGCCAGGTACTGCATCTGCGCTGTGTGCAGCTTCATGTGTTCCTGCCAGTCCTTGGTGCCGAAGTATTTCAGCGGCTGCATGCCCGCCATCACCTCCTCCGGGGTCTTGCGGAAATAGTGCGCGGTGACCTTCGCCGCGTCCTCGGGGTTGGCGATCGTGTAGTCGGCACCTTTCAACATTCCAAGCGCGATGGCGCGGGCCTGCTCGGGGTGCTGCTCGACCAGCTTGCGCGAGATGATCACGATGTCAGGCGAGGCCATGGTGCCGAACTTCTGATAGGTCGTGGTATCCTTGTCGGTGCCAAGCAGCGTGCCGTCCGGCGCCGCCTTCTTCAGTCCATCCAGCAGCGGCTGCCAGACGCAGGCGGCCTCGACGTCGCCCTTGGCGAGCGCGGGCGCCATCTCGTTGGGACCGAGATTGAGGTAGTCGATGTCCTTCGCGGTCATGTTCTGCGTGCCAAGCAAGCCGCTCAGCGTGATCTCGGCCGAGGTGTTGGCGGCAACCTTTTTCCCCCGCAGATCCTTGATCGAGGCAATGCCGGGGCGCGCCCAGCAGCCCTCGATGCCGGGCGAATCATCGACGTTGGCGAAATAGAAGAAGTTGGTGTCGCCGCGTGCCATCGCCGGGATGACGGAACTGCGGCCGAGATTGCTGAACGCCGACGAACCGGCATCGACCGAGGCAAGACGGTCGCTGGAATTGAGGATCACCTGATACTCGACGTCGATCCCCAGTTCCTTGAAGAAGCCCTTGTCGATCGCGACCATGATTGGCACCTGGCCGTACCACGTGACGGACCCCGCGAAGCCTAGCGCGTCTGCTCGCGCGCCCACCGCGCACAGCAACAGCGCCACCGCATAGGCCAGTCGCCTGATCATGCCTGCCCCCGCTCGTTGACTCGTTGTCTTATCAGGCTGCCGGAAGAGCCGCGGCGCGGTCAACGCCGCGGCGGGCGCTCCGGTGCCTGCGCGTGCGAGCCGCCGTGCTCGGGCCATTCCCACTGGCCATCCACATCGACGCCCATCCCGCGCAGCATCTCGAGATGATCCTCGGCGTTGTCCCGCGGATGATAGCCGAGAAACTCCCAGTTCGAATCATAGGTCTTGATGCGCGTGTTGGCCGAGTAGCCGTTCACCACCAGGCAGCCCGGATCGGGATGGCGCAGCGACACATCGACCAGTCGGGCGACGTCGCCCGGCGACAGCCAGGTTGCGAGCGAGCGCTGGTCGATCGGCAGCTTGCGATAGGTGCCGATGCGCAGCGACACGGAACGGATGCTATGACGGTCGTAGTAGCAGCGCAGCATGGTCTCGCCCCAGGCCTTGAAGGTGCCGTAAAGACTGTCGGGGCGCGGCGGCAGGGCAGGGGAGACGCGCTGCTCGATCGGATAGCAACCGAAAGCGTGGTTGCTGGACGCGTAGACGATGCGCTGCACGCCAGCGAGCCGCGCTGCCTCGAACACGTCGAACATGCCGCGGACATTGACGCGGAACAGGTCCTACAGCGTGTAGTCGCCGCCGACGCCGGTCATGTACACGACGGCTGCGACGCCCTGCATCATGTGCTCGATCGCGGCGCGGTCGGAGATGTCGGCAACGATGCATTCCTCGTTCGGCGCCGGATCGGCGATGGGCCTGCGGTCGGTCAGGCGGAGTTGGCGCCACCCGTCGCGCAGACCATCTCGCAGCGCGGTGCCGATCGCGCCGGCGGCGCCGGTGATCAGGATGCGGTCGGTGACAGGGTCGATCATGGATCAGGACTCCTTGGGATCGGGCATCGGACCGGCGCCCGGCGGCGGACGGGATACCCATTATAGTGCAGGGGAGCGCGCGATATATTAATCAACCTGGGGTTGATTGCTGGTCGGCTGATTCGATAAAATGTCGCCGTCGTCGCGGAGATAGGTCCTCGGAGTCGCGGCGATCAAGAGAGAGCCGATGAGTGCTGCCGCAATGAGCAACGACCTACCGACCCTTGCAGATGCTTCGATCGATACGTTGCGATCGAGAGCCACCGAGCTTCGCGCCATGGCCCGCACCGCACGCACGGCGGACGTGCAGGCTGCACTTCGGCGACTGGCGGATCGCTTCGACGCCCTGGCGGACAGTCGGGCCGCTAGCACTTCGGAGGACCGGTCCGAAGCAGCGGATTGATCAGATCGCCGCCGCGGGAAAGCTCGTCAAGCTCGTCGGCCATCTGAAGCAACCGCGAGCTGATGGCTGGGTCGGCTATCGCCAACGCAACACGGCGGGTCTCGTCGCCGAGTGCACGCAATTCCTCGACGAATCGTTCCCGATCCATGCCGCAGTCTATGCCCGAAAACGTTACACAGACCAGCGGAATGCCTGGGGCCGGCGCCTTTTTTTCCTATGCGCGGTGGCAGCGACGCTCCGATCCCGCGGCTACAACCCCTCCGCGCACCGCGCCACGCGCTCGACCGCGCCGAGGTACTCCTCGATCCCGCGTTCCTCGGGCGCCACCAGCACGTGCTGCACGCCGGCCGCCTTGAACGCCTCCAGCCGCCCGCGCAGCGCGCCCGAGTCCCTGCCCTCATCGGAGGTGCGCAGCGAGACGGTGAACGCCGTATCCGGCCGCCCGGCACGCAGCCGCTGCACCATTGCCGGTGCCTGTTCCGGCGTCACACGGCTGCCATGCCAGCCATCCAGACGAAGCGCACGGGCGATCGCCGCATCCGACGAACCGCCGATCCAGATCGGGATCGGCGCGCAGGGCTTCGGCTGCATGCGCATCTCCTGGATAGCCGCCGGGATCCAGCGTGTGGGGAACGTCACCGGGTCGTCGTTCCACACTGCCTTCATCATCGCGATGCCTTCGTCCATGCGCCGGCCGCGCTCGCGGAACGGCACACCGAGGGCGTCGAACTCCGCCTCCATCCAGCCGACGCCGCCGCCCAGGATCAGCCGTCCCTGCGACAGGTTCTGCAGCGTGGCCAGTTCCTTGGCGAGCGGCAGCGGATGGCGCATCGGCAGCACCAGCACGCTGGTGCCCAGCCTGACGCGCTGCGTATAGGCGGCGGCCCAGGTGAGCGTCAGCACCGGGTCCCAGAAGTTGGCCGAGGGCGGGTAGCTGGCGTCCTTTGGGATGATGATGTGTTCGCTGACCCAGACGTCGGCGAAGCCCAGGTCCTCGGCCTGCACCGCGGCGCGTCGGATCGCGTCGGGGCCTGCCTTGCGGCCGATATGGGGCAGATGGATGCCGATCTGCATGACGCCGGTCTCCTCCTGTTGTGCGGGGAGGCTCGCGCTTTGGGGTGGCGGCGGCAAGAGGGATGGCGGGCGCAATGTCGTGGTGCGACGGCGGTAAAAAGCTGCCGGCGCCCGAGGAGATGCGGTATCCTGGCGGTTGTCCTCGTCGCACGAGCGGAGGGTTGGCGTGGCATCCTTTTGGCAGGTGATAGTCAGGCCCAGGAACCGGCAGACGCTCTCCTGGGTGGGCGGCGGCATCGTTGCATTGGCCGCCGGCGCCTGGAGCGTGGTGACCTACGTCTGGCCCGCCCACGAGAGCCCAACAATTGCCTGTGCGCAGCACGCCAGCATCGTCGCCGGGCGGGACGCCTCGGGTAATACCATCAACTACACCGGCGGCGCGACGCCAGGTGCCGGCACTGTGGCGACGCCGTGCGCCGAGGCCAGGAAATGATCCGGGCGGCGGCTGCGGCACTGATCGCCGCATTGCTGTCGCAATCGGCGCTTGCCGCGGATCCGCCGTCGATGACGGCCAACAACTGCAGCGTCGCTGGCGGACGCGATGTGTCCGGCAACACTCTCAACTGCATGTTGGGCCCGTCCCCCGAGGAGCTGAAAGCCCTGGTGGAGGCGGCAGCCAAAGGCGCGACGGCGCAGCAGTCGGCGCAGATCGAAGATCTCGGCCGCCGGCTCGGCGTGACGGCCGACGCGACAAGGACCCTGTTGCGGATCATCGGCGCGCAGACTGACATTCCCGAGGAGCGGCTGAACGAGACCCTGGCCAAGGTCGCCACCGACTACAAGCGATTGCAGGCGCAGGTCTCCGCCCTCGACCCTGACAATGCCACGGCACGCACGCTCGTCGAGAGTGCCAGGGAGGCGATCGCCGCCGGCCGTTTTCAGGCGGCGCATCCGTTGCTGGCGCAGGCGCGCCAGGCACAGATCGCGGCGGCGGAGCAGGCACGCCGGCTGGCCGATCAGGCACAGGCGGCAAGGGATGCGCAGTTGCTTGGTGCTGCTGAGTCAGCTGCGGCCGAAGGTGACCTGGCAATGACCGAACTGGATTATCTGCAGGCAGCCGAACTGTTCGGGCAGGCGCAGCAACTCGTTCCGGCCGGGCACCCGAAAGAGTTGGCCGGCTACCTGCACAGTCGCGCTTTCGCGTTGTTCCGCCATGGCGACGTGCGCGGCGACAACGCAGCCTTGCAGCAGGCGATCGATGCCTATCGGCTGGCGCGCGACCAGCAGCCGCGTGAACGCGTGCCGCAGGATTGGGCGGCCACAACGCACGACCTGGGCATCGCGCTCAGCGAGCTCGGCCTGCGAGAGGCAGGAACGGAACGCCTCGACGAGGCGATCGCCACGCTGCGGGCTGCGCTGCAGATACGCAACCCGAACGCCGCTCCGAAGGCCTGGGCTGAGACTGAGGCGAGCCTTGCGACCGCTCTCTGGTGGCGCGGCGAGCGGGACAGCGAAACGGCGCGGCTCGAGGAGGCCGTCACGGCCTATCGTGCCGTTCTCGACGTACCATCCGATGACGCGATGCAGCGGGCTGCGACGCAGACCAGCCTCGGCGCGGTGCTGTTGAAGATCGGCGAGCGCCAGGGCGGCGTCGAGCGGCTGCTGGAGGCCGTCGCGGTGCTGGAGGCCGCACTCGAAGTGATCAGTCGGGAACGCGCGCCGCGACTGTGGTCCGGTGCGCAGATCAACCTCGGCGCCGCTCTAATGGCGATTGGTGAACGGGAAAGCGGAACGGCACGGTTGGAGCGTGCCGTCACTGCCTTTGACGCCGCACTCCGGGGGCGCGCCGCGGGAACGCGTCCCGCTGCAATGGGCGATGATCCAATCGAACCGATGTGCCGCACTGATGAGCATCGGCGAACGGCAGAGCGGCACCGCGCGGTTGCAGGACGCCGCCGCCGCCTGCCGCAGTGCGCTCGAGGAATGGACGCGTGACCGCGTGCCATTCCAGTGGGCGATGGCGAACACGAACCTTGGCGTCGCCCTGTTGCGGATCGGCGAGCGCGAGGCGGGAACCGCGACCCTCACTGAAGCCGAGGCGGCATTTCGCAACTCCCTGCAGGTGTGGACGCGCGAGCAGGCGCCTGACCATTGGGCCAGGGCACAAGTCGATCTCGGTACTGCGCTCCTGGCGTTGGGGGAGCGCGAGAATGGCACGACAAAGCTCGCGGCGGCGGCCGAGGCGTATCGCGCTGTGCTGCTGGTATGGACGCGCGAGCGTGAACCGCTCAACTGGGCGATGGCCCAACTGGGACTTGGCGGATCATTGTCGCGGCTCGGTGAGCGCGAAGGCGGTACGGCCAGGGCAAAGGAGGCCGTCGCAGCGTTCCGCGCCGCTCTGCAGGGGTTCGCCCGTGAGCGGGCGCCGCTGAACTGGGCATCGACGCAAAACGATCTCGGTGTCGCGCTGGCCAACATCGGCCGGCTGGACAAATCGACGTCGGCGCTCGAGGACGCGCTCACTGCCTACCGTTCGGCCCTCGAAGAGCGCACGCGCGAGCGCGTGCCGCGGGACTGGGCGGCAACCCAGCAGAATCTGGCGAACGCACTGCGAGAGTTCGGCCTGCTTATGCTGAGGCACGGCGAGTGGGATGCGGGCAGGCTGCGGCTGAAGGAGGCGATCGCCGTACATCGCGCCGCGCTCGAGGCGGTTGGGCGCGAGAGCGCGCCATTCGACTGGGCGGGGACACAGAGCAACCTGGGCATCACTTTGGCCACTCTCGGACAGGTCGAGAACGAGACGGTGTCGTTGCACGAGGCCATCGAGGCCGACCGGGCCGCTTTGCAGGTGGTGACGCGGCAAGGCGTTCCCGTCACGTGGGCAAACACCCAGGCCAATCTCGGCGCGACCCTCGCGACATTGGGCCGGCGCGAGAAGAGCACCGCGAAGCTGCAGGAGGCAGCCGCGATCTACCGCGCAGCCCTCGAGGTAACGCCGCGGGACGGCCGGCCGCTGGATTGGGCATTGATCACGAGCAATCTCGGCGCGACGTTGGACACGCTCGGCGAATGGGCGAACGACACAGTCCAGCTGGAGCAGGCGGTGGCTGCCGAACGGGCGGCGCTGGAAATCCGCACGCGCGACCAGTTCCCGGAGCGGTGGGCCACGTCCTCGGCGTATCTCGGGCTTGCCCTCGCGCATCTTGGCGACCGCCGTGCCGACATGGCGCTGCTGGAGGAGGCGGTCGTCATCATCCGCGCCGCGCAGGAAGTGAGGACGCGGGATGCGGCACAACTTGATTGGGCGGAAACTCAGCTGCGTCTCGGCAATGCGCTGGAGGCGTTGGGCAGGCACGAGGGCGGGACGGCACGGCTGGCGACGGCGATCGCGGCCTATGACTCCGCGCTGGAGGTGTTCGTTGCCGCCAACAACAGCTACTTCATAACATCGTGTCAGCACGACCGGGACCGAGCCGAGGCGCTTGTGCGGGAAAGGCAGGGCTGACAGCACGGCAATCACTCGGACACAAACCGCCCCATTCGCCCGCCGTCCCACCGGCGCTATAACCGGCACTCTCGATCACGAAAGGACCACCGCCATGCTCACCCGCCGCTGGGACAAGTCGCGCATGCCGTCGCGTCACGTGACGGTGGGACCGGGCCGCGCGCCGCATCGCAGCTACTACTACGCGATGGGGCTGACCGAGGACGAAATCGACCAGCCGTTCGTCGGCGTCGCCACCTGCTGGAATGAGGCCGCGCCCTGCAACATCGCGCTGTCCCGCCAGGCGCAGTCGGTAAAGAAGGGGGTGAACGAGGCCGGCGGCACGCCGCGCGAATTCACCACCATCACGGTGACCGACGGCATCGCCATGGGCCACCAGGGGATGAAATCCTCGCTGGTGTCCCGCGACCTGATAGCCGATTCGGTCGAACTGACGATGCGCGGGCATTGCTACGACGCGCTGGTCGGCCTCGCCGGCTGCGACAAGTCGCTGCCCGGCATGATGATGGCGATGCTGCGGCTGAATGTCCCGAGCGTGTTCATGTATGGCGGCTCGATCCTGCCCGGCCGGTTCCAGAACCGCGACGTGACCGTGGTCGACGTGTTCGAGGCGGTCGGCCAGCACTCGGCTGGCAAGATGTCGGACGAGGAGTTGCACGAACTCGAATGCGTCGCGTGTCCCTCGGCCGGAGCGTGTGGCGGGCAGTTCACCGCCAACACCATGGCCATGGTCAGCGAGGCGATCGGCCTCGCGCTGCCAGGTTCCGCGGGCGCGCCGGCGCCCTACGAGGACCGCGACCGTTGGGCGGTGGAATCGGGCCGCGCGGTGATGGCGCTGCTCGACAGCCGGCTGCGCCCGCGCGATATCGTTACCCGCCGCGCGCTGGAGAATGCCGCCGTGGTGGTGGGCGCCACTGGCGGTTCCACCAATGCCGGCCTGCATCTGCCGGCGATGGCGCACGAGGCCGGCATCAGCTTCACCATGGATGACGTAGTGGAGATCATGCGCCGCACCCCGTACATCGCCGACCTCAAGCCAGGCGGGAAATACGTGGCGTTCGACGTGCACAAGATTGGCGGCATCCCGGTGGTGCTGAAGGCGCTGCTGGACGGCGGGCTGCTGCACGGCGACTGCCTCACCGTGACCGGCAGGACGATGGCGGAGAACCTGAAGGACGTGGTGTTCCCAACCGATCAGGACGTGGTCTATCCGGTGTCGAAGGCAATCTCGCCGACCGGGGGCGTGGTGGGCCTGCGCGGCAACCTGGCACCCGACGGCGCCATCGTGAAGGTCGCCGGCATGCACAACCTGCGCTTCGAGGGCACTGCGCTGTGTTTCGATTCGGAGGAGGAAGCGTTCGCCGCCGTCCAGGAGCGCGCCTACAAGGCGGGCGATGTCCTTATTGTCCGTTACGAGGGGCCGAAGGGCGGGCCGGGCATGCGCGAGATGCTGTCCACCACCAGCGCGATCTACGGCCAGGGCATGGGCGAGGAGGTGGCGCTGATCACCGACGGCCGCTTCTCGGGCGCCACGCGCGGGTTCTGCATCGGCCATGTCGGGCCGGAGGCGGCGGTCGGCGGCCCGATCGCGCTGCTGCGGAACGGCGACCGCATCGTGATCGACGCCGAGCAGGGCACCATCGACGTGGCGCTGTCCGAAAGCGAACTTGCCACGCGCCGCGCTGCCTGGCAGCCGCGCCGGACCGACTACAATTCCGGCGCGATCTGGAAATACGCGCAACTCGTCGGCCCCGCGCACCTCGGCGCCGTCACGCATCCGGGTGGCGCGGCCGAGACTCACTGCTACGCGGACATTTGATCTGCGAGGGCGCCGCGACCTTGTTACGATTCGGAACCACATGTTACCTCTGGCCAGGGAATTCTGCCGCCGCAAGCCGTTGCAGGAGTTTGCATCGATGAAGCGACTGATCACCGCCGGCGCCGCCATCGTCCTGATCGGGCTGGGCATCGGCACCGCGGTGGCCCAGCCGCCGATCCCTTATGGCCCGGTGCCGGAACCGCGCTACGAGGCGATGCCTCCACCGCGCCCCGGCTACTACTGGGAACCTGGCCGGTGGCATTGGAACGGCTACCGCTATGTCTGGTACGGCGGCCACTGGGCGGCCGGCGGACCGCGCGGCGGTGCGTGGATTCCCGGCCACTGGTGGTGGAACGGCGGCCGCTACGTCTGGGTCCCAGCCCACTGGGGATGATCGGTCAGTGCAGCTCGACCACCACCGGCACGTGGTCCGACGGCTGCGGCTGGGCGCGCTCCGCGCGGTCGGGCGCCGCGGCGACAAGGCGCTCGGCAAGGGCGGGCGACAGCAGTGCGTGGTCGATTCGCAGACCCGAGTTGCGCTGCCAGGCGCCGGCCTGGTAGTCCCAGAAGGTATAGACGGCCCCGTGCGGATGGACGGCCCTGATGGCGTCGGTCAGGCCATCCCACAGCAGGCGCCGGAAACGGGCGCGGCTTTCCGGGCGTATCAGTGCGTCGGTCGCAGATAGCGCGCCAGGCGCGAAGTCGTCGTCGGCCGGGCAAACGTTGAAGTCGCCGGCGATCACGAACGGTGTGTCTGCCTCGAGCAGCACCTCGGCGCGCTCTGCCAGGCGGTCGAGCCAGGCAAGCTTGTAGGCGAAGCCGGCGTCGCCGCCTGAGTTGCCGTTAGGCAGGTAGATGCCGGCGATGGTGATGCCGTCGGTCTCGATCTCGATGTAGCGCGACTGGACGTCATCCGCCGGCAGACCGGGCAGGGCGCGGTGGTGCACGGTGAACGGCACGCGGGCAAGCACCGCCACGCCGTTGTAAGCCTTCTGGCCCACCGCCTCCGTCGTGTAGCCAAGGCCATGGTAGGCGAGCGCCGGAAACGCCGGAGCCTCGCACTTGATCTCCTGCAGCAGCAGGACGTCCGGCTGGCACTGCTCCAACCAGCGCGCGACGTGCTTTTCCCGCTGGCGGATCGAATTGACGTTCCAGGTTGCGATCTTCATGGGCACACAGATTCACCACAACGACACGACTGCACAACCCACCACTGGTCTGGGGGCATATCTCCGGCCGGGCGGTCGGCCTCATCTGACGGTCGGCGTCCGTGGCCGGGATATCGCTGCGCGTGATCGGGCTCTATGCGTCCAATGCGCATCTGTGGCCGTTCCGTCGATGTTCCTGACGGGCGCCGCGGCGGCCAGCGAGATCGCGTGGGCGAATTCGCTCGGCATTCTCGCCGGCGGGATCACGCCGCCGGGGATCGGGTGGATCAAGGACGTAACGGGCAGCTGCTAGGGCGGCCTTTATCTTCTGGCCACGTGGGGGCTGATGGGCGCCGTCATCGCCGCGCTGTGCGTGCGCGAGACGGCGGCGACGCTGGCGCCGGACGATGCGCTGGAGGCGGCGGGGTAAGCGGTCTTGTTGCAGACGCTAGATCTCCGTGTGACGAGTGTCCGCTTGCGGGAAGCCACCTGGATTTTGCCCCTACTAGGCCACCCTACGCGTCCGACCGATCACCCTCCCTTGTTTGATCCACGTAACGCAGGTCAGAATGCGTTCAACACTCGGGAGGACGGCATGGTCGGCAAGTGGTTTATCGGCTACTGCGCGGTAGCGCTGGTCGCTTTCGCGGGGACGGGTGGTGCTGCGACACTCGATCACTTGCGGCTGGATAATACGATCCGCATCGGCTACCGGCTGGACGCTCCGCCGTTCTCGTATCAGAACGCTGATGCCAAGCCAGCAGGTTTCATCGTGGACCTCTGCCAGGCAGTTGCAAAGCGCCTATCCCAGAATGTCAACGCGCCCTCCCTGAAAGTGACCTACGTACCTGTCTCTGTGTCCGACCGTTTCGACGCCGTTCAACAAGGCAAAGTCGATCTGCTCTGCGAGGCGACAACTGTCACAATGAATCGCCGGAAGACAATTGATTTTTCAGTTTATACATTTATCGATGGTGCGAGTTCTGATCACCACCAGAGGTGGCCCCCAGACCCTGCGAGCCCTCGCAGGTCAAAATATTGGTGTCTTGGCTAACACCACGACCGAGCAGGCTCTGCGCAACACACTGGCAGCGGCTGGGATAAGCGCCACGGTTATTCTGGCTGCAACGCATGCCGACGGGCTGGCGATGGTCGATTTCCGGCAAGGTGACAGCGTATTTCGCTGACCGCACTATCCTCTGGGTAATGCAAGCGAGCAGTAAGATGCCGGATAATCTGCTGTTGGCCAACGAGTATCTGACCGTCGAGCCGTATGCGCTTGGATTGCCGAAGGGAGATGACGATTTTCGGTATGAGGTCGATCGTGCTCTTAGTGTCCGTCCGGAGACTCTGCGAGTCATTTGAGTCGGTTACCAGCGGGGGATAAATCCGCTTGACCGGCTCAACTCCGCCATAAGTCCCTGTCGGTGAACATCCGCGAGAGCCCGCATGTGGACCCCCGAGAACCGCCCGCTCTATGACCGTGACAAGCTGCGTTACCCGAGCGATCTGACCGACGCGGAATGGCAACATATCGGGCCGCTGCTACCGCCCGCCAAGCGCGGCGGCGGCAAGCGGACGGTTGATATGCGTGAGGTGGTCAACGGCGTGATGTACGTGCTGAGCACCGGATGTCAGTGGCGCTATATTCCGAAAGACCTGCCGCCGCGCAGCACGGTGCATGACTACTTCTCCCGGTGGGGCTACGACGGCACGTTGGAGAAAATCCACTACGCGCTCTACGTCAAATGCCGCGAGCAGGACGAAGCCGAGGCTAGTCCCACTGCCTGCATCGTCGATAGCCAGAGCGTGAAAAGCGCGGAAAAGGGGGGCCAGCATCGATGCTCATGGGTTCGATGCTGGCAAGCTGATCAAAGGCAAGAAGCGCCACATTCTCGTCGATACACTGGGTCTGTTGCTGCATGCGCTGGTGACGCCAGCCGATGTTCAAGATCGCGACGGTGGCCTGATGCTTTTGGCCACATTGTTCGGACAATTCCCATTCCTCAAGAAGCTGTTTGCTGACAGCGCCTATGCGGGGCCTGTGTTTCATGACGGCCTCGCGAACATCATGCCGAACCTGGTCACTGAAATCGTCCGTCGTTCCGATCGGGCCAAGGGCTTCGTCGTTCTGCCCAAACGTTGGATTGTCGAGCGCACCATCGGTTGGTTGGGTCGCTGTCGCCGGCTGGCAAAGGACTGGGAAAATCTCAACCACAATGCGCTCGCGTTCATCCGCCTCGCATCCATACGCCTGATGCTCAGAAAGCTCTGTATTCCCTCATGAAGTTTCCGGACGGACTCTTAGCGCGATCTACAGATCAGGGGAGATCGTGCAAATTCTTGCACATACCTTTGGGGATGACTTTCAGCTCAGCCCGTTGTTGCGGAGCATATACCTGGTGTCTGCAATTCCCGATTAGGCCGGAGGCCGAGTACAGCACAGTGCGGCACTTCCGGCGCATTTGAGTTTGCTGGCAAAACTTTGATGGGCCACTACGCCGCCCGCACCCGTGCGAACTTCGCCTGCAGCGTCCCCACCAGTCCCTGCGGCAGGAAGATGATGAACACCACCAGCAGGCTGCCGTAGATGATGTTGTCCCATCCCACGGCGCCGGTGCCGAAGCCGATGCGCAGCACCTCCGCCAGCAGGATGGTGATGAACGCCCCCACCGTCGGGCCGAGCAGCACATAGATCCCACCCACCACCGCGGCGAACACCATCTGCAGCGACACCGAGATGCCGCTGACCGTATCGGGCGAGATGAACATCTGGTACTGGCAATACAGCGCCCCCGCGAACGCGGTCATGATCGCGCTCAGCAGCGTGATCTTCAGCTTCTCCCACGTCACGTGCACGCCCGCCGCCGCCGCCGCGTCCTCGTCTTCGGCGATCGCCTCCAGCGCGTAGCGCAGCATGCTGCGGTCCACGCGGTAGCGGACGAACAGCGCCACGCCCCACACGCCGAGAGCGATCAGGTACCACGTCACCTTGTCGGTGAACTGCAGCGCATAGATCGAGCTGCCGCCATTGTAGCGCTGCGGCGTGTAGCCGAGTGACCCGCCGGTGATTTCGCGCGTCGCGGTGATCACCTGCAGCACGATCGCGCTCAGCGCCAGCGTGACCAGCGCGAAGTAGTGGCCGACGATGCGGAAGCGGAAGCAGGGCCACGCAATCATCAGCGCGACGATCGCCACGGCCAGCATGGCGATCGGAATGCCGACCCACGGCGTGAGGTGGAAATGGTTCCACAGCAGCGCGGTGACATAGGCGCCGATCCCCATGAACCCGCCATGGCCGAGCGACACCAGGCCGAACCGCCCCATCACCGACCAGGACGTGTACATCGACGACCAGATCAGCACGACAATCAACAAATGCGTCGGGTAAGGTTCGTGATAGACGAACGGCAACGCCACCAGTGCGGCACCCGCGATCCACGGCACGAGACGGGTCATGCGCGGCGTGCCAGCAGGCCTTGCGGCTTGGCGAACATCATGGCGATGAAGAAGGCGAATGCGAACACGTAGCCCCATTCGAGGTCGAGATAAAGGCCGCTCACCGAGATGATCTCGGCGAACACGAACGCGGCGACGAAGCCGCCGATCATGTTGCCCAGCCCGCCCAGCACGCAGATCATGAAGGTGGTCGGGCCGAACGTCAGGCCGATGAACGGGTGCACGTCGTATTGCAGCACCAGCAGGCATGCGGCGAGCCCGGCCAGCGCGCCGCCGATCGCCGAGGTGATGATGTAGATACGCCGCGCATCTACGCCCATCAGCGGCATGATCTGGCGGTCCTGTGCGATGGCGCGGATCGCCGTGCCGGTATAGGTGCGCGACAGGAACAGGTACAGCACCACCATGCCGGCGAGCGCCGCGCCGAACGCCAGCAGGCGCGCGTAGCTGATGAACATCTCGGAGATTGCCAGCACCGGCAGCCGGATGCCGAGGTTGCGGAAGTCGATGCCGAACATGACGGTGGCGGCGCTTTGCAGGAAGAACAGCACGCCGCCGGTGGCGAGCAACTGATTGATCGGTGCGGCGCCCAGCAGCGGGGCGATCACCAGCAGATGCAGCACCACGCCGAGCACGCCGACCCCGGCAATGCAGATCACCGCCGCGATCAGGAACGGCACGCGATAGATCTTGAACAGGAAGAACATGCCGTACATGCCCAGCATGATCAGTTCGGCGTAGCAGATCCACACCACGTCGATCACGCCGAAGATCAGGTTCAGCCCGAGCGCCAGCAGCGCCAGCACGCCGCCCAGCAGCACGCCGTTGATCAGCGCCTCCAGCAGGTAGATGTCGAAGATGTCGAACATCGGTTGGGCGTCTAGTGGCTGGCCGTGGACGATTTCTTGCCGGCCGCATAGCCCTGATTGTACGAGGCCTGCTCGTTCTTTTTCACGTTGTCATAGATCAATCCGCCGGCCAGGCCCGCTGCCGCGCCGGCGACCGCGCCGAGTGCCGCATTGCCGCCGATTGCACCCAGTATCGCGCCGCCTGCCGCGCCGATGCCGGTGCCAGTCACCGCGCGCTGCTGGGTATCGCTCATCCCCGAGCATCCCGCCAGGGCAAGGCAGAAGACCAGCAACATGACAACCGTCGTCTTCATTATTTCGTCTCCTCTTGCACTTACTTGCCACTCTTGCACGGATATTTACTGACCAGATAGGCGGTCACCCCGTCGGCAGGGTCTCGCGACATCACCGCGGCGTCGGTCTTGGCCCACGATAGGAAGTCGGCGATCGCCTGATTGCGTGTAGGCAGCGGGTTCGGAGTGCAGAACAGCTTACCGGTCCGTTTGGCCGCGTTCTCCTCCTCCAGCACGCGGTACACGCCCAGTGCGAAGCCGTGACAGAAATTCAGCGCGGCGGTCCCCATGGGATCCGTTGGTGCGGCGCTGCAGAGCTCGATCAGATCGCCGGTCGAGCGCAACAGGAACGTATCCTCGGTGACAGCGGCGTTGGCCGTGGCGGGCAACAGTGCCGCGCACATGGCGATGCCGGTCAGCCAATGCCTGCTCAGCATTATTCGGTCTCCTTCGCTGTGGCAAACGATGTGTGTTGTAACGCACTGTCAGACACCCAGGTAGGCTTCGCGGATCGTCTCGCTTTGCAGCAGTTCCGCGGCGGCACCGGACGCGCGCAGCGTGCCGGCCTCCAGCAGGTAGGCGCGATCCACCACACGCAGCACCTGGCGGACATTCTGCTCGACGATCAGCACCGTGAGACCGCTGGCGCGGATGCGCTCCACCAGGCCGAACACCTGCTGCACGATCACCGGCGCAAGGCCGGCGGATGGTTCGTCGAGCAGCAGCAGCCGCGGCTCCGACATCAGCGCGCGGCCGATCGCGCACATCTGCTGCTCGCCGCCGGACAGCGTTCCGGCGAGCTGGCCGCGGCGTTCCAACAGGCGCGGGAAAAGCTGATAGACGAAGTCGAGCGCGTTCGCGGAATTTCGGCCGCGCCGCCGGGATGAAGGCGCCCATGCGGAGGTTGTCCTCCACCGTCATGCGCGGGAACAGGCGGCGGTTCTCCGGCACGTGCGCGATGCCGAGTTCGACAATGCGATGCGGCGGCGTGGCGGCGAGGTCGGTGCCTTCCATATGCATGCTGCCGCGCATCGGGCGGATCAGGCCGGAGATGACGCGCATCAGCGTGGTCTTGCCGGCGCCGTTCGGGCCGATCACCGCGACGGCCTCGCCGGCGTTCACCTCGAGCGAGATGTCGAACAGCGCCTGGAAGCTGCCGTAGCCGGCGTCGATCGAGCGGAGTTGCAGCATTCAGCCCGCTTCGCTGTCATTGCGCGGTGTCGCAAGGCTGCTCATGCGCGCTCCGCCGCGTAGGCCTGCGTGGCGGCAGCATCGGTGCCGAGATACACTTCGATCACCCGCGGATCCGCCGCCACTTCATGCGGCAGGCCCTCGGCGATCTTCTCGCCGTGATCGAGCACCATCACGCGATCCACCACGCGCATCAGCACGCCCATGATGTGCTCGACCCAGATGATGGTGATGCCGAGTTCGCGGCGGATGTTGCGCAGCATCTCCGCCGCCTGTTCCATTTCGTTCTCGTCCAGCCCGCCGAGGCTCTCGTCCGCCAGCAGCAATTTCGGCCCCGTCGCCAGCGCCTTTGCCAGCTCCAGCTTCTTCAATCCCGCCGCTCCCAACCCGCTGACGGGTGCGGCGCGATCGATCGGCAGGCCCACCATGGTCAGCGCACGTTCCGCCGCGGCGAACGCGCCGGATTTCGTGGCGCCTTCGCTGCCATAGAACCCCGCCAGCACGACGTTCTCGAAGATCGACAACCGGCGGAACGGCCGCGGTATCTGAAACGTCCGGCCGATGCCGCGATGGATGATGCGATGCGGCAGCGCGCCGGCGATCTCGCGCCCCTGCAAGCGGATCGATCCCGCGGTCGGCGGGAACGTGCCCGACAGCATGTTGAAGATCGTGCTCTTGCCGGACCCGTTCGGGCCGATCAGGCCGAGGATCTCGCCCTGATCGACCTTGAACGACACGTTGCTGACGGCGGTAAAGCCGCCGAAGCGCTTGATCAGGCCGGCGACTTCCAGCATGGTGCTAACCTGCGAGCTTACTACAGCACGACATCACTGCGCAGCGTAGGGCGAACTGGCCGGCAGCTTCAGTACCGGCTCGCGCTGCTGCTGCGATTTCGGCCACACCACATACGCCTTGTCATCGATGTACTGGATGACCACCGGGAAGGCGCGGACGTTCTGCCCGGCCATCGCCGCGTCCTCGGGTTCGAACTTGACGCCGAAGCCGAGCATTGTGCCGCCGTCCGGCACATCGGTTTCGCGCGCCGCCTTGCTGAGCGCTTCGGCGTTGACGCCACCATATTTCTTGATCGCGCGCGGCAGCACGTCGGACAGGAACAGGTAGGTATTCGACGCTGCCATCCCGACATGCGGCGACTTGATGATGGTGTCCGGCTTTGCCTTCATGTAGGCATCGCCGACCATCTGGATCATCGGCAGCAGCTCGGGCTTCAACGACTTCGGGTTGGTGTCCCAGATCGAGATCGGATCGACGTCGAAGAAGAAGTTCGCGTCGGTGCCGACCGCCTGCTTGATGCGTGTGTAGTCGGTATAGCCGGCGCCGTGTCCGATCAGCGCGCTGAAGCGCAGGCCGAGCTCGCGCGCCTGGCGCAGGAACAGGCTGATGTCGGGGTTGTAGCCGGTGTGGAAGATTACGTCCGGGCGCGCCCGTTTCAACTTGGTCACCAGCGACGACAGATCCGGTGCGGTGGCCGAATAGCCCTCGTCCAGCACGATGTTCAGGCCGCTCTGTTTGGCGCCTTCCTCGTTGCCCTTCGAAACATCGACACCATAGGCGCCGTCCTCATGGATGACGGCGATGCGCGTGTCCTTCGGGTCCTTGCCAAGCTGCGCCTTCGCGTAAGCGGCCACCATCTCGGTGGACGCGAGACCCCACTGCTTGCCGAACGGCTGCGGCCGGAACACATATTTCAGATGGCGGTCGAGCAGCACCGGAGAGGCGATGCACGTTGTGATCCACATGAACTTCTTGAACTCCTCGATGCGCGCCGCCGCCGGCACGCACTCGGCCGAGGAGTAGAAGCCAAGCAACATGTCCACCTTTTCCTGCTCGATCAGGCGGGTTGCCTCGTTGATGACGACATCGGGCTTGCTCTGGCCATCGGCATAGATGGCCTCGATCTTGTAGCCCTCGATCGGGCCCTTCTGGATGAACCAGTCGATCATGGTCTTGGCGCCGAGGTAGTGCAGCTCCGAGCCGCCGCCGGCGAACGGACCGGTCAGGTCATAGATCACGCCGATCTTCAGCGTCTTGTTGGCATCGTTGGCATACGCCGCTGTCGCGGCTGCCAGCAACAGCACGCCGGCCGCAAGCGCGCGTGCCATGCGGGCCAGTCCTTGTCGGAGCATTTGCGTTCCCCCGTTCGGTTCTTTGCTGTGAAGCACTACCCGGAAGCAGCTTATGGAGTCGGAACGGCGGGCGTCAATCTGACGGCGCGCAGAAAGTCCTCGCGTGCCGGCCGGATTGGCGGCAATAATTCCTGTCGGCAGACGTGGGGACGAGCCGCTAAGGGTGGCGTCGGCACGGATTTCGGCCCATGATGACCCGGAACGAACAACGACGGTCGCGGCAGCTGCCGTGGCCACACAGGGAGTGAATGCCATGACCAGATCGCGCAACGTGACGCGTCGCAGTGCCTTGCAGTTGGGAACGGCAGCCGCGCTGCCGCTCGTGCATATCCGCACCGCGGGTGCGGCCGGCAAGCTGGCCGTGGGCTTCTGGGATCATTGGATCCCCAAGGCCAACGACACGATGACCAGGCAGGTGCATGCCTGGGCGGACAAGAACAAGGTCGAGGTGACGATCGATTACATCACCTCCAACGGCAGTAAGATCGAGATCACGCAGGCTGCCGAGGCTCAGGCTCGGTACCGGCCATGATGTGCTGCCATTCTACAACTGGTACGTGCAAACCTATGCCGATAAGCTCGAGCCGGTCGATGACGTGATCAAACACATGACGGAGCAATACGGCAAATATAGCCCGGTACACGAATACCTCGCGACGGTGAGGGGCCACTGGGCCGCGGTGCCCTCCAACACCGGCACACTGAACCTCACCGCGGTTGGCCGCATCAGCCTGCTCAAACAGATCGCTGGCGTCGACGTTCTGCAGATGTATCCAGCCCACAAGGCCGATCCAGAGGCCTCGGCCGGCTGGAACTACGATGCGTTCCTGAGGGCGGCGGAAGCCTGCCAGAAAGCGGGTTATCCGTTCGGCTTAGGTCTCGGCCAGACTGGCGACTCGACCAACAATGTCGGCTGCATGTTCAACGCCTTCGGGGCCGTGTTGGTGAACCCCAAGGGCGAGATCACTGTCGATTCGCCAGAGGTCCACGCGGCACTCGATTATGGTCGAAAGCTGGTGAAGCTGCTACCGCCGGACACGGTGAGCTACGACGATGCCTCGAACAACCGCGCTTTGATCTCTGGTAAGAGCGCGCTGATCATGAACCCGCCGTCCGCCTGGGCGGTGGCGAAGCGCGACGCACCGGATGTTGCCAAGGACGTGTGGCATTTCCCGATGCCGGCCGGGCCGAAGGGCCGCTTCATCCCGTACAACTACTGCTTCTATGGCGCATGGAGTTTTGGCCAGAACAAGAGCGCGGCCAAGGAGTTGATCATGTACCTGCAGGAGCGCAAGCAGGTCGGCGAGCGCGAGGTGGCCTCCGACGGATACGATCTGCCACCACTGCTCAGCATGAACGACTTTGATATCTGGGCCGAGGTCGAGCCCCCGAAAGGCACGGTGTTCAACTATCCGATCAAGCCGTGGCACCACTCGCTAGAGAGCTCTGACCGGCTACCCGGCGCCGCCCGCCATCGGCGTGCAGATCTATTCACGCGCCATTCACCCGACTATGTGGGCGAAGGTACTGAGCGGCCAATCGAACCAGGAGGTGATCGCCTGGGCGAAGAACGAGCTGGAAGGCTTCACCCGCTGACATCTCGATCGCCGGTTGCCTGCCCGAAGCGAGTGTGCGGGCAGCCGGCGACGCCACGCATCGCGCTTGCGGCGGCGCTTCTGCTGGCCGCCGGCATCGGTCATGCCCAGCCGGTACCATCGGGTGGCGGAGGCCTTGCCGCCGGGTCGCCGTTTGCGCAGCATCTGCTCGCTGCGCACAACGCCGCCCGCGCACGGGTGGGTGTGATGCCGCTGGTCTGGTCCGACCGGCTGGCCGTCTACGCCCAGGCCTGGGCCGATCGGCTGGTCGCCTCGAGCGGCCTCGCGCATCGGCCAGACAATCGCTACGGCGAGAACCTGTATGAGGTCCGCGGCGTCTCCGCCGAGCCCCGCGACGTGGTCGATGCCTGGGCGTCCGAGGCCGGCAACTACCGCCTTGCCGGCAATGCTTGCTCCGGCATCTGCGGCCATTATACCCAAATCGTCTGGCGCGAGACGCGCGCGGTCGGCTGCGGCGTGGCCGGTGATTTCCGCCGCGAAGTCTGGGTGTGCGACTACGATCCGCCGGACAACGTCATCGGCCGGCGGCCCTACTGAAGGGTCGCCAACCGGGAAGGCCGGCGAGAGTCTAAACTAGCCAAACATATTTGAAATTTCTTGCCAGGATCGGTGTTGAGCGTTGCCGCACTATTTGATGCCAACGAGTTTGTCGGTTGGGTACCCGAGGATGGTGATGACGCGACCGGTATCCCGATCCGAATAGACGAACGCCGGCCCATTGATGCGATAGCTGCCTGTCCATTCGATGGCAAACGTGGCCGCGGTTTCTACGATCTGGATCGTTGCAGCTTCGCCATCTCGGGCGAGCCTTGCGGCGAGGAGATCAGTGCGGTCGAGCAGCCATGCATCGCCGGTTTCGGTCGAGAACAGCATCAGCTGACCAATCGTGACGATGCGTCCGTCATGGTTGGCGGCCCGCTGCTGGATGTAGCGCATCTCGTCGGCCAGCCGAATGCTGCCGCCTTCCACGATCCGCTTGCCCGGGCCACGCTTGACAGATTTTCGATCCCTACCGGGTCGCGCGGGGTTTGCCATGGACCTGTTCACCCAGCTGTTCGGCGGCTTGCTGGCCTTCGTCTACCACTGCTTCGACCGCATCGTCATATACGGCTACCTCAGCGGGCTGTCGCGACCCGAGCGGGTGGTGAACTTCTTCCATCAAGTCGTTGGCGTTCCCGTGGTCAGCAGGGAGATCCTGAGCCAGCGAACCGCCGACTATCAGAACTGGGTGGAAGCCTTCGCACGCAATCATCGCATCCCGATCGAGTGGGCCGAAAAGGGCGTGCGCAAGGAAAACCATGTCCTGCCGTGGCAACGTCGCATGGTGCGGGCGGAGAACTACGGCGTCTATTACATCCTCAAGAGCATGGAGCAGGGGCCGACCTTTCGCGTCACCGTGCCGAAATACCCCACCAAGGACGCCAATTACCGCATTCTGGCGCGTCAGCGCAGCCGCTTCACCCACTACTATTTCTACATCCGTGACGAAACCCTCGGCCCGATGGTCATGCGGGTCGCCTCGTTCCTGCCGTTCCAGACCACGTATTACCTCAATGGTCACAGCTTCATCGAGCAGGAGCTCAACCGCGCGCGGATCGGCTTTCGCAAGACCGACAACGCCTTTCTCGCGGTGGATGACGTGGCCGCGCTGCAGGCCGCCGCCGATCGGCTGAGCCCGGAGATCATCCGCCAACGGCTCGACTACTGGACGCTGATCCTGGGCCCGAAGTTCTCCGCCAAAGAGCGCTCCCGGCTCAACCTGTCGCGCTTCTACGCGATCGCCCAGATCGAATACTGCCGCAACTTCATCTTCAAGCGGCACTTTCCTATCCACAAACTGTTCGAACGCAGCTGCGAGCTCGGTCTGTGGCGGCTCACCGGCGACAAGATCGCCGCAATCTTCGGCACCCGAGTGAACCGCAGGATGCGTGGCAAACTCGCCACCATCATCGACCGCGTCGAGCACGGCCACCATGTCTTCCGGGCCTATTTCAAGCACGCCTTCCTCAAGCAATACGAAAAGTTCGCCACCTACCTGCGCAACGAGCTGGTCTCAAACAACCTCGCCGATTTCCATCTCAGGAAGGGACTGGATCATCTCAATGCCGTGCGCGAGCGGTTCCTGACCATCACAGATCGCTTCGCCAGCTTCCAGGCGCAATGGCTCAACGTCCATGTTGACTTCCCGCTGCTGCAACGGCTCGCCCTCCCCATCACCGTCGGCGCAGTCCGCTATCCCGGCATCAAACTTCATGATCCGCGCGTCATCCGCCTGCTCGAAGTCCTCCTGCACGGCGGCAGCCACGTCGGTGGCTGGTCAGCCAAGCAAATCCATCAAACCGTCATCTCCACCTTCCATCTCTCCGACAAACGCTACGGCATCAACCAACTGCGCTACGACCTACGCAAACTCAAAGGCCATGGCCTGCTGCAGCGAGATGGATCCCGCTACGCCTACCGCCTCTCCTCAAAAGGCGTCCAGGTTGCGCTGCTATTTCTCTTCTTCCACAAACGGCTCTGCGGTCCGCTCGCCAACAGCCGCTTCCACCACCGCCCTGTCGCCCGTCACCAGCCACGCAGTAAATTGGAGACCGCATATCACCGCGCCGACAAAGCCATCCAACAGATCGTCGATCTACTTGCCGCCTGACCTTCGCACGACAGCACGTTTGTTAAACTCGTTGTGTCAAAGATTTGCCCAGGTAGAATCTAGCAGCCTGTCGGAGTTGATTTGCCGGAAATTAGGAAATCTGTCGGCGTGTCGCATTTCCAGGCACCACGGCGCCTGACGCGGAGCAGGGATTCGACTTTCTCGCTTGACTTCGCGCGGGCCAGTCCGACGCAGGCTTTGCCGCGCGCGAACACGCCGAAATGGATCACGATAGGCACGATGCGGCTCAGTTCGCCCCTGCCAGGGCGAACATCCGCTTCATGTTCCACGCCATGGTCACGAGGCTCCATTCGCCGCGCACCTTGTTCAGGCCGCGCAACAGGAACTGACGGAACCCGAGCACCGACTTGATGATGCCGAACACCGGCTCAGGCGTCTGCTTGCGCAGGGCGTAGCGCTTCTTGCCCGCTTTCGTCTGGAGCCGATGGCGCATCGATGCAACCGGCGAGGGGTCCTGCGGCGCGCGCCGGGTCCACTGCGAAACGTTCAGCCAACGTGGGATGATGCGCCTCCCGTCCCATCGCGATCACCGGCTCAATCCCGGCGGCGGCGCAGGCGTTCACGTTGCCTTCGCTGAAATAGCCGTTGTCGGCAAGCAACTCGCCAACCTTGCCCAGTTCGGCAGGCAGTTCTGCGATCTTGCCCAGCATCGGCTCGACTTGCTGCTTGTCGTTCGGCGCCTGCACCACATCGGCGGCCACCACCAGCAGGCTGTCCGCTGCCACCGCCGCCTGGGCGTTGTAGCACTGCTCGAACCCGCCGCCCGCCACTGGCATGATCCGCGATTCCTCATCCGTCAGATTGACCTGATCGGTCGGCAGCGGGCCCTCGACCGGCGCCTGCGGCACCCGCCCGCCAGGCTTCTTGCCGGTCTGTGCTGCCTTGGCGTCGCGGGCCGCCATCTTGGCCTCATACTCGGCCCGCTCGCGTGCATGACGCTCCTTCGCCCGCGCCTCGATCACCGCCTTGGCGCGGGCGATCTCGGCCAGCCGCTTCTCGCGCCGCGCCAGTTCCTCGGGGACCTGCATCCCGTCCGGCACCTCGGCCTGATCGGCCGCCTCCGCCTTGCCCAGCAGATCGGCCACTTCGGCCTTCAACTGCGCCTCGATCCTGCTTGCGTGCTCATACGACAACGCGCTGTGGCGGCTGGCATTGGCGTGGATCTTGGTGCCATCCAGCGCCACCGTGCCGAGCTTCAACACCCCCATCTCGCGGGCCACGCCGAGCACCTGAACGAACAGCGCCTCGATCTGCGCGGAGGAAGCGGCGGCGGAAATTGGCGATGGTGTCGTGGTCGGGATGCTCGTTGGCGGCGATGAAGCGGAACGCCACTGAATCGTAAGTCGCACGCTCCAGGTTGCGGCTGGAAAACACGCCGGTGGCGTAACCGTAGATGATCAGGCCAAGAAGCAGTTGCGGGGTGGTAGGACGCCTCGCCCGAGCCGCGGTAGCTGCCGGTCATCGCCCGCAGGTCCAGTCCCTCGATCACTTCCACAACGAACCGCGCGAGGTGGCGCTGCGGCAGCCACTCGTCGACCGATGGCGGCATCAGGAAGTCCATGTCGCGGTTGATCGGGCGGAAGTTGCTCATGTCGCAGGGGTCCGGCGGGCGGGGCGAATTGCGTGCGCCCGATTTTACCGACTGCTTCCGCGTCGCGTTAAGTCCGACAGGCTGCTAGGTGATGAATCGAGCCTACCGTTCGAGTGATCGCCACGATATTCTGTTCACAAAACGGCGCGCCATCGGCGTAGTGCAAATCTCTACTTTCGAGCGTTGTAGCCCTGGAGCCAACTTTTCGCAGAGGGGCTCCTCGATCGCGGACTTTTCTGCGCTGACCACGGTGCCACGAATGACATCGGCGTGTTGTGGGGAATGGGTCATCCCAAACGGATGATGTAGACGCGATGCAACCCGACAAAATAAGACTTCCTGCAACGAGCCCCGACCGGAGCTAGGGTCCGCCAGACACGGTCAGGCATCTGTCAAAGCGCGAAAGGGATGGGAGCCCTACCATGGATCTCAACGAGAGCGGTGCCGCCGGCGAACCATCGATCCATCAGGCGGACGCAGCCATGCTGGATGGCCGGCAGTCGCCTGCGGGCATGAACGGCGAGGCTGAGGCATCTGCCTATGGCGGGACCAACGGCCACCTGAACGGCCACGCCTTCGGCATGCACGAACTGCTGCACGCGTTGCAGGCGATGCGGATCGGCGATTTCTCGGTTCGCCTGCCGAGCGACCGGATCGGTCTGGAAGGCAAGATCGCCGACACGTTCAACGAGATCGTCGCGGCCAACGAGCGCATGGCGTCGGAACTGGAGCATGTCGGCCAGGTGGTCGGCCGCGAGGGCAAGACGCGGCACGCGGGTGAAGTTCGGGCTGCAGAGCGGTTCGTGGGCGGCCATGGAGGCCTCGGTCAACGACCTGATCGACGACCTGCTGTGGCCGACCACGGCGGTGACGCATGCGATCACCGCGGTGGCGCAGGGCGATCTGCTGCAGACGGTGCGGCTGGATGTCGACGGCCGCCCGTTGCAGGGCGAGTTCCTGCGCCTGGCGACCATCGTCAACACGATGATCAAGCAGCTCTCGGTGTTCACCTCGGAGGTGACGCGCGTGGCGCGCGAGGTCGGCACCGACGGCAAGCTGGGCGGCCAGGCGCAGGTGCGCGAAGTGACCGGCGTGTGGAAGGACCTGACCGAGAGCGTGAACTCGATGGCGTCCAACCTGACGGCGCAGGTGCGCAACATCGCCGACGTGACCATCGCGGTGGCGAACGGCGACCTGTCGAAGAAGATCACCGTGGACGTGCGCGGCGAGATTCTGCAACTCAAGGAAGCCATCAACACGATGGTGGACCAGTTGCGGTCGTTCGCCTCGGAAGTGACTCGCGTTGCGCGCGAGGTGGGCACCGAGGGCAAGCTCGGCGGTCAGGCGGTGGTGCCGGGTGTGGCCGGCACATGGAAGGACCTGACCGACAGCGTGAACGCGATGTGCGGCAACCTGACCGACCAGGTGCGCAACATCGCGCAGGTGACCACGGCGGTGGCGCGCGGCGACCTGTCGCGCAAGATCACCGTCGATGTGCGCGGCGAGATCCTGGAGCTGAAGGACACCATCAACACGATGGTGGACCAGTTCAACGCGTTCGCCTCGGAAGTGACGCGCGTCGCACGCGAGGTCGGCACCGAAGGGCGACTGGGCGGCCAGGCGCAGGTGCCGGGCGTCGCCGGCACGTGGAAGGATCTGACCGACAGCGTGAACTCGATGGCCGGCAATCTGACGGCGCAGGTGCGCAACATCGCCGAGGTGGCCACGGCGATCGCCAACGGCGATCTGTCCAAGAAGATCACGGTGAACGTGTCGGGCGAAATTCTGCAGTTGAAGGAGACCATCAACACGATGGTGGATCAGCTCAACGCGTTCGCCGGCGAGGTGACGCGCGTGGCGCGCGAGGTGGGCACCGAAGGGCGGCTGGGCGGACAGGCGAATGTGCTCGGCGTGGCCGGCACGTGGAAGGACCTGACCGAAGTCGGTGAACTCCATGGCGTCGAACCTGACGGCGCAGGTGCGCAACATCGCCGAGGTGTCGACCGCGATCGCCAACGGCGACCTGTCGAAGAAGATCACGGTGAACGTGTCGGGCGAGATTCTGCAGTTGAAGGAGACCATCAACACGATGGTCGATCAGCTCAATCGCTTCGCCGGCGAGGTTACGCGTGTTGCGCGCGAGGTGGGCACGGAGGGGCGACTGGGCGGGCAGGCGCAGGTGTCGGGTGTCGCCGGAACATGGAAGGACCTGACCGACAGCGTGAACTCGATGGCGTCGAACCTGACCGGGCAGGTGCGCAACATCGCCGAGGTGGCGACGGCGGTGGCGCAGGGCGACCTGTCGAAGAAGATCACGGTGAACGTGTCGGGCGAGATCCTGCAGTTGAAGGAGACCATCAACACGATGGTCGATCAGCTCAACGCGTTTCGCCGGCGAGGTGACGCGCGTGGCGCGCGAGGTCGGCACCGAAGGACGACTGGGCGGGCAGGCGAAGGTGCCGGGCGTCGCCGGCACGTGGAAGGACCTGACCGACAACGTGAACTCGATGGCGTCGAACCTGACGGGCCAGGTGCGCAACATCGCCGAAGTGGCGACCGCGATCGCGAACGGCGACCTGTCGCGCAAGATCACGGTGGATGTGCGCGGCGAGATCCTGCAGTTGAAGGAAACGCTGAACACGATGGTGGATCAGCTCAATCGCTTCGCCGGCGAGGTGACGCGCGTGGCGCGCGAGGTCGGCACCGAAGGGCGGCTGGGCGGACAGGCGCAGGTGCCGGGCGTGGCCGGCACGTGGAAGGACCTGACCGACAACGTGAACTCGATGGCGTCGAACCTGACCGGTCAGGTGCGCAACATCGCCGAGGTGACCACGGCGGTGGCGCGCGGCGATCTCGGCGCGCAAGATCACGGTGGACGTGAAGGGCGAAATACTCGAGCTGAAGAACACCATCAACACGATGGTCGATCAGCTGAATGCATTCGCATCGGAAGTGACGCGCGTGGCACGCGAGGTCGGCACCGAAGGCAAGCTGGGCGGCCAGGCGGCGGTGCCGGGCGTGGCGGGCACGTGGAAGGATCTGACCGACAACGTCAACTTCATGGCGTCCAACCTGACTGGCCAGGTGCGCAACATCGCCGAGGTGGCGACCGCCATCGCCAACGGCGACCTGTCGAAGAAGATCACCGTGGACGTGCGCGGCGAGATCATGCTGCTGAAGGAAACGCTGAACACGATGGTGGATCAGCTTCGCTCCTTCGCCGGCGAGGTGACGCGCGTGGCGCGCGAGGTCGGCACCGAGGGGCGGCTGGGCGGGCAGGCGGTGGTGCCCGGCGTCGGCGGCACGTGGAAGGACCTGACCGACAACGTCAACCTGCTGGCGGCGAATCTGTCCACGCAGGTGCGCAACATCGCCGAAGTCACGACCGCGGTGGCGCGCGGCGACCTGTCGCGCAAGATCACCGTGGATGTGTCTGGTGAGATCTTGCAGCTGAAGAACACCATCAACACGATGGTGGATCAGCTCAACGGTTTCGCCTCGGAGGTGACGCGCGTCGCGCGCGAGGTGGGGACCGATGGCAAGCTGGGCGGTCAGGCGCAGGTGCCAGGTGTCGCCGGCACGTGGAAGGACCTGACCGACACGGTGAACGTGATGGCGGCCAACCTCACCGAGCAGGTGCGCGGCATCGTCAAGGTGGTGACCGCGGTTGCCGACGGCGATCTGAAGCAGAACCTGACGATGGCATCGAAGGGCGAGGTCGCGGCGCTCGCCGAGACGATCAACAACATGACCAACACGCTGGCGACATTCGCCGATCAGGTGACCACCGTCGCGCGCGAGGTCGGCGTGGAGGGCCGTCTCGGCGGGCAGGCCAACGTGCCTGGTGCGGCCGGCACGTGGAAGGACCTGACCGGCAACGTGAACCTGCTCGCGGCCAACCTGACGACGCAGGTGCGCGCGATCGCCGAGGTGGCGACGGCCGTCACCAAGGGCGACCTGACGCGCTCGATCCAGGTGGAGGCGCGCGGTGAAGTGGCCGAGCTGAAAGACAACCTCAACACGATGATCGACAACCTGCGGCTCACCACGGATCGCAACACCGAACAGGACTGGCTGAAGACCAACCTCGCGCGGTTCACCAACATGCTGCAGGGCCAGCGCGACCTGGCAACCGTCGGCCGCATGCTGCTGTCCGAACTGGCGCCGCTGGTCGAGGCGCAGAACGGCGTGATCTACCGCGTCGATCAGGAGGCCAATCCGCACCTGCGGCTGCTCGCCGCCTATGCGGACGATGACGAGGCGGGCCATCCCGAGCATCTGCGCATGGGGCAGGGGCTGCTCGGCCAGTGCGCCGTCGACGGCCGGCGCATGCTGGTCACCAGCCTGCCCGCCGATGTGGTGCCGATCCGCTCCGGTCTGTTCAGGGCGACGCCGAACAATGTGGTCGTGCTGCCGGTGCTGTACGAAGGCCAGGTGAAGGCGGTGATCGAGCTGGGTTCGGTCGGTTCGTTCACCGATCTGCAGATCTCGTTCCTTGAGCAGCTACCGCCGGCATCGGCATCGTGCTGAACTCGATCGAGGCGACGATGCAGACCGAGGGCCTGCTGCAGCAGTCACAGCAGCTTGCGACCGAATTGCAGACCCGCCAGCGCGAGCTGCAGCAGACCAACGAACAGCTGGAGCAGAAGGCGCGGCAACTCGCCGAACAGAACGTCGAGGTGGAGCGCAAGAACCAGGAGATCGAGCAGGCCCGCCGCGCGCTGGAAGAGCAGGCGGCGGAACTGGCGCTGACATCGAAGTACAAGTCCGAATTCCTGGCGAACATGTCGCACGAGCTGCGCACGCCGTTGAATTCGATCCTGATCCTCGGCCAGCAGCTTGGCGACAATCCGGACGGCAACCTGACGCCGCGCCAGGTCGAGTTCGCGCGCACGATCCATGGCGCCGGCACCGATCTGCTCAACCTGATCAGCGACATTCTCGACCTGTCGAAGATCGAGTCGGCACGATGTCGGTGGATGCGGAGGAGATCCTGCTGCCCAACCTGCAGGAGACGGTGACGCGGCCGTTCCGCCACGAAGCGGAAAGCCGCGGCCTGTCGTTCAACGTGCAGGTCGATCCGACGCTGCGCGGCATCACCACCGACAACAAGCGCCTGCAGCAGGTGTTGAAGAATCTGCTGTCCAATGCATTCAAGTTCACCGAGCATGGCGGAGTGCAGCTCAGCATCGCCGCGGTCACCGGCGGCTGGAGTACCGGCCATCCGGTGCTCGATCACGCGCCGACCGTGGTTGCGTTCGAGGTCAGCGATACCGGCATCGGCATCCAGCCCGAGAAGCAGCGCATCATCTTCGAGGCGTTCCAGCAGGCGGATGCATCGACCAGCCGCAAGTATGGCGGCACGGGGCTTGGTCTGGCGATCAGCCGCGAGCTGTCGAACCTGCTGGGCGGCGAGATCCATCTGCGCAGCAAGCCGGGTGTCGGCAGCACGTTCACGCTGTATCTGCCGCTCGCGTATATCGGTCCCGCGACCGGTGGCCGTGCCGCAAGCGTGGGAGCCCTGCCGCGCGTGGAGGTGGCGCTGCCGACGCCGGTGCGGCTGGCGGAACGTCCGCTGGAGACGGTGGCCGACGATCGCAACGCCATCGAACCAGGCGATACCGTGCTGCTGATCGTCGAGGACGATCCGCACTATGCGCGCGTCCTGGTCGATCTGGCGCACGACCATGGATTGAAGGTGCTGGTCGCCATGCGTGGCGCCGATGCGCTGACGCTGGCGCGCGAGTATCAGCCGACCGCGGTATCGCTCGATGTGTTCCTGCCCGACATGCTGGGCTGGACCGTGCTGAGCCAGCTCAAGCAGAACCCGGCGACGCGCCACATCCCGGTGCAGATCGTCACGCTGGATGAGGACCGCCAGCACGGACTGGCGCGCGGTGCGTTCTCGTTCATGACCAAGCCGACCACGACCGAAGGTCTGCAGGAGGCGCTTGGCAAGATCACCGACTACGTCAAGCCGCGCCGCAAGAAGCTGCTGGTGGTGGAGGACAACGCCGCCGAACGGCTGTCGATCACCGAACTGCTCGGCCACGACGACATCGACATCATCACCGTGGAAACCGGCGGCGCGGCGATCGAGACGCTGCGTGACACGCCCGCCGACTGCGTCGTGCTCGACCTGCGGCTGCCCGACATGTCGGGCTTCGAGGTGCTGGAGCGGATCCGCGACGACGACGATCTGGCCAACGTGCCGGTCGTCGTGTTCACCGGACGTGAGCTGTCGCCCGAGGAGGACGCGCAGCTTCACACCATGGCTCGCAGCGTGGTGGTGAAGGGCGTCGAATCGCCCGAGCGTCTGCTGGACGAGACCGCGCTGTTCCTGCATCGCGTGGTGTCCGACCTGCCGGCCGAGAAGCAGCGCATGCTGGAGATGCTGCACAGCTCGGACGAAAGCCTGGTCGGGCAGAAGGTGCTGCTGGTCGATGACGATGCGCGCAACATCTTCGCGCTCAGCTCGGTGCTGGAGCGGCGCGGCATGCAGGTGCTGACCGCCACGACCGGCAGCGAGGCGATCGATTTGCTGCAATCGACCGAAGGGGTCGCGATCGTGCTGATGGACATCATGATGCCGGAGATGGATGGCTATCAGACGATGCAGGTGATCCGCGCCAATCCCGCGTTCCGCCGGTTGCCGATCATTGCGCTGACCGCGAAGGCGATGAAGGGCGACCGGGAGAAGTGTCTGGAGGCCGGCGCCTCGGACTATCTGGCCAAGCCGGTCAACACCGAGCAGCTGCTGTCCGCGCTGCGCATCTGGCTGCACCGCTGAGGGCGCGGCGATGAGCCCCGGCGACAAGGTCAACATCCTGCTGGTCGATGACCAGCCGGCGAAGCTGCTGAGCTACGAGGTGATCCTCTCCGAGCTTGGCGAGAACCTGATCAAGGCGAATTCCGCCAACGAGGCGTTGCAGCATCTGCTGCGGCACGAGGTCGCCGTGGTGCTGATCGACGTCGTCATGCCGGACCTCGACGGCTTCGAGCTGGCGGCGATGATCCGCGAGCATCCGCGCTGCCGGCGCACCGCGATCATCTTCGTCTCGGCGATCCAGATGAGCGAACCGGACCTGCTGCGCGGCTACAAGGCGGGTGCGGTGGATTACGTGCCGGTGCCGGTGGTGCCGGAACTGCTGCGCGCCAAGGTGCGGGTGTTCGCCGACCTGTATCGCAAGACGCGCCAGCTCGAGCAGCTCAACATCGAACTGGAACGTCGCGTCGAGGAGCGCACCGCCGAACTGGCGCAGGCCAACGCCGAGCTGGAGCAGCGCGTGGAGGAGCGCACGCGCGAACGCGAGGCGGCCTTGGCGCAGGTGCATGAGATGCAGAAGCTGGAGAGCCTCGGCCAGCTCACCGGCGGCGTCGCGCACGACTTCAACAATCTGCTGATGGTGATCCTTGGGAATCTGCAGCTGCTGCGCAAACGCCTGCCGGAGGATCCGCGCCTGCTGCGTCTGGTGGACGGTGCGATGCAGGGGGCCGATCGCGGCGCCACGCTGACCAAGCGCATGCTCGCCTTCGCGCGCCGCCAGGAGCTGCGGCCGGAGACGGTCGATGTGCCGCGGCTGGTCGATGGCATGGAGGAGATGCTGCGGCGGACGCTTGGCCCCGGCATTCAGATCGTCATCGCGTATCGTCCCGATCTGCCGCCGATCCGCGTCGATCCGAACCAGCTCGAACTGGCATTGCTCAACCTTGCGCTGAATGCGCGCGATGCGATGCCGTATGGCGGACGGCTGGTGATCGGCGGACTGTGCCGTGCCGCCGGGCCCGGCAGCCCGAATGAACTGGCGGCGGGGCGCTATGTCTGCCTGACCGTGTCCGACACCGGCGCCGGCATGGACGAGGCGACGTTGAAGCGCGCGGCGGAACCGTTCTTCACCACGAAGGGCGCGGGCAAGGGCACCGGGCTTGGCCTGTCGATGGTGCACGGTCTCGCCGCGCAGTCGGGCGGCGCGATGCGCATCACCAGCCAGCCGGGCGAGGGCACCACCGTCGAACTGTGGCTGCCGCTGTCGGACGCGGCGCTGGAGAATGATACGTCGGAGCCGATCGTGCTGTTCGGCGGCTCGAGTCGTCCGTACCGCGTGCATGGTGGTGGACGACGATCCGCTGGTCGTCGCCAGCACTGCGGCGATGCTGGAGGATGTCGGCCATGTGGTGACCGAGGCACTGTCAGGCGCGCGTGCACTCGACATGCTGCGGCTGGGCACCAAGGTCGATGTCGTGGTCACCGACCATGCGATGCCGGGCATGACCGGTGCGGAACTGGCGCGGCAGATCAGGCAGCACTGGCCGGAGATGCCGGTCATCCTGGCGACCGGCTATGCCGAACTGCCGAACGGCGAGGATCCCGGACTGCCGCGACTGTCCAAGCCCTATCTGCAGGACGAGCTGGCGGCACAGATCGCCAAGGTGCTGAGCGCGCCGCCGAGCAACGTCATTCCGCTGGACGCGGCGCGTCGCGCCTGATCGCGCGCGAGGTTTCACCGGAAACGGACTAGCCAAGGCCCGGTGCTTTGGCCAGACTGCGCGGCATAATGGAAATGTCCTTCGATCTGCTCGGCAATGCCGTGGTGTCCGGGCTGTTGCTCGGCGGCTTCTATGCCGCGGTGACGATCGGCGTGTCGATCTCGTTCGGCATGCTGGACATCGTCAACATCGCGCATCCCGCGTTCATCATCCTGGGGTCCTACATCGCCTACATCGCCAACACGACGTTCGGGATGGATCCGATCCTGGCGCGCGGTGATCGCGTTGCCGGCGTTCTATCTGCTCGGCGCGGCGGTGTATCAGGTGTATTATTTCGCGTTCGAGCGGCGCGGTGACGAGGCCTTGCGCGGCCTGGCGTTCTTCTTCGGGCTGCTGTTCATCACCGAGGTCACGCTGGTGCTGGTGTTCGGCGTGGACTATCGGCTGGTCGAGGCGCCGTATATCGGGCCCAGCCTGCATCTCGGCATTGTCGATCTGCCGCTGCGGCTGCTGGTGCCGTGCCTGGTCGCGCTGGTGATGATCGGCGGCTTGCAGTTGTTCATGTCGCACACGTTTATCGGTCGCGCGATCCAGGCGGTGGCGCAGGACCAGCTGGCGCTGCGGCTGATGGCGGCGAATCCGACGCGCATCAAGCGCATCGCGTTCGGCCTGTCGATCGCCACTGCTTCGCTCGCGGGCGCGGTGCTGATCATCATCCAGCCGGTCGAGCCGTCGATCGGGCGCGACTACATCGGCCGGGTATTCGCAATCTGCGTGCTGGGCGGCATGGGGAGCTTCGCCGGCACCCTCGTCGCGGCGATGACACTCGGCATCGTCGAGAGCCTGACATCGACATTCTACGGCCCGTCCTGGTCGCCGGCGGTGGCGTTCGGCTTTCTGCTGATTACCCTGGCGGTGCGCCCCGCTGGCTTCTTCGGGCGCTAGCGCGTGGGTGGAACAAAGTTCGTTGTTGCGCTGCTGATCGCTGCCGCCGCGATGTTCGGTGCGGCACGGCTGATCGGCAATGCCTACGTGTTCTTCGCCGGCTATGTCGTGCTGCAGTACATCGCGCTGGCGACGGCGTGGAATATCCTCGGCGGCTACACCGGCTATGTGAACTTCGGCACCGCGGCGTTCTTCGCGCTGGGCGCCTATACAACCGTGGTGCTGCACAAGCTCACCTCGCTGCCGTTGCCGATGATGATGCCGATCGGCGGGATCGTCTCGGGCATCGTTGGGCTCGGCACCGGCTATCTGACGCTGCGGCTGCGCGGCGCGTTCTTCTCCATCGCTACGCTGGCGCTGGCGGTGGTGGTGCAGACGCTGATCACCAACTGGGATTTCGTCGGCGGCTCGCGCGGCGCCTACATCGTGCGGCCGCCGCAGGCGTGCGCTGTTCGGCATCGACTACATCCAATACCTGTTCCTGCTGATGCTGGCGCTGGTGGTGATCGTGCTGGCGACCGCGCGTGCGATCGAGCGCTCGCGGCTGGGCTATGGCTTCGCCACGATCCGCGACGATGAAGTGGCGGCGGAGGCATCGGGCGTGCCGACGCTGCGACTGAAGCTGCTGGCGACGACATTGTCGGGCGCGTTCATGGGGATGGCCGGCGCGCCGTTGCCGTACTACGTGACTTATCTCGATCCGGCGTCGGGCTTCAGCCTGGCCTATGCGGTGAATGGCGTGGCGATGCCGCTGGTGGGCGGCACGTCGAGCTGGCTGGGGCCGGTGATCGGCGCGGTGCTGCTGGGCACACTGCAGCAGGTGGCGACTGTAACGATCTCGTCGGCGCTCAATCTGCTGATCGTCGGGCTGATGCTGGTGGGATTTGTCATCGTGGCGCCGAACGGGATTCTGGGGCTGCTGCGGTTCGGGGGCAGGCGGGTGCGGTGATGGTTGGTGGCAAGCAGGTTTAACACGGAGAAGGCGGAGGGCCACGGGGAGCCACGGAGGAAGGGAACGGCGCTTCGCGCGAAGCGCGTACATTCTTCCTCCGTGGCCCCCCGTGGCCCTCCGCTTACTTCTCCGTGTTAGAATCCTTTGTTCCGCCTCACAGCCGTGACCGGCGAGCCTCTGCTCGAAGTCACCGGCCTCGGCAAGCGCTTCGGCGGCTTTGTCGCGCTGCGAGTCGATCGAACTCTCCGTCCGCGACGGCGAGCGCGTCGGCCTGATCGGCCCCAACGGCTCCGGCAAGAGCACGCTGGTGAACTGCATGTGCGGCACGCTGCGCCACGAGATGGGCAGCGTGCGTTTCGCCGGCCACACGCTCGACGGCCTGTCCGCGCACGAGCGCACGCGCCTCGGCCTCGCGCGCAGCTTCCAGTTGCCGCGCCCGTTCAACACGCTGTCGCTGGCCGAGAACCTGCGCATCCCGTTGCTCTACACGGTCAATGCCCGAGCCGGCGCGACGCTCGGCGCGCACGCGATCGACGAACGCTGCGCGGAGCTGCTGCACATGGTCGGGCTGGCCGACAAGGCCACACCAGATGCCGCGCGACCTCACGCAGATCGAGATGCGCAAGCTGGAACTGGCGCGCGCGATGGCCGCCGCGCCGCGCCTGCTGATCGCGGACGAGGCGATGGCCGGTCTGTCGCATGGCGAGGTGGACGACATCCTGGCACTTGCTGATCCGGCTGAACGAGCAGGGCGTCACGGTGATCCTGATCGAGCACATCATGCGCGCGGTGATGCATTTCTCGCAGCGCCTGGTCGTGCTGGTGGCCGGCCGCAAGATCGCCGATGGCGATCCGGCCGACGTGGTGCGCGATCCCGACGTCGTGCGGGCGTATCTTGGCGAGTAGCCTCGCCATCTCCGGCCTCGATGCCGGCTACGGCGCGGTGCGCGTGCTGCACGACGTGTCGCTGTCGGTCGCCGCCGGCGAGACGGTGGCGCTGCTCGGCACCAACGGCAACGGCAAGAGCACGCTGCTGAAATGCGTGATGGGCATCGTGCGGCCGTCCGCCGGCAGCATCGTCGCCGAGATCGACGGCACAGCGGCACGAACTGATCGGCGTGCTCCACCGAGGCGATCGTCGAACTTGGCATTGCGTTCGTGCCCGAGGGGCGGCGGCTGTTTCCGCGGCTGACGGTGACCGAGAACCTGCTGCTCGGCGCGTTCCGCCGCTCGGCGCGCGCCGCGATCGCGCGCAATCTGGAGTTCTGCTTCGAAACCTTCCCGCGGCTGAAGGAACGCAGCCGGCAACTGGCGGGCAGCATGAGCGGCGGCGAGCAGCAGATGCTGGCGCTGGCGCGCGCGCTGATGTCGGCGCCGCGCATTCTGCTGATCGACGAACCATCGGTGGGGCTGGCGCCGTTGCTCGTCGCGCGCACGATCGACAAGATCAAGGAGCTGAAGGAGGGCTATCAGCTCACCGTGCTGATGGCGGAGCAGAACTTCACCCAGGCGATCCGGATCGCCGACCGGGGCTATGTGATCGTGCACGGCCGCATCGAATTTGCCGGGAATTCGGCGGCGGAACTGAACAACAACGAGCTGATCCGGCAGTTCTATCTGGGAATCTGACGGCGCGTCACACCACCGGCTGCAGCGTCCACACCGGTTGCGCTGGGGCCGGCGGTTCGCAGAAGATCGGCACCGCATTCTGCGTGCGCATGTTCGGCTCGATGCCCATCGCGGCGCGCAGCGAGCGGAACAGCGCGCCGTGCGCCACCACAAGCACCGCCGGCGGCTGCTGCGGTCGCGCGGTTGGCCGCAGCCACCGCGCGGCTGTCGCAAAGCCGCGAAGGTCTCGGCGCCTTCCGGCGTGAACGCGCCGCTCACCCAGTCGGCGAACCAGCCGCTCATCGCCTTGGCCTTCCTGCACGCCGAACGAGACCTCGCGCAGGTCGGGGTCCAGCGCCACCGGCAGTCCCAGCGCCTCGCCGACGAACTCCGCCGTCACCC
This sequence comes from uncultured Alphaproteobacteria bacterium, assembly GCA_963791495.1. GTDB lineage: Bacteria > Pseudomonadota > Alphaproteobacteria > Acetobacterales > Acetobacteraceae > JAMXLO01. The sequence continues at coordinate 69,867 of CAWBST010000008.1, forward strand.
GTGCGCGCGACAGCGGCGACGCAACGATCGTGGCGATGCCGCGATTGCGCAGCTTCTCCGCCGCCGCGCGCGCCTGCGCAATGCCGGTCGCATTCAGCGGAATATCGACGTTGCCCTGCGAAATGCCCTGGGCGTTCCAGTCGGTCTCGCCATGCCGAAGAAACCAGAACGCGATCGGCGAAAGCGTGGCCTCCTGGAACGCCCCGTGCACCTCAGTTCAGGCCTTCCTGCTGCATCACACGCTGCACCGCCGGCCGCGCCAGCATGCGGTTGAGGTGCGCATCGCAGTTCGGCGGCAGCTTCATGTTCATGCGCTTGCCGCCCCAGAACTCGACATAGAACAGCGCCGAGTCGGCAATCGAGAACGCCCCGGCCAGATAGTCCTTGCCGGCCAGCGCCTTGTCCATCACGGCGAAGCCCTTCTCGCACCATCTCCTTGCCGCGCTCCTTCACCTTGTCCTCGTCCGCCGCGTTCGGCGTGTAGTTGGACGCGCGGAACAGCCGCGAGAAGCCCTGCATGTGCACCGTGGCGACGCAGTAGTCCAACGCCTCCAGCGCGCGCGCCTGCGCCTCGACATCGTCCGGCAGCAGCTTCTTGTCCGGATTGGTGCGCGCCAGCCAATAGGCGATCGCGGGATACTCGGTCAGCACCGAGCCATCGTCGCGCACCAGCGTCGGCACCTTCGACTTCGGATTGACCGAGGTGAAGTCCGGCTTGAACTGCCCGCCCTCGCGCAGGTTCACCAGTTGCGCCTCGTACGGCTTGCCGATCTCCTCCAGCAGCACATGGATGCCGATCGAGCAGGCGCCCGGCGAGTACATCAGCTTCATGACTTCTCTCCTCGTTAGTTGCGAACCTCGCGCCACGCGCCGATGCGCGGGCGCTCGAGACCAAGGTTCTCGCGCAATGTGGTGCCGCGGTAGTCGTTGTGAAGTACCCCGCGGCGTTGCAGTTCAGGGACGACGTAGCGGACGAACTCCTCGTAGCCGCCGGGCACGTGCGACGCGGCGACCACGTAGCCGTCGCAGGCACGGGTGGCAAACCATTCCTCCATGCCGTCGGCGACGTCCTTCGGGCTGCCGACGAAGCGCGGATGATCGCGGAACGTGCCGCGATGGCTGACCTCCATGAAGTCGCGCGTCGTCGGGATTGCGCTTTGCCGAGCATGCGAGAAACCCGATCGCGCAGGCCCTGCGCACCGGTCCAGGTCTGGATCTCCTCCTCGGTCCACGGCTCGTCGAGCGGCTTCTTCGCCAGATCGACGTTCAGCACTTCGCAAAGCAGCGACAGCTGATCGATCTCCTTCGGCAGCCTGTCGATCAGCGCCACCTTGTCCTCGGCCTCGGCGCGCGTCGGCGCTACGACTGTATAGACGCCCGCCGCTACGGTCACCTTCTCCGGATCGCGCCCGGCCTCGGCGATCTGCTGCTTGAACGCAGCGTAGTCGGCGCGTGCCTGTTCCAGCGAGTGGTAGCTGACGAACACCAGCTCCGCCCAGCGCGCCGCGAAGCGCCGCCCGCGGCCGCTCTGTCCGGCCTGGATCAGCACCGGATGGCCCTGCGCCGACCGCGGCACGGTGAACGGGCCGCGCGAACGGAAGAATTCGCCGCTATGATCCAGCCGTCGCACCTTGTCGGGATGCGCGAACAGTCCGCTGCGTTTGTCCAGCACGATCGCATCGTCGTCCCAGGAATCCCAGTGCCCGACCACAACTTCCAGGAATTCGTCGGCGCGGTCGTAGCGCTGGTCGTGCTCGCCGTGCGCGGCGTGACCCATGTTCAGCGCCTCGCCGTCGTTCATCGACGTGACGATGTTCCAGGCGGCGCGGCCGTTGGTCATCAGGTCCAGCGTCTGGAACACGCGCGCGACGTGGAACGGTTCGTAGTACGTGGTGGAGCAGGTCGAGCCAAGGCCGAGCCGCTCGGTCGCCATGCCCATCACGGTGAGGATGGTGATCGGGTCCATCTTCACGCAGCGGATGCCGTTGGCGACGGTGTGCGCGTGATCGCCGCCGTAACGGTCCGGCATCGCCAGGCGATCGTCGAAGAAGCCGACATGGAACTTGCCGGCCTCCAGCACGCGGGCGATGTGGCGATAGTAGTCGGCGGTCATGAAGCCGGGCGAGGCTTCCGGATGCCGCCAGGAGCCGACGAAGTTCGTGCAGTTCTGGGCCTGCAGGAAGGCCACGAGTGTCATCTGGCGCATTGAATTCTCCTCGGGTCGCGGCGCCGCGGACTTTCCTACCATGCGGCGCGGCGGTTGTCGCATGGCGAAGGCCGTCTGTCGGGAGCGGGCCGCGCCGTCAGGTGCGTCCGGGCGAGAGCTTGATTGTGGTGAAATAGTCGTCGATCGCATCGCTGATGGCGCGCACGAGAACGTGCCGATAAGCTGGTTTGTTGAGCAAGGCCTCGTCCTGCCGATTCGACAAGAAGCCCATTTCGAGCAGAACGCTCGGAATTGACCGGGAACCGAGGACATAGAATTGTGCCTGCCGCGCCGGCGTCGGGACCATCCGCACGTCATCGTCAAGCTGCTCGATCATGCTGTATTGCAGCCACGCCGAGCCCGGCTGCGGCTGAGGTTCCGGCGCCGCGAGGGCGCGGGCAATGTGACGCGAATTGCCCTGCTTGGCGGTGAAGTGCGTCGTCACATCCCTGTTGCTGACGTAAACACTGGCGCCGCGCGCGCGACGATCATGGGACGCATCGGCATGTATTGCGATCAAGAGGTCGGCGTCGTGTTTTCGAGCGAAATGCAAGCGCGCTCCCAGGGAGACAGTGCGGTCGCCGGTCCGTGTCAGTTCCACTCGATAGCGACCCGTCCTCTCCAGCGCGCCGCGCAACTCCTTCGCCGTCTCCAGCGTGATGGTTTTTTCCATCGTCCCCGAGACGCCGAGCGCACCAGGATCGCGCCCACCATGGCCGGCGTCGATGACGATGAGCGGGCGATCGGCCGGCATCGGTACACGTGCGTCCACTGTTTGCTGTGGAGTTGCCTCGCGGCGCCTGGCGACTTTGGTTGCTTGCCTGGCGTGATGCGATCGTGTGGCCTTCACCGATTCGTGTCGTATGCCGACGCGCGCGTGCGGCACGGATCCCGGACGCTGTTGCGCGTGGGTCTTGGGACCATTCCCCGATGTTGCATGTTGGTTCGTGCTGATCGTGGTCCGCGCTTCACTGGCCGGGGAATACAGCAGAGCCCCGAGTACCGACGGCGAGCAAAAGGCGGCCATGGATTCTGCTTGCGACGGCACGATCCGGCGACCGATTCCCAGCCCAGCCCATTGCGATCTTCCCCCGCAGCGTGCTCGCGCTATATCAAGGGAATCCGATGCTTGGCGAGAGGCTGATTGCGGTGCCCGCGTTCCCCTGCGCCACAGCGTTCAATCGAACAGCGAACTGACCGAACTCTCTTCGGAAATCCGCTGCATCGCCTGCGCCATCAGGGGTGCGATGGTGATCTGGCGGACGTTCGGTGCCAGCCGCACCGCCTCGGTGGCCAGGATCGAATCGGTGATCACCATCGTCTCGATCGGCGACGATGCGATGCGTGCCACCGCGCCACCCGACAGCACGCCATGGGTGACATACGCGCTGGTTGAACGCGCGCCTGCCTTGATCAGCGCCTCGGCCGCGTTGCAGTGCGTGCCGCCGGAATCGACCAGATCATCCACCAGGATGCAGTCGCGCCCTTCGACATCGCCGATCACGTTCATCACCTCGGAATGCCCGGCATGTTCGCGGCGCTTGTCGATGATCGCAAGATCGCAGTTCAGCCGCGTCGCCAGCAGCCGCGCGCGCAGCACGCCGCCGACATCGGGCGACACGATCATCAGGTCGCGTCCGGTGTAGCGGTCCTGGATGTCGCGGCTGAACAAGGGTGCAGCGTACAGGTTATCAACCGGGATATCGAAGAACCCCTGGATCTGCGCGGCGTGAAGATCCATCGTCAGCACGCGGTTGGCGCCGGCCTCGGTGATCAGGTTGGCGACCAGCTTGGCGCTGATCGGCGAGCGCGACGCGGTCTTCCGGTCCTGCCGTGCGTAACCGAAGTACGGTATCACCGCGGTGATCCGACGCGCGGAACTCCGGCGCAACGCGTCCAGCGTGACCAGCAGTTCCATCAGCGTGTCGTTGGCGGGATACGACGTGGGCTGCACCACGAACACGTCCTCGCCGCGGACGTTCTCGTGGATCTCGACAAACACTTCCATATCGGCGAACCGCCGGATCGAGGCGCGCGTCAGCGGCAGCTTCAATGTAGCGGCAACCGCCTCGGCGAGGGGACGGTTGCTATTGCAGGCGACGATTTTCATGCTGTTCTGCCGCTGGAGGACGTTAGCGCACCGGCTCGACGCCGGACTTGCGGCCTTCTACCAACGGCTTCTCCGCCTGTCCATGAACCGGCTCGCCAGGCTCCCGCCCGGACTGACGCGCGATCACGTCGTTCACCCCGCCGGCGGCCTCGGTCGCCACGACCAAGGCGACGTCGGCCCAGTAGTGGTCGAGCGAGCCGGCGGGGATTTCGTTGAGCTGCACGACCTTGCCGCGTTCGTCGCCGTTCGCCGCCTTCACCGACCACTGAATCTCCACCCGCTGCTGGCCGCCGGCGATCGGCACCATGCGCACATCGCCCTGCACGGTGAAGTCGGCGCTGTTCGCGTCGTCCTGCACCATCGGGCCGAGCGCCGCGAGATGCGTCTTCATCTGTTTGGTCAGCGATAGGTTGCCGTCGCCCGGCGCGCCGGTGACGTCGGCGATCCGCACCTTGGCGATGCGGTTGTACAGGCTGTTCGGGATCGGCGTGCATCGCCGCGGTCTGGATGCTGGTGAGCAGGCTGGAGATCTTTGGCGCGGCGTCGCGGGCCGTCTGATCGAGCAGGCCCGGTGCGGCGCTCGCCCAGGCTTCGGTCGGCACCGGGGGGCCCTCGGTGCTGCCCTTGTCCTCGCCCTTCGGGTTCAGCACGCGGAACACCGGCACAACGGTGCCGCCGCGCTGTTCGGCGGTGGCGACAAGCTGCCAGTCGTTGGAGCGCACCCGGTCGGCGACCGCCGGCACTTCCTGCGCCTGCAGCCCAGCGGCAAGAGCATCGGCGAACTGCCGGCTGGCCGCATCGGGCAGCAGGGCATTGCCAGGTGGGGGGACCGCGAGCCGGGGTGTCGGCGGCTGGGCAAGGATGCGACCCGTGGCGCCGGGGTTGCCGATGAACGGCCAGGGCAGGTCGCCACACGCGGCGAGCAGCAGCAGCGGCAGCAGGAGCAACAGCCGCGGGAACACGCGCTAGAGCGCCTTCAGCATGTGCACGGCGTGATGGGTTTCGCTGCGCTCTACCCATCCTACGTGTCGCACGCTCTGCGCCGTGGCCGTGGCGGTAAAATAGCTAGAGCGGAGGGAAACCCATCGCATGCTCTAGCCCGCCGCCAGAGCGATGATGGAGATCTGGTGCCCGCTCGGTCCACCCTCGTTCAGCGTGGTCCGGCGATAACTGAAGAAGCGTGCCGCGTCCGCGCCGGTGTCTGCCTCCAGCACCTGGACCGTGCCGATGCCGGCGGCGGCGAGGCGGGCGGCGCAGTAGCCGGCGAGATCGAACTGCCAATGCGCCTCGCGCCGTCCCTGGGCAAAGAACTGCGTATTCAAATGGGTTATGGCGCAAAACGGCGTCGCGCAGGTCCGCCGCCACTTCGTAGGATACCTGGCGGATACACGGTCCGATGGCGGAAGCAATGCGTCCGGGTCGCGCGCCGAGCCGCGTCATGGCAGCGACTGTGGCCTCGATCACGCCTGCCACCGCGCCTCGCCAGCCGGCATGGGCTGCGCCGACCACTCCGGCCTCGGCATCGGCAAACAGGATGGGCGCGCAGTCGGCGGTGATGATGCCGAGAGCGATATCGGGTCGGTTCGTCACCATGGCATCGGCGCGCGGGCCGGCGCCGGCGGACCAAGGTGTCTCGACTTCGACGACGTCCGGGCCATGGACCTGCATGAGGCCGACAAGCCGATCAGGATTGGCGCCGATCGCGCGCGCCGCGCGGGTCCGGTTCTCCAGCACCGCGTCGCGCGCATCGCCGCTGGACAGGCTGCAGTTGAGGCTGGTGTAGGGCCCGGTGGATACGCCGCCTTGGCGCGTAAAGAAGCCATGCGGCACGCGAAGCGAGTCGGCGGTGAGCAGCATGGCAGGCTTTTGGCGGCGGGACGGGGCGTTGTCCAGCGCCCGGTCAGCGTGTCAGCTTTCGAAGCCGGGTGGTCGGAGGTTGGCTGGACTGCCCAGTGCCAGCGCCTTGAAAAGCCGGCCCATGCGATTGGGTTCGGCGAGGCGGCGGGCTGCCTCGATCAGCGCCAAGCGCACGGTGGGGTGGCTGGGTGCGTGCCAGGTGATCGGTGCGCTGGAACAGGCCGAGGCGGGCGAGGAAAAGGCCTTGCGGTATGGGGCCGTGGGTTGCCGCGCCTGCGGCGCGGGCGGCGGCGGCGAAGGCGGGGAAATCGACATGGGCGGTCAGGTCGGCCGTGCCGGGAGCCGCGAGCGGATCGGTAGGACGGCCATCGCGTAGGGCCTGGAGGCTGTCGCCGGTGGCACTGCGTTCGGGGCCGTAGTCGAGGAACAGCGCGGCGCCGGGGCGGTCGGCGAGGCGGGTGCCCAGGAAGTTGGCGATGGCGATGGCGGGTTCGTTGAGTTCGATGATGGTATCGGCACCCCCACCCCAACCCTCCCCCGCTTCGCGGGAGAGGGGGTTCATCACCGCTTCTCCCTCTCCCGCGAAGCGGGGGAGGGTTGGGGTGGGGGTCGTGGGCCATTCGACAAACCTGCCCTCTTCCACGAACCGCTCCATCCATTGGCACCCGCGCCGAACGAACTGCCGGATCGGCAGCGCGTCCAGATACTCATTTGCCAGCAGAATCAGCGGCATATCCGGCAACGTTATCAGATCATCGTGCCAGGTAGCCCCCAGCAGCCGCTTCCCCTGCAATGCCCGTAGCCGCGGTGAGGTCTCAACCAGATGCAGGCGCAGCGCGCTATGGAATGCCGGCGCCACGCGACGGACCGCGCGCAGCGCGTCAGCCATCAGGGTGCCGCGACCGGGCCCTGCCTCGACCAACAGCACTGGGTCCGGCCGGCCGATCTGCTCCCAGACCACTGCCGCCCACAGCCCCAGGATCTCACCGAACACCTGGCTGATCTCGGGCGATGTCGTGAAGTCGCGATATGGATCGTGCGTCGCGTAATAGGCGGCATTGGCGCGCGCCATGAAGTGGTCAAGCCGTTCCATCGCCCCTGCGCAGCATCAGCCAAAGGCCCGCGATCAGCATCGGAATGCACAGCAACTGGCCCATCGTCACGCCGCCGGCCAGATAGCCCAGGAACACGTCCGGCTCGCGGAAGAACTCGCTGATGCCGCGCGCTATGGCGTAGCCAACCAGGAATGCACCGGTCAGCCAGCCGAAGCGCGCGCGCAGGCTCTCCGGCCGTGACAGAGCGAGCATCACAGCGAACAGCACCAAGCCTTCCAGCAGCGCCTCATAGAGCTGGCTCGGATGGCGCGGCACCGGGCCGCCGTTTGGGTAGATCATCGCCCAGGGCAGCCAGTCGGGTGCCGGTCGCCCCCAAAGCTCGCCGTTGATGAAATTGGCGATCCGTCCCGAGGCCCAGCCCGATCGGCGTACAGACGGCGACCCGGTCGGCGAAACCCAGCAGTGGGATCGCATTCCGGCGGCAGAACCAGACGATGGCGACCGCAACGCCCAGAACGCCGCCGTGGAAACTCATGCCGCCTTCCCAGACGGCGAGGATCATGGCCGGATGCCTCAGATAGACGTCCGGTTGGTAAAACAGCACGTAACCGAGCCGCCCGCCCAGCACGACGCCCAGCGTGGCCCAGGTTAGAAAGTCGTCGGCCTGCACCACCGTCGCGACCGCCGGCGGTTGGCGCACCAGATAGCGCAGCAGCCGCCAGCCGAGCACCAGTCCGCCAATGTAGGCCAACGCATACCAGCGGATACCGAACGGCCCGATCTGCACGATGACCGGGTCGAACTGCGGGAACAGCAGGACCGGGATCATGCGTAGCGGTCGGGCTGCGTCAGGAAATCCTGCACATAGCGGCGGATGCCTTCCTCGAGCGGGGTGAACTGGCCCGCATAACCGGCGGCGCGCAGCTTGGTGACGGTGGCCTCGGTGAACGACTGGTACTGGCCGCGCAACGGCGCGGGCATGTCGATGAACTCGATCTTACGCGGCACGCCGACCGCGTCGCACACCGCGTTGGCGAGATCGAGATAGGTTCGTGCCTGACCGGTGCCGACGTTGAACAGTCCGCTCACATTCGGTGCATCCAGCAGCCATACCGCCACGTCGACCACATCGCCGACCCAGATGAAGTCGCGCCGCTGTGCGCCGTCGGCAAGGCCGGGCTCGGTCGAGCGGAACAGCCGTGCCGGGCCGCCGCTAGCAACCTCGTCGTGCTTGATCTTGACCACCGAGATCATGCCGCCCTTGTGGTATTCGTTCGGTCCATAGACGTTGAAGAACTTCAGCCCGACCCATTGCGGCGGATGCGCCTGGCGGCCTGCGATGGCGCGAGCGACCCGGAGATCGAAGGCGTGCTTGGTCCAGCCGTACAGGTTGAGCGGGCGCAGCCTCTCGAGCGCGGACGGCGTCAGTTCGTCGTCGAACCCGGCCGAACCGTCGCCGTAGGTGGCCGCCGAGGACGCATACACCAGGCGGACGCCGTGGTTGGCGCACCAGTGCCAGACGCGCCGCGGCAACTCGACATTGGTGGCCCAGGCGGCATCGCCATCCATCGCCGTGGTGTCCGTGATGGCGCCGAAATGGTAGACCATTTCGAGCGGCGGGCGGCTGTCGAGGAAGTTGTCGATTTCGCTTGGGGGGAGCAAACGTGCCGGCGGATGCTTGGCCAGGTTGCGCCACTTCCCGGCAGCGCCCAGGGTATCGACGATGATAGTCTCGTAGCCGCGGCCCACCAGCGCCGCCTGCAGGTTCGAGCCGATGAAGCCGGCGCCGCCCGTGACCAGGATCATGGCCGGCGTTATAGGAGGCTCTTCGAGTCCACGAAAGGTTGGCACACATGGCCGAACGGCCGCGATTTTTCGACGATCTGGCCGGTGTGGCCGGCGGCGCGATCTCGGCGCTGGCCGGCCTTCGCGAGGAGATCGAGGCGCTGGCGCGCGCGCGCATCGACGAAGCGATCCGCCGGCTCGACCTGGTGAAGCGCGAGGAGCTCGATGCCATGGCCGAGCTGGCCGCCAATGCGCGGGCGGGGCAGGAAGCAGCAGAGGCGCAGTTGGCGGATGTGCTGCAGCGCCTGGCCGCATTGGACGTGCGCGTGGCTGTGCTGGAGGCGGAGAAACATACCGAGTGAGACTTGCGGCGCGGCGCGCCGCGTCGGTAGGCTAGGATTCGTGGTTGGCTTGGTGCCGTAACCCCAGATTCGGTGAGCTGAGAAACCATCCGGCCTTCCTGCACGATGGGAGACCAAGCATGTCCATGACGGCCCTCGGCCACGATGCCGCCGCCAATCCCCTCGACACCATGGAGCAGATCGTCATCGCCAACGAATGGGCGTTCGACCGGCGCAGCGACTCCGAGATGGCGGCGGAGGCGCCCGGCCGCTGGTGCGACTACGGGCTGTATTTCTGCTGGTCGCACGAGATCAGCGCGATGCACTTCACCTGCGCGTTCGACCTGAAGGTGCCGGAGAAGCGCCGGGCGGCGCTGTACGAGCTGCTGGCGCTGGCCAACGAGCGGCTATGGATCGGCCATTTCGGCATGGAGAGCGAGGACGGCATGCCGGTGTTCCGCCACGCCGTGCTGCTGCGCGGCGCACCAGGCGCCTCGGCCGAGAGCCTGGAGGACATGGTGGACATCGCCATCACCGAGTGCGAGCGGTTCTTCCCGGCGTTCCAGTTCGTGCTGTGGGGCGGCAAGACGCCGCAGGACGCGCTGGCGGCGGCGATGCTCGAGTGTGTCGGCGAGGCATGATGGCCGGGTCACGCCAGGTCACGCCCGGCCATGACCAAAGAGGATCGGGCGTCCGCCCGAGATCAGACATGAGCATTCCCCCGATCCTGCTGGTCGGCTGCGGCCGCATGGGCAGTGCGATGCTGTCGGGCTGGCGCGAGCAGGGGCTGGCGGCGTCGGTCGCTGTTGATCCGGCGCAGGCGCGGCCGCGTGCAGCGGGCCGGACCTTGCGGTGGTGGCGGATGTCGCGGCGGTTCCCGAGGTTTCGCGCCGGCCGCGGTGGTGTTCGCGGTGAAGCCGCAGAACGCGGCGGAGACGTTGCCGCATGTACCGGCGCTTCGCCGGCAAGGCGGTGTTCCTGTCGATCATGGCCGGGCGGACCATCGGTGGAATGCGGGCGCTGCTAGGCGATGCGGCGGCGATCGTGCGGGCGATGCCCAACACGCCGGCGGCGGTGCGCCAGGGGGTCACGGTGGCGTGCCCAGGTGCCGGCGTCGAGCACGCCGCAGCGCGTGCTGTGCGAGCGGCTGCTGCACGCGATCGGCGTGGTGGCGTGGGTCGAGGACGAGGCGCTGCTCGATCCGGTCACGGCGGTGTCGGGCAGCGGGCCGGCGTACGTGTTCCTGCTGGCGGAACTGATGGAACAGGCGGCGCTGGAGCAGGGCATTCCGGCGGATCTGGCGCGATTGCTGGCGCGGCAGACGGTATCGGGGTCGGGGGCGCTGCTCGCGGCGAGTGCGGAGGACGCCGCGGCGTTGCGCGTGGCGGTTACCAGTCCCGGCGGGACCACGGAACGGGCGCTGGCGGTGCTGATGGCGGCGGAGGCGTGGCCGGCGGCGCTCAGCCGCGCCATTGCCGCGGCGACGGATCGGTCGCGGGAGCTGGCGGGGTAGCCGCGTCGCTCAGGCGGATACGTCGCCGACCGATCATGCGCGCTGGAAGGGGGTATTGCCGCAGCGAAGCAACTCTCGTCGCGGTCACCTTGGGCATGTCGAGCTCTCGGCCAATGCAGCTAGAGCGAGTGTCACCTCCCGCGCCACCGAGATCGCGAAAGCTTCGACCACCCCCATTGTCACAACGACAACCTCTTTCACGTATGGTCCGGTCGCGATCCCGCTGGATCAGTTCGGCACTGTCGGTGGACTGGGCGGTTCAGCCCTTCGACGGCGCCCAGTGATAGACCCGCCGCAGCGTCTCGCCCATCAGCGCCGCCCGGTCGCCGTCGGACAGGCGGTCGGTGACGCGGAACGCCTCGACGCCCTGCTTGTAGGTCAGCAGCTCCGATCGCCCGCGTCCAGTCGGTGCCCCACATGCAGCGATCGAAACCGAACGCATCGAAGATGCGACCGAGCGGATCCCAGATGTCGTTGTAGGGGAACGGCTCGTGCGACAGCGTGCAGGCGCCGGAGATCTTCACCGTGATGTTGTCGTGCGCCGCCAGCGCCAGCAGCTTCGGCAGATCGGCGAACGGCTCGGCGGGGGCAGGCGGCTCGAGCGGCTGCTGCAGCCCGAGATGATCGATCACCACGCTGGTATCGGGGTTGCGCGCCGCCAGCGCCCGGCCTGCTCCAGCCGCCCGGTCGCCATGCAGGTTCACCGGCAGCGAATGCTGCGCGGCGGCGGCCAGCACGCGGTTGAGGCCGGGATCGGCGGCATCGGTGGAGACGCCTTCACGGCTCAGCATGATCCGGACGCCGACCGTGCCATCGGTGGCCGCCCAGTCGGCGATCGTGTCGGCCACCGCGGGATCGCTCGGGTCCACCGGCTTGATCAGGCCGAAGCGGCCGGGATGCTTCGCGTGAACCTCGATCGCGTAGCTGGCGTCGTAGCGATACATGGCAAACGGCGACACCAGCAGCGCGCCATCGACACCGACCGCATCCATCGCCGCGACCATGTCATCGCCGGTGACCTCCGGCGGGCCGTGCAGAACGGCCGCCCAGGGCCTGCCCGGATGATTGCGTTCGTAGGCGTGCACCTGGGAATCGATTGTCAGCATGATTTCCTCGTCTCCCTGACCGCTTGTCGTTCGCAGTTTCTCACGTCCCACCAACCTCGGCAGGGCCAGAGTAATCAAGCTTGATCGCAACTCAAAGGCGGGGCGTGGACTCTGCCCTGCTGCGTTCGCTCGCGATGGACGCGGAACCTCAGTCCGTATCAGTAATGTTAAATGGCGATGTCCAGCGGCAGTTTGGAAAGCCGGTGCATCCGAGGAAGTAATCGGAGTCTTTGGAGTTTTCCCGCACGATCGTGGGCCGTCCGCATCGCGGACACTTGGCTCTTTGGGGTGGTGGTTGCGGGTAAGGACGAGGCTGCGTCTGCGCACTACCCTCGGTCGCGCAGTGCGCGCACAGTGTCGTCCCGGGCAAGGCCCGGACACGTGGCAGAAGAATCGGATCACCGCAGACCCTGCAAAGGGGCATGTTTGCGGTGTCGACAAGCAATCTCGCCGAATCGTCATAGACCTTGATGCTGCGCGCATGACAGGAGCCACAGACGAATCGTTTCACAATGCGCCCGACTGTGTCGAAGGTCAGCTCATCATCGATCCTGTTTCCGAGGGCGGCACCATCGACCTTGGTTCGGTGGCCGCAGGTGCTGCATTCGATCGTGATGTGGTCAAGCCGGCGAGCCACGGCACGGCATTCCGTCACGGAGGCTTTGTATCGGTCACTCTCGAAACCGCGGAGCGCAACGGCGCGGTCCGCCCGCTGCGGTCAACCACTCACCCCCAGGCGATGGCATGGCGCAGTAGCGAAATGAACGTGTCGCTCTCCCATGCACCGCGGAAGGTGGGCGGCGTCGTGTCCGTGGCGTCTGCGGCTCGGCCCGCGCGGATGGCGGGGTTGTGGCAATGACCGAGTGCATAATAGGTCACGCCGCCGCGCCCGACCTCGCGTGTGTAGCCGAGCACGCGGGTCCTGCCATCGGGCTGTAGCGAGGTGTCCGAGGGGTAGAGGCTCCCGATACTCGGCGACGTGGCGCCCGGACCATAGTCCGCGGTCAGCAGGATCCGCGTCGATGCCGGATCCTGCAGCTCGATGAAGTAAGGTTCGTCCTCGACCTCGAAGGATGAGCCGAGCCCGCGTGTGAGGGGATGATCGGTGTCACGCACGTCCACGCGGATCCGGCAGATCGGCGGATGCGTCAGGAAGCGGCTGCCGAGAACGGCGTGGTGCTCGGTCTTGACGGTGCGGCGCTGGCGCATCCCCTCCACCCGCTCGGCGCGGCCGCCGCTGGTGCCATGCAGGCCCAGCCAGTGGCCGCCGGCCTCGAGCCATGCCGTGAGGGCGCGGCACTGCGCGGCGTCGGGGTAGGGGCCGGCCACGTATGTGATCAGCAGACGGCTCACCGGCAGCCATTTCTCGACGTCGGCGAAATCGTTGGCGACCGAGGCCGGGACGTCCGCGTCGGCCAGCAGCCCCAGTAGCCGCAGACGGGCGTGATCGTGGTCGTGCCCGGCGGCCGAACCGGGCGGAAAGCCGCCGGCTATGACATGCGCGCCGCTGGGCATTGTCTCGCTCATCGGATCACCTCGCTCCCGGACCAACGCTGTACTCTGCGCCGGCCGTTCCGTCTTGTCGCGTTGCTCGCAAGGCGTTGTAGGCCAGACCAGGAGCGGACATCAAACCGTGCAGCCAGCGTTGTCGAACCGTCTTGACCTGACGGGGCAGTTCGGCGGCGCTCGAACGGAGTTCGTTGGCGAGGTGTTCGCCAGGGTGCGGTGGTGTCGCCGCGAATACTGTATCGGCTGCGGCGCTTGCCCCTCGATGCAGAACCCGTTCAGTCTCCTGTCGGCTACGCGCGATGGCGGTGAACGAAAAAGTCTCCTAGGCCCCAGACCGCGTAACCTAAGTTGCGAGGTCGGCCTTTCGCCGCCGGTTTGGTGTTGCGTTGCGACCTAGCCTCCGGCGGTTCGAGAAGGTGGCCGTCGGTGCAGTATATGTGCTGCGGTGGTGCTTGATGTCGCCCGGACTGACTTCGTGATAGCCTTCATTCCTGAGGGTGCAGAACTGACGCCGAGCGTCGCCAATGTGAGGTGTATCCCAGGTTTTGTACTCGCCACCGAGGGCGCCCTGCGTGACATAGAACGCGTTGTTGGCTTCACCGATCACCAGAATCATGGTGACGCCATCCTGCTTCTTCACCGCCATCTGAATCACTCGCATCTCGGGATCACCGGGTTTCGCGGGCGTGACGTAGCGCGGCAGCCTGCCGGATAGGTCAGGCATGTTGAGATCGGGGCCGCTGGGTTTGGCGGGTGCCGTTCGTCTGACTACGGTATCTGTACCGTCATCCTCGGCTTCGTCCTCGAGCTTCAACCCCGAGATCAATTCTATCTTGGCGATGAAGGTTTGTTTCTCGGAACCCTTAAGGTATCGAGCCCGACGCTTGCCCTGCCGAATCAGATCGAAGACCTCATCGATCGCCAGGTTCCGTTCCACGGAATGCAGAGCTGCACGTTGCAGACGGATCGACGCGTCCTTCAGATTGCGGAAGAAGGTAAGAGGATCAAACTCGTCGCAGCCAATAGCCATGCCATCCCCGCGCTGAACCGAGGCCTCGATTGGTCGGAGTCACCGGATGCCAGATCAGGTTTATATTACAAAAAAAACTTTAAGGAATCGTTGTTGCCCAGCTTCTCTCACTGCCTCATCGCCGCGTCCGAAGAGCGTGTAGCGACGAGCATCGCGGCTCGGCCCAGAAGCGGCCGCAGTGGCGATTGACCGAGGCGCTCCACAGCAATCGGCAGCGGCAAGTCCTGGCGCGAGCGACGGGACTTGAACCCGCGACCTCCGGCGTGACAGGCCGGCGCTCTAACCAACTGAGCTACGCCCGCGCAACAGGGGCCAGCACTTAAGGCGCACCCGTTACCGGGTCAAGCCGTTAGACCGCAGAGACCACCGACTACTGTCATCCCAGACCATTGGTGGGCGGTGACGGATTCGAACCGCCGACCCTCTCGGTGTAAACGAGACGCTCTACCGCTGAGCTAACCGCCCGGCAGCAGTCACTGTACCGCGTCCTTCAGCCCCTTCCCCGCCTTGAAGCGGACGGTGATCGAGGCCGGGATAGCCATCTCCTCACCAGTGCGTGGATTGCGCCCCGTGCCGGCCTTGCGCTCGGCCGTCGCAAACGTGCCGAAACCGATCAGCCGGACCTCTTCCTTGTTCTTCAACGCACCCTCGATCGCGCCGAACAATGCATCGACCACCTCGGATGCCTTGGTGCGCGGCAAATCCGTCTGGTCGGCGACAGCAGCGATGAGATCCATCTTGTTCACTGGCTCATTCCCTCTCGATCCGATGAGTGAAGTCGCGCCGGCACGAGCGGCCGACCGGGGGGCGACACTAAAGGCGCGGTTTCCGCTGCGTCAATAACAGCAGAAAGGCCCGCCGAGTCGCGCCGGCGGGCCTTTCACGAACGCCTGATCAGTGCGGCAACGAAGCGGCAGGCTGCTCTGTCGGAGGCGGTGCGACCGGCTCAGGCGGCTCCTCCCACTCGATCGCCACAGGCCGGCGTGCCAGCGCCTGCGCGACCACCTCGTCCACATCCGCCACCGGAATTAGCTTCAGGTGCTTCTTCACGTTGTCCGGGATCTCAGCGAGATCCTTTTCATTCTCCTTTGGAATGAACACGGTGGTGATGCCGGCGCGCAACGCCGCCAGCAGCTTCTCCTTCAGTCCGCCGATCGGCAGTACGCGGCCGCGCAGCGTGAGTTCACCGGTCATCGCGACATCGCGCCGCACCGGGATGCCGGTGAGTACCGAGACGATCGAAGTCGCCATCGCAACCCCCGCGGACGGGCCATCCTTCGGCGTCGCCCCTTCCGGCACGTGCACGTGGATGTCGCGCTTCTCGAACAGCGTGGGCTTGATGCCGAACTTGATCGAGCGCGACCGGACGTAGCTCAGCGCGGCGGATACGCTCTCCTGCATCACGTCGCCCAGCTTGCCGGTCTGCTTGATGTTGCCCTTGCCGGGCAGAAGCACGCTCTCGATCGTCAGGATCTCGCCGCCGACCTCGGTCCAGGCCAGCCCGGTGACGACACCGACCATGTCCTCGGCCTCGGTCTCGCCGAAGCGGAATTTGCGAACCCCTGAGTATCGCTCAAGGTTCTTCCGAGTGATGGCGATCTTTTTGGTCTTCTTGGTGACGAGTTCCTTCACCGCCTTGCGGGCCAGATTGGCGATCTCGCGCTCCATGTTCCGCACGCCCGCCTCGCGCGTGTAGTAGCGAATGATGTCGCGCAGCGCGTCGTCCGAGATGTGCCACTCGTCAGTCTTCAACCCATGCGCCTCGGACTGCTTGGCAATCAGGTGGCGCTTGGCGATCTCCACCTTCTCATCCTCGGTGTAGCCGGGGATGCGGATGATCTCCATGCGGTCCATCAGCGGCTGCGGCATGCGCAGCGAGTTCGCCGTGGTGACGAACATCACGTCCGACAGATCATAGTCCACCTCCAGATAGTGATCGGCGAACGTGGAGTTCTGCTCCGGATCCAGCACCTCCAGCAATGCCGACGACGGATCGCCGCGCCAGTCGGCGCCGAGCTTGTCCACCTCGTCCAGCAGGAACAGCGGGTTCGAGGTCTTCGCCTTCTTCATGCCCTGGATCACCTTGCCCGGCATCGAGCCGATATAGGTGCGCCGATGGCCGCGAATCTCCGCCTCATCGCGCACGCCGCCCAGCGACATGCGTACGAAGTTGCGCCCCGTCGCGCGCGCCACCGATTTGCCGAGTGAGGTCTTGCCCACGCCGGGCGGTCCGACCAGGCACAGGATCGGTCCGCGCACCTTCGGCGACCGCGCCTGCACGGCGAGATACTCGATGATGCGTTCCTTCACCTTCTCCAATCCGTAGTGATCGGCCTCCAGCACCTTCTCGGCCGCCTCCACGTCGTTGCGGATCTTGCTGCGCTTCTTCCACGGGATCGACAGCATCCAGTCGAGGTAGTTGCGCACCACCGTCGCCTCGGCGCTCATCGGGCTCATGGTCTTGAGCTTCTTCAGCTCCTGCAGCGCCTTTTCGCGCGCTTCCTTGGAGAACTTGGTCTTCTTGATGCGCGCCTCGAGTTCGGCGTTCTCGTCCTTGCCGTCCTCGCCCTCGCCCAGTTCCTTCTGGATCGCCTTGAGCTGCTCGTTCAGGTAGTATTCGCGCTGCGTCTTCTCCATCTGCCGCTTGACGCGGCTGCGTATGCGCTTCTCCACCTGCAGCACGCCGATCTCGGACTCCATGTGTCCGAACACGCGCTCCAGCCGCTCGCCGACCTTGGAAATCTCCAGCAGGTCCTGCTTCTCGGCGATCTTCAGGTTGAGATGGCTCGCCACCGTGTCGGCGAGCTTCGACGGCTCCTCGATCTGGTTCAGCGAGACCAGCACCTCGGGGGCAATCTTCTTGTTGAGCTTGATGTACTGCTCGAACTGCGAGACCACGGTCCGGCCGAGCGCCTCCAGCTCCTTGGCCTCGCCGGTCTGGTCGGGCATCGGCTCGACAAATGCCTCGAAGTAGCTGTCGGTGTCCTTGAAGCCGACAATCTTCGCGCGCCGGCCGCCTTCCACCAGCACCTTCACGGTGCCGTCCGGCAGCTTCAGCAGTTGCAGGATCGTCGATACGGTGCCGACCCGATAGATGTCCTCGACCGACGGGTCGTCCTGTGCGGCATTCTTCTGCGCCACCAGCAGGATCTGCTTGTCCTCCTTCATCACCGCTTCCAGCGCGCGGACGGACTTCTCGCGTCCCACGAACAGCGGCACGATCATGTGGGGAAAGACGACGATGTCGCGCAGCGGCAGCACGGCGAGCAGATCGCGCGGTGCGGGAGCAGGTAGTGTTTCGTCCGGGCGTCCCTGCGGTTCCGGCTCAGGCCGATCGGAATCAGTCATGGTTGACCTCCTTATGGACAGTCGACGCCCAATCCGCCCGGCTTACGGCGATTCCTGCGGCACGGGAGGCGCCCCGATAGGCTTAAGGCACCCACCGGTCGGAAACGCATATCGGCTGCCGGGCAATGCAGCGCAAGACCTTAAAATCCAGGGTCGCTATCTCGCGAGTGGGTGCGGCTCAGGCGGAGCTTTCCGCCCGTTCCTTGCCATAGAGGTAAAGCGGATTGGCTCGCAATTCGGCGACTTCGCGGTTGATGACCACCTCCTCTACTCCATCGAGACCGGGAAGCTCGAACATGGTGCCCAGCAGAATGGACTCCATGATCGAGCGCAGACCACGCGCCCCGGTGCGCCGGGCGATCGCCCGTATCGCCACCGAGTGCAGAGCGTCCTCCGTGAAGGAGAGCTTCACCCCCTCCATCTCGAACAGCCTGCCATATTGCTTGATCAGCGCGTTCTTGGGTTTGGTCAGAATCTCCATCAGCGCGCCTTCGTCGAGGTCCTCGAGCGTGGCGACCACCGGCAGGCGGCCGATGAACTCGGGTATCAGGCCGAATTTCAACAGGTCCTCGGGCTCGACCTCGCGCAGGATGGCGCCGGTGCGGCGTTCGTCGGGCGAGCGCACCTCCGCGCCATAGCCCATGCCGGACCCCTTGCCGCGAGCGGCAATGATCTTCTCCAGGCCGGAGAAGGCGCCGCCGCAGATGAACAGGATGTTGGTGGTGTCGACCTGGAGGAATTCCTGCTGCGGGTGCTTGCGTCCGCCCTGCGGCGGCACCGAGGCAACGGTCCCCTCCATGATCTTCAAGAGCGCCTGCTGCACGCCCTCGCCGGACACGTCCCGCGTGATCGACGGGTTGTCCGACTTGCGCGAGATCTTGTCGACCTCGTCGATGTACACGATGCCGCGCTGCGCCCGCTCAACGTTGTAGTCGGCCGACTGCAGCAGCTTCAGGATGATGTTCTCGACGTCCTCGCCCACGTAGCCCGCCTCGGTCAGCGTGGTCGCGTCCGCCATGGTGAACGGCACGTCCAGGATGCGGGCCAGCGTCTGCGCCAGCAGGGTTTTGCCCGACCCGGTCGGTCCAACCAGCAGGATATTCGACTTGGCGATCTCGATGTCGTTGTTCTTCTGCCCGTGCGCCAGCCGCTTGTAATGGTTGTGGACGGCGACCGAGAGGACCCGCTTGGCGTGATCCTGGCCGATCACGTAGTCGTCGAGCACCTTGCAGATCTCCCGCGGCGTCGGCACGCCGTCGCGGGACTTGACCAGATGGGTCTTGTGCTCCTCACGGATGATGTCCATGCAGAGTTCGACGCACTCATCGCAGATGAACACCGTCGGGCCGGCGATGAGCTTGCGCACCTCGTGCTGGGACTTGCCGCAGAACGAGCAGTAGAGGGTGTTCTTCGAATCGCCGGACTTACTCATAGGAACTCCTGCCCCGGACTCGCGGGGAGCCAGAGGGCGACTTTACCCTCCGGGCGCCCCTGGGGACAAGAACGGAGGACAAGAACCGTGACAGCCCGTTTTTTAGCCGTTCTGGCGTCTCAGCCCCGTCCGGCAACCTCCTCCGGCGTCGGGCGGTTGTCCACCACTTCGTCGACGAGGCCAAAGTCGCGGCTCTCCTCGGCCGACATATAGGTGTCCCGTTCCAGCTTACGCTCGATTGCCTCAAGCGGCTGGCCGGTGTGACGAACGTAGATCTCGTTGAGCCGCTTGCGCAAGGTAAGGATCTCGCGCGCCTGGATCTCGATGTCGGTCGCTTGGCCCTGGGCGCCGCCGGAGGGCTGGTGGACCATGATGCGCGCGTTCGGGAGGGCGAAGCGCTTGCCCTTCGCCCCGGCGGTCAGCAGCAGGCTGCCCATCGATGCCGCCTGGCCGATGCATACGGTTGAAACTGGACTGCGGATGTACTGCATCGTGTCATAGACCGCGAGGCCAGCCGAAACGACCCCGCCAGGGCTGTTGATGTAGAACGAGATGTCCTTGTTCGGGTTCTCGGATTCCAGGAACAGGAGCTGGGCGCAGATCAACGCGCTCACCTGATCGTAGACCGCCCCGGTCAGAAAGATGATCCGCTCCTTCAGCAGGCGGGAATAGATGTCGAAGGCGCGCTCGCCGCGGGCAGTCTGTTCCACCACCATCGGCACCAGGTTGTTGGCATAGATCTCAACGGGGTCGCGATCAGGCATGGCTGGAGACCTTCAAATCCGAGGGAGCCTTATACATAAGTGGAACCGGCCCGGACACAACCGGCCACACGGCGGGTCGCAAGACGGCCTGGGGTCTTCTGCGGCCGTTCACTCAGGTGCCGGCGGGTCCTTCACCAGCTCGTCCACGGTGGCCGTCTGCTCTTCGACCTTCGCGAGCTCAATTATGAAATCGATCACCTTTTCCTCGAACAGCGGACCGCGCAGGGTCTCGGTTGCCCGCGGGTTCTGGCGGAAGAACTCGAACACCTGCTGTTCCTGGCCCTGATAGCGCATCGCCTCGGCCCTGATCGCGCGTGCCATCTCGTCCTGCGCCACGGTGATGCTGTTCGCCCGGCCCACCTCCCCCAGCAGCAGGCCGAGCCGCACCCGCCGCTCGGCGATCGCCCGGTATTCGGCCTTCAGCAGCGCCTCGTCCTTATCCTTGTCGTCCTCGTCCAAACGACCCGCCTGCCGGTCGGCCTCCAGACGCTGCCAGATCTGGCCGAACTCTTGGTCCACCATCCCTTCGGGCGCCGCGAACTTCGCCACGTCCGCCAGCGCGTCAAGCAACTGCCGCTTGAGGCGCAGTCGGGCGAGCTGATCATATTCGGCCTGCATCCGCCTGGTGAGCATATCGCGCATCATGGCCAGGTCCTCGAAGCCGAGTTTCTTGGCCAGTTCGTCGTCCAGCGCCGGCACAACTGGGCGGTTGAGCGAGTGGACGGTTATGTCGAAGGTCGCGGGCTTCCCCGCCAGGTTCGGCGCGGCGGGGTATTCCGCGGGGAAAGTGACCTCGATCATGCGGGTTTCGGCTGGCTTCATGCCTTCGAGCTGTTCGCTGAAGCCTGGGATGAACCCGGGGCCGCCGATCTCCACCTCGATTGCGGTTGCGGCGCCGCCGGGAAACTCGGTGCCATCGATCCGGCCGACGTAATCGATGACCAGCACCTCACCCTTGGCCGCGCCGCGCTCGCCCAGCTCCTCCGGCGGGATTGGTTCCAGGGTGCGGTTGCGCTGGGCGATCTCGCGCCAGCGCATTGTCGACCCGCTCAGCGGCGGGCTCGGCCTTCATCCGGGTGAGCTGGATCGCGCCGAAATCCGGCAGCGTGATCTCCGGCAGCAGCTCGAGTTCGACCTTGAACTCCAGATCCTTTGCCGCCGTGCCGCTGGGATCGAGGCTGACGACATCGATCTTGGGCTGCAGCGCCGGTCGCAGGCCGCGCTCGGTCAGCACCTGCTTGGTGGCTTCGCTGACCAATTCCTCCAGCACCTCGGCGTTGACCGCCGTGCCATAGCGCTGGCGCACCACCGTGGTCGGGATCTTGCCCGGGCGGAACCCGGGCAGCTTCAGGGTCTTGCCGAGATTGGCCAGCCGGGCGGCCCGCCTGCTTTCGATGTCGGCAGCCGGCACCACAACGGTATAGGCGCGTTTCAGCCCCTCGGAGAGCGTTTCTGTGACCTGCATCATCGAACCCTGTCGTTTTCCACCCGCCGCGTGATGCGGGCGGAGGGACTTGAACCCCCACGGCTCACGCCACCAGAACCTAAATCTGGCGTGTCTACCAGTTTCACCACGCCCGCGCCCGCGTGCCCGCCCCCGGTGCCCGTCCCTGGGTGAGCGCCGGGCTTTAGCCCACGCCGCCGGGCGGGACAAGAAAGCGTCCATAACTTTCCGTCGCCTCCGCTGTTGCCCCTCGTGGATTTGCGCGATATTTGGACGGTTCCTCGGTAACATGGTTTCAACCGATATCATTTCGTAGGAGTCTGAATGGCGCAGCCTGGCCGCAGCAAGGCAAAGCCCCGTCCTCGGACCCGCTCCGGCGGCAACGGGACACACGAGGCAGCCGCCCCTCCGCGGGACTACAGCATCGCAGCGGTGGGCCGGGCGCTCGACCTGCTCGAGGCGCTGTCCCGCATCGGCCCGGCACCCCTGGCCGCGCTGGCCGACGAAGCGCATTGTACCCGGACGGCCGGTTTCCGCCTGCTGCGCACCCTGGAGGCGCGCGGCTTTGCCATCCAGGACGAGGCGCGCGGGATGTGGCGCCTGGGCGCGCGCTGGGGCGTGCTCGGCCGTGCCGCTGTCGAGCAGGGCGCGCTGGAGGCAACCGCGATGCCGTACCTCGCCGCTCTCGGCAAGACCAGCGGCGAGAATGTCTATCTCCGGGTGCGCGATGGCCTGGAAAGCGAGACGATCGCGATCTACCAGGCAGACCCCGGGCTTCGGCTGTACAGCGAGGTCGGCAAGCGCCAGCCGCTGCACGCCGGGTCCAGCCGCCTGCTGCTGGCGCACGCGCCGGAGGCGGTGCAGACCCAGGTGCTCGCCCAGCGCCTGCCGCGCTTCACGCCGGCGACCCGAACCGACGCCGCCTGGATCGCTGCCGATCTGCAGCGCATTCGCACCCGGGGTTACCTGCTGACCACGGACGAGGTGGTGGCCGGTGCGGGTACCGTTGCCGCCCCGGTGCGCGATGCGTCGGGCCAGGTGGTGGCGGTGCTGTCGGTCAGCGCCCCCACCATGCGCATGCGCCCGCCGCGGCCGCGTGCCCTGCTGCCGGTGGTGTTGGACGCCGCAACCAAGCTGTCCCGCGCACTCGGGGCAGCCGGGGGAGATACCGCTGCCAGGACGACCGACGCGATCCGCAATGGCCAGGCCATGTCGGCTGCATCAGGCCAGACCGGCGCCACCGCGCCTGCCCCGCCCGCACCGGGACCACACTCGATCTTCCGCTGAAACTCAGGCCTCTTCTTTCGGCTTCAGTACGCCGGAGTAGGTGAGCAGCGCGAGCGACGTCACCAGCTTGCCGATGAATGAGAACGCCGACCAGAATAACCGCCACCCTGCGGTGCCTGGTCGTGTGTCGACCCAGCATTTGTCGAGCTGATGGAGCGCCATCACCGGCACCATCATGTCCATTGCATAGAATAGCGGTTGAATATCGCTTTCGCCGCAGGGCGGAGCGCCCGCGGTGGCCTGGAGCTTGTCGGGACGCAGGAAGACCGGCGCGTCGGCCACCTCGGTCATCGCGTAGGAATAGTTGATGACCAGCACCTCGGCCCGTTTCCAGGCCCACCATACGCCGCTGGTGCCGATTGCCAGCAGTACCTGCCACGGTCACCGTCGCCCGCACCGGCGACAGCCCGAACCCGAAGCAGATGCCCCAGACCGAGCGAAGCAGGCGCGTCATCCGGTTCGTTGCCGGTGTCGCCCATTGTTCCACGATGGCGACCTCACGGGCCGCCTGGTAGTGGCCCTGGGCACGCAGCACCTTGGCCAGATGCCGGTAGGGCTGTGGGTGGAACTCGCTGGCGCCGCTCTGCTGGCGCTGCACCCAGGCCAGGCGCTGTGTCATATGCGCCCGCTGCATATGCAGCATCCGGCGCGCCATCCTCATTGCCCATGACGCCGGGTGGCCACGACCCAGATGCGAGGCCCAGCGGCTAAGGACCGACAGCGCGATGCCGATCCCACTGGTCTCGTCGGAGGGCAGATGACCGAACCGGTCGTAGACGAAGCCGTCGAGATTGAGCGCGCAGACCATACCCTCCCGCGCTCTGCCCACCCCCCAGCCGGCCGGGATCCCTGTATCGTCCAGCGTGCCCGCTCGCGCCCCCCCGAGGTCGATGGCCAACGTCACCTCTGCCGTGAGGTCGCGTGCCATCAGCGCCGCGCCGATCCGTGCATGTGCCAGCAGGATCCGGGGCATCGCATCGAGCCCGGTGCGGTAACCGTAGCGTGCATCGCCGACGGCGATCTCGCGCGGGAACCGCAGCCCGTCCCAGATCAGGCTGCCGCCGGTCTGGAGGTTCTCGCAGTCGAAGCGGCCGAGCATGGTAACGTCGATCAGCTTCACATCGCCGGCCACCGCCAGGTTGGTCGCCACCATCGCCCCCGCCATCGAACGTCCGGCCGCCACCGGCGAGGGCCCGATGAAGGTGGCGGTCGAGCAGTCGAGGTCGCGGCCGACCTTGGTCCCCCACAGGCTGACATATCCCAGGCTGGTGAAGCCCGTGTTCAACAGCACGTCGCCGGCGATCTCGACATTGGTAAGCCGCAGCGTCTCGCGCGAGCCGGTCTCCGGCCAGTTTTCCAGCGACGCGCCGCAGCACTCGACATTGCTGTCGATGGTCGCGCCGAGCAGGCTGACCCCACCACGCGCGACGAAGCCATGGCGCAGCAGGACCGCCCCACCGATCGCAGCGTTCTCCGCGGCGAGGGCGACGCCCGTGCCATTGGCGGTGGCGTTCGTCAGGTTCGCACCGTCGCATTCCAGGTTGCCGCCAATTCTCGCGCCGATCAGGCTGATCGTGCCTCGGGACGAGAAGCCGTTGCGCAGCAACACGGCGCCGGCGATCACCGCATGGTCGGCCGCCAGCGCGATGCCACCGCCGTCCTCGGTAGGGTTGGTCAGACTGGCGCCGTCGCACTCCAGGCTGTTGCCGATCCGCGTGCCCCGCATGCTGATGGCACCCTCGGCGGTGAAACCGTTGCGGAGCAGCACCGAGCCGCCGATCTCGGCGGTATCGGCCGCCAAAACGACGCCATTGCCGTCATCGGCGCGGTTGACCAACCTGGCGCCATTCATATCGAGCGTGCCGGCAATGCGCGCGCCCATCAGCCAGATCACGCCCGCGGCGACAAAGCCATCGCCCATGATCACCACGCCGTCGAAGCGCGCCGCCTGGGCGCCGATCGCGTCGCCCTCGCCGGCGCCGATCCGCGCGCCACGGGCGACCACATCCCCGGTGACATGCGCCGTGTCCAGCGCGACGCCGCCGATGGCGGTGAACTCGCCGAGCAGGTCGAGGCTGCCGCGAATCGCCGCCCCCGACAGGCGCAGGGCATAGCGTGCGTCGCGGTGCGCGACACCGGCTCGGGCTGGTGGGATCCGCAGGCTGGCCCCGCGCGCCAGCAGGTCGCCGTCGATCACCGCGGCATGCGCGTCGATCCAGGCGTGGTCGGCCAGCGGGGCGACGCCGGCAATGTCGAGCGAGCCATCGATCCGCAGGCCGCGGGCACGGATCTCGCCGATGCGGCTGTCACGCAGCGACAGGCGTGCGAGGCGTGCATCGGTCAGGTCGATCAGTGCGGCGATGTCGCACGCCGCCAGTGTCAGCGCCGGCAGTCCCACTCCGCCTGGTCCGGCACAGTCGGCGAGATCCAGCGATCCTTCGATGCATGCACAGCGGATGCGCACGCCGGGAAGGCGGACAGGCCACGGCTCGCACGGCGATGGCAGGCCGAGCAGCAGATGACGCAGGAATTCGGCGCGGAGGACGGGCATGGGCGCGCCGCCGAACGCTGCAACCTCGCCGCGCGCGGTACGCGCGATCACCTCGGCTTCGGCATCGAGCAGGACCGCCGGATCGAAGGTCAGGGTGCGCTGTTCATCGGGCATTGCACCCGACGCTAACGACCTGCCGCGGCTTCAGCAAAGCGTCGCGGTCAGGACTCGCCGCGAATTGGGCCTGGTGCAGCTCGGAAAGACTGCCAGCTCACATCATTTACGCAACGAAAAGGTTTTTCAACGGAGAGGCCCAGCGCGCTGGCGCGCACCACGAGGCGGGTTCGTCGTGTCCGTATGAATATGGCGGGAAGGGCGTATGCTGGGAAGCCACGGAACGGAGGGTAACCCGATGGTGAGGGAAAACGAGATCAGGGCGGCGGAGATCGCTGTCGACCTGCCGACACCGGATGATGCCGGGCTGGTGTTCATCGGGCGCATCAGCACGCCGTGGACCTCGCGGCTGGAAACGCCGCGCCAGGGTCGACTTGACGGCCCGACCTGCCGCCTCGAGATCTTCGATCCCTGGGTGCCGGCATTGGACGGCATCGAACGCTATGAGCAGCTGGAGGTGATCTACTGGCTGCACCTGTCGCGGCGCGACCTGGTGCGCCAGAGCCCAGCGAATGACGGCACGGCGCGTGGGACCTTCTCGCTGCGCACGCCAGTGCGACCGAATCCAATCGGCACCTCCATCGCACGACTGGTTGGCGTTGAGGGAAATATTGTTCTGGTGCGCGGAATGGATTGCCTCGATGGGACGCCTCTGCTCGATCTGAAGCCGGACAGAGCGCTCTTCACACCGATCGCGCCCCCGCAGAAAGGCGATTTCGAGGTTGGTGATCTGTAACAGTGGCGGCCTCCAGGGGCTTGTCCTACCAGAGATCCTCAAAGGCTGCTTTGATCAGCTCTGCGGCGATCCAACGGCATCTATGACCTGGAGGCTAACGAGGTTAGATACGTAACGCCCCCCAGCGTGATCGCCGGGCACGATCAGCCGGAGGGCCCCGTCCTGGCCTCCTGTCCCTAGCTGCCCTCCCGTGTCGGCGTAGGCAACGAGGTCGGGTTGGTTTCCGAATTGCGGCGCGATCTCGCCCAACGAGATGAATGCGCGATAGCCATCACTTCCAGTGGCAACGACACCGAAGCGCAACAGGTCGTTCTTGATCGACGGGTCGGTCAGGAGGCCGAAATCCTGGATCAGCGTCCAGAGCGAGACACCGGTGTAGGTATCAGCCACCTGACCGGCGCCGGAGGTGTAGGTTGCAAATTCCGTCGTCGACTGGTGCAACGCGGCGAGTGTCTCGGGCGTCACAATGGCTGGGTCGGCCACCTGTCCTGAGAGCAGGAGATGGTCCGAAATGCCACTTGGTCCCGAAGTCCGAGGTTCGGGGAGGCTTCTTACGTCAAGGTCGACCAGATCGGAGACATACCGGCCTCCGGCGTTGTCACACGGCACTACCATACGTGCCAACCCGTCACTGCCATGAGGGCCAAGCTGACCACCGGTGTCGGCATTGGCTGCCATGATTGGCTGGGCGCCGAAATTCGGATGTATCTCGCCCAACGAATACACGGCCTTGTATCCGTCGGAACCAGTGGCCACGACGTACTTGCTGAGAATGTCGTTCTTATCACTCGTAACTGTCACGCCGCCAGCGTGTTCCAGCAGGTCCCACAGGTTGATACCAGTATAGTCTCTTACCACCGGACTTTCGGCACATTCTGCGTTGAATTGCATCTTGAGCAAAAATCCCATCAAATCAATGCTGGAATGATAGTAGTGCCCTGAGTCACTCATAATGTGGGGTATAGCCGCTTCAGCTTAACTCGGGCATCTGCAGTGGTGAACTGCCAATCCGCCTTGGCGTGGTTCTTGTTGCGGCGGTTCTGCCAGGCGTCGACTTCGTCGATCAAGGTCTGCTTGTCAGGGATCCGCCGATCGAGACATTGAGAGGACAGGACACTGAGTTCGGACTCAGCCATATCGAGCCAACTGCCGTGCTTGGGTGTGTAGTGCCACTCGAACCGCTCGACCAGCCGGCGTGCCTCGGCGGCGGGGAAGGCTTCATAGAGTGACGCTGGCTTGTGGGTGTTGAGGTTGTCCTGCACCAGCACGATCTTCATGGCGTTCGGAAAGTGTATGTCGGACAGTTCCTTGAGGACCTGGGCGTAGTCCACGGCGGTGTGACGATCAGTCCACTTGACGTGCCTCCAGCCTTCCAATGGTGCGAACATCATGAACAGGTTAGCCGTGCCGTTTCGCTGGTATTCGTAGTCATGCCGAGCGGGGCGCCCTGGCTTGGCTGGGATTGGCACACGTGTCTCGGCGATGAGCTGCTTCGAGGTCTCGTCAACGCAGACCACAGGGCACGCCGGGTCATGCGGCCTCTGATAGACTCCCAGCACATCCTCCATGCCGGCTACGAAGGCGGCGTTGCCATCCGGCGGGATGACCCATTGCTTTTGCAGGTGCGGCTTGAGTGTG
>CAWBST010000009.1:0-478670 GCA_963791495.1 uncultured Alphaproteobacteria bacterium
AAAACGGTCCACAGGTGCTCGGACAAGGAGCCGCTGACACAGTCAGGTTACCGGACTAGCTCGCATTGCGATGGCCGCCGCCGGGGCGGTGCAAAACCGGCTTTCCCCGGTCAACGCAACGCCTCACCAATAGTATATGCGGCAGAACCCGCCACTACAGGCACCGCCATTAGGCCAGTGCCGATGATCGCCGTCAGCATAGGTCGCCAAAGGCGACGAGAGCACCATGCCGAATCCAACCCCCGTCGTATCTTGGTAACATTGCCGACAAACACGCCCAGCAACCGCAAACGGTGCAGGTGCGTTCACATTACTATGAAAGTCATGCTCGTGGAGGACGACGAGCTTGTGCGTGCCACCCTGGTGGACTGCCTGGAGGACGCGGGACTTGAGGTCACAGAATTCGCCGACCCTGAGAAAGCCCTCAGTCCATCCGCAACAGTTGATCCACCGGATGTCGTGATCACCGACGTTGACTTAGGTGCAAAGCTGAACGGCTTTGATGTCGCTGCTGCCGCGCACGACCGATGGGCGTCGGTTCATGTCCTGCTGATCAGCGGACTGCCGGCCGATCATACCGGACAGCGGCTCGACCCGCGTGATCGGTATCTACAGAAACCTCTCTCCAGCAGGCGTTTGCTACGCACGATCGATGAGTTGGCGAAGGCTGCCTAAAGCAATTTGCTCGCAGGCTGTGGCGGACGGTCCCACGTGCGCTGCTGTGGCGTAAGTCATCAGCGGTTCGCTGAGCCTTTACCGTCTCTCGATCCCATGCCGCGACGCCGATGAACCCAGTACCTGCTCATTGGAGCAGATCGTCAGGCATCAACCAGTTGGCGCGTCTGGCTGTTTCGGTTCATGTGCCCTAATTGCCGGCTACAGTCGCGGAACGGAGCCGTTGGTCCACACCGTAGCGACCCGCCGTCGCGCTGCTTTTCGGTCGCATCATCCCGTAACTCTGGGTTGGTTGAAGCCAAACCGTACACTTGGATCAGATAGGCAAGCCGCAGGCATTCGGACCTGACAGCAGGATGCTCCATAGTCTCCGCCAGCACATAATGACGACGCATAGCGTCACTTGCTGCCCGCAATGCCTCGGGGGACGGCATTCCAAGCGGTACGTTGCGAGGGTGCTCGATAGGCATGGCGCACTCCAACGCTGCAATGCTCTGATAACGCCGCTTGAGCGCACATCCATTGACTCAGATCAAACGTTGTGGTTCCGGGTCATCGCGCCTTCACTTTTGGCTGACAAATCTGTGTGTGACGGCAGCCTCTTCGGGTCAAGCTACATACCAACAACTGACCACGGACTCTTCCGCTCTTGCTAACTATGACCGAGTTCCTGTCTGTCCGGCTGACCGCATCAGGCTGCTCACGAGCTTGCTGTTGACTTCCATCAGTTTGGTCATCTCCTTCAGGTAGTCATCGGCGGCTTCCTGAACCCATTGAGCTTGGATGCCGAAGACTTCTGGCAAGTTCTGGCACTTTGTCATGCGGCCGATCGTTTCGCCATTTCTGGCAACCCGACGGCTGAGGAAGTGGCTCACCTCTGTATTCCACTCGCTCATCGTTTGCGTGACGGTCTGACCTTGTTCGCAAACGCGGCGCGTCGCATCCGAAGTGATCTGCGTCAGGGATGCTGCAAAGTCCGGTACCACTTCTGTCCTATCCGACTTTCCAATGTCATCCATCACCGCCCCCCGTTGCTACGAATAGATCGAAGGTCCGAACCCAAGTCCCACAGCAGAGCGTTGTCAAGGATGCGTGCCGAATTGTAATTTGTTCCCCGCATGCGCTCTTATCTGATACTCATTTCATGACCAAAGGTAGGAAGGCCAAATGCACATTGCGCCAGTGGTCACTCTGTCCCAGCTTCGGCTTTGGAAACAATGAGCGCAGGAATTGCTATCAAGTCTGTGGTCACACGCCGGTTTGTGACGCAATCCGTCCACACGAATAGCCGCCCGCTGCACCGTTACGACCGAAGCGAAATGTTGGATCACTACTGGCATACCACATCGACTGTCGGAAGCCGATCAGTTTCCTGATTAAGCTGATGCGGTGTGCCGCCTCGCCATCTTGCACAACGGTGTACTGAGGTTCTGGGCCAAGAAGCTGTCAGCGCATCGTTTGATCAGGATCAAATGCGAGGCACGCGGCGGTACGTCATTTTCCGCGCCATATCATCGGGGTGAGCTTTGGCCTGTCTGACGCTCTCTGCGGAAGAGATCAAAGCCGCGCCAGTCGATGTGCGACGCAGGCTCGAACGGCAGATCACACGGTCGTTCAAATCAGGGAGCTATGCCAGACCGTTTGACGAAGGCACTCGCATCAAACAAGAGCGCACCAAATGACTCAAGAACAGGAGGGAGCGGTGAGATGAACAACAAGGTAGCGGCGACTGAGAATGCAGGAGTGCGGAGGCTCATTGCAGAGCGTATGATTTGTGGGAAAATCAGGGAAAGCCGCATGGATGCGATCTGATCAATTGGTGCGAGGCAGAACAGGAGATCATGGGCTGTTTGGGATTTACCCAGATGGATACCGACCATGGCTCCTTAGGTCTGCCCCATAAAAGAGGAACCAAGCAGAGCATGTCTTCCCGTCGGCTCCACGCCGCTGCGATAGTGTCGTGGTCCTGTTCAGCGGCTGCCGATACCGTAGCGATCGTGCCACCCGTGCGTCGGGCAAGTCCGCCACCACCTGCCGTCCCAGCCTAGCCGGCGTTGCAATGCGCCCCTTCGCTGGGCCTTACGCCTGGGCCTCGATCTCCCACGGCTCGCTGCTGCGCTGGCGCAGACGTTTGCCCGTTGGCGCAGCCTTACCATGTCGGATGGTCTTGCACCTGCGGCACAACAACGGGGCGCGTGGTAATCCCGCCCAGTCACGATTTTTCTGGGCGGATCACTGACCGCGAATTAGGTTTCGCTTATCACAGCCAGTGTCATTCCCATGCTTTGCCGAGTGGTTGTTCCTGTGATGTCACGGCGTCGTGGCGATGAAAAAGCGGAAGTCCGCGCAACGTTCGGACGGGCGCTCCACGCGACGCGATCTGTTCTTCTTTCATCTCTCGGAGCTTGAGCAGGTGATCGAGCCGGGTGGCATCGAGTGGGATGAGCAATCGGGCAAGGCAGCGCAACTTCGCCTAGCCAAGTTGTTCATGGTGATCATGAACGCGGCGGCTGGGACCAAAGGTCATTGACGAAGTCACCTGAGCGAGCGGGCGGCGTTGATAAAGTCGAGGTCAGCCGTTCGGTTTCCGCTCGCGCGCCTCTTCGGCTAGCTCTATACCCGACATCCCCGGCATACGGATGTCAGAGATCATCATTCGTACAGAAGGATCGTGAGTGAGCACGACAAGAGCCTGGATGCCATCCACCGCCTCAAGGACCCAGTAACCAGCGTCGATCAGGAACCCTTCCACAACTGAACGCACATCCGGGTCATCGTCAACGACGATCAGCCTTACCTTAGGCTGAGACACTAACATCGGGCCTTTGGTGGGGGAAACAGCCGGCTTGTGCCGGACCAGACTTCGAAAGAATATATGCCCGCGATGATGAGTGCTGGTTGCTCGTGTGAAGAAAAGCAGAGGCGTGCCCGATCGCGGCCTCCAGGTCTGTGGTCGTGATGCCTGCCGAAGAGACGATGCCGCTGCGCTCATTCAGCAATTTGCAACAAAAGTCTGGTATGGCGCGCTCCTTTGCACCGTTTAGGCGGGAGCACCCGTAGCTCTCTGTCACTGGCGCCCTCGCGACTGCGCTTGCCAGCGATGACCCATCGTGAACGGATAATAACTAAACCACAAGCGTAATCATAAGGACGGGCTGATCCCAAACGTCAGCGATGCCATGTGAAGACCGTCAAGGCGGGCGTCGCGTAGAAGTGGACGGCGTCAGTCTCGGAAATCCCGCTTCAATCGAGGTATGGGCGGCTCGCGTCCGAAGGGCGGCGGACCACCGGGCGACCGATCGTCACGGTCCGTTTGGGGGCTGACGGGAGAGCAGAGGAGCCCCGTCCGGTGGGGGTCGGCTGCCGCGATCGGTCGCGGCCGGCGAAAGTGTTTGATCGATCGTAAAAATTACGTTATACGGCCATAAAGTCCTATTGCCGGACGATCGCCATGGCCGATCTTTCCTTGCAGTACTGGCAGCGGCAGGCCGAAGCCGCCAGACGGGTGGCCGACATTATGGGAGACCCGCTCGGCAAGCGGGCAATGGTGGATGTCGCGGCCACCTGTGAGCAACTGGCGAGCAACCCAAGGTTGGCAATGGTGGCGCGGGTATGGCCCGAGCCCACTGAGGCCGAATGTCCCGACAAGCCTGCGTCTGGGCACCCTGGAGCGCGGCAATGGTGCTGACCAGCTTCATTGCGCTCTTGGTCGCAATGACGCTGTTTGTTGGCATGATGTGGTGGTTCCTGCGATGAGACAGGCTGTGGCTATGAGAGGTCCGCAATGCGCGCCGCATTCGGACGAATGGCCTACGCGACGCGATCTGTTCTTCTTCTACCTATCTGAGCTTGAGCAGATGATCGAGCGAGGTGAAGTTGAGTGGGATGCACGATCGGCCAAGGCAGCGCAACTTCGCCTAGCGAAGCTGTTTATGGTCCTACCGAACCCGGCGACCGGGACCGAGGGTCACTGATCGGAATCACTCGGAAAGCCAGTTCCGTCGAGACGGAAGACTTCCCTTGGCGAACCGAGGTGAGGGCACTTTCCAGAATCGTCACGGCACCGCTATATTCCGATCGAGAAGGTCTTGGAGGAACCAATGGCCGAACGTCCACAGTTGCTGGTGCTGGCGACTGAAATCGTATCCGCCCACGTCAGCCGCAATGCTATCACCGTCGATCAGCTACCAAGGCTGATCCAGCAGGTCTTCAATGCGCTGGCCATCGCCGAACAGGCAGCTACTGCGCCGCCCAAGCCAGAACCAGCAGTGCCGGTCAGAAGATCAGTTCTTGCGGATCACATCGTCTGTCTCGATTGCGGCAAGCATTTTTCGATGCTGAAGCGACATTTGATGACGGATCATAAAATGACGCCGGAGCAGTACCGGCAGCGTTGGGAATTGTCACCACCGTACCCATTGGTCGCACCCAACTACGCAAAGACCCGATCTTCGCTCGCGAAGAAGTTTGGGCTTGGTCGCAAGGGGTCAGCCGTACCGAAGAAGGCAGGACGAAAGGCTGCTCGGAAGATGGCGGCACGTCGGTGATCGTTATCGCCGTCAGCCGATATTTCGCGTCCCTCAATCGCGCATATTTAATTCGTGAGCTACGAATCCATTAGGTCATCGATGAGACGCTTCGCCTCCTCCAGTAAATCGTCACGACTAGCTGGATCATAAGAATGCGGACCGAGGATCGGCTGCTGGCTGTCGGGCGCATATATCCTTGCCCGCCAACCGCTGCCGTGTCGCCTGATTACGATGCGATACCCACGATAGTCATGCGGCTGGATGGCCACTGCCTAGACCTCGACCGAGGCTCGCGCGGACCTCAACCCATGATTGATATGGTGCTGTGCCGCGCTCGCCAGTCGCCGGATCGTTGATGTCGATTTTGTCAGGATCGGGCTGGGCACGCTCGGTAACTCCATGGGCTGCTCGCCCGGCTCCGGCGACATCATGCCAACCGAAACGATACCGACTTAATGTGGGAATTTTTGATATTGCAATAGGCAAAGCTTACACTTGGCCTAAAGATATTCAGTTAATCCAAAGGCTCGAATTTGTCGGAGAGGACATCGCTGATGTGCGGTCGATACGCCTCATTCCTTCCGGCCGAAGCGGTGGCGCGATTGTTCCATAGCGTGAATCGTCTGCCCAAGTTTTCGCCAACGTGGAACATAGCACCGACCCAGGACGCGATGGTCGTCCGTCGCCATCCTGAGACAGGAGATCGGCATCTCGATTTACTGCAATGGGGTTTGCTCCCGTACTTCAGCAAACATCCTGTTCATGCGAAGCGGCCGATCAATGCACGTGCTGAGACGGTCAAAACATCGGGCATGTTTCGGTCGGCTTTCTCCAAGCGCAGATGTCTTGTTCCTGCAGATGCGTTCTATGAATGGAAGCCCATCGAAGGTGGCAAACAGCCTTATGCAATCGCGCGCCAGGATGGCCAGCCGATGGCATTCGCCGGTCTGTGGGAAGGATTCAGGTGGCCAGATGGCACGGTGCTGCGAACGTTCACCATCATCACCACGTACGCAAACGAGATTATCGGCGAACTGCATGACCGGATGCCAGTGATCCTTGAACCACCGGATTGGCCGACATGGTTGGGAGAGGTCGAGGGCGATCATGCTGCGTTGATGAGACCCGCTGGCGAGGATGTGCTGAAGGTCTGGCCGGTCAGCAAGCAGGTGAACAGTCCGAGGAACAATGGGGCGGAGTTGTTGGAGGCAATCGCGTGACAGTTCGCGTTGTCACGGTCATCGTGTGCATACTCGACGTGGTCGGGTGGCTTCTCACAGCTATCGCATATTTTGTGTCACAATCGGACCAAGCCACGGCAGGCTTCGATGACGCTGCCGGCATGATCATCACGGTGCTATTTGCCATCACCGTCGTGCCCGCATTCGCGCTCGTGCTGACGAGGAAACTACCGAGGACAGCCCTCACACTGGCGCTTGCCTTCCCAGCGATCTTCGCAATCTTGTTCGTTGCAGTCATCATAGCGTTCACTTGAGACCGACTTCATCGGCCTGCCAATCGCGCGAACCGTCCCTGGCCGACCACCTCCGCCAGATAAACGATGTGCCACGTCCGCCCTCGCATTGCGGAGCCACTCGCCCTCGCACTCAAGGGTCTGCTACCCTTCGTATGCGGGAGAAAGCGCCATGATAATCGTAGTCGAGATCGCGGGCCAAACCGGCGACCGCGCATGCAAGGAATACGACGCTCCTTCGATCAATGCTGCCGTAGAGGCGGCAGGATGGGAGCTTCGAGCCTATCCCAAGTTTCGGATTACAGATATTTGGATCAAAGGAAACCGGCCCGTTCCGCGAGAACCGGCAGAAGAGTGGTGATCTGGGACCCGCTGGCGACGGCGTGTTGATCAGCGCCGTACCAGCTTACCGCCGATCTTTCTACCCTCCGCTCTCACTGCTACGTTCAGTGTAAGGCATCACGCTGAGCATAGAGGAGCAGTCATGAACATCCTCGATGATCTACGGGCCGAGTGGATCGCTATGAGGAAAAGTCTGGGGGACCACATAGCCTACCTTGAGGCCGGCAACAAAATCCATCCAATCGACCAGGACCCAAACGAGGCGACGATCGAGTTCGTGGGACGGCTGAAGCAATACCGTTCGGAGGTTGAAGGCTGGCTTGTGCATCTACCGTCTGAACGTGAGTGATGCCGAAGCCATCGCACGAATTGACGGTCACCCGTTAGTTTTGCCGGGCTATGGGAAGGGTTCAAGTGGCCGGACGGCACCGTGACGCACACGTTCGTCATCGTCACCACGAACGCCAACGAGACGGTCGGCGAAACTGTGAGGCGATGTGGGAGCATCCTAATACCGGCCTTCCGCCGGTCCGCACACCGTCTATGGACGGTCCAGGCGTCGCGCACAGTTGGCTAACCGGGCGGGACGATGGGGGCGCGTCTGGCGGCCAAGAAAAAGCGCGCTCAGAGAGGTGCGCGCCTTTAGGTTACGGGGAAGACTCGCATAGTCTGCGCTTATTTCTGCCGATTCGCAAACATTGCCGCTACCGGTAGTGAGCCAGCCATTTTGGCAAGAGACCGAACCCAGCCACGGAGCTTCATAGCGTCAGGGCAGCCGCCCTGCCGCGACCTCGTGAGATCAACATCAGCCAAGATGACATCGGACGCGAAGCGCCCGCATCTCGATTGAAGCGCGAACGCACGGGGATCATCCAACAAGGCCGATATTCCGCTGATCGATCTGAGGAGCGATACGCTCCTATGCCTTCGCCGGACATAGGTAGGAAGATAGCTCAATGCGGATAGCTGTCATCGCTGACATACATGGAAACCTCCCCGCGCTCGAAGTGGTGCTGGCCGGCATCGAGCGCCGAGGTGTGGATCAGACAATCAACCTCGGTGATTGCGTGTCCGGTCCGCTCTGGCCACGCGAGGTCTGCGATCTGCTGATGGCGTCGGATCATCTGACCATTCGTGGCAACTATGATCGATGGGTCTCAGCACCCAATCTTAAACCCATAGGAGCATCCGACAGGTATGCACCCTCCCAACTTGACCCCGATCATAGTCACTGGCTCCTCCAACTCCCGGCCTCGGCTGATGCAGCCTATGGCATCTTCGCCACGCCTACGAATGACAATCAGTACCTCAGGGATTCAAGTGCAGAAAGCCGACGCAGTGTTGCTCAAGCGTGCGACTGGGCATGACGCAGCGGAGATCGCCGATCTTTACCTCGCCTCGCGTGCTGACGCGCTGCCATATCTCCGTCGTGTTCACACTGACGATCAAGTTCGGGGTTGGATTCTGAACGTGCTGTTGCGCCGGGGGTGAGACTTGGGTTGCACGGCTGGACGGACGTGTGGTGGGTTTCTTATCGCTGATCGGCGATGACCTCGATCAGCTTTACCTGCTGCCTGGGCATTACCGCCGTGGCACCGGTTCTCTACTTCTCGCCAAAGCCAAGGAGCGTAGCGTCGGACGACTGCACCTGTTCACCTTCCAGCGTAACGAGCGCGCCAGGGCCTTCTATGAAGCGCATGGCTTTCGAATAGTCAATTGGAATGACGGCTCGCGCAACGAAGAGGGCGACCCCGACGTGCTGTACGAATGGCTGGCTGACGCCTCATAGGCGACGTGCCTGTGCTTTGGGTCGCCGTCCGTCCCACACTTCATTCGGACGCGCTGGTGGGCCAGCATACCGCTGATATCACCTATCGGCTCTGAGGTTCCAGTGACGACAGACAATGTTTCTCAGTTCATGAGGCGATCGGCCAGGAAGCGGCGCGTCATCTCGGTCGCGTCCTCCGCTGCCGTCGAATCACGACCCACCATATGGCCGGCGAAGACATGGGGCGGACGCCGCGCATCGAAGCCATGAAGAGCGCCCGGATAGAGCCTCATCGCCAAGACGTGGCCATTTACTTGCGCCACATCGCGCCACCTGATGCAGCGTTGCGGAGGAGCCCAATCATCGGAGTCGCCGATCAAGATCAGCGTGTCGGTGGCGAGCGGCGAGTCCGGCGGGTCGCAGCCGGGATAGAATGCAACACCAGCAATAAACGGCTTCGCATGGGCCTGCGCTACGACGCCAGTAAGGACGGCCTTCAGTACGGCCCAGCCACCATGCGAAAAACCGATTACACCGATGCGCTCAGCACGCACATCGGCTCGCGAGCGCAGATAGTCAGCGGCTGCCAAGGCATCCTCGGCCTGGAGCACTGGTGGAATGAGTAATCCGTGGTTGCACACCATCGGTACGCCACGCGGCCGGAAGCTGTCTACCAGCACGGCAACATATCCCCAGCCGGCCAGTCGCCTCGCCCAGTCACGATAGTGCGGGCCGACACCATCGCAGCCATGGAGCACCACCATCGCCGGGAACGGTCCCGAACCAGCCGGTAAATAGATTTCAGCCGGTGCATTGCTGACGGGACCACCGACAGTGCTCGCATCGAACATCTGCGGTGCCGAGCCTGCCGCGATGGAGGCAAGCGGGGTAAGCAATAAGGCAGTTCGAACAAGCGACCAGACAAGCAGATCAAGCGCAGGAGTCATTCAAAACGGCTTCCAATCGGAGTAAAGGGCAAATCTCACCGTCTTGCAGGCTCAGCGGCGAGGATGAGTGACAGCAGTTGAAATACCTGCATCGGCTTGACGCCTGTTGGAGGCGCCCCACCAATCGATTTCATACGCGCGAGATGCACAATGACCAGATCATCCGCCGGTATCACGAAAACATACTGACCACCGTTGCCCGCTGCAAAATAGCTACCCGTCGGCAGACGCCCTGGTGCCGCCGTCCACCACAGATACCCATAACCCGAGCCGAAATTCGTGGTCGAATAGGGCTTCGTGCTTTCGTCCACCCACTCCGCAGGAATGACCTGTTCGTCGCGCCAGCGCCCGCGTCGCAGATAGAGCAGGCCGAAACGCGCCAAATCACGCGCAGAAGCGTAAAAGACATAAGCTGGGTAGATCGAGTCCGGCCCGCCGACATAACGGCAGTTCGCCGGATCGAAGTCCTGCATTCCGATCGGAGCAGCGATCTCATGAGCAAAAGCTGCGAAGATCGGCGTGCCAACAGCGCGCTCGTAGATCGCGCCAAGCGCATTGAAATCCCAGTTGTTGTAATACCAGAACGTGCCACGGGGATGACTACCACGTTGTGGTCGGCGCGCAGCCATGTCGGGCGTCTCATAGTTAGCCCCATGATAGACGCCCGAACGAGCGTCCAACAGATCACGAACTGTCGCCTGCTGCTCGTCCACAGTGAGCGAAGGTGGATTGTCGTCGATGCGGAGGTTACCGACCGTCGCGTCGAGATCGATCTGATGATGCGCGACGGCGATACCGATCAGGGCGCTCAACAAGCTCTTACGTGCGGAGTTGAGTAGGATGTCGGCTGAAGTTTCGCCCCATGAGGCAACAATGGCGCCGTGTTGAACGATCACCACAGCAGCCGAACCGATCCCGCGCGACCAGTCCTCCGCTCGTCCAAGCTGCCGCGCCGACCATCCAGTCTGCGCGGGGTCAACCTTATCCCACTCGGCAGCGGGATAGCGGGATGTAACCTGCGCCTGTGCAACACAAAGCTGGAGGAAGAAGATCGCGGTGGCAATGAGAAGACGACGTAGCCGTGACCGATGGTTCACGAGACACCTGGGGCGAATTAAAGCTGAATTCTGAAGGACAGGCCAAGCCCATTGCGACAGGATGCATGGCCAGCGAACAGAGCGAGACGATGGGGCGTCACCCTCGGTCAGTTCCGTCGATGAGCAGCTAGGCATCGGTTGGATGTCGAAACCGGCGTCGGGGTTCGATCAATGATGCCCCCAAATAAGATCATGTACGGATCGTTAACCTGGGTCGATCTGACCCGAGACTCCGTCAAGGGCCTGCCGTAGCAGGGTCTGGCGTGCGATCCGCATCTGTGGTCGGACGCGAGCCATGTCAAGCCGAGGATAATGAGTGGTACGGCCAGATTGTCGAGCCGGCTGATCTACCACGCGAAGCTCTGGGTCGATAGTGATGCGCGGCTTAATCTGAGCGGCTATACTGGCATTCCTTTGCTGGGCAGCCCCACGTTTGGTCACGTATTCGGCATTGTGGGGTTGGCTGGGAAAACTGCAATGGAGGCGAAAGCGTGCCCGAATGGCGCGGATACTGTGGCAAGCAAGGAATGCCATGCCCCGTGCATATTCCTTACCGCTCGGTGACGAACGGGTCTGACGTTCTAAACTTGCTGCTGGCAACGATTGGCACAAATCGATTGTTGCTGAACACAAGGTCCACGTCGAGTGTACACTCCGGTCCAACAGGCCGTATGCCATTGAACTCAACTACTTGGCTGACACCGCAGCAGAGGCTGTTCCAGGTGGAATACGCACCACTCGTGTTCATCGCGATATGCACGTCCGCTCTCGGTAGCCACACCGGAACCTGATGGACGAACCCGTCAATCGCGACGCGCACCGACTTGATATTGGCATTGGCTAAGCACCATCCCTCCACTTTCAATTGTAGCCCCGCTGGCGTGTCGCGTGGCGTAAAATGCAGCACCCAGCGCAGCGGCATGCCACCGCCAGTAATCTCCGCCTCGGTGGCGGGATGCAGTTGAATCGGCTTTTCGGGCGCTGAAGTGACCGCAGAAGGCTGATCTAATCTGGTTAGCCAGAACAAGTAGCCAAGTGACAGGTCCTTGGCATTCAGCAGGCGCAAATAGCGGTTGGCGTAACTGGGCCAGAGGTTCGTGACTTGGCTCGCAAATGGTTCACCGACCTGCAACCCTGCCAGTAGGCCGCCGATCGTGGAACGCCCGTCGGGATCGGGGGTGGAAGGTAGTGCTTCGGCCGTTGCGAAACCAGCTTCCAGTGCCAACCTCTCGAAGGCATCGCCGTCAAACATATGTTTGTCTTCGTAATTGGCGAGCAGAGTAAGATCGCCTTGCAGCATCGTACCTCTACGGGCCTCCGCGACCCAGTTATGCAGCGCCTGTCGGCCGTCAGTGTGCGTCGGGTCTCGTGACATGATCATTGCGATGATGTCAGAAAATGTCATGGCCAGGACCAAATGGTAGCGCAGGGCCGGTTCAACAAAGAAAGCACGACCGCCCGGTTTGAGGAAACGCCAAACGGCGCTTAGGAAGGCGCGGACATCGGCGATATGATGGACGACTGATGTGCCCACGCAGGTGTCGAAGACCAAATCTTGGAAGCAGAGTTCTCTTGTGCTGTACGTTGCGAAGCTCACGGATGGCATGTTGTCGAGCCAATTCAAATGCCCGCGACACAGCCGCAGCATATCGAGAGAAATGTCGGTCAGTACCGCGTCCTTGGCGCTGCCATGCTTTATCATGGCACGCGAGAACATGCCGGTACCGCAGCCGATCTCGATGACAGACCCGAGCGATGCCGGCCAGCGTGGTCCAGCGAGGAGCCGATGGCGCTGATATTCGATCTCGGACTGGCTATCGTCGATCGAGTGCGATGTGTCGTAGGAGGCGGCATCGAGTTGGGTGTCGAAGTGTCCTCCGACGAAATCCAGTATGCCGTCCTTGGTTGCGTAGACCCGTCCACACGTCGAGCAGCAGCCGCTCTCTTCCGATACTACTCCCATGCACGTCGGGCATTGAAATCTGCTCTGGGTGTAAGACATTGGGCGGGCTCGGTAGACTGTTTGGCTGGATGATGACCAGAAGCAGCGGCTTGTCCGCAAGGGAAAATTGCGCTGGCCGCAAACTATCTCTCTCGATGCCCGGTTTGGAACGACCCGGCGCCTACCTGTGGCCAATCACGGTGAATTCTGAACAACAGGCTAAGCCCATTGCAGCGCAGAGCAGATCGTCGCATAGGTTTTTCTATCATACCGACGGGGCATGCTCTTCAACTCCCGACCAGTCGCGTGGACGCGGCAAACCGGAGAATCTGTCCTCACCCTACCATCCGGGGTTGCCTTGCACGAGAGCGGGAAACGACGAATGTTCCGTGCTGGCCTGCCCCTCAGTGGCGACGCCTGTGACCTCCAGGCTGGCTTCGACCTCGGCGATTCACGGATTCCCGATGCTTTCGCCAAAACTCGTGGATACCGGCAATGCAGGTCGGGATCATGTCCGATGCTTCTGCCAACAACTCATTCTCATCGGCTGGGTTGTCGGCAATCTCAATGTCACCGTTGAGCAGGAATAATGGGGCCATCAGAATGCCTGCACCGTCACTTTCAATCAGTGGCTCCCATGCCTTGGGACGCAGCGCAACCGCATCGAGGAAGCCACTTGCCCAATCGGATGCGATCACCTCACCCTCCGGCCCCTCCCAGAAGATTGGCTCGAACTCGTCGGGATCGCCGTTGAAACAGGCGGCGATCTCATTGTAGCGGCCCATGATCGTGCCGAGGACGGTCCGCATTTCATCCTCGGTCTCGAACTCCGGCTCGTCGCCACCCCAGATCACAGGCAACCATTCGCTCGGCAGGATCAATTCCGGCCCCACGACGATGCCGGTCAGAAAACCATCCAGGTCGGACAGGCCCATTCCGTCATCCGGCGCATGGTCGGACATCAGGAAGTCGTCCAGCGCATCAAGGTCGATCGAGCCGTTCAGAGGGAGGTTGTATTCCATGTCGCCTCGCTCCGCGTTGCCGAGGCAGCTTAGCATGTCGCCCAATAGGCGGCGAACCTTGCAACGTTCGAGAGCGGTGAGCAGATCATCGGCGTGGTTCTGGTGGGTGTGCGGGAGCCGGAAGGCTGCCATCCCAGCCCCCTGGTCAAGTCTATGCGGTTATGCAAGAAGTTAGTTCATTCCGACAATCCAGGGCGATGAGAGAATGCTGCGACAAAGGTGGGGATATGGGCCTGTCCCGACGTTGAAGACGGACGAAATGCGAGGAGCGGACGCATCGGCCGCACGACTGACGCCAATCCCAGAACATTTCGATGGTCGCCGGTTCTTTAACCCGCATTCGCTCCACGGCAGGAGCCTCCGTGAAGTCCATCGCTGGCGGCCCAGGCGCGGCAGGTCATCATGGCCGGAGCGTGTGGAGGACCCGTCGCTCCCGCCCCCGGTCCGAGCAGCGCACGACCTAATCTCGGCAACCTTCATTGGTCATTCGACATTTCTGTTGCAGATCGGCGGCGTCTGCGTGCTCACCGATCCGATCTGGTCCGAGCGTTGTAGTCCTATCAAAGTCGCAGGTCCGCGACGAGCACGGCGGCCGGGACAGAGCCTGGATTCGTTACCCGGCGTGGACCTGCTGCTGGTCTCTCACAATCATTACGACCACATGGATTTGCCGACGTTGCGCAAGGTGCGAGCACGCTGGGCGCCGGGTGCAGTGACCGGTCTCGGCAATGCGCGCCATCTTGAGAAGGCGGGCATCAGATCGGCCGTCGAGCTTGACTGGTGGCAGAGCACTCAACTTGCGGACGCACGAGTAACCTATGTGCCCGCCCAGCATTTCTCGTCACGCGGGCTCCACGATCTCAACCATTGTCTTTGGGGCGGATTTATCATCGAGGTGCGAGGGGCTGTAGTCTACTTCGCAGGTGATTCCGGCTACTGCCCGCACTTCGCTGAGATCGGGCGCAGATTCCCGCGCATCGACCTCGCGCTCCTGCCAATCGGTGCTTACGAACCACGATGGTTTACGCGCCGGAACCATGTAGACCCACAAGAAGCGGTTCGCGCGCATTTGGACCTGAAGCCGCGTCGCAGCCTTGGGATGCATTTCGGCACCTTTCAGTTGACTGACGAAGCCATCGATGCCCCGGTGTTGGCACTTCGGCGAGCCCAGGCTCAGGCTGGCGTAGCTGAGCAAGATTTCGATGTGCTCGGGTTCGGAGAGACCCGCGAATATCCAGGCAGAATGAAGAGACAATGCCTGCAACGACACCCAACCCATTGGCGTGGACTTGCGCCAAGCTACGCTGAACGGCACGGTACTGGGACATTCACCATCGTCAAATGGCAATGCGACGGGTATGGCCTATGGCTTCAGAGCACTCGTTTACCTCGGTCTGCCGATACTGGCTCAGGTAGGCCACGATGGCGCCAGCAACGGTTGCTGAGCGACCTAGTCGCTGCCCATCGGAGCGAGCGAGAGCGTTGTATGCAACCACAAGGTGTCTAAGGCTATCCGCCAAGTCCCGATCCGGCGTTTGGGCTGCCAACTCCAGCACGTCTAGGGTGATAAACCGGTAATCTCGCTTGGCAACCATCCCCCAACCCCGTCCTCAACACTCGCAATGACAATCCTCCGTCCGTTGGCCGCTACTCAATTCTGCTTGACACGGCTCGAAGAGGTCGAGGGTCATCCTGCGGCTTCATTGGCAACCGGCCAGCTAAAATGTGCTGAAGGTCAACAGCCCTCGGAACAATTCGGCGCATTGCTGTCGGCGTGACGTGTAGTCATGATCGATCTCCGCAATCATGTGCCAAGCGATCGTTATGGCGTTCGCCCAACTGTTGACCGCTGACCCTCGCTAAACTGAGTGTGGCGTCGAAGGGGACTCTCGATATTCGACCAGCGTAACTGCAAGCACCCGCGTCTATCTTCGCATCAAGCGCAGAACCATCCTTCGCGAAGTAGCCAACAACATATTCCATGCCGCCTTCGGGTGGGCGACGGGAAGAGAAAAAGCCGATTTGGTTCACCCATGCACATGCGAACTGCGTACGATCGTTTTGCTGCTCGGGATACCAGTCACCGAACGCTGAGTTATTTGGCAATGGTCACTGTAAGCTGCGCCGCC
Organism: uncultured Alphaproteobacteria bacterium; assembly: GCA_963791495.1. Taxonomy (GTDB): domain Bacteria; phylum Pseudomonadota; class Alphaproteobacteria; order Acetobacterales; family Acetobacteraceae; genus JAMXLO01. The sequence continues at coordinate 15,926 of CAWBST010000009.1, forward strand.
CGTGATGGGCACGAGCCAGTGCCTGTCGATGGCACCTTGATACGTTCCGAGCGCATAATCTGGTGCGAGTGCGAATAGCAGCCGGTCAAAACGAGTGCGAGCGGTAGAACCTTCTTCATGTCATCCTGTCGATCGAGTTGGCCGAGAGGGCATGCGACACATCAGTGGCAACGGAAGATGCGTCGATACTCGCCGAGCTTCTCGTCCGTTGCCGCGCGTTCGGCCGCCGTCGGACGGTCGGGGTCCTTGGCCGGCGGCAGGCTGCCGAGCTTCATCAGCGTGGCCATCAGCAGTAGGCGCGCTTTGGTCGAACTCAGATTGGAGGCGCCGATGAAGGGGCCACTGCTGGCGGAGAAGCCTTCGGTATGGCCGCGTCCGCTCAAGACGACTGGGATTGCGCTATAGACTGCGCGTGTGAGGATCGCCTTGCGCGCACGGCCCTGGATGCGGCCATACGGCGAAGGCCCCTCGTTGACGAAGCCGGCAAGCGGGGCGCGTGCCAGCCGGTCATGCAGCATGGCGAGCAGATCGACCTCGTTGTCCTCAGTAGGCTCCCAGTCCTCTTGGAAATAGCTGCCATCCTTGACGATCGCGACGCGCGGGATGGCGCTTTCCAACAATTCTCCGGTGGCCGACTTGATGGCCACCTTCACGGGCTCGGGGCCACGCGGAGTGGCCAGCACACCCATCACTTCGGCCGGCAGGTGCGTTATGTTCACCTCGGATCGGTAGGTGTGCTTCATCGCCGGAATGTGCAGCAGGATCGGGGCGTCCTCGCCGCCGGCACTGCCCAGGATACCACCGTGACCTCCGACGGCGACATAACCGCCGGGCCGCGCGTCCACCTTGGCGACCTCGCGGGCCGCGAAGACACGCTGGTCGGACACCAGCACAACACCCGCACAATTGCGGCCGGCCTCGTCCGCCCAGGCGCGCGATTCAATCCAATCGACGGAATCGACGATGTTGCGCGGACCATCATTGCTGATCGTACCGTGCGGACGCTGCGCCGAATTGCCGCACAGCGGCACGGTCGTGTCGAGCAGGAGGTTGAACCAGTAGAGCGCCTCCTCGATGCGCGGACTACCCTGCGTCCAGATCGCGCCGTGATACGCGCCGCTCGACAGCACGCGCTGCACGGCGTTGACGATATTGGCGAGGTTCGGACGCGGCGGCGAGGCTTCGAGGTGGATCGGCTTGTAGGGAAAGAAATTGCGCCCGCGCACTTCCGGCGGGATGTCGCCCTCACCCACATCGGTGCGCTTGTGCCGCCGGCAGCCCTTTGGTGAAACCGCTTGGCGGCTCGATCCGATAGAAGTCCACGTCGGCGCGTGCGCCGATCAGGTTGCCGAGACCGTGGTCGTCGATGCCCAGCCGGTCGATCTCCTCGAAGCTACGTGACCCGTCAGGCAGAAAGGGCTGCCGGGCCTGGGCTTCAGGGGCGAATGGCTGCGCGCATTCCTCCTCCCAGGCCGATCCATCAGCCTGTACGGCCATGTAAGGGAGCGGGTAATAGCCGTCGCCCGGCTGCAACTCGATCTCGTAGACCGGTTGATCATCGGGGCTCTTGCGCTCTCGGCTGAACGTTCCGTCGGCCTGGAGGTAGCCGTCTGGCGGCCCGTACAACTCCGCCGCGTCGCCCTCCAGCGGATGCGCAGAGAACTGTTCGACATAGACCTTGGCGGGCGCGGCCAGCCGCTGTGGACGCAACACATCATAGCGCAGTGGCGTGCCATCCGGGCCGCAACGCACCGGCAACTGGTGCTTCACTGCGTGCCTTGTTGGAAGTGACTAGCGGCGGCGTGTTCTGGATCGTTGCGTTGGGTCCCGCGAGATGGGCGATGCGTATCTTGCCGGCCACTGGTGTTTCCTTCGCGATGCTGAACGTCCTTGGTTATTCCCGCGCAAGCGGGAACCCAGGGTCAAGTGCCGATCTCAGAGGGGGCGTGCTGATCGCCACCTACCAGTAGGGTCGTCCCATGCGATTGGCGACTCCCAGGCCCGCATCCCTATCATATAAGTTCTGATTGCGTTTTGATCGGCGTCCTACCAGATTGCCTATGGATCATGCGATAGGTGGAAGGTGGCCATGCCGGGCATTCTGGTGGGCTACGCGAGAACATCGACTTGCGAGCAACAGGCTGGACTGGACGCGCAGGTCCGAGACCTGAAGGCCGCCGGCTGCGAGGAAATCTTCTCGGAGCAGGTGTCCGCTGTGGCGCAGCGCGATCGTCTCAGCGAGGCCCTGCGGTTCGTCCGCCGAGGTGACACACTGGTGGCCTGCAAGCCGGATCGCCTTGCCAGGAGTACCACGGACCTGCTGCGTATCGTGGACGACCTTGATCGCCGTGGCGTCGGTCTGATCATGCTCAGCATGGGCGGTCAAAGGATCGACACACGGAGCCCGACTGGCAAGCTGATGATCACCATGCTGGCGGCCATTGCCGAGTTCGAGCGCGGACTTCTGCTGGAGCGTCAGCGGGAGGGTGTCGCGAAGGCGAAGCAGGATGAGAAATACAAAGGCCGGCAACCAACGGCACGCGCCAAGGCCGCCGAGGTAATCAAGTTCGATGCTGAAGGCTTGCAGCGCGCCGAAATCGCACGGCGCACTGGGATTGGCGTAGCGTCCGTGTATCGGGTCCTCGCCGATGCCAAGAAGCTGGATGCTGGTCGAACGATACCGGCGTAAATCCAGGTCACGACCACGATCCAAAGGGCCTGGACACGGACGAACAATCAGGTTGCCGTGGCGCCGCACAATCGAGGAGGCTCCATGCAACGTCGCGACATAAACGCTGCCGACGCACCCGGTCCGGCAGGCCAATATACCCAGGCGGTCGAAGTGGCCGGAGCCAGCCGCACGCTCTACCTCAGTGGGCAGGTCGGCATTGCTTTGGATGGCGCGTCCCCGAAGACGCCGAGGCGCAATGCGCGTTGGCGTGGCGGAATTTGCAGGCGCAACTGCGCGCTGCCGGTATGGAGATCGAAAATCTGGTGAAGATCACCACGATCGTGCGCGACCCGGCCGATATTGCCAAAGTGCGCGCCGGCCGGGCTGCAGTGCTCGGCACACATAGGGCGGCCGGCACGCTAAGCATCGGCGGTCTCAGCAATCCAGCCTGGAAGGTCGAGGTGGAGGGCATTGCGGTCGCCTAACCGCCCGGCGCATCGCGCCAATCAGCAAGGACGGCCATGTGGGACGAACGTGATCGGTCGCGACCATCGGCTCCGGCGTCAGCCGTGGCGTAACTGTCGCCCTTGTGCATGGCGGGACCATTTCCCGGTTTGAGAAAATGGCGAGACGAGATGCTTGATTGGTTTTACGATTCCGGCCTGACGATCCTCTATCCTTTGATCATAATCCTGATAATGGGCGCGGCTGAGCTTGGCGCCAGGATTGGCTGGCGGCGACGACGGGACGCAGCCGAAAGGGCAGAAATAAGCACCCTCACAGGCGCGACCCTCGGCTTGCTCGCGCTGCTGCTCGGGTTCAGCTTCTCGCTGGCGTTATCGCGCTATGATGTACGCCGCACCTTGGTTCTCGAAGAAGCCAACGCAATTGGCAGCACAGCGAACTTTGCGCTAATGCTGCCGGCGTCGGCACAGCAACCAATTCTCAGTCTGCTGCGCGACTACACCGCCGTGCGGATTGGCCTCGGCGTTCCGTTCGATCCCGCGAAGTTTCAGCGAGACATCGCCCGATCTGTGGATGTCCAGACCCGGCTGTGGCAGCAGGCAGCCGCGCTAACCGCTGAGGCACCGCAGTCGCTGCCTATCCATCGCTTCGTTGTCTCGCTGAATGAGATGAACAACATCCACGAAAGGCGCCTGACGGCGCTGCGCTACCGCGTCCCTGGTGCAGTGACGTTTACACTGATCGGTGTCGCGATGATGGCAATGGGGATCACCGGCTACTATGCAGGTATGACCGAGTCCCGGCGACATACTGCCACGCAGATCATGTCACTCACGGTAGCCGTGGTGATCATGTTGATAGTCGATCTCGATCGACCGGCGCGCGGACTGATCGAGGTGCCCGTACAGGCACTTTTGGATGCCGAACAGGGGATACCGTCGGGACGATAGCCGCTTAGCACGGTGGGGCCTGTGCCTGACCGCCTGCCGTCCGCAGATGCTCCAATGTGCCCTGTAGCGCCGGAACCGACCCCATACAGAATACCTATCTGCCCCGACGGCTCGGAAAACCGCAGAAATCCGCCACCACCGACACCCCGAAAATTGGTACCCAGCATACACTCGACTTCTGCATAGCAGACGAGCGGTCCCTATCGGCGGAAAGTCCGCAATACGGGACTCGCCGTTTCAGGACCCCAAGATGTTGCGATACGGCAGCGAAAGCGCGTCCACGCGCACTCCTTCGGATAGCGGTCCAATGCGTCGATGAGGCGCCGTAGTGCTTGCCCTTGCCTGCCCACCTTCAGGAGCCGTAGCGTTTCGCGACGCCGCATCAGATGATGCGGTTCGACAGAGGCGGAATTCGCGTCAAGGCAAGACACCTGATGAATAGGGGATGCTGGCAACTCTGGTGACCACAGGAGAACCAGATGACGATCACCATCCGCCCCGCTGCGCCAGCGGATGCTCCCGCGTGTGGCTGCATCCTCCACACAGCTTTCGTCACTCTTGCGGATCAGCACAATTTCCCGCGCCACTTCACCTCAGTCGAGGCCGCGACGCGCGCAACGTCGCTGCTGACTAGCCATCCTGGCTTCTACGGGCTGGTCGCAGAGCAGGACGGCCGCATCATTGGCAGCAACTTTGCCGACATCCGCTCACCGATCGCTGGCGTTGGCCCGATCTCCGTCGATCCAGTCGTGCAGAATCAAGGGATCGGCAAAAGGCTCATGCATGCGTTGATGGACCACGCCACGATGTCCAATGTCGCTGGCATACAGCTGATCCAGCACGCCTGTAACAACCGCGCGCTCTGCCTCTACACGCGGCTTGGCTTCCAGGTGCGCGAGCCTCTGTCGATGATGCAGGGGCCGCCACTCAAGGCCCAGTTCGCCGGATACAGCGTCCGCCAAGCCACCGTGGCAGATATACCCGCCTGCAACCTGTTGTATCGGACAGCGCATGGATTCGATCAAAGTCGGGCACTAGCCGATGCGATTGCGCAAAATAGCGCCAGCGTGGTGGAGCATCTTGGCCGGATCACAGGCTACGCGACAGGGATCGGCCTCTACTTCCACGCTGTGGCGCAGACCAACCGGGACCTGAAGGCCCTGATCGGCGCGGCGACGACCTTTCCCGGACCCGGCTTTCTGGTGCCGACGCGCAACCACGAGGATTTCGCGTGGTGCCTCGACAATGGGCTGCGGCTGGTCACGCAGATGACGCTGATGAGCATTGGCCTCTACAACGAGCCGGCCGGCGCCTATCTGGCGTCGGTCCATTAGTGAGTTGAGTGCAGCATGGTTTGCACGGCCCACATAGGCGGAAAGCCGACAATCAATCTTATGCGGCAATTCCCGCTGCTGAGCCAGTCTGTACACCAAATGCGCTCATCGCAGTTATCCTGCGCCGCTTTGGCCCATTCATCGAGGACGTGGACGATCGACTGCGTGATGTAATCCGGCGCAGGATTCATGTCAGACACATCCCCTAGATAAAGGGACTTTTTTCTGACACGGCGCTTCGTCTCAACGCCATCCGATTTCAGGCTATTGCACGGCGAGAGTGAACGGCGCGTTAGTATTCTTCGGTTGGATGGGCGGACTTCGGATGCGATCAGCCGTTGCAAGAGAGGTGGCCGGGTTGGTCTGAACAGCGTTTCGGTTCCGATAGATGGTTTCCCCGCGAACTATCTCCATCGATTGCCGTTGTGGGGCGTTGCGTAGGAAGGGCGTAGCCCGACCGCAGCAATGCCCCACAACGGCGGCGAACATCATGCGGCCTCCGCCAGCGCCAAGCCACAGAAATAGGCTTGGTCCGGCGTCTTTCCGCCAAGGCTCGAGTGAGGCCTCTTGCGGTTGTAGAAGGCCAGGTAACCGCCGATCGAGCTGCGCGCCTCTGCCACGCTGTCATAGGCGCGCAGGTAGACCTCTTCGTATTTGACCGAACGCCACAGCCGTTCAACGAACACGTTGTCGCGCCACGAGCCGCGGCCATCCATGCTGACCCTGATCGCGTTGTCCGATAGTACGCCAGTGAACGCCGCGCTGGTGAACTGGCTGCCTTGGTCGGTATTGAAGATCTCCGGCCGACCATGCCGAGCGAGCGCCTCATCCAGCGCGTCCAGGCAGAAATCAACCTCCACGCTGATCGACACACGCCAGGCCAGCACCCGCCGGCTGAACCAGTCCACCACCGCCGTGAGATAGACAAAGCCGCGAGCCATCGGAACGTATGTGATATCCATCGCCCACACCTGATTAGGCCGCTCGATCGTTACGCTGCGCAGCAGGTAGGGAAAAACCTTGTGCCCACCTGCGGGTTTGGACGTGCGCGGCCGGCGATAGATCACTTCGAGCCCCATCTGCCGCATCATCGTCGTGACCCGCTCACGGCCGATCGCGATACCCTCGCCACGCAGCAGGTCACGCAGCATCCTGCTGCCCGCGAACGGGTAGTCCAGGTGCAGTTCGTCGATCCGCCGCATGATCGCCAAATCGGCGGCCGACACCGGGCAGGGATCGTAGTACAGACTGCCGCGGCTGATCCCCAGCAGCTCGGCCTGTCGGCTCAATGCCAGCCTGTGTCCGCGGTCGATCATCGCTTTGCGCTCAGCAAACCCGCCTTGCCGAGCGCAGCCGACAAAAAATCGTTCTCCAGGGTCAGCTCGCCGATCTTCGCGTGCAGCGTCTTCAGGTCCGCACTCGCGCTCGCTGGTTGTGCCGGCGAACCGGAACCGAACATGCCTGTCGCCCCTTCCAGCAGCTGCGCCTTCCACGCCGCGATCTGCGTCGTGTGCACGTCATGCAACTGCGCCAGCTCCGCCAGCGTCTTCTCACCTTTGATGGCAGCCAAGGCCACCTTGGCCTTGAATCCAGGGCTGTGGTTGCGCCGTGATCGTCTCGACATGCTCCCTCCTGCTGCGCGGCATCAGTGCCGCAATCAGGCAGGGATTCCACTTATCGGACTGTTCAGATTCGCCCAGCCACCTCTAAGGGACCGTTTAACGCCTCCATCCAGCGCGACCGCATAGCACCTATCCCATACCCATAGTTCGACAAATTCCGGGATCAGTGGTATCATTACGGTATAGTTTCATGTTCATCCAAGGCCGAGCAATGAACACCAATGGCGTTCGCGCCGCGATCTATCTTCGGGTCAGCCGTGACGATCAGACCACAGAGAATCAGCGCCTCGTCCTTGCGAGGGTGGCAGAGCACCGTGGCTGGACGATCGTGCAGACCTATGAGGATCAGGGAATCGGTGGTGCCAAAGGGCGGGACCAACGCCCGGCCTTTGATCAGATGCTGAAGGATGCGGTGCGTCGCCGGTATGACATCCTGGATGGTCTGGTCGATTGATCGGCTTGGGCGCAGCGTGCTCCATGTGGCGAATGCCCTGGCTGAACTCGACGCTGCCGGCATCCGCTTGTATTGCGACAGAGAAGGCATCGACTCATCGACCCCGATGGGTCGCGCCATGATCCAAATGGCATCGGTGTTTGGCGAGCAAGAGAGATCGATGCTTCGTAGCAGAGTACTCGCCGGCCTTGAGCGTGTGCGCCAGCAGGGCAAGAGGCTTGGCCGCCCAAGGTGCCGCCGAAGGTGGAGGACGCTATCAGGACGCATCTGAGTGCCGGCAATGGCATCCTCAAGACGGCGGTGCTGGTCGGCGTCGGGAGTGGCACGGTGCAGCGGGTGAAACGGGAGATGGCTGACCCGATGGTGGGGACAGCGTGATCTGGCACACCTGCACTGACCCGACTTCTCTGTTAGCGTAGCGCCAGGACTAGGATAGGGGTCAGCCTATGCAGGCCATGACACTCAACCTACCCCGACGCGGCTTTATGGCTGGTCTTTGTGCGGCGACGGCTAATGCCGCTTTGATCCCCACAGACGCGATAGCGGGTGATTCAACGCCAACCTACCGCAGCGCGACCGATCTGACCCAGGCACTTGCGACGCGGCAAATTTCCGCACGTGAGCTACTAGACGCCGCGATCACACGCATCGAGGCACTCGATCCGAAGATCAATGCGGTGGTCGTGCGCGACTTCGACCGGGCGCGCGTGGCTGCCGATGCCGCCGACGCTGCGCCGGGCCGTGGCGAGCGCCGCCCGCTGCTCGGGTTGCCCATGACGGTTAAGGAGCAATTCAATGTCGCCGGGCTGCCGACCACCTGGGGATATCGACGATTTCGGGACTGGCGACCCGGTTTCGATGCCCTTGCCGTTCAGCGGCTCAAGGCCGCCGGGGCAATCATCATCGGCAAAACCAACGTACCTGAGGGACTGAGCGACTGGCAGAGCTACAACGAAGTCTATGGCACCACGAACAATCCATGGAATTTTGGGCGCACTCCCGGTGGGTCCTCAGGCGGTGCCGCAGCGGCGCTTGCCGCCGGGTTCGTGGCTCTGGAACTCGGCTCGGACATCGGAGGCTCGCTCCGCGCGCCGGCACATTACTGTGGTGTGTTCTCACACAAGCCTAGTCTCGACCTAATCCCGCAGCGCGGCTCGGGTTTCCCCGAGACACCCGCCATCGCCATTCGTGGCGAACTATCCGTGATTGGCCCGATGGCACGCAACGCCGACGATCTCGCGCTCGAACTGAGCGTCCTGGCGGGACCTGACGAGACGTGGGATGGCACTGGGTATAAGCTCGCGCTGCCCGAACCGCGCCATGACAAACTCGCCGATTTTCGCGTTCTGCTGATGGATACGCATCCGCTGTGCCCGACGGCGGTGAGCGTCAGGGAGGCGCTCGACGGACTGGCCGATCATCTCGCCAAACTCGGCTGCACGGTTGTGCGCGCGAGCCCGGGGATGCCTGACCTAGCCCGCACGACGCGAATCTACAACGAGGTGTTGTTGGCACTTCTCGGCACCGATCTACCACTTGACGAGCGTGTGCGGATAGAGGCCGCCGCCAACGCATTGCCGCCGGATGATCAAAGCCTCATGGCCGCGCGTCTGCGGGGCATGACGATGAGCCACGCGGCATGGGTTCGCACGAACCGCATCGCTAACGGGCTGCGGTCGCGATGGCAGGCTCTGTTTCGCGACATCGATGTCATCGTGTGTCCGCCGATGCCGACCACAGCGTTTCCGCACGATCATTCACTGGCGAGAACACGGCAACTCGACGTGGATGGCAAGAAGATACCGTACTACGACCAGTTGGCGTGGGCGGCTGTCGCGACCTTGACAGGACTACCGGCAACTGTCGCCCCGATCGGACTCGACGCGAGCGGACTGCCGATAGGCGTTCAGATCATCGGCGGCTACCTGGAAGACCGCACCACGATCGCGTTTGCTGGGTTGATTGAGCGTGAATCCGGAGGCTTCACTCCGCCGCCAAAACTGTGATTCAAAGCCGCCATGCATGACACAGCAGATACTGCGCACGTCATCATTCATCCGCCGATTGCATGGGGGCTCGCCGTCATTGTCGGGCTTGCGCTCAATCGGCTCGTGCCCCTGCCATTCCTGCCGGCCGGCCTGCCTGTGGGTTGGCTGGGCGCAATGGCGTTCGCCCTCGCGCTTGCACTGGGCATATACTCCGTCGTCACTATCGTCAGGGCCGGGTCGAACGTCCCCACCAACCGGCCGACCACCACCATCGTCGAGAGCGAATCGTATCGCTTCACGCGCAACCCCATCTACCTCGGCATGTTCCTGGGTCAGATCGGCTTGGCCATCGCGTTCGATAATCTCTGGCTGCCGATGATGCTTGTGCCCTTCGCGCTGGTCATCCGCTACGGCGTAGTGGCCCGCGAGGAAGCCTATCTGGGGCGCAAGTTCGGTGATGTCTATCGTGGCTACTGCACGCGTGTGAGGCGCTGGATGTAGTCCTACCCAGGCGGTGGGACATTGGGCTGACCCGGCTCCGCAAAGCCATCCGCCGTCGCCAACGACCAGAACCGTAACTTTTCACGCCCGACTATCATCGCTCGTACATCTGGTGCGGCAGGGCGATGACGAATTCGGTGTAGTCGCCAACCTCGCTATCGACAGTGATCGTCCCACCATGCTGCTTGGTGACGATATCGTAGGTGATCGACAGACCGAGGCCGGTGCCCTCCCCAGTTGGCTTGGTGGTGAAGAACGGCTGGAACAGCTTGTCCCTGATGTCTACCGGAATGCCGATGCCGTTGTCCCGTACACGGATTTCCACCGCCTCGCCGGTATCGTAGGTGGCGACCTTCAGCGTCGGCACGAACCCTGCCTCAGCGCCGCTGGTTCGCTTGGTGGTCGCATAAAAGCCATTGCTGAATAGGTTCAGGAACACCCGCGTCATGTCCTGCGGGTTGACCTCGATCGGTGCGATCCTTTCGCCGAAGTCGCGCTCCAGCGTGACGTTGAAACTCTGGTCCTGGGCGCGGGCACCGTGGTAGGCGAGGTTCAGTGCCTCATCGATCAGCACGTTCAGACCGACCAAACGCCGTTCGGCTGATGATCCGCGTGAATGTTCCAGCATCGCCTTCACGATGCCATCGGCACGTGCCGTGCTCGGTGATCTTTTCCAGGTTGCTGGTCAGAGTCGTCACGACTTCGTCCACCTCGTCACGCTGATCGTCGGTCAGCGTGGCGAAGCCCGGCGCGGCGGTTTCCTTCAATTCGCTCAACAGATCGACCGACAGAGCGGCGAAGTTGTTGACGAAGTTCAGGGGATTCTTGATCTCGTGCGCGATGCCGGCGGTGAGTTGGCCAAGTGACGCCATCTTCTCAGCCTGGATCAGATTGGCCTGAGCGGCTTTCAGATCGCGATAGGCGGCCTCGATCGTACGGCTAGCCTCCTCAGCCGCGTCGCGTGCGGCTCGGATTTCGGCCTCGTTCCGTTTGCGCTCGGTGATGTCGGCGTAGATCAGCACAAAACCGCCATCGGCCACTGGATTGTGGCGGATTTCGATTACCCGACCATCGGGCCGCGTTCGCTCGAAGTTGTGGTGCTCTCGCATACGCTCCTGGAAGCGGCCAAGCTGTGTCTCAGCGTCGGCGTCCGGGCCATACTCGCCGCGCTCGGTGAGATAGCGGATATAGTCAGCATAGGTCCGACGCTTAGCAAGGACTTCGTCAGGTACGTCGAGCATTTCCTGAAATTTGCGGTTCCAAGCCACCAGACGCGGCGTTTCGTCGAACATGGCAACGCCGTCGCCCATGTTCTCGACGGTGACACGCAGTTCCTCCTGGCGCTGGCGAATCTCGTCGAGTAGTCGCGCGTTCTCCATCGCGATCACCGCCTGAGCGGCGAAATTTTCCAGCAGGGCTATCTGCTTGTTAGAGAATGGCCGCGCCTCTCGGCGAAAAATGACGAAGACCCCGACGACTGCATTGTCATTATGCAATGCTACCCAAAGCGCGGCGCGGGCCTTGAGACGTTCAACAAGTGCCACACGCGAGGGAATCCGTTTACGATAAGCGTCTGTATCGACCAAATCGACGATTTGCACCACGCGCTCCCCCTTGACCACGCGCTCCAGTGCGCTGCCTGGATTAGGTACAATCGAGGTCGCGATCGGGGAATATTCGGCCCCTCCATAGTGAGTGGCCACCAACTGAAAGTGCGTGCCATCGAAAATGGCAAGATTACCAAAAGCCGCGTCACACAGCCGCATCGCCTTTTCCAGCCTCGCATCGAACACTGGCGCGAGGTTGCCCGGTGACGCGTTGATCACCTGCAACACCTCGGCGGTCGCAGCCTGCTGTTCTAGCGCCTCGCGCTGTTCGGTCAGTAACCGCGTGTTCTCCATCGCGATCACCGCCTGATCGGCGAAGGTGGTGACAAGTTCGATCTGCCGGTCGGTGAACGGCTCGACCCGCCGGCGCGCGAGCAGGATGACACCGATCGATTCGGCTTCGCGTAACAACGGCACGCAGAGCGTGGTCCGTTGCTTGCCAAGCCTTATGGATATTTCCGAATAACGTGGAACAGCGGTCACGTCATGAATGTGTACGACGCGTACCCTCAGTCATGGCTCTATGTGTGGCAAGCGGCGAGTTTCGGTCCAATGTAAAATCCCCGAAGCCTTTTACCGCAGCCTCGTATTCTGGTGGAAATCCATAATTCGCCGCGAACCGCGCCAACTCACCTTCGCGACGGGAGATCGCCGCTTGGTCTGCCTCGCAAAGCCGTGCGGCAGTTTCTACCAGCGTGTCCAACACGGGTTGCAGATCGAACGTCGAGCGGCTGATAACCTTCAGCACGTCGCCGGTTGCGGTCTGATATTCGAGCGACTCCTGGAGGTCGGCGGTGCGAGTTTGCAGCGTACGATAGGTCTCGGCGCTGGAGATCGCAATCACTGCCTGTTCCGCGAAGGTTTCCAGCAGCGCAACCTGACTTTCGGAGTAGCCGCCAAGCTCGATAGAGTCGATGATGAATGCGCCGATCGCAGCACCATCTCGCAGCAGCGGGATTGCCAGGGCAGACCCAATCCCCACACCCTTCACAACCTCTGCTCGTTCCCGCTCTGCCGGTACGTCGCGTATGTGTATGATCTGTTCGTCCAAAATTGCCCGGCATGCAAACGACCCACGGATCGGCTTCATGGGGAATGCCGCGAAGTAATCGGCCGCTCCCGGTACTTCTCTGGCACCGTCATCCGCGCGTATGTGGACCAGTTCGCCGTCATATTCGTAAATCATGGCTGCTTGGCTATTGCATAGTTCTCTCGCTCGGCGAACGATCAGTTCGAACACCGGCTGCGGGTTGCCCGGCGAGGCCGACATCACCTTCAGTACGTCGATAGTGGCACGCTGGTGTTCGATCCGTTCGCCGTATTCGCTGCTGCGCGCGACAGTCCGCACAGCGAGTTCCGCAACCAGCGTGGCCTCACGGGCCAGCGCCGCGTCTAGCCTCTGCTGTAACGCGATGATGCTCTCAAGATCCGTTGTCGCGTCGGTTTGCGGCGCGGTCATGCGTCCCTCCAGATCGCGTCGGCCTCCACGGCCATAATGTCATGTCTCAGCTTGAGAAATCCAGCTTCTTGGTCGGAAAATCGACGCCCCCTAGCTAAGCCACGACCGTGACAGGTCGGATTCCAGCAAGTCAAGCTGCTAAACCAATCGACAGCCTGTATCGCAGATTACGGAAACTGTCTCACACGAATAGTTCGACAGATTTTCGGTTCGGTAATGTCATGACCCCATAGGCCGTATGGGACAAACTTTCGATGATCGTCGGCTACGCGCGCACATCTTCGGCCGCTCAGGTGGCCGGACTGGAGGCCCAGATGCGCGAGCTTCAGAACACCGGCTGTGAGAAGATTTTTGTTGAGCAGGTCTCATCTGTTGCCGAGCGTCAGCAGATAGAAGCGGCCCTCGATTACGTCCGGGAAGGGGATCAATTCACGGTAACCAAACTCGACCGTCTGGCGAGATCGGCAAGCAGGAGTTCTGCTTCGATCTGGCGCTCAACTATTGGGGCATCGGTGTTGATCTGGTGGAGACCGATGATTGGTCCATCCACCTCGGACCGCTCGACATCGAATGCGAGTATGACAAGCTCTACGACCTCGATGACGATTTGATACGGCCGGCCGATCTCCGCCTGTTCTCGAAGGTGCGCGAGAAATGCGAGTGTGAACGTGATCCCGAACACAATGGTGGACAACATGCCAGGGAGACCAGCGCGGCCCAAGCTGACCCCGGCGATGCCGGTTCGGCTCGCTCAAATCAGCCATCTTGAGCCGACAATGGAGAGCGTGAGCGACACGGAGCTGCAGCGCAAAACCGAAGAGTTGAGGGATCGTTTGACGGTGGGTAAGGTGGCAGTTGGTGGACCGTAGCCAACCAATGCATCCGCACACCCTGGCAGAGGCGGTCGAGCAACATCGTGCTGGTGGCGATTTCTGGGTCACGCTCAACGAATTCCTTGATGAATTCTATGCAGCCGGCGACGAACGACAGAGCATGATCGAACGCGAACCGGCGCTGACCGGCGATCAGCGTTTGGACGCCTATATCGGTGCCGTTGGCGAGCATTTGGCACGGCGTTGGGGGCTCGATCACATACCGCGTTGGACAGCGGCGAAGGAGCGATCTCTTGATTGCCCGTGGTTTCGGGGTGCAGAGACACCGAAGCTCCATGACTTCCAGCTTGTCTACAGCCCGATCGCTTTCCGAAGTCGGGACATCTTCACTGAAGCTGAGCCACTTCGTCGCCCCGGAATGCCACGCGATAGTGGGACAATCGCGAATGAGGAACTCTGGGCCGAGTGGTTCGGCCCTGGCGTCGGCGAGGTTCAGGTGTGCGGGTAGTTGTCGAAGGCGTGATCCACCTCAAAGATCGGGAATGATACGTGCTGTCGGGGGACCAAGCGTCGGAGCCATGCGGGAGCGCCAGCCTTGGGGATAGCGCGAGCCAAGCGCGAAGGCCGCTACAAGGGCCGCCAATCGATCCTCTGATACGGCCGGTTCCTATTCAGCGAATGCTGCGTCCACCATCGACGGGTATTGCAAGGCCCGTCATGAACGACGAATCGTCGCTCGCGAGGAACGTTATGACAGACGCTATCTCTTCAGGCGCTCCAATACGGTTCATTGGCTGCGTGGCCGCGAGGACGGTCCTAAAAGCCTTCGGGTCAGGTTTCCGCTCAACAATCGCTTGGATGATCGGTGTCTCAACCGGCCCAGGACTGCGTATTCCGAGGCAAAGCGGCCAGTGATTCCGATCCATTCCGGGCACTGATTCCGACGCAAGCCGGCCACCAATTCCGATGAAGTGGGCCACCCCCTGAGGGGTGGCGAGGCAGACCACGAGCAGTCGTCAACCGAGGGCACGCTCACCGGAGCAAACACCGGGGAGCGCCATGCCAGCTCAGAGACTGCCGATGCGTCAGGTCCGAGAAGTTCTGCGCCTCAAGCACGCTGCGGGTGTCAGCGAGCGCCACATCGCCGCCTCGCTGGGGATCAGCCGCTCCACCGTGGCGGAGTATCTTCGGCGCGCTGCGGTAGTCGGCATCACCTGGCCGATGCCTGACGAGCTGGGCGACATTGCATTGGAGCGGCGGCTGTTCAGCCCGCCATTCGCTGTGCAGGAGAGTCCACGGCCGCAGCCGGACTGGGCACGGCTGCACGCCGAACTGCGCCGCCCCGGCGTCACGTTGCTGCTGTTGTGGGAGGAGTATCGCACCGGACAACCGGATGGATATGGCTACAGCCGGTTTTGCGATCTCTATCGAGATTGGCGCGTGGGCATCTCGCCGACGATGCGCCAGACCCATGTCGCCGGCGAACGGCTGTTCGTGGACTATGCCGGTCAGACTGTGCCGGTCACCGATCCCATCACCGGCACAGTACGGCCGGCGCAGATCTTCGTCGCCGCGCTCGGCGCATCGAACTACACCTATGCCGAGGCGCGGTGGTCGCAGAGCCTGGCGGACTGGATCGGCTGCCACGTCAACGCGCTGAACTTCATCGGTGGCGTTACGCGTCAGATCGTCTGCGACAACCTCAAGGCCGGCGTCATCGCCGCGAGCCGCTATGAGCCGGGGATCAATCGCACCTATCAGGATATGGCGGCGCATTGCGGCACGGCGATCGTGCCAACGCGCGTGCGCAAGCCGCGCGACAAGGCAAAAGTCGAAGTCGCCGTCCTGGTGGTGGAGCGATGGGTATTGGCCAAGCTCCGCCGTCGCCGGTTCTTCTCGCTTGGCGAACTCAATGCCGCAATCGGTGAGCTGATCGACGAACTGAGCGCCCGCACCATGCGCCGGATCGGCAGCAGCCGGCGCGCGCTGTTCGAGGCGATCGAACGCCCGGCCCTGCAGCCGCTGCCGGCAGAACCCTTCGAATATGCCGAATGGAAGCGCTGTCGGGCCGGCCTCGACTATCACATCGAGGTGCACGGGCATTGGTATTCGGTGCCCTACCGGCTGATCCGCGAGGTGGTGGAGGCCCGCATCACCGATCGCACAGTGGAGGTTTTCCATCACGGTGTCCGCGTTGCCGTGCACGTCCGCAATCCGATGCGGCATCGGCACACGACTGTGCCAGACCACATGCCGAGCGCACATCGTCGCCACGCCGACTGGACGCCAGCCAGGCTGCGACGCGAGGCCACCCGGATCGGTCCCGCCACAGCGCACCTGGTGGAGATGATCCTCGCCGCCAAACCTCACCCCGAGCAGGGCTTCCGCGCCTGTCTCGGCATCCTCCGTCTGGTGCGCAGCTACGGCACCGATCGCGTCGAGGCTGCGTGTCAGCGCGGGATCGATATCGGCGCGCGCACCTACGGCTCCGTCGTCTCGATCCTGCGCAACAACCTGGATCGTGCCTATCGCCCTCAATCCGTGCCGGATGTGCCGCCCATCCAGCACGGCAACATCCGTGGAGGCGGCTATTACCATTGAGG
The DNA here is from genome assembly GCA_963791495.1 of uncultured Alphaproteobacteria bacterium. Taxonomy (GTDB): domain Bacteria; phylum Pseudomonadota; class Alphaproteobacteria; order Acetobacterales; family Acetobacteraceae; genus JAMXLO01. The sequence continues at coordinate 32,413 of CAWBST010000009.1, forward strand.
AGATAGTGAATGCTGAACCATCCAACCATCGATCGCCTACGAGACCTCGGCCTCGTCGGCATGATCCGCGCACTCGAAGAACAGCAACGACAAGCCGACAGCACGCAACTCACCTTCGAGGATCGTCTGGCGATGCTAGTCGATCGCGAAGTTCTGGAACGCGACAACAAGCGCCTGAAGACGCGACTGCGCTTCGCCGGCCTGCGCCAGATGGCAAGCCCTGAGGACGTCGATTACCGCGCACATCGCGGGCTCGATCGGAGCCTTATTCCAACGGCTGGCACAGGGAGAGTGGATTGAACGCCAACAGAATTTGCTGATCACCGGCCCCACAGGCGTCGGCAAGACATGGATCGCCTGTGCTCTCGGTCACCGGGCCTGTCGCGATAACCGCTCAGTGCTCTATCAGCGCGTGCCACGCATGCTCGAAGGACTTGGCCTCGCACGCGGTGACGGACGATATGCCCGCATGCTCAAGAGCCTGGCGCGCGTGCAAGTGCTCATTCTCGATGACTGGGGGCTGACACCGCTCACCGCCGAGCAGCGACGCGATCTGCTGGAAATCATCGACGATCGGCACGGCCGTACTTCCACCGTGGTCACCAGCCAACCGCCAATCGACAACTGGCATGCCATATCGGCGACCCCACGATTGCCGACGCGGTCCTCGACCGCCTCGTCCACAGCGCACACAGGCTAGAGCTGAAGGGGGAATCCCTGCGCAAACTCCGCGCCGCGAAGACCGCCAAGCTTGACGAGGCCATCGCAAACTGACCCCATTCACCGGCTCGCGGTCCGTTCCGCCACCCTGGCCGACTTCGTCGGAATCACCGGCCGGCTTCAGTCGGAATCGGTGGCCAGTTTCGATCGGAATCAGCGGCCGACTTCATCGGAATGCGCAGCCCAGGACAAACGCAGTTGACCCGTATTCGGTCGCTGACATGCTCGATGGCAAGCGCCATTGTCATGGTCAGCACCCCACCTTTAGACGTACTGTAGGCAATCGATCCGGCCACGCCAGTGATCGCGTTTATGGAGCAGAGATTGACTATCGCACCGCCACCGCGCCGCTGCATGGCCGGAATCACCGTCTTGCAGCCGAGGAAGCTACCCCAAAGATTGACGGACATGACTTCGTCCCAGACCATCTGGGTAGTTTCCAGGGCAGTGGCCAGTCTATGTATCCCAGCGTTGTTCACGAGGATGTCGAGACCTCCGTGCTGCTGCTCGACGTGGGCCACAGCGCGGCCCCAATCCGCTTCTGATCGAACGTCCAGCATCACTGCCTCGAACGAAGCCATGTCGTGCCTTTGGCTGTCGTCGGCGATGCCGGCGATGACAATCGCTCCCTCGCTCGTGAGACGGTCGATTGTGGCCCGCCCAATGCCGGTGGCAGCGCCAGTCACCAGCGCGACCCTTTCCTTGAGACGGTCTGCCATCTACTTCCCCCCTTGCCGAGTTTCAGCATCCGCAGCGCAGCACGAGCCACAGACGACAAAGTACTCCGACCGTTCGTGGATTAATGGGCCATGGTCACTACGGCGCCGGACGCTTGGCCCGTTCCGCCACAGCGAAGAATGATCAGCGGCCCGATTAAGGAAGCACGCCATTTGACCTCGGCGATCAGGGGCCGATACCGGCGTTCTTGCGGAAGGTTGGTGGCACCGTGGTCGCCGTGATCCGAGGCCGCCACGGCTGAGGGCTGCCGCTCAACCCAATCAGATCAATGTGGCTGATATCGCGCTCTCGGCCACGGCGGTGCGTCCACCGAGGACATGCCGATACAGCGTCGAGGAACTGCACCCGATCTGCCGGGCGACCTCGGCCGCTGTCATGGTGCCGGATGCCAGCATCGCCTTCGCCGCCTTGACCTTGATGGCGTTCAATGCCGGTGGACGGCCACCGATGCGACCACGGGCGCGACCGGCCGCCAGCGCGATCCTTGTTCTCTCCCGCAGAAGCTCCACCTCGAACTGCCCCAGGGCGGCGAAGATGTGGAAGACAAGCCTGCCGGTTGCGCTCACGGTGTCAATGTTCTCGTGCAGGGGAGCGCAGACCGATGCCGCGTGCGGCCAAGGTGTCCACCGTGGTCAGAAGCTGGCGCATCGATCGCGCCAGTCGGTCGAGGCGGGCGACGACCAGCACATCCCCTTCGCGGGCATACTCCAAGGCGGCTGCAAGCTGCGGGCGATCGGCGCGGGTGCCGCTCATCAATTCCTCGAACACGCGCTCGCAGCCGGCAGCATTGAGCGCGTCGATCTGTCCATCGGTGCTTTGCAGATCGGTCGAGACGCGAGCATAGCCCACCAGCATCGGAAGTCTCCCAAAACTCGTCCTACCCCCGAACAATCGGGAGAGTTGTTTCAGGATACAGTTCCGGGATCGTTTTACCATCAGTTCCTTAGCAAATCAGACCTGCTCAGGGGGTCACTCAGAAACAGTCGTTTACGGGACGCCGCGCTCTGCTCAGTATTTATGTGGTTTCCAGCCATCGCCTTGGTCGCGGGGCCATGTGCTCTCCCAAGTCGCGCGAGGGCCGGTCGCCCGATGATTCTGCCCGCCAGCAGCACCGTGCCCCTGTCCCTACGATGCTCGACAAAATACGGATCAGTGGTATCATTCCGGCTCAGTTCTGAATGACCTTCTGGGAGACTTGCCATGGCTATTGGAAGCGCACTCGAACGCGGATCGTTGATCCAGGTGTTCGATGAACACGGAACGACGTTGTTTTCGAAGAACAAGGGGAATGGACCTGAGGACGGGCTGATCGGCTTCAGCAGTTCCACCGTCACCGCAAGGTACGGCTCGGTCATCTACACGTACGACGAGAAGGGTATGACGCTATACGCCAAGGCGGCGTGACGGGTCGTGTGATCCGTACGCTTGGCGCCGCCCCTGGTGCCACGGATCACCTCGTGGCGGTAGATCGACACGATCGACCAGCCGGGCCGTCCAGCGGCCTCCTTAGATCACCCGCTTTCATGGCGCTCGGTCGCCTCGGCCTCCTGCGCTATTTGTGTGGCGCGGACTTTTGAGCCGAGATTTCTCGTCAGATCGTGGGTGGCCGAGGTGACGCAAAGGCGGCGTGACGGACCGCGTGATTATGCCGCTGATCCACTCATCGCGAACCCGTCAATCGCTATGATCGTGCGCTCGACCTTTCAGGAAAATGGTCAAGCACATGGACGTACCGCCGGTTTATTGTCAAGGAACTTTAGTCTCGGAACTTTCTTATGGATGCCCCCGCTAAGAGTGCCGTTAAGACAAGGTGCAGGGCCACAGCGAGCCAAAGGAGGATGCCAGTCAAGCCGACTGCGAAGCCGACATAGGCGAGATACAAGGCGACGACCGCGACATAGATCAACAAGCCGGCCACCGGCGGCCCCGGCCAGCACGCGACGGCGAGCGCGATCAAGGCGATGCCAGCGACGCGCCCCGATTATGAGACGGGAAGCGAAGTGCTCGGTCAGCATCGGACCAAGGATCGCCGTCGCGAGCACCAGCACGAGGACTACGTTGAGCATGCGGTCGTCGAGCAGACGCTGACCTGCCGCGCCCAGTGTGTCATGGGCGACCAACGTAGCAGCAGGCGTGGCGGCCACCAGGGGCCGACAATGACACCGCCGAGCAGCGGTCCCACGGGGCGGAATGTGAGGCCCCCGATGAATCCGAATTTCAACCGAGCCGGAAGCTCCCGACATTCAAGCGATTGCCCCGAATGCAGGTGACCACCAAATGCAACTCTTCTGGTGCTACCGACGCGCCCAGGGTCTCCAGGTTTGATGAACCGGATACCTAGTGTGTGCATGCCAGCCGGCCGGTAGTGTCCCGGCTTCAAAATATCGGTGTCCCAGCCGCCTGGGATACCCTCTGAGCATCCTGGTCACCAGCACCTCTCGCCAGCCACCCATGGCCTCGGCGGGCTCCAGCGGCCTTATCGCGCTCCCGCTCGGCGCTCTGCCAGCAGTCCCGTTCGATCGCCAGTTCGGCGAGCCGTTCAGGGCCACATTGTGCAGATGTTCCGCGTGCTTTCTTGCTGCAAACCGCTCCCGCAAAGTGTGCCTAGTTGCGTCGAGCTTATTGATACCGGAGCGGTCATCTTGATCCGGCTCATGGCGACGGGAACCTCGCCGTCGCGGGCCGATATGCCGACATTCTCTCGCGGCATCAAGGATCGCCTCGCTGTTTGGCGTCAGCCACAGGCAATTATCGCCTTCGCATCATCCCAAAAACGTGATTTCGTTAAAGAGAATGGTCCATCGCAGGATCGCAACGGGCATGGGGAGTGCAAGCAGATGGCCACGGAATTGGTCGAAAAAAGGGTTGACGTGCTGCGTCAGACCATCATCGCGCTCGTGCGCCGCGACGGTCCCGACCTGTCTGCGCGTCAACTGGGCGTTTTCTTGACAAGCTACTTGGAGGATGAGGCGCAAACGGTTCGTGGACTGGCTGCCAAACTGAATGTGTCGAAGCCAGCGATCACTCGTGCGCTCGATCGTCTCTCCGAGTTCGATTTGGTGCGTCGAAAGAAGGACCCGTTGGACCGGCGCAGCGTCTTGGTCCAGCGCACCGTTTCGGGCACGGCCTTCCTGCGCGATCTCAAGAAAATATTGGCGGACGCTGGGAAGGATGCCACCAAAGTGCCCACAACGGCGCGGCGCACTGGCGCTCTTGTTGGGACGGCCTAGCCCGCAATTCTCACACATAGTCGGTGCACCGAGGCTCTGAATCGGCGAAAGTTCTTCTGCGACAAAGACTTGAGACGAAGCGGAGGATTTCCCCGGTGCTGACAGAGTGTAGCGCGACGTTGTTTGAATTTGCACCTGTTGAAGGCCGTCAGGTGGTGGCGGGCTTCGACGGCGGCGCGATCACCTGCGATGCGGGTGCGTTGCTGCTGGGCGAGACGGACCGTGCGATCCGGCTGACCGAGCGGTTTGCCGCGTGCTTCACCGACGCACGGACGCCAGAACTGATCGAGCACGCGGTCGATACGCTGGTGCTGCAACGGGTGGCCGGCATCGCGTTGGGCTACGAGGACCTGAACGATCATGACGAACTGCGGCACGATCCAGTGCTGGCGGTTCTCGCGGGCAAGCTCTCGGCGAAGCGGTCGGATTGCGCGCCGCTGGCGGGCAAGTCGACGCTGAACCGGTTGGAACTGAGCCGGCCAACCGCGACGCGGTATCATAAAGTGAGCCACGATCCGACGGCGATCGAGCGGTTGTTTGTCGAGGTGTTCCTGGAGGCGCATCGACGCCCGCCAGAGCAGATCATTCTCGACCTCGACGCGACGGACGATCCGCTGCATGGACATCAGGAAGGCCGGTTCTTCCACGGCTATGGAGCCTGTCCTCGGGCCGGCGAAGCCGGACCCGGGGGACTGTTACTGCTATCTGCCGCTCTACATCTTCTGCGGCCGGCATCTGCTGGTGGCCAGGCTGCGACGCTCCAACATCGATGGCGCGGCTGGAGCGATTGATGAGGTTGCGCGGATCGTGGCCCAGATCCGCCGCCGCTGGCCACGGACACGCATCCTGCTGCGCGGTGATTCCGGCTTTGCCCGTGAGGCGCTGATGGCGTGGTGCGAGGCCAATCGCGTCGACTTCCTGTTCGGACTGGCACGCAACGAACGGCTGGAAGCGGCGATCAAGGACGAGATGATGCTGGCCGCCCTGGACAGTCTGCGGACCGGCAGGGCGGCACGCCGCTTCAAGGACTTCATCTGGTCGACGCTCGATAGCTGGAGCCGCAACCGCCGCGTCATCGGCAAGGCGGAAGTCACCCGCGCTGAGGCCAATCCCCGCTTCGTTGTCACCTCGCTCAAGTCGAGTGAGGTTGCTGCCCAATACCTCTATGAGACGATCTACTGCGCCCGCGGCGAGATGGAGAACCGGATCAAGGAGTGCCAGCTCGATCTGTTCGCGGATCGCACCTCAGCCGCCACCATGCGTGCAAACCAGCTCCGCCCGTGGTTCGCTGCCATGGCTTACGTCCTGCTCTGCGCGCTGCGGCGCATCGGCTTGGCGCATACGCAGTTCGCCGATGCCACCTGCGGCACCATCCGCCTCAAACTGCTGAAACTCGGTGCCCTGGTGCGCGTCAGCGTGCGGCGCATCAAGTTCGCCATGGCTTCCGCCTGTCCTTGGCAGAACGAATTCGCCCTGGCCCATGTCCGATTACGCAATGCCGTAGCCTGACACGAAACAGACACCGCACAGGCAACATCGATACGCTCAGCAGCTTCGCGGCGCATTCCGCCAAACGCCCTCGTCCATACTATGCCGCTTCCCTTCGAGGCCGCTGCACCGCCAGCTCGCCAACTCTTCCCCTCGTCCGCCGATCAGCCTGGCTTCCTCAGCGTGAGAAATGCGGGTTAGCCGATCATCGACAAGCCAGTGACAATCGCCCGCCGTTCTCGATGCAAGGTGCCGCCAGTCAGCATGGCGATTGCTCAATCTAGGGGGAGCGTCAGCCTCCTGCTTGGGCAACCTGCTGGCGCATAGCGTCTATCAGAGTGTTGATGTTGCTGCTGTGGCTGCTCAAAAACGACGCATAGTCCTCGCGTTGCGTCAGGCGCAGCGACGTGCCCGCAGCGACGACATCGATGATCTTGGGGTCGCTGGCCGGGTTGCTAATGGTCCAGTCTACGCTGGCCGGCTGATTATTCGGGCGTTCTACCACTGTTGACACCACGGCATCGTCCTCACGCTGCTCTGCCCGGCCCACGGTGTATCGCACACCGCGATACGCGCCCAGCTTGGCAGTGATGTTGTTGGCCAGCACCTGATGGAACAGTTGGGTATAGCGTTGCTGCTGCTCCGCCGATGCATTTCGCCAGAACCGCCCGAGACAGAAACGGGCCACGCCATCAACGTCCACGGCGTTGTCGATGATCTGCATCAGCTTCGCACGCTTCTCGCGGTCGCTCTGCGGTCCATTCACGACATTGACTAGCTTATCGCCAGTGCTCTTGACGAATGCGCTGGCCTTACCTGTCGCCCCTTGGGCGCACGCTGAGCGCGCCAGCGGACCGGCCACCTGGAGCAATGAGGCTGCGGTGAAGACCAGGAGTGTGCGGCGATTTGTCATGGCGATCTATGGCCTCGGTCAGTAGCTCGGTGACACGGATGGTTAGTAAACTCAATCATATGTCTCTGGCTCGGAACACTCTCTGATAGCAGCCTCCAGCGAACCGCTGCTAGCCGTTTGCATTCCCAGTTGTTCACAGTTTGGTGGAACAACTCTGAAGATAACCCTGTGGGCACTGTGGAAAAGAGCAGGCCCAAACTTCGGCGCCGTTCGGCTGGCCGCTCCCGGCACCCGTCAGCCCGTGGGTTCTAACAAACGCTCGCGGCCTGCCAGGGCTCGATGGAGTTGATCCATCAGGGCGATCATCTCCTGCTCGGTAACCCCATCGCTGGCCATCACAAGTCGGATCAGCGGGTCTCCGAGCAGGCCGAGAAACCTCAACCCATCGTCCGAGCCTCCACACATGGCGATGACCTCCGACCAACTGTGGGACCAGCCTACGTGGCATCTTGTGTCAGGAGGTTGTCAGAATAGTGACAGATTGCGCTATGCCTTCGTCTGGCACGGGGGTGCGATGACCACGGCCGAATGGAGGAACCCTATGACCGGCGTTTGATGACCCGTCATTCGCCAAGCCCACGCGGTCAGTGTGGGAGCGGACGCGGCATTCTTGGGTCGCCATCGATGATGTGCTCGACCATTTTCCCGAATCGGTTCCCGTCGCACAATCGTAGCGATTGACGGCCTCGCGATCCGTGGATAGCTCCGGCAATTCCAACACGTCTACGGTCCATCAGCAACATGAACCCGCTCTATAGACGATTAGGGCCTGTCATCAATTAGCCGGTTTCGGTCGGTGGGCGCCACCCACACACCGTATTGGGTCGGTGAGTCCCGATTGCCACACTCAGCCGTCAATCGGCGCTGGGTGATACGTAACCAATTCCGGCGCGGCGGTTTCTTCAATTCATGGGCGGTCAGCTTGTTGGGGGGCTGACCGATGCGGCGGTTCGGACTGCGTGACGATCAGTGGGAACGGATCAAGCACCTGTTGCCCGGACGCGACGGCTCGGTCGGAGTGACCGCGGCGGACAATCGGCTGTTCGTCGAGGCGGTGCTGTACCGTTACCGTACCGGGATGCCATGGCGCGATCTGCCGGAGCGGTTCGGTGACGGGACAAAGGTCCACCTGCGGTTCAGCCGTTGGGCCAAAAGCGGTGTGTGGGAGCGAGTGTTTCAACATCTCGCCGCGGACGCCGACAACGAATATGCGATGATCGACAGCACCATCGTGCGCGCCCATCAGCACAGCGCCGGCGCCGAAAAAAAGCCGGCGAGGACCAGGCGATCGGGCGCTCGCGCGGCGGACTGAGCACCAAGATCCACGCCCTGGTCGACGCGTTGGGCAACCCGATCGGCTTCTTCCTGACCGGCGGCGAGGCACACGATCTGGAGGGGGCGGACCACCTGCTGCCCACGATGGAGGCTGATACGCTGATCGCCGACAAGGCGTTCGACGCCGATGCGCGCGTGCTTGAGCCGCTGGCGGCCGCGGGCAAGACCGCAGTGATCCCGCCACGAAACAACCGGCCCTCGCCGCGCAGCTATGACCGCGAGCTTTATGCGGCGCGCCATTTGATCGAGAACTTCTTCGCCAAGATCAAGCAGTTTCGTGCCATCGCCACTCGTTATGAGAAGACCGCGCGGAACTTTCTCGCTGCCGTCCAGCTCGTCGCCTGCGTCGTTTGGCTCAATTGATGACAGGCCCTAGTCCGATCTTCCGTTCTGGGGATGCTTGTCTTGCTGGCGCTGATTTTCGTCCCTGCGGGGACCTTCCGGTACTGGCAAGGATGGGCATATGTAGCCGTGTTCGTTTTGTGCTCCGGCACCTACACGGTGTCTCTGGCAAAGCACGATCCCGGTTTACTGAAACGACGCACCGAAGCTGGCATTCGTCATGAGAAAGAGTTCACCCAGAAAGTCGTGATGGCTTTCCTCTTCGCCGCGTGCATCGTTCTCGTTGTCGTGCCGCCGCTGGATGTCCGCTTCGGCTGGTCATTGATGTCGTGGCAGGTTTCGATCATAGGCGATGCGCTCGTTGCACTCTCCTTTTACATTTTGTATCTCGTGTCGAAAGTGAATACCTACGCTGCCGCCAACGTCCGTGTGGAAGAGGGACAAAAAGTAGTCTCTGATGGTATGTACGGATATGTCCGTCATCCGATGTACTTTGGCGCTTTGTTTCTTTTCATCGGCACGCCGCTCGCCCTCGGATCGCTGTGGACGTTGGCTTTCGTTCCTGTGTTCTTGCCCCTACTCATCGCTCGTATCCTCAACGAAGAACAGGTGCTTGAGCGTGGATTGCCCGATTACGGTGAATATCGGCACAGGGTCCGGCACCGATTGATTCCTTGGGTTTGGTGAACGCCCGATTCCGCGTAGCGTCGCAGAGCAACGGCAGAAGGCGATCATGCTTTCTGCCTTGGGATGTCCTGCCGCCACAGCGCTCGCTGCGGAGGCATAATCAGTGCAGGCCCCGTCGTTCGATGATCTCATTAAGTTTGCGTGATGAACCATTCAGCAATGCGGTTGCCATAGCTCGCCCCGTCTTCACCGAAAGCTGAAATCCCAGCCATCCAAAACCAGCGTGCCGTAGGGCCAAGACTTGATCATCCGTCTCCTTCGCGAAAACACACATCCACTCCGGCTCTCTTTGGCCCCTGATCCTTTCACCGTCTTCCAGCACCATGGGAATCTTCTTGTCGAGCTTTTCGCGTTGCTGGGCTAGATGAGCAATGAACCGATCCACACCATCTGCATCCATCTCGGAGCGTCCAACGCATTCATCGCCTTGCCAAAGCTCGATTGCCAGCTTTGATCGTGCGGGTTCATTGATGTGGACTCTAATATCAAATGACACGGTCGGCTCCGTCTGGTCGAGTGGCTATTCTACTTGCTGTTCTTTACTCGTTGGAGGCTCTATCGGCAAAGGAGCGATCTACTGATGTGCGCTCCTTCGATAAGGGATCACTCGATCGATCGCGGGCGATGGATGCCAGAAATGGCTGAGTACCTACCGGAACCTCTCGTGCCAGCCCGGCTTCCACCATTCTACGAACTCTTCCAGTGGCTCGGCCTTTGGCGGTCGGCCACGCCGACGGGGCTGCTTCACAGAGGTCGTGCCGGCGTCCGTGGGTGGCACCATCCTTCCAGCCTTGGCCTCCTCGCCTGCTACAGGCTCAGGGTTCGTGGCCACACGGGTTGGGCCGGCGTGCGTCGCTCTTCGCGCCGATCTGACGGGGCTAGGGGCCACAGGATTTTCCGGCGCCTCCTTGCTCTCCATCGCGTCACGCAGCCGCTCCTCGGCCTCCTGGCGGGCTGCAATGGCGTCATCGCGCTCCTGCTCGGCCTTCTGCCGGCATCCCCGCTCGGTCGCCAATTCGTCCTGCACCCGTTGGAGCGCCTGTTCGACAACCCGCATCTCGCCTTCCACACGACGGACCGCTTCCTCGTGCGCGATGCGCTCGTGGGCCAGCTTGGTCTGGAGGTCTCGGACGGTCGCCTCAGCCTCCTGGAGAAGGTGTTCCGCACGCTCTCTGGCCTCGACCTGCTCCCGCAGAGCCGGCCTCGTTGCGTCGAGCTTGTTGGTGCCGGCACCACCGTCCCGATCCCGGTGAAGGACGCGAGACAGGAACCTCGCCATCACGGACGAAACGCCGACGTTGTGGCGATGATGCGCCCGGCGAGGTCGTGGGAGGAATGGTCGCCGCTTGCATTGGAGTTGTATTGTGGAGCCCGAGGGCACGGCGCATCTGCGCCTCGGTTGCACGGAGGCGTGCGTCATCAGATAGTGAATCGGTCATCTCGTCTCTTTGTCTTCACCTGGATTGGCAGCGCCGATCTTTATCGCTGTGGCGTGATTCGGCTATGGGGCAAGGAAGGAGATGCGCTCTTTCAGCATGGAGTTCAAGCCAATATGTGCATACCTTCAGACCAGCGGCAGAAGCAATAAGTCGTTCTGACGATCCTGATCTTGTTGATGGGCTCGCTCCTGCGCCTACCCAGTCCTTGGCATCTCAATGGTAGATCGCCGCTCAGCCGATAGATACGCCGACCATAGTGTGCCGACCGGCAAAGTGGCTGACCGCTCACGCAGAAGTATGTGGGGAAGAGCGCATCTATCGAATCCCGGCCGGCACGACGCTGATACTGTTGAACGGCGAGCCATTGATCAATTTCGTGCTTACGACAGTGTAGACCAGCACATTCTTCTCCGCATCGATGGCGCGATGGATTTGGAACGTCTTGAAGAACAGCGAGGCCGAGGCGAATGCTACTACCTCGGACTTCGGCAACCCTGGCGGCACGACAATCGGCCCGACCGCTCGACAAGCGATTGAAAACCGACTTGGGTCCTCGGCCAACCCTAGCCCACCCTTAATCCCGCCGGTATCGGCACGTGACATATAGCACGAGACATTTGCGACTCTTGGATCGTCGTATCGCTCGACAATGATCTTGTCGTTCGGTCCGAACCAGCGAAATGTGGTACTGATGGAGTCAATGCGTGTTTGTGCTGCCACTGGGATGGTGAGCACGGCGAGAAGGGCGAGGCAATAACCGATAGAACGCATGAAGGTCATCCTGCTGTTCAGATGCGGAAGCGAGGCTAGTCCGACGATAAATACCTCCACACACGGAGGACACCAATGCACACAACCTCACAGAACGATCTCGACGCTCAGCGAGAGATCATCCGACACTCGCTACCTGAACTCGTGAACGACATCGGTGTGGCCATGCGCGACGCTGGCCTACATTTTCCTGTCTTCATGACCGTGCGCGATAGCGGAGATTCACTAGTGACGATTGCAACGCCGATTGATCCGTCCAATGACGATTGGCAGCAAGCGCCTGAGATTGTCTGCCAAATCATGGGCAGGAAATTAGGCACCGGCAGATTGAGAAGCCGTGAATTAGTCTGCGCCGTTGCAAACTCGTCGTCAGTGAGCGCGGCTGAAGTGACCCCTAGCTGACCGGTCTCATGCCTGCTCAGGAGGGAGACGTAGCCCGGCCGACAGCGGTAACGCCAATAGACAGAGTGCGGCCATGACAAGAAACGCATGTCCACCCATTCGCGCGTAGAGCAGGCCAGAAGCCAGCGTGAGTAGCGCGGTCGCCAAACCAACGCACAATGTGCCGTAGATCGATTGTGCCGTCGCGGCCAACCGGACCGGCACCACCTCTACGATCAGCCGCATGCAGGCCAAGTGCAGGAGGGCGAATGTAAGGCCGTGCAGGGGCTGCACAAACCCCGACAGGACCGGGGAGGTGGTGAATGCCACAACGGTCCACCGGATCACTCCAGCCCCGGCAGCCAAGGCGCACGCGCCACCTGGGCCGAATAGTCGTACTAGCCGTGGGCCAACCACCAAGAAGACAACCACCTCCGACAAGACCGATTCGGACCAGAGAAGGCCAACGATCGATAAGTCTGTGCCTGCTGCCAGCCAACGGATCACCGAAAACGCATCGTGCAGGGCGTGACTTCCCTCGACCAAGGCTGCGATGATGAGCACACGACGATAGACGGCGAGGCGCAGTAACAGAGCCCAATCGCGCACGATCGGAGGTCGGAACCCATTACGAGCGACATCTCCGATGGGGAGCATCGGAAGAATGAGCGCCGCGATGCCGCCAATGACAAGGAGCGTCCCGCTGATCCAGATTATGCTTGGCAAACCGGCTCTCCCGGCGGCCCAACCGCTCAGCGTCGTGCCAATGATGAATGCTGCCGATCCAGCCGCACGCAGCCATCCATAATCGAAACGCCGTCCGCCATCAGACTCGCTCGTGTGCGCCGCAGTGGTTGCCAGCGCGTCGGACAGCGGCACGATCGGAGCAAGCATCGCCGCGTGTAGTAACCCCACGATCAGCAGGCTCCCGAAGCCATGCATCGTCAGGTAGCCAAAGCCGGCTACGGCCGCCACAACGGCACATCCGCACAGGATCGATGTGTGTCGATGCAGACGATCAGCGGCGTGACCAATCGCGGGACCGGCGAGAACACGGATCGCGGTGGAAGCACCGAGGACGATCCCGATCTCTTCTGCGTGCAACCCCTGTTCCCGCAGCAAAGCTGGCAGGAAGGGCGACTGCACGCCAAATGCCGCATAGAGCAGACCGTAAACGATCACGAATCCCGGCAGTGTGGACGGCATGCGGCGCATGAGGCTCAGGCTACGATGATGGCCGGGACCAATGAAATGCGCTCGTGGTCGTGCGGCTACCTTGGGGCGCAGTACGGTCTGAACCCGATGACGTTTCCTGGGGGATCGTAAATTACACACCCAGACCGCTCGCCCTCTACCGGTGGCGATAGTGCCCGCAGACGCCGGAACAGGTATTGCTGCGGATGTCGTATCCCCGTGCTTCCTTGGCCCAGAGATCGACCACACCGGTCGGTGTCGTGTGCCCGCCAGATATCGCGTAGATGTTCTCCCATAGCGGTTGTTGGGACGGTGGGACAGGGCGCCAGTGGCAATCAGATGGTTGGCCCAGTCTTGCGCCACCTGGACGAGTTGATCCGTCCAGACGAACGGCGGTACGCCCACTCTGGAGCGGATCGCATTTTGTCCGTCGAGCACTGCCTGAGACATCGGTGTTGACGATCGGTCCTGGACAGGCGTGACGTACTGGCTACCGTTCAGCGGATCGAGCGGAGCATATTGCGCTTGGGCACTACCGGACACAACCGTTGCGACCAGAAAGAGGAGCGGGCGCATGGTGACTGGCCGTACCAGCGGAATGTGGCTTGTCTTGGCAGCATTGCCAGACACCCATAAAAATCGACCGCTTGGCCAAATCGCCCTGCGTTGCAGGCGTCTCTCTACCCGCGCAATTCGATTGGTCGCACTTTGTGTGTTCCGTCGGTGGACGATTTCATAATAGCGCATCTTCGGCATCCTTTTCAGGGATTTATCACGACGATTTGCCAAGTTTGTACTCTTGCTGACCTAACTTTCCGCCGGTAATTTGCTTTCTTCAAATGTGAGGATCAGTACATTGGCTCGCAAACCAAAGTTCGCTCGCTATGTTCGTGACGCTCGGATCAAGCGTGGCCTATCGGTTGTTGAGGTCGCCGACGAAGTTGGCGTGAGCGCAATGAGCATTTACCTTTGGGAGAATGATCGGGTTCGGCCACGGGATGCGAATTTGTCGGTGCTGTGCAAGGTATTGAGGCTGCCGGTCAGGGCAACGCGGGAGATGGCGGCCGGGTGAGCAACAGTAGGATCGTCACAAAGAGGCTTACTCGGCGCCACAAGTTGGCGGCAGCTAGGTAGTCTTGCTTGCGACTGTCGCTCGCGACCCGTTCAATGCGAAAAGCCGCGCAACTGCCGTCTTCAGAAATGTCCGCCGGCCATCCGCAGACCTCTGGGAGCAAACACGACATCCTTGGATCGCCTTCGACCATTTACTCGAACATTTCGCCGAAGGGCCGTCAGCAGTGCTCGATCAGGCGCCCGATGAGGCCCAGACCTCGCCGTCGCCACGATTTTGTTGGGTTGGCTCCGTCGTCTACGGACATCATTGAGCGGCTATCTGCGCGAGCGCGGCGCGGCCGAGCAACCCGTAAGGCGACGCGAGCGTCTCCACGATCTCGAAATGATCGTAATGGTGGCCAACCAGCAGTTCCACACGCTTGCCGGCGGCACGCAGGGCGGCGGCGAAATCCAGACTCTGGCGTTGGAACTCCGGCGTTTCCAATGTGCCATAGGCCAACACGACCGGCGCCGTGATTCGGCCGATGTGACGTTGTGTGCTGAGCGCCGCCTCCATATCGTCGGTGAAATTTACATACCGCGAGCGCGCCGAAAGTCGCACCGGCCAGAGGTCGTACATCCCGCTGCAAAGCAGTCCCGTCTTGACCACGTTCGTGGGGAGATCATAAGAGCCGCGCCAGTCTGTCACCATCGCCACCCCAGCCAAATGCGCCCCGGACGAGTGACCATAGAGATGGATGCGATTGGGATCGCCACCAAAGCTCGTGGCGTTCCGGTAAACCCAGGCGATGGCACACCGCACCTGAGCCGCCATCGGCATCAGATCGCCGCCCGCTTCGATCACGTTGATGAAGTCCAGCACGACATAATGCGCGCCAGCACGCACGAATAACTCGGCCGCGAACGCTGAATTTTTGGCGAGGCCGTGTTGCCACGCGCCGCCATGCACGAAAATGCTGATTGGCGCGTTCGTGGCAGCAGCCGGATACAGATCGACAGCCTCGTTGGCAGTTGGACCGTAGGCGAAACGGCGCGGTGCGCCCAGTCGCTCGCGAGCCATGTCGCTGTTGCTGGCGATGCGTTCCACGACCTGCGACCGGTTTGGCGCGTATTTGGACTGGTCATAGGCGTCGTCCAACGCCTGCTGATCCATGTCCAGCCACACTGCCGGACCGGACGCTTTCGCGTGGTCCGACCCCGACAGCGCGGTCGTGCCCGACGAATGGAGGTTATTCCGCTTCGGGAGGTCCGTCATAACTCATCACTGGTTCATATACAGAAATTTCCCAAGTGACCGTTAGTTTCGGCAGCTTTTGTGAACGATAAGCATCATTTGGCTCTCCTGGCAACGTTCTGGCCGATCAGCAGCCGGGTGTTGCCAGTGGCGCCCCCATTGCGCCTCCGGCCATGACGGCACCGCCTGTCTGCAACACAATCTCCCGCATATTCTTTGAAATCCCGGCTCAAAACTCCCCGCCACATAAATAGGCGGCATGACCACGCAACACGAAATGGAAGAGGCATACGCCGCTCAGCAGGAGGTCATCGATATCCTCCGGAAAAATGGAGATACTGCTCTCGTCACCCGTCTCCAACGCTGCATGACTGCTCGCCAACAGCGGCATTATGGGTCAGGTTGGCCGTGCTCGTGCCGATCAAGCGGCTGCTCTTGGTGTCGTCGCGCGATGGTCCGTGGCTGGTGGTTCGGCATCCGAGAATGGTCGTCAGCAACTGCGTCATGCCTCGCTCGTGACCGGGCGACTCGACGCTGGAGACAATGGCGACAACTCTGCTTCGCCGGGTTGATGGGCGGCGATCACAAGGCTCTGATCATGATCTCTCACCCGGACATCGATCGTCGCGAGATGGTGAACGTGCTGTGCCGACGATGGCCTGATGTCGTGCTGAAGGATTTGGAGCATGAGGAGCCGGCATGGGCGATGACAGCCGGTGATGCTGCTGACCTCGGCAGTCGTCGAAGAGGCGTCTAGCCGTTGCGGATCGTGGTGACGCCGCAGAAGGTGCAGCGCACGGTTGTCGCACCTGCTCCCTTGATTGAGCCGATGCCGGTTAGCATTTGATAGATGCAGTACTGGCTGGGCCGACATCGCGCCTGCCTGCCCGCTTCACTCCATAGGCTGCCCCATCGCCGCCGCTCCATCATTTTGTTGGGCTGACGGAACGATACAACGTGATATAACTGGGACGATTTCATTGGAGATCGCGTCATGCCCTATGTGGCCGGGGCCGTCTTGGTTGGCTTCCTCGTTTCGGTGTTATGGCCGTATATACCGATGCTAGCCGGCATCGGAGTGATAGTCACGATCGTCGGATGCATGATAGAGCATCCGATTATCGGGATCAGCATAGTGGTGAGCGTATACTGGTTAGATAGCGTGTATGTCGGCTGGTCTACGGTCTCCGGCGATGCAAGTCTAGAGCAAGGTGGTCGTTGGTGTATAACTATAAGAGCGGCGACGATTGCGGTGGTCCTTGCATTACTCGCGTTTATCCCAACACTTTTGGCGCTTGTTGGGAGTGCGGCCATGGTCACGATGATCATATGCCTTGAGCGGAACGGCACAATCGTCAAGTACGAGGCCGTCGGCAACGTAATGGTGAGGGGACCGGGGTGTCTCTACGTCTCTCCTCCGCCGGAAGCATATCGACGTGTTTTACCGAAAACCCGACTCATTGCCGAACGCGAGGACGTGGTGCGGAGCGTAGCCCAATGGCGGCGCCCTGGGTTCAAGGACCCTCGCCAGAAGGAGATCGAACGGCGCACTCGCAACTTCATGGCTGGTTTCACAACCAAGTTTTGATCATAGTGCCGCGCCGACGTTCCAGCATGAACTGGTGATTGGAGCCGGGGAGTGAGCCGACAACAGCGTCTCACCGCCCTGCCGGACGATCTCAAGGCCGACATCGCCGACGCCGTGCGGGCTTTCACCTACATGCAGGTGATGGACGGCACCTGCATCGTGCGGGGCTTGGTCGGCCACAAGCTCATGCGAGAGATCGGCTTGGATGCCAAGCTGGCCTACGGCGCGATGCTGTATCGTGCGGGGTATGATCCGATGGCCGATGTGGTCGCCTACTGCGGCCAGTACAACACCGGCTACGTGGACAACTTCATGCTCGGCCATCTGTGGACTGAGCTTGGCGATGACCTGATCGACTTCTCCTGCGGCGATTGGCAGAGAGAAGAAGAATGGCAGGTGCAGGTCGCACCGGACGGTCTGCCGCCGATCACTTGGCAGGTCGAACCGCCGCAGTATCTGTGGCAGAAGGCCGCGCCACTCAAGGAGGCATGGCGCAAGACGGTCAGCCCGCTTTGGGTGAGTTGAGGTCCCTGGCAGGGCATGGTGCCAGACGTTGGCGCTGGTGTCTCAGGCTCAGGCTCAAGCTCTGGTTCTGGCTCAGGTGTCTCTGCCTCTGTCTCCGTTTCTGCCGTCCCTGGTTGCGCGATCAGCGTGTCGATGCGCGTCAGCACGTCGGCGACCGTGCGGCTTTCGCGCCACGTCTTCTTGGGCAGCTTGGGCGCGGTACTCCGCTGTTCCAGTGTGAGGAACTCGCCCCACGACAGGTATGAGTGTGCGCGGATGTTGCGTAGCCGGATGTCGCTCGGTGCCGCCTTTCCCACCCATGCTGTTGCCAGTTTATAGTTCCGCTCTACGTCGTCGCGTTGTTCAGGTGCGATGGCATCCGCTGACAGCGCGATGGTCGCGGGATCAGGCTTGATGTTAGGTGGTGGCGGAGGGTTAGGCTTTGGTGGACCAGATGGCGGCGGTTGCTCAGGGTCGGCGTCGAACAGGGAGGCGATCAATTCGCTATTGCGCGAGTAGCGAGAGTCTTGGGTCAAGACTCTCGGCGGTGCCTGTGGCGTGGCGGGTGCCACGCCGCGCTCAGAGTGCAACGCCTCTGTCAACTCGCGCTCACGCGCCAACTGCCGCTCAAGGGTTACGGCGCGGGCGGCTGCCGCCGCAAGCTGGCTTTCCAGCGCCGCGACACGCTCCGCTAGTGCGCCATCATCATCATCATCTTCGCTGTTGCGGTGTTGCTCCGCCCGCTTGCGTGCCGCCTCCTCCTCGCGCTTCTGCTCCGCGCGTTCCTCTGGCGCGCGTGGCGTCTTCGCATCCGGTGACGGAAACTCTTTGAGAACCGCCTCGTCCGCAGGCCATTCTTCCACCCCTGCTCGACGCATCCGCGACTGGTCATCTTTGACCTGACACCATGCGTCCACCTGCTCGATGATGCCCCACAGATGCGCGAGTTTGTACCCTTGGCTGCGACTGTAGCCGAGGGACTCTGCAAGGTCGGCGAAGTCGCCCTTCTGTCGCGTCGCGCGTGGCTTCAGCCGCAAGAGCCACAGCGCCTTCCATGCGCGTCGCCGCCACAGATAACCGGCGCGCGTTATCTTTCCATACTCGGTGAGCGCGTGCCGCCCGTACAGGATCATCTCAGAGATGGTCGATGTCTCGTTGATGTCGGGATCGCTGTCGTTCGGCGGACGGATGATGTCGCGCGGGTCGGTAGGTGGATCAGAGTCTTGGTGCGAGAACTCCTGCTCCCCCTGTCGTGGGATCAGGCGGGTCGGATGGTGGTGTGGTGGCGTCCATGACGCGATAGCTCTATGCGCCCCCTGTTGCTCATGCTGGCGGGGCAGGCAGGGCAGTATATGTGGCCAACGCGGGCGGCAAGCCCGTGGGTCAGTCCCGATGGCAGTGCCGGCCGCCCGCCACCCATTCTTGTCTGCCGCACGAGTTCGTGGTGATTGGTGACGCCTCCTAACGTTCCTGATACGTGCCTAACTCGTCTTCTCGATACTAATCGTTACCGCTTGCAATCTGACTGGCAGCGCACCTATCTTCGGCGCTGTGCGGCATCGCATTCCGCCGCCACCGACCCATTCACCAGAGGATTTTCTCGATGTCAGATGCGCCGATTCAGCCAATGGAACCGTTGTCTGTGAGGCTGCCGGCGGTTCAGCGTTTGCTGGGCATCGGCAAGACGACGGTGAACAAGCTGTGCAACGCGGGCCACCTCGACCGTGTGCATCACGGGAGGCGTGCCGTGGTGACGATGGAGAGCATCGTGGCTTTCGTCGAACGGCTGAAGAAGGGCTGAAACTCAATGGGCGGGTTCATCACCCGCCCACCTTTCTATCCGTCGAGATGATCCGCCCACCCTTGCATCGTCTCCCTCGCAACTTCACCTTCTCGCCGCGTTGATACCGCCGCAGCACTTCCGATGACACCGTGTACGCTCAGGCGACATCGATCAGCGCATCCTCGTAGCCGTGCTCGCCTGCCCATGTGCCACGCGATGCACGGAACCCGTGCGGTACCGATGACCTTACCGGTCTGGTGGTCGCGACACTCACGTCCTGCCCGCGTAATCACTGCGGCCAGCGCGTCACGCAGCGCCTCGTCACCCAGATCGCCAAACACCCGATCACCCTGGCGCGGCAGGGCTTGAACAAGGCTACAGCCTGTCTGGACAGCGATTCTAGCCGCTTCTTCATACGGCTCGCTGGCACCGTCCAACGCGCTGCCGTCAGGTCGATTTCAGGCCAGCGTGCGCCAATGGCTTCGTTCGTCCGCGACCCGCTCTGGATGGTCGCGTCGAGACAGCGAAGCCCCATGCCGTCCATCGCACGCAGCACCCGCATGAAGCCAGCGATCTCTTCACGGCGCAGCGATGCGTGCGGTTCCGGCTTGTGGATCGCTCGTGGGTCGAGGAGCAGGTGTTCGAGGTTGTCTTTCCAGGTAGCGCAGTTGAACCCCGGCTTGCGCCAGCGTTTCGCCATCGCGTACCCTAAGACATCCTCGATGTAGCCTTTCAGCCGGTACGCGGTCGGGTGCTCATCCTCCCAGCGCGTCATAGAACGCCTGGGCGTCCAGGGGCCTCATGCCAGCGGCGATCAGTGCGGTGGATGCCTGGGTGAACCGCAGCCCTCCCGTCTCCATCGACGATCGCCATACTGGCGTCTTGGCGGAGGGTCATCAGTTCGGTGTTGTCGCGCCTGTCGGGTCGTCACCAACAGCAGCAGACCTGCTTTGTCCAGGATGGCGACCTCGTGGTGCTCGCCAAATTACGCGCCCTTGATCATATGCTGAAGGGTGATGTGCAGCTTTGGGCGATTATCCGGGCACCCAGTCGCCGTGCTCGCCGACCGTGTGATCCCAGACCAGCCGCGAGCCGTCTACAGCGCGATCTTCCAGAACGTCGCCGGGCGCTCCATTTACGAGGTGCGCCCGCCGCTCCATCAAAAACCTGTTGTAGTGCCGCTCTGTCATAGCACTGCTGGTGCCCATCCATTCAGCGAGATGCGCGACTGATAGGCCGCGCTCGATCTGCACTGTGGCGAAATGGTGGCGAAAACTGTAAGCGACGCGCTTCTCCCCGCTCATCGGGTCGATCAACGCATTGGCCTCCCGCAGCACGTCGTCCAGCGCATCCCGAAATGTCGGCCATGTATTATCAGGGCGTGCGAACAGGAAGTCGGTCTCAGTCGCGCCCTGCGATCGGCGCCATGCGATCAAATCAGAGACTAAGTGCCGTAATCTCAGCGCCGGATTGCCCTCGAACAACACGAGGCTCCGTGCCTTCGGATGCTTACCCTGATCCTTGATCATGCGGATGATGATGACCCCGCGCCCTTCCTGGGTGACGAAACGGATGTCGCCCAGGCGGATACGCTTCGCCTCCAGACCAGACCGGATGCCGGAAGCCGCGATCAGTGCCACGTAGCAGCGTAGCAGCCGCTTGAGATCGGCGCCGTGGCCGTTTGCAGCCTCGATCCAGTCATTGGACATGACTTGCATGCAGGCCCGCACGCCGGCTTCGTCGATGAAGGCGCGTGCCTCGCCATCGGCGCCTAGCGATTTGTCGATGACCGGGCGATGGCGCCGATCCACCACACGGTCGAGTACCGCTTCGTCCCAAACGAGGCGAACGCCCAGTCGATGTTGCCCAAGGTCGAGATCAGGGGCGTCTTGTAGACGACTTGGCGTGTCTCGGATCGCTGCTGGCGGCCATACTTGGCAACGGTCGCCTCGCGATCCTTCACGCGGAACTCGCGCACCCACTCGTTCAGGTCGTGCTCGCTAATCGCGGTGATCGGGATATCACCGCACCTGGGTAGCAGGTCATTCTCACATCCGCCCGACGAGCAAGCGGAAGTCGGCAGGGGCTTATTTGTCCTCCCGACTTTCGCCGCTGGCGTTCGCCCATTGTGAGTGGTTGACCATAACCCATTGATAATACTATTTGTAAGGTGGCACGGCAATCCCCGCGGCAACCCGAACGCCGCGCCACGCTGCGGCGCCCGCAACCGGGCGGGAGAGCCGTGCCGCGCACCGGCCATGATCAACGGCCGGTGCCGCTGCCATGGCGGCAAGAGTACTGGCCCCAAGACCAAGGACGGCCTCCAGCGGCTGCGCGCCGCGCGCACCGTGCACGGCTTCTATGGCGAGGAGGGTCGCGCGTTCCGCCACACCATCGCGGCGCTGTTCGCTCAGGGACGCTGGTTGCGGCTGCTCGCCGAGGTGCGGAAGGCGCCCGCCGGTCAGAAGACCAAAGTGCCGCCGACCACCGCCAGCGTCGCTGCCATCACCGGGCGCAGTACCCCCTCCGGCACGCGCACCGCCAACAGGCTGCCCAGCACGATGCCAGGAATGGAACCAACCAGCAGCGATGCCAGGATCGGCACGTTCACCGAGCCCAGCATCCAGTGTCCCAGCCCTGCAACCAACGTGAGCGGCACCGCGTGCGCAATGTCGGATCCCACGATTCGCGACATCGGCAGCCTGGGATAGAGCAGAAGCAGCGCAGTCACCCCAATGGCGCCAGCGCCGACCGAAGAGATCGTCACCAGCACCCCGAGCGCGGCGCCGATGGCCACCGTCATCATTCCGGTCTGCCGTATCGGGGCATCCCCGAGTCGGCCGTCAGCGAGGGCCACCAGGCGCCGGCGAAACACCAGTGCAGCCGCGGTGATCAGGAGCATCACACCGAGGACAATGGTGATGACATGGGAGGCACCATGGCCGCGGAAGTCGAAATGCGAGATAACCAACAATGTCAATGCGGTGGACGGCACACTTCCGGCAGCCAGGCGGGCCACGATCGGCCACTGAACCGTATGGTTGGCGCCATGCACCGCAGTACCAACCGCCTTGGTGATGGAGGCGTACAGCAGGTCGGTCCCCACAGCAGCCGCTGGAGACACGCCAAACACCAGGACGAGGATTGGCGTCACCAGTGACCCCCCGCCCATCCCGGTCTGGCCCACCAGCAGGCCGACGAAGAACCCGGTCAGAACATACAGCGGGTTGATCGACGCGATTATGCCCATGGCGGGCACCTTAGCACATCGGTCAATGCGCGGAACAATGAACTGCCCGGCCGGTCTTGGCCATTAGATCTCCCCGGCCTCCGTCAGCACCCGCCGCGCCCGCGTCTCATCAGCCACCGCCACGACAAGACGGCGAGGGATCGCTCCGATGCTGCCTTCCACCGCGCTGGTGTGAGCATCCAGGATGAACGCAGTGATGCCGGCGTCGGCCAGCAGCGCCGTAAGAAACGACAGCCTTACCGGGTCGTTGGATGTGACCAGCACACGCATCACCGTTCCGCCTTCCTTGACCCTCTTTTCCGGCGCGCCGATATGGTGCCCGTGGCCGCCAGACACGCAAGCCAGGAACCCAGCTTGGACAAGGACGCGCTGAACGCCCTGGCAGCCGTGCTGCAACCGGACCTGGAGGCGTGCAACCGCACCATCGTAGCCCGGATGGACAGTCCGGTGGCGCTTATTCCGCAGCTCGCCGCCCACATCGTCGCCGCGGGCGGCAAGCGGCTGCGCCCGTTGTTGACGCTCGCGTGCGCACGACTGTGCGGCTACGGAGGCGAGCGCCACGTCAAGCTCGCCGCCTGCGTCGAGTTCATCCATACCGCCACGCTGCTGCACGACGACGTGGTCGACGAGAGCCTGCTTCGCCGCGGGCTGGCATCGGCGAACGCGGTGTTCGGCAACCAGGCCTCGGTCCTGGTCGGCGATTTCCTGTTCGCCCGAGCCTTCCAGCTCATGGTGGAGGATGGCTCGCTGGAGGTTCTCTCCATCCTTTCGCGCGCCGCCGCGACCATCGCCGAGGGCGAAGTCCTGCAGCTCGTCACCCAGAACGATCTGGCCACATCCGAGGCGCGCTATCTGGACGTGATCCGCGGAAAGACCGCCGCGCTGTTCGCCGCCGCATGCGAGGTGGGTGCCGTGGTGGCCGACCGACCCGACGCCGAGGCGGCAGCGCTGGCCGAATTCGGCATGAACCTGGGCATCGCGTTCCAATTGGTGGACGATGCGCTGGACTACGCCGCGGACCAGTCGGTGCTGGGCAAGACCGTCGGCGACGATTTCCGCGAGGGCAAGATCACCCTGCCCGTCCTGGTCGCGTATCAGGCCGGCGACCCGGCCGACTGCGACTTCTGGCATCGCACCATCGAGACGAACGAGCAGAACGAAGCCGACCTCGATCGCGCGCTGCACCTGATGCAAGGCTGCGGCGCCATCCGCACAACTCTCGAGCGCGCCCAGACCTTTGCCACGACAGCCAAGGCGGCGCTCTCGCTGTTCCCAGACAGCGAGATGCGGCGCACCCTCCTCGACGTAACGGACTACACCGTGAACCGCGCCCGCTAGCAGGTACGGGAAAAATCCTCCCCCTCCCCTCGCGGGAGGGGGTTGCGGGAGGGGGCGCTACCTCACAACCGCGATCTGCTCCCGCCGCAGTTGCACGGTCAGCTCGTCGAGCGCCTTCCCCACGCGGTCCAGCATCTCGTCCACCTCCGCCTCAGTGATGATCAGCGGCGGGCTGAAGCAGAGGATGTCGCCAGGCACCGTACGGCCGATCACCCCATTCTCCTCGATCAACTTGGTGAAGCGCCCGCCAATCCGCGCCGTCGGATCAAAGTTCTGGTGCTTCCCCTTGTCGCCCACCAGCTCGATCGCCCCGATCAGCCCGACGCCGCGCACCTCGCCCACTAGCGGGTGCTCGGCAAACCGCCGGTGCAGCTCCTTCTGCATATGCCCGCCGACCGCCCGCACGTGCTCGCCGATGTTCATCTCGTCATAGATCTTCAGCGTCTCGATCGCGACCGCAGCCGGCACCGGATGGCCCGAATAAGTGAAGCCATGGCCGAACGTGCCGATCTCGTGGCTCTGCTTCGCCAGCCCCTGGAACACCCGATCGTTCACCATTACCGCGCTGATCGGCAAATACGACGACGACAGCGCCTTGGCGCAGGTCAGGATATCCGGCTGCATGCCGAAGGTCTGGCTGCCCCAGTAGTTGCCCGTCCGCCAGAACCCGCAGATCACCTCGTCCGCGACAAACAGCACGTCGTACTTGCGCAGCACCGCCTGGATCTTCTCGAAATACGTCCGCGGCGGCACGATCACGCCCCCTGCTCCCATGACCGGCTCGGCCCACATCGCCGCCACCGTATCGGGGCCCTCGGCGAGGATCAGCTTCTCCAGCTCGTCCGCGCAGCGCGAAGCGAACGCCTCCTCGCTCTCACCCGGATTGGCGCCATGATAATGATGCGGGTTCATCGTATGGACGAAACCCGGCAGCGGCAGGTCGAACGCACGGTGGTTGTGCGGAATGCCGGTCAGCGAAGCCGATGCCAGCGTGATCCCATGATAGCCCTTCAGCCGTCCGATTATCTTCTTCTTGTCCGGCCGTCCCACCGCGTTGTTGAAATACCAGATCATCTTGATAGCGCTGTCGTTCGCCTCGGAGCCCGAGTTGGCGAAGAACACCTTGCTCATCGGCACCGGCGCACGCTGGATCAGCATCTCCGACAGATCGATCAGTGGCTCGTGCGACTTCGCGGTGAACGCATGATAGAAGGGCAGCTTGCGCATCTGGTTGACCGCCGCCTGCACCAGCCGCTCGTTGTCGAAACCGAGCGAGGCGCACCACAGTCCGGCAACGCTCTCGATGTAGTCCTTGCCCGTGTCGTCCCACACGCGCACGCCCTTGCCGCGGGTCACCACCATCGGCCCGACCTGCTGATGCGTCTGCAGGTCGGTGTAGGG
Organism: uncultured Alphaproteobacteria bacterium; assembly: GCA_963791495.1. GTDB lineage: Bacteria > Pseudomonadota > Alphaproteobacteria > Acetobacterales > Acetobacteraceae > JAMXLO01. The sequence continues at coordinate 57,823 of CAWBST010000009.1, forward strand.
ATGCAGCACGTTGGCGATGTCGCGCGCGGCCGCGGAATTGGCGCCGAACGGCGGAGGCGGTGCCATGACTTGTCTCCCTCACTGAAGCGCGCAGTCTAGTCTGGCGGGCAGAGGGCGGAAAGGTGCGGGCACTGCTGCTGGGTATTGCGGTGATCGCCTCGGTGACCATGGCGGCACAGGCGCAGCCGTGCTGCGGCCCGATTACGCCGGCAGGCGAGCGGCTCGCGCATCTCCTCGACGGCAGCGACGTGATGCAACGCTGGCTTGCCGGCTGGCACATAGATTGGCGCACCGGTGAGAAGGATCGCGCGGAGCCCGGCGGGAAGGCGGCAAAGACGCATTGCAGCGCGTTCGTCGCGGCGATGGCCGAGCGGCTTGGCGCTTACGTGCTGCGCCCGCCCGAGCACAAACAGGAGCTGCTGGCGAATGCCCAGATGCGCTGGCTGCGCGATCACGGCGCCGAGTATGGGTGGCGCATGCTGCCGTCCCCCTTCGAGGCGCAGAACGCCGCCAACCGCGGCGAGCTGGTTCTCGAGGCGTTTGAGAACCCCGATCCACGCAGGCCCGGCCACATCGCCATCATCCGCCCGAGCCTGAAGACGCGCGCCGAACTCAATCGAGACGGCCCGCAGGAAATCCAGGCCGGCGAGCAGAACGCGATCGACATCACGACCGCTTCCGGATTTCGGCATCATCCGGGCGCCTGGGAACCTGGAGGCGCCGGAGAACTTCGTTACTATTCCCATGCGGTGACCTGGCCGTCCGGCAGAGCAACTCCATCCGTCATTCCCGCGCACGCGGGAATCCAGTACACCGGTGAAACCTCGTGAGGCTGGATTCCCGCCTTCGCTTTCACAGACCCGACCGAGCTTGCGGGAGAGCGACAAACCAGCCACGCTCTGGCGACGAAGTTTAGGTTTTGGATGGGAGTGTGATCATGGCAGCTATCAAGGTCCGCGACCTCGCGTATGGCCGGCTCCAGTCGCCTGACCTCGACGCACAGGAGGAATTTCTGACGGCCTTCGGGATGGTCCGTGCGGCGCGAACACCGACGGCGCTCTACATGCGCGGCACCGACCCGACGCACCACATCCATGTCACCGAGAAGGGCGATCCAAGGCTCATCGGCTTTGCATGGACTGTCGGCAGCGAGGATGACCTCAGGAGGATCGCGGAATTCCCCGGTGCGTCAGGTATCGAGACGATCGACGAGCCCGGTGGCGGCAAGCGGGTCCGCCTGCAGGAACCCAATGGCTATACCATCGAGATCGTGCACGGTGTCGAGATCCCACAGCCGATCCAGGTCGAGCGTCAGGCGATCAACTCCGGTCCCGAACCACTGAACCGCGCAGGCGAGGTGATCCGCTTTGCGCCTGGCCCGTCCACCGTCAAGCGGATCGGCCACGCCGTCCTCGGATCGCCGCGCAACCAGGAGACCGTCCGCTGGTTCCGCGATGTGCTGGGTCTGATCTGCTCTGACGACGTCTACGCCGGCGAGAAGGAGAACATCATCGGTCAGTTCAGCCGGATCGATGCCGGCGACGACTACGTCGACCACCACGCCTTCTTCTGCATGAGGAACACGCGAGCGGGCCTCAACCATTTCTCCTTCGAGGTGCAGGACATCGACGACGTGTTCATCGGCCACGAATACCTGAGCGGCCTCGGCCGGTACGAACACATGTGGGGAATCGGCCGCCACCTGCTCGGTAGTCAGGTCTATGACTACTGGGCCGATCCCTGGGGTCGCGTGCATGAGCACTGGGCGGACACCGATCGGCTGAACGCCCGTAATGGCGGCAACCTCGTCTCGGCCGAGGAAGGTCTCCGGTCGCAATGGGGAACGAGACCGCCGGAGAAGTTCATCGGTCACGTCAGCCCCTGAGCACGCCGGCGCTTCAGAGGCCGGACAGCAGCCGTCCCATCCAGAACAGCGCGCCGCTGACCAGGACATACGAGGTCACCACGCCGCTCATGATGAGGGCGACATGCCCGTGCGCTCGCACTGCGCCGAACGTCGCCGGACTGTACATGAAGAAGCCACCGGACCAGGCGAGCGCGCCGATCACGATCAGATACCACGGCCATTGGACTATGCCGGCAGCGAAGGCAAGAATGGCCGCCGCCGCCATGATAAGCGCGCCCATGCCCCCGACCCTCGTTCCGGTAACAGTTTAGTGTTGGATTTACACTGGCCGCAAGCTATTCAATCGGAGTCGGCCATCGGATAGGACCGAATTGCCGAATTGTGCCTGATCGGGTCCGGCGGTTTACTGCCTCGGTTCATGCAGCGCACGCCGGTTGATTGATCACCGGCCACTGCTGCGGCAGGTTGGTTCCACCCGATCGGAAGGCACCAAAAGCATGTCCAGCCTGGCACGCGACACGTTCGACCGGCTGCGCCAGGTCAGCACCGCGACGCTGACGACGCAGCTGTTCAAGCGCGGGCTGCGCAATGCCTTCATGCAGGGTGTGCGTCCACTCGGACACTATGGAGACAATCTGGTCGGCCCCGCCTTCACCCTACGCAACATTCCGGCGCGCGAGGACCTCGACAGCGTTGCGGTGTTCGCCAACCCGGAGCATCCACAGCGCAAGGCGATCGAGATCACGCCAGCGGGGTACGTGCTGGTGATCGACTGCCGCGGCGATACCCGCGCCGCGTGCGCGGGCCAGATCCTGGTCACCCGGCTGATGAAGCGGGGCGTCGCTGGCCTGGTCGGCGACGGCGGCATCCGCGACGCCGGACCGATCGGAGAAATGACACAATTCCCGGTTTTCTGCGCCGGTCCAAGCGCGCCGCTGAATTTGGCGCAGCATCACGCGGTGGAGAGCAATGTGCCGATCGGGTGTGGTGGCGTGGCTGTGTATCCCGGTGACGTCATCGTGGGCGATCGCGACGGGGTGGTGGTGATACCGTCCGCCATGATGGACGAAGTGGCGCGCGAAGCGGCGGAGCAGGAGGAACTCGAGGCCTTCCTGCTACGGCGCGTGGTGGATGGAGCCGCCCTGTCCGGCACCTATCCGCCGAACGAGGCGACCAGAGCCGCGTTTGAGCAATGGCGCGCGGCGCGACAGCGAGATTGAGCTCGCGGCTCGCTTCCGGGGGGTAACGACAAGAAAGCAGACAGCGCCCGCGGCGCTGCTTTGGAGTCGAACCTTCGCGGAGTTGCACAGAAATGGACTACAAGACCACCGGCGGCATGCAGGTTGCGCGCACGCTGTACGACTTCGTCAACGCTGAGGCGATCCCCGGGACCGGCGTCGAGCCGGCCAGCTTCTGGCAGAGCTTCGGCGCACTGGTCCGCGATCTGGCGCCGCGCAACAAGGCACTGCTCGACCGGCGCGACGAACTGCAGCGACAGATCGATGCGTGGCATCTGGAACACCGAGGCAGGACAATCGATCCTGTCGCCTATGCGGAATTCCTGCGCGGCATAGGCTATCTGCAGGCAGAGCCTGCGGACTTCTCGATAGGCACGGAAAACGTCGACCCTGAGATTGCCAGCATCGCCGGCCCTCAACTCGTCGTTCCGGTGACCAACGCGCGCTATGCGCTGAACGCGGCGAACGCCCGCTGGGGCAGCCTCTACGATGCGCTGTACGGCACCGATGCAATCCCTGAAGACGGCTGCGGGACGCGCGGCTCCGGCTACAATGCGAACCGAGGCGCCCGCGTCATCGCCAAGGCGCGCCAGATACTGGACCAGGCTGTGCCGCTCGCCATCGGCAGCCATCGCGACGCAACGAATTACAGGATCGACTCAGGCCGGCTCGCCGTCACGCTGAAGGACCATGCACAGACCGGACTTGCGACGCCGGAGCAGTTCGTCGGCTATCGCGGTGACGCCGACAACCCATCGTCAGTGCTGCTGAAGCATAACGGCCTGCACATCGAGATCGTCGTCGATCGCACCTGCCCCATCGGACAGCAGGACACCGCTGGCATCGCCGACGTGATCCTGGAGGCCGCGATCACCACGATCCAGGACTGCGAGGACTCCGTGGCCTGCGTCGATGCCGCGGACAAGGTGGCGGCGTATCGCAACTGGCTTGGCCTCATGCGCGGCTCGCTGGTCGAGACATTCGACAAGGACGACCAAACGGTCACGCGATGTCTGAGCTGCGACCGCTCTTACACCGCGCCGGATGGCGGCACGCTGACCTTCCCCGGTCGCAGCCTCATGCTGGTGCGCAATGTCGGCCATCACATGTACACCGACGCCGTGCTCGACGCTTCGGGCACCGAGACGCCCGAGGGTCTGCTGGATGCGGCCGTCACATCGCTCATCGCAATGCACGACATGAAAGGCGCCGGGCCGCTGCGCAACAGCCGGACGGCATCGGTCTATATCGTCAAGCCGAAGATGCACGGCGCGGAGGAGGTGGTGTTCACCGACGCGATCTTTTCGCGCGTGGAGGACATGCTGGGTCTCGCGCGCAACACGTTGAAGCTGGGCATCATGGATGAGGAGCGGCGCACCTCGGTCAACCTAAAGGCCTGCATCCACGCTGCAAAGGACCGTGTGGTGTTCATCAACACCGGCTTCCTCGACCGCACCGGCGACGAGATCCACACCTCGATCGAAGCCGGCCCGATGATCCGCAAGAACGAGATGCGCAACACCGGCTGGATCAAGGCGTATGAGGACCAGAACGTCGATATCGGGCTGGCGTGCGGCCTGCGCGGCCGAGCGCAGATCGGCAAAGGAATGTGGGCGGCGCCCGATCGCATGGCCGAGATGCTGGCGCAGAAGATCGGCCACCCAAAGTCGGGCGCCAACACCGCATGGGTCCCCTCACCCACCGCGGCGACACTGCACGCACTGCACTATCACGCGGTCGACGTGGCGCAACGGCAGGAGGAACTGGCGACGCGCAAGCGAGCGCCACTGGCGGATTTGCTGACGATCCCGATCGCCGATCGGCCGAACTGGTCGCCGGAGGACATCGGCCAGGAATTGGACAACAACTGCCAGGGCATCCTCGGCTATGTGGTGCGCTGGATCGACCAGGGCGTCGGGTGCTCGAAGGTGCCCGACATTCACGATGTCGGCCTGATGGAAGATCGCGCGACGCTGCGCATCTCCAGCCAGCACATCGCCAACTGGCTGCATCACGGCGTTGTCAGCAGGCAGCAGGTGATGGAGACGATGCGTCGTATGGCGGTCGTCGTGGATCGGCAGAACGCGGACGATCCGGCGTACAAGGCCATGGCGCCGGGATTCGACGGACCCGCGTTCAAGGCGGCGTGCGATCTGGTGTTCGAGGGACGCTCGCAGCCGAACGGCTACACCGAGTTCATCCTGCACAGGCGACGCCGCGAAGCGAAGGGAGTCACACCCGCTCGAACTTGACCACGCGCCGCACGCGTCCCCACTCACCGGGCTGCACGACGTAGATGTCGCCGTGTGAGTCACCCCAGATGCCGTGGCACGAACGATGGATCGGATCGCCCCACCGCGCGAGTCGTTCGCCATCGAGCGTCAGGATGCTGACCATGCCGCCGTTATGCTCGGCCACGTAGACGATGTCGTCCGGGTCGACGTAGAAGAACGCGGGGCCGATCAGCTCGGTCGGCCAGACCTCGAGCAGCTTGCCGGACTGATCGAAGACCTGCACGCGATCATTCTCCCGATCCGCCACCAGCAGCCGCCCGCGTCGATCGATCCATACACCGTGCGGCAGATTGAACTGCCCCGGCTCCTTCCCAGGCTCGCCCCACGAGAACAGGTACTTTGCATCCGCCGAGAACTTGTGGACACGCGCGTTGCCGTAGCCATCGCTCATGAACATCGAACCGTCAGGCGCAAAGGCGATGTCCGTCGGCAGGTTGAACGGACCACCGCCATGCGTCACCTTCTTCCACGCTGTTGAACTGTAGTCGTCGTCCGGCACGCCCGTATCGCCGCGCTTTCCTCGCTCGCCGATGGTCTGCAGCAATTCGCCCTCAGGCGTGAATTTCATGAACTGCATGTGGTGCCCGTCGGTGAGCCATGCGCAGCCTTCCTCATCGAACCGAATGGCGTGCGGGAAGCGGAACATGCCCGCACCCCACGAGAACAGGAAATTGCCGTCGCGATCGAACACGACGACGGGATGCTCGGTGCTCCGGTTGAAGCAGTATATGCGGTCGTGCGGATCGACCGTCACCGCCGCAGGTTTCATCTCGATACCGGCGGGCACGTGCGCCCAGTCCTCGTGCACCTTGTAGGTATGCTTTCCGCTGCCGACGATCGCTTCCATTGGACCACCCCTCTCCACGCTCAGTACCCGAACAGGCCACCGAGTCTGCGCGCGTTGGCCTGCCGCGTCATCCCCCGCGAGGCGCCGCCGGCGCGCCGACCGCAACGCGTCCGCCCTGCAGCCGTACCGTGAGGAAGCGGAACAGTGCCAGCATTGGCAACGGCACAAGGAACAGCACGCTCCCGAACAGCACCGATGCCGCACCGCCGCGCGTGTCGTGGATCCATCCGCCGATCGCCGGTCCGCTGGCCTGCAGCAGGAAATGACACGTGTAGAACACGCCGAAACCGATCGCCCTCTCCGTTGGTGCGAGAACGCGTGCAGGCAGAGACGTTATCACCCCCGGCGGCGGCCCGATCGCGAGGCCGAACAGGATGCATGCCAGGAACGGTGACATGCCGGCGACGATCAGCACCAGAGAGGCCGCTGCCAGCGCACAGAACACAATGATGGTGGCGAACGGCCGACCGAGCCTCTGCACCACGAACCCACCGAACGGGATCGACATCATGCCCACCCACAGGGCAATACTCGTCAACGCGCCGGCACTGGCCATGCTCAAGCCGCCGCCTGCCGCAAGAAACGAGGGAACGAAACTGAAATAGGTGACCAGGCCGGCGTTGAACGAACCCCACATGATGCCGGCCACGACCACCGGCGCGAGCGTGCGCCACTGCGGCACGCTCGCGCCCTGGGCATGTGAAGCCACTTCGGTTTCGGCGGGTGGCACGCGGTAGAACAGGGCCACCAGAAGCAGCGACACGAGGCATATGACGCCGGCCAACAGCATGACCGAGCGCCAGCCGAACGCCACAGCAATCCGCGGCTCGACGAACAGCCCGAGCGCGATGCCGAACGGCCAAGTGGACAGGACGACAGCCATCGCCAGCACGATCTCGCGGCGCGCGAACCAGTCCGTCGCCATCTTGGCCAGCACCAGGTTGAACAGCGTGGCGCCCATGCCGCTCGCGAGCCGGCCACCGAATGCAACGCCATAGGAGTCCGACAACCCCATGACGCACCCGCCGGAGGCCATCAGCGCGAGACCGATGGCGCAGATGTTCTTGTCGCCCAAACGACGAATGATCAGTCCGCCCGGCAAAGACAGAACGACGCCGCAGATATGATAAAGGCCGATCAACGTGCCGAGTTCGGCGAAGCCCAAATGCAGGTCGCGAAGCAGCAAAGGAGCGGTGGAAGCGACCGTCTGGTACTGGAACCCCATCGCGGTGCGCGCGACGAACAGCACCGCGAGGATCAGCCACCGCCGGTGCATGTGAGCGTTATGCGGGAGCGAATACGTCCTCGTGGCCGGCCGTGACGGGCTTCGCCGGTGGCGTGGCAAACAGCGCGTCGCGCTGCAGCACTGGCACGACGCGATCGGCGAACAGGCGCATGTTCAGTTCGCCCTCCTCGTGCGGCATGCCGCCATAGGAAAAGTCAGCGATAACGTGATCGGTGCCCGTGAACGCGCGCAATTCGGCGATCTGCTGGATGCAGTCATCGGGTGTGCCGACGATCTGGATCTTCACATAGAACTCGGTCGCCTTCTGCCGTGCGGCCTCTTCCTTCATCTTGACATAGGTCTTGGTCATCTTGCCGTAGGCCTCGTAGCCCTTCACCGTCGCCAGATGCCCGTCCGAGAAATGGTAGTGATTGTCTATCGAATCCCATTTCCGTCCCAGATACCGCATCGCGCGCGCATGTGCCTCGTCGCGGCTTTCGGCACAGGAGACATTGGTCAGGATGATCGGCGGCGGCGGCACGTGACCGACAGCGGCGGCGACCTCGCGGAAGCGGTCGATGTCGGCCGCGGCTTTCGGCCATTCGTTCTGCATGATCACCATCATGCCGAAGCCCAGTCTCGCCATGACTTCCGCTGACTCGGGCGTGACCGAGGAGACGAAGAAGCGGCGCTCCGGATTGGAAATCGGTCGCGGACGGATCGAGGTGCGCGGAATCTTGTAGTATTCCCCGTCCCATTCGAACTCAGGCTGGCTGAGCGCCAGACGTATGAGCTGCGCCAATTCGACAAACCGTGGGCGCGCCTCCTCCATCGGGATGCGGAAGCCTGCGTATTCGACGCTTGCGGCGCCGCGGCCGAAGCCGAAAAGGCAGCGCCCGCCACACAACACGTCGAGCAGCGCGATGCTCTCCGCCACACGGATCGGATCATGCCATGGCAGCACGATCACCGCGGTCCCGAGTGCGACGCGCTTCGTGCGACCCGCAAGGTAGCTCAGCAACTGCACCGGTGCCGGCGACATCGAGTAGCCGGTGAAGTGATGCTCCAGCGCGAAGATCGAATCGAACCCAAGCGGCTCGGCAAGATCGCCAAGTTCAAGATGTTCCTTGTAGACGGCTACATCCGATCGTCCCGCCTGCGCCAAGATGCTCAGCGAAACTCCGACCTTCATGGACGCCTCCTGCACGATTGTGCCGGAGTGTGTCAGGATGCGGCACCGAGGTCGAGGGGTAGCAAGATGCCGAGCACAACGGAGCCCGAACGACGACACTCTTCCCGATCTGTTGCGGGAGGGGCTCGATGTGGTCTTTCGTCGGCATCAATCCTTCATGCTACTCGGTAGTCAAGGGCCACTACTTTGCCAGGCCAGGCAATCGGTTCTGGCCGTGCTTCTCGCTCTCGTGCCCTGAGTGCGCGGCACGCCGTGCGCACTCGGCGTGCAACGGTTGAGCCAGAGCACGACTGCGAACTGCTCGCGCATGGCTTCGGGTTTACCGATTTGGTCAAGCGCCCCACGGTGAGGGCAAGCGAGCTAACTGCCGAAGGAAGATTTCAGCGTGGTATAACAGAACTGCAGTCTTAAGCTTGATCGTTATCAGCCGCGCATTGCCTGCTTCCACGGCAAGATCGGCTACCGACATGTTCGCGCGCGAACTCGCGGCCACGACCATCAAGCCCGCCTTAGGTATGCAACAGTTGCTCATAGGCGCGGACACGCTGCTTTGTCGTTCCCAAATCCGAGTGGCGCCAACGCGCACTTCACCCCCGCCGATCAGACAAACTGGTACGATCGTCTCGCCGAATTTGCCCTTCAGTCCCACGCTGCCTAACCTCGACACGGAGGAAGGTCCAGCGATGGCAGCACACGCGAATGCAGCGGCGAGGCTCGACCGCCTGCCGATCGGCTCGTTCCACCGGCGCGCATTGCGGCTCGTCGGCATGGACATGTTCTTCGCCGGCATGGACACCAACCAGCGATCTCTCGAGTCATTGGCCTCGGACGCCGCCCCGTCGGGGGGAGCCGTGCCTGTGACCATCCGCGACGAAGCCGCATTATAGGAAGCTCGCCGATGACCAACACACCATTCGAGCGCATTTGGGATCAGCACGTGATCAAGGACTATGGCGATGGCCGCGCACTGATCCACATCGATCGCCACTTCGCACAGGAGGGCACCAGCGGCCGCGCCTTCGACGGGCTCCGTCAACGCGGCCTGCCGGTGCGGCGGCGCGATCTGACCCTCGCCACGATCGACCACGGCATTTCCACACAACCGGGCCGCACGCTTGAAACCTGGAGGGCAAGCCGCCCACGCAACCTCGCGATGAAGCGGAACTGCGAGGAGTTCGGTGTGACGCTGTTCAGCATCGATCACACCAACCATGGTATCGTGCACGTGGTCGGCCCGCATCTCGGCTTCGCGCTGCCAGGCAGCACCTACGTCTGTGGCGACAGCCACACCGCGAGCTGCGGCGGTGTCGGCGCATGGGCCTGGGGCATCGGTACCTCCGAGGTGATGCAGGTGTTCGCCACCCAATCGCTGATCATGCGCAAGCCGCGCACGCTGCGCGCCGAGTTTCACGGCTCGCCCGGCAAGGGCATCTATGCCAAGGACATGATCCTGGCTCTGATCGGCCGCTACGGCGTCGATGCCGGCGTCGGACACGTGGTGCAGTACGGCGGTTCGGCAATTCGCGCGATGCCGGTGGAGGGGCGACTGACCATCGGCAACATGTCGATCGAGTTCGGCGCGCGCGGCGGCCTCATCGCCGCCGACGACACGACGTTCGAGTACCTTCACGGACGACCGATGGCACCGAAGGGCGCGCTGTGGGACCAGGCTGTCGCCGCATGGCGCACGTTGTACGACGAATCGGCCGCCGAGTACGATCGGGTGATGGATATCGACTGCGCGACGCTGAAGCCGCAGGTCACCTGGGGTAACTCGCCGCAGGATGTCGTCGCGATCGACGAGGTCATTCCGGCGCCATCCGCCTTCGCCGATGCAGGACGGCGCGACATGACCGAGCGCGCTCTCGGCTACATGGACCTGCAGCCGGGTCAACCGATCGCCGGCACCAAGATCGACATCGCATTCATCGGCTCGTGCACCAATGGTCGGCTGTCCGATCTGCAGGCGGCAGCGGAGGTCGTGCGAGGACGCAAAGTGGCGCCGGGCGTGAAGGCGCTTGCTGTGCCTGGCGCGGCGCATGTGAAGGCAGCGGCCGAAAGCGCAGGCCTGCACAGGGTCTTTCAGGAGGCGGGTTTCGAGTGGCGCGAGGCCGGTTGCTCGATGTGCGTCGGCGCCGGCGGCGATATCGTGCCTCCCGGCAAGCGGTCGATCTCGACGTCAAACCGCAATTTCGAGGGACGCCAGGGTCCGGGCAGCCGGACACATCTGGCCAGTCCCGCGATGGTCGCCGCAGCGGCAATCGCCGGTTGCATCACCGACGTTCGCACCATGCTGGCATAGCGGAGCAGCAAGATGGAGAAGTTCATCGTCCTCAACGGCGTCGCGGCGCCGATGCTGATGACCAACATCAATACCGATCTGATCGCACCGTCGCTGATGCCGGGCCGTACACCCGAAGAAGCCGCGACGTTGTCCTTGAAGGCAAAACTGTTCGCCAATCTGCGTTTCGACAAGGACGGCGTCCCGCGCCCGGATTTCGTCCTGGACCAGCCGCGCTTTCGCGACGCGAGCGTCCTGCTGGCCGGTCCCAATTTCGGCTGCGGCAGTTCGCGCGAGACGGCCGTCTGGGCGCTGATGGAAGCCGGCATCCGCTGTGTCATCGCGCCAAGCTTCGGCGACATCTTCCATGACAATTCGTTCCAGAACGGACTACTGCCGATCCGGCTGGAAATGGCAGCAGATCGAACGGATCGCAGCGGCGCTGCAGGGCTCGAACACATCGACTGTGACGATTGATCTGCAGCGCTGTGTGATCGAGGTGCCTGGGCTGGCGCCGGTCCCCTTCGCCCTGGGCGACGATCGGCGGCTGCCGCTGCTGGAAGGCCTCGACCAGCTCGGCTTCATGCTGCGCAGCGAGGCGGAGATCAATGACTTCGAGAACAAGGACACGGCGACGCGGCCGTGGGCCTATGGGAGCGTGTCATGAACCATCATTTCGGCGTTCTGATTCCGTCGACCAACACGACAGTCGAAATCGAGTACAGCCGGCTGCTGCCACCGACGCTGCAGGCGCATGTCGGACGTCTGAAAAGCAGCGGCACAGGCCCGTTCGCACCCAGCCTCGATGCCGATGTCGAATACCAATCGCTGCTGCTCGGCACCGCGAGGGTGGAGGTGATCAGCCTTGCACAGACCTCGGCCAGCCTGTTCGCCGACGATTACGATGCAACCACGACGCAGCGCATGAGCAACGCGGCCGGCGTCCCGGCTGTTACCTCGGCGCAGGCGATCGGCCAGGCCGTGCAGGCCCTGGGTGCACGACGCATCGCGCTGGTGTCGCCCTATTCGCAGCCGGTAATCGAACGCGCCAAGCACTATTATGAAAGCAAGTACGGCCTGCAGGTGGTGGCGCTTGAAGGTTTCGCGGCAACCGATTCCTACATGATCGGCAAGCTCGGCCCGGAGAATGCGCGTGATGCATTCGCGCGGATCAACCGGCCGGAGATCGAAATCCTCGTGGTACCCGGCGGCAACTTTCCGACCATGTCATTTGTCGCCGCGTGGGAGCGGGAGTTCGGCAAGCCGGTGCTGACCACCAATCAGGCGGCGCTGTGGGCGATGATGGGAATCATGGGCGTGCGCGACCCGCTGCCCGGTCTCGGACGGCTGCTGGAGACGATGCCGCAATTCTGAAAAGATCCTCCCCCTCCCCTTGCGGGAGGGGTCGGGGGAGGGGTGTTCTTGCGTTAGCCCGTGATGTACCTATGGAAGAATGCCGCCGCAGGTGCGAATGACCCTGCGCCCTGCTTCTTCGCGTTGTCGACGTACAGCAGATCGATCTCGCCGCCCGCCTTGCGGTAGTTGTTGACGAACCGCTGCGGCTCATGTTCCGCGCCCGCATAGTCGGGATCGTGATAGTCGTGCACGATGTCGGGCTGGCCCTGGAGCCAAAGCGCCGGCGGCATCTGCACCTTCTCGCCACGCTCCAGGATCAGGATCGGATTGCCCTCGGCCATGGCCGCTTCGTTCTTCCAATACGTTTCATGACGCTGCGGGATGCTGCCCACCCAGGCCGGCGGATTGGCCGAATCCCGCGCCTTCAGCGCATGGCGATAACGCGACAATGGGCTGATCACTGGCCACAACATCGCCACCGCCCGCACTGTCGCATCCACTGCGGGCGCTGATGATGGCAACTGGATCGCCGCATAGCGCGGATCGTTTGGCCGCATCGCCGCCAGCATGCCAAGGTGCCCGCCGCTCGACTGGCCGGCGATGCCGACCAGATCGGCGCGCGTGTTCAGCTCTGACGCGTGCGCCTTCACCCAGCGGATCGCATAGTTGATGTCGGCGAGCGAGGTCGGATAGCCATCCTCGGCATGGCGGAAATCGATCGCCATAACCGCAAGTCCGGCGCGGGCAAAGCCCTCGGCATAGATCTGGCACTCTTTCAGATCGCCGTTGCACCAAGCGCCGCCATGCACCTCGACGATGGCGGGAAACGGCCCCTTGCCCTGCGGCTTGAACAGCCGCGCCATGAACTTCCGGTCACCGTGGCGAAGGTATTCGACATCCTGTGTGGTGTATTCGTAGGTCGGCATTGGACTTTACTCCCTCTACCTGGTCGTAGCCTGCGGCAGATCGAGGCGGACCGCAACGGCGGCGGACGCGATCACGGCAATGTCGCTGGACGTTTCGTCCGGAACATCCAACCCGCCCTTCACTACCTTCACCGTCACTTCGCCATGCGGCAGCGAGGCCTTTACCGCCGCGGCATCCACCTTGTCCGGCTGCTGCACGCCGATCGTGACCTCCACCTGCATCCGCCGTGAATCCAGCCCGAAGCTGCGGATAAAGCTCAGCGAGCTGTGGTGAAGGGCATCCTGCACCGCCCTGAGCGCCGCCTTGGTGTAGTCGCCGCCGTGCAGGTCGTTGCCGCTGCCCATCTCCAGGATGATGCGTTTCGCCATGACCTCGCCCCCTCAGACATCCAGCCGCACGACAGCGGCGGCATTGGCGATCACCGTCGAATTGGTGCCGGCATCGTTCGGAATTTCCAGTCCGCCCTCGACGACGTTCACCGTTCCCGTGCCATGCGGCAGCACCGCCAGCACCTGCGCCTTGTCGACAAGTTCTGGCTTCGGCACGCCGATAGTGACCTCGACCTTCATGGAATCGACATGCAGCCCCACCGCATCCGCGATACTCAGCGAATTGTGCCATAGCGCATCGCGCAGTGCGCGTACCGCCGCCTTGGTGTAATCAGTGCCGCGGATGTCGGTCCCCATGCCGATCTGCAGCACCATGCGTTTCCAGGCCATCCCGTTCCCTCCGATGTCACACCGACGCCGGCGCCACACCTGGCCGCGCCGTCAACGCCTCACGCGCCGCGTCGGCGAACGATGCATCGCGTGGCAGCACCACGGACGCCGAGCGTACGCGATGCGTCGCGGGATCGATGCCGGGCGGCGGTTCGCCCTTCTCCAGCGCCCGCGCAGCGCGCATCAGACGCTGCCGCGCCATGATGATGCCGTTGTCAGTCGAGACCAGATGCTCGCGCGAGCGGTCCATGATCGGCCCCATGCTCTCCTGCAGCGAGGCATCCTGCATGGCTATGCCCGCGACACCGCTATAGGTCTTGCCGGCCTTCTGTCCCGCGCGGTCCATCAGGTAATCGTTGTCGCGGTTGGCCTCGGGAATGTAGGTGCCGGGAATGGTGCGCGTATGGATGCCCTTGCCGTCGCGCATCGCCTGCACCTCCGCCGCGGTTAGCGCGCGCGTCGGATGATAGTCGAAACTCCACGCCCAGCAGTTCTCATCGTCGATGGGGATCCAGAAATGCCCATGCACCGGATGATTCCCCCGCGGCGCGATCATGGTGAACGATGGCATGCACCACGGCGTGATGCGCCAGTAGTAGCCATCCTCGGCATTGCGCCGCGCGCCGATGAACAGCCCGGCCGGCTGGTCCACCACTTCGAACACCGGCGCCGCATCGCCCATGTTGTACTGGTTGCCGCGCGAGCCCACCATCAGCGGATCGTTCCGCAGTCCATCGCGATGCAGCCACGATACATGGCTGGAATCGATGCCGCCCTCCATCGCCTGCAGCCAGTTGCAGTATTGCAGCCGCTTCGACGTATAGGTCTGCTCCGGCGGCACCGTGGCGAACTCGAATTCCGGCAGCCCCGGCTGGTGCTCCGGCGGTCCCATGTAGGTCCACAGCACGCCGCCCCGCTCAACCAGCGGATACGAGCGCAGCTTGATCATCGCGCGGAAACCACTCCTCTCCGGTTCGGATGGGATTTCCACGCATTGACCGGTCACGTCGTATTTCCAGCCGTGGTAAGGGCAGCGCAGCCCACACTCCTCGTTGCGGCCGAACCACAGCGACACGCCGCGATGCGCGCAGAATTCGTCGAGCAGCCCGTAGCGCCCTTCGGTGTCACGGAACGCGATCAGCTTCTCCGACAGCAACTGCACGCGCACCGGCGGGCAATCGTTCTCCGGCAACTCCTCGGCCAGCAGCGCTGGCATCCAGTAGCGCCGGAACATCTCGCCCATCGGCGTCCCCGCGCCGGTGCGGGTGAGCAGGTCATTCTGTTCCTTGCGAAGCATCGTTGCCTCCATCGCAAAGCTTGATGACTTCTAACACGGAAAAAGGGCGGAGGACCACCGAGGGCCGCAGGAGTTCGAGCAGCTCAAACTCCGTGGCCCTCCGTGGTCCTCCGCTCTTCCTCCGTGTTAAAGAGAGTCTCGCGCGGAGAGCGAGAGGTTCCATGTTTCACACCGGCGGCTGTCACTGCGAGAACATCAAGGTCGCGCTTCGGCTCACCAAACCGCCGGACCAGATGCCGCTGCGCTCATGTTCCTGTTCCTTCTGTCGTTCGCACGGCACGCGTACAATTTCGGACCGCGACGGCCTCGTCGAGATCACCGCCACCGAAGGGTCGCTGGTCGAACGCTATCAGTTCGGTTCGCGCACCGCGGACTACCTGCTGTGCCGCCGCTGCGGCGTCTATGTCGGCGCCGTATGCGAAACCAGCAGCGGCCTGCGCGCCGTGGTGAACGTGAATTGCCTGGATGACCGGGCTGCCTTCACGCAATCCCCAGCCGCCCCCGACTACGACGGCGAACCCACCGATGCACGGCTGGATCGCCGTTCGGCAAACTGGATGCCGGCAGTCGTCGCCGCATCACGCTGAGTCCGATCGTACAGGTGGCACGCGACGATCCGATCCTCCACCTGCATCAGCGCCGGCTCTTGCTGACCACAGACCGACATGGCGTGCGGACAACGGGGATGGAACCGACAGCCTGCCGGCGGGTTCAGCGGGCTGGGCACCTCGCCCGGCAGGATAATTTCCTCGCGCCGTTCATCCGGATGGCTCGGCAGCGCCGCTGAAAACAGCGCTTCGGTGTAGGGATGCTTCGGTGTCTGTGCCAGGGTCTGCGCATCGCCCATCTCGACGATCTTGCCGAGATACATCACCACGATCGTGTGGCTCATATGCGCCACGGCAGCGAGATCGTGGGCAATGAACAGATACGACAACCCCAACTGGTCCTGCAGGTCGCGCAGCAGGTTAAGAATCTGCGCCCGGATTGACACGTCCAGCGCGGAGACCGGTTCATCAAGCACGATCAGCTTCGGCGACAGCGCCAGCGCGCGAGCGATGGCGATACGCTGGCGCTGTCCGCCGGAGAACTCATGCGGGAACAGATCGGCCGACCGCTCGGCCAGACCCACCAGATCGAGCAGTTCCGCCACGCGCTTGCGTACTCCGCTGGCCGACACGACCTCGTTGGTTACCAGCGGTTCAGCGATGATGTCGCTGATGCGCATGCGCGGGCTGAGCGACGCATAGGGATCCTGAAACACCGCCTGTACCGACTTGCGGTAATAGCGTTGGCCGGCGGTATCGAGTTCATGCAAGTCCCGCCCCTCGAAGCGGATGCTGCCGCCGGTCGGTTCCTCGAGTCCCAGCACCAGCTTCGCCGTCGTGGTCTTGCCACAGCCCGAACTCGCCCACGACGCCGAGGGTGCGACCGCTCTCGATCGCGAACGATATGTCATCGACCGCACGCACCACGCCACGGCTGCCGCCGAATATCCCGCGCCTGGCCTGGAAGTGCTTGCTGAGACCCGCTGCCTCTAGGACCGGCATCATGCGGCGCCCCTCTGCACGCTGGCACTTGCCAGCCAGCAGCGTGCCGTTCGGCCGTCAGCCAGGTTGAACTCCGGCGGTGTCTCCTTGTGACAGCGATCGAATGCGGCCGGGCAGCGCGGTGCAAAGGCACAGCCGCGCGGCAGTGCCGACAGATCCGGTGGCTGGCCCTCGATCGCGGTCAGTCGCTTGCGGCTGTCGCTCATCCGCGGAATCGAGTTCAGCAGAGCCTCGGTATAGGGATGCGCCGGCGCATTGAAGATGCGCGAGACCGGTCCGTATTCCACCACACGGCCTGCGTACATCACCGCGAGCTGGTCGCACATCCTGGCCACGATGCCGAGGTTGTGGGTGATGAAGATCAGCGCCAACCCGTGCTCGCGCTGCAGGTCGCGCAGCAGGGCCAGGTACTGCGCCTGGATCGTCAGGTCGAGGCTGGTGGTCGGTTCGTCGGCAATCAGCAGGCGCGGCTCGCACGAGATGCCGATGGCGCCGACGATGCGCTGGCGCATGCCGCCCGACATCTCGTGCGGATGCTGCGTCACGCGGGTTTCCGGCGAGGGAATGCGCACCGCCTTCAGCAGGTCCTTCGCACGTTGCCAGGCTACGGCGCGACGGCTTCCCTCGTGCACCCGGATCGGTTCGGCAACCTGATCGCCGATGGTGAACAACGGATTCAGCGATGCCATGGGATCCTGCAGGATCATGGCGATCCGCTTGCCGCGGACATGCCGCATTTCGTTGTCGGACTTGCGCACCAGGTCTTCGTTCTCGAACATCATCGAGCCAGCAACGATCTGCGCCGCTGGCGGCAGCACACGCAGGATGGTCAGCGCCAGCGTGCTCTTGCCGGAACCGGACTCGCCCACGATGCCGAGTGTCTCGCCGGCGTTGATACGCAGCGACACATCGTCGACCGCGCGCACCACGCGGGTTCCCTGTTGCGAGATGTAGTGCGTCGAGAGATTGTCGATCTCGAGCAGCGGGCGGTTCGCCATCACGGCCATGGGCCGGTGCGGCTCAGAGCTGACGGAGCTGTGGATCGAGTTTGACACGGAGCCAGTCCCCGAGAAGGTTGGCGGAAAGCACCATCAGCATGATGCAGCAACCGGGCAGCACAGTGAGCCACCAGTAGCCGACCATCAGCCCCTGCTTGCCGTCGGACAGCATCAGACCCCAGGCGGGCTGGGGTGGCGGCACGCCGACGCCAAGGAAGGAAAGCGACGCCTCGGTCACGATCACCACGCCGAGCATCAGCGTCGCCAGCACGATCGCCGAGTTGACCACGTTCGGCAGGATATGCCGGCGCATGATCGTCCACTTCGAACAACCGGCGACGATCGCAAGGCGAACGAATTCACGTTCCTTCAGCGACAGGACCTCACCGCGCACCACGCGTGCGTAGCGGGTCCAGTAGACCAGCCCGAGGATGATGACGATGTTCCACATGCTCGGACCGACGATGGCGGCAAGGAAGATCGCGAAGGTCAGTGCCGGCAGGGCAAGCCATGCATCGGTAACGCGCATGATCACCTGATCCACCCAGCCGCCGAGATAACCCGCCATGATGCCGAGTACTGTGCCGACAACGCCCGCGAAGATGACTGCGGTGAAGCCCACCACCATCGAGACCCTGGCCCCGAAGATCAGTCGCGACAGCACGTCACGCCCCAACTGATCGGTGCCGAACACGTGGTCCATGCTGCCGCCCGCCTGCCAGAACGGTGGACGGAAGCGTGCGGTCAGGCTGCCCACCTCCGGATTATGCGGCGCCAGCACATCGGCGAAGATCGCCACAAGGGCGATCGTTGCCAGAATGATGAGCGGGATGAGCGGCGTGTCGCCCAGCCGGGACGCAGTAGGGCGTGGCGACAGATCCGACGGAAGACTGATGGTTTCAATCGACGTACTCATATCGTCACTTCTCCAGTCGGATGCGGGGATCGATCACGGCGTAGACGACATCGACAAGCAGGTTCACAGCGACGATCATGGTGCCGCCCATGATGACGATCCCCTGCACCACCGGGAAATCGCGGAAGCTGATACCTTCGTAGAGCAGGCGGCCGACGCCGGGCCAGGCGAACACGGTCTCCACCACCACGGCGACGTTGATCATCAGTACCAGGTTGATGCCGGCGAGCGTCACCACCGGGATCAGTGCATTCTTGAACGCGTGCTTGCCGATCACCAGCGACTGCGGCAGGCCCTTCAGCCGTGCCAGTTTCACGTATTCCGAGCCCAGCACCTCCAGCATCGACGATCGTGTCAGCCGCATATGCGCCGCGGCGAAATACCAGCCGAGTGCGAACGCCGGCATCAGGATGTGCAGCACGCCGCCGGATCCGGAGGACGGCAGCCAGCCCAGAAAGACCGAGAAGACCAGGATCAGCACCAGTCCGACGAAGAATGACGGCAGCGACAAGCCGAGTAGCGCAAACATCTTGCCCGCGCTGTCCCAGAAGCGGCCGACACGCACCGCGGCCAGAATGCCGCTTGGGATGCCGACCAGCAGCGAGAACGCCATCGCCACCGCCGCCAGAAGCAGAGAATTCGGCAGGCGGTCGAAGTAAAGGTCAAGTACAGGGGTCTGGTAGTAGAACGACTGGCCAAAATCGCCGCGGGCGAGATTGAGCATGAACAGGCCGTATTGCACCCAGAGCGGCTGATCGAGACCGAACCTCTGATGGATCGCCGCGATATCCTCCTCGCTGGCCCCCGGTTCGACCAGCAGTGCCGCCGGATCGCCGGTGACGCGGACGAAGAAGAATATCGTCAGCGACAGCAACAACAGAGACAGCAGCGAATAGCCCAGCCGCCGTGTGACGAACTGCTTCATGACGAAATCCCCGGCTTATCGTCATGGCCGAACTTGGGCCGGCCATCCACGCCGTCCCTTGGTGCATGCGGCAATGACAGGGAAGGCCGGGTCGAGCCCGGCCATGACTGTGGCCGCGGAAGCTGAGACGCTCTCCTCATAGCGGATCCCTTATGCGCTCTTCAGCGTGATTTCTTCATAGGGCGCGGTATAGACGAAGCCCTTGATCAGGCCGAAGCTGGATTCCGCCACTCGCGGCCCGACACCGCTGATGAACGCGAGCTGCCAGATCGGCACATACATCGAGCGGTCATCGAGCAGGTGCTGCATCTTCGCCAGGATCGCCGCGCGCTTCGTACGGTCGAGTTCGACCGCCTGCAACGGGAACAGCTCGTCGATCTCGGGATAGCTCCCATAGGCATAGTTGCCGCCCTTGACCACGAATTCCTCCAGCCGTGTCGCGGCGTTGCCGAATGCACCGGATGCGGCCTGGACGATGTTCTTGTATTTCTTGTCGGCGTAGCCCTTGAAGAACGCCGCCCGTTCCAGCGGCCGCAGCTTGGCGCGGATACCGACCTCGCCGAGATAGTTGAGCGCAGCTTCGCCCAGGTTCGCATAGGCGACGTCGCAGGTATAGAAGCCGGCATCGAAACCGCCCGCATGGCCCGCCTCAGCCAGGAGCTGCCTCGCCTTCTCCGGATCGTAAACCGGCGGCGCCAGCTTCTCGTAGAACTCGAAGTTCTCCGGAATGACGCTGCCGGTGATGTGCGAATAGCCCAAGGTCAGCGCCTTGTTGATCGTGTTGTAGTCAAGCGCGTATCTCGCGGCTTGCCGCACCCGTTTGTCATACCACGGGGACTTCGCGTCCCACTGCTCAGGGAAATACATAAAGTAGGGTGCCGAACCGACCGTGGGTCGCAATGTCAGTCCTGGCGTACGCTGCAGTTCCTCGGCCAGTTCGGCACGGATCGAATAGGCGATGTCCACCTCGCCGTTCTTCAGTGCCGCAAGCCGCGTCGACTCATCTGGGATCACCCGCAACACGATCCGCTTCACGCTCGGCGTCTTGCGCCAGTACCCCTCGAACGCCTCGAGCACCAGCTCGATGCCGGGGGTGAACGAGACGAATTTGTATGGCCCCGCGCCGATCGGCGCCTTCTTGAACCCGTCGTCGCCGACCTTCTCCACGTATTTCTTCGGCACCACCCAGCCGGCACCCGAGGCAACCGTATAGAACGTGATGAAGTCCGGCCACGGGTTCTTCAGCTTGAACACGACGCGCTGCGGTTCGGGCGCCTCGACCGAGGCAACGCGCTCCTTCAGCAGCGCGTGCGCGGCGCCACGATAACGCTCGAACGAGAACTTCACATCGTCGGCGGTGACCGGCTCACCATTGTGGAACTTCACTCCCTTGCGCAGCACGAACTCGTAACTCAGCCCGTCCTCGCCGGCCGACCAGGATTCCGCCAGCGACGGTGCCGGATTGCCTTCCGGCATCGGCTTCGCCACGCCGTCGTGCAGCGCGTACAACACCATGAACGGCGTGATGATCCCCTGCGTCTCGGCCGGGTCGAGCCAGATCGGCGCCAACGTGATGTGCACGCCGACAGTGAGCTGCCCCGACGGCGCCGCCGCCTTCGCAGGACGCACCGCGCCCGCCGCCATACCGAGTGCGGCCAGTGCCAGCACATCACGTCGTGTCGTCATGAACGATGCTCCCTCAGCTACTCTTCAGCGTAAGGTCTTCGTAAGGGGCCGTGTAGGGGAAGCCGGCAATCCGCCCAAAATTCAACTCGCCGACACGCGACCCCACGCCATTGATGAAGGCAAGCTGCCAGAGATGCGTGCCGATCACGCGCTCATAGAGGATCTGCTGCATCTTGGTCAGGATCTCGGCGCGCTTGCCATGATCCAGCTCGACGGCCTGCTGCTCGAACATCGCATCGATATCGGGATAGTCACCGTAGACGTAGGCGCCACCCTTCACCACAAAAGTCTCGAAGCGCGTCGCTGCATTGCCGAATGACCCACTGCCAGCCTGAATAATGTTCTTCAGCTTCTTGTCTCTGAACTGCTGATCGAACGAGACGCGCTCCAGCGGCCGCAGTTTCGCCCGTATCCCGACCGCACCCAGGTAATTGTTTGTCGCCTCGGCCAGATTCGCATACGAGCTGTCGCAATTATAGAAGCCCGCATCGAAACCACCCGGATATCCCGCCGCAGCAAGAAGCTGTTGCGCCTTCTCCGGATCGTACACCGGCTCCGGCGGCTTCCAGAAGAACTCGAAGTTGTCCGGAATCAGACTGCCATGCACGTGCGAAAAGCCAAGTGTCAGCGCCTGATTGATCGTCTTGTTGTCGATCGCCAGGCGCGCGGCCTGACGCACACGCACGTCGTGCCAGGGGGACTTCGCATCCCATTGTTCCGGGAAATACAGCCAGAACGGCGACTGGATGACCGTCGGCTTCAATGTCAGCCCCGGCGTGGCCTGCAGCTCGGCTGCCAGTTCGCCACGCACTGAGTAGGCGATGTCGATCTCTCCCCGCTTCAATGCGGCAAGCCGCGTCGCCTCCTCGGGGATCCCCTTCAACACGAGCCGCTTCACGCTGACTGGCTTCCGCCAATAACCCTCGTGTGCTTCCAGCACCAATTCCACGCCAGGATTGAACGAGACGAACTTGTAAGGCCCCGCGCCGATCGGCGCCTTCTTGAAGCCGTCGTCGCCGACCTTTTCGACGTATTTCTTCGGCACGACCCAGCCTGCACCGGTGGTCGCGGCGTAGAAGGTCAGGAAATCCGGCCAGGGGTTCTTCAGCTTGAACGTAAGGTGCCGCGGATCGGCAATCTCCACCGAGGCAACGCGATCATGCAGTGGTCCCTTGGCGGCACCACGATAACGCTCGAAGGAGAACTTCACGTCCTCCGCCGTCACTGTCTCGCCGTTGTGGAAGGTCACGCCATCGCGCAGCACGAAGCTGTAGCTCATGCCATCTTCGGTCGCCGACCATGACTCCGCGAGGCTCGATGCCATCAGCTCGCCTGGCATCGCCTTGAGCATCGCGTCGTGCATCGCGTAATAAAGCATGTACGGGGTGACCAGCGACGGCGTCTCGGCCGGGTCGAACCACGTCGGTGCCAGCGAGATATGCACACCATAGGTGAGCTGCCCCGAGGCAGCGGCCATGGCCGGCCGAACGCCAGCCAGACCAAGCGCCGCCAGCGCCAGCATCTCGCGGCGTGTTGCGGACAACCCGTTGCGAGCGGGCTCGGACGTCACGTCGCGTGTCATCGACCTTCCCTCCGTCACTGCTTATGAAGTCTTCTGCGTGGGCTCCTCGTACGGCGCGGTGCAGGCGACGTCCTGGGCCGGCGCGAACATGATGCGCGGGATCCGAGTGCTATCGCCGGTTGTCGGTCGGAACAAATCCATTTCGCCTCCCTGCTGGCTCCTTTTGGGTCGAGCCTTGCACCGAATGTAGGCGAGCTATGCGCCTGCGTCACCCCCTATTCCGGCCGGAAAGGGCGGTCCGCGCAATCGTCACGACGATGCGCCAGGCCGCCCGGACGCTGCCGCCGAGGGTGCCGGCGACCTTCGAACTGCCGCCGGCGCGGCATCGGTAAGGAACCGGCACTTCCAGGATGCGCAGGCCGGCACGGGCCGCCTTCATCTGCATCTCGATGTTCCAGCCGTAGGTGGTCTCGCGCATGTCGAGCCGTGCCAGGGCCTCCCGGCCGATGGCGCGAAAGGCGCACATGTCGGTGTAGCGGACACCGTAGAGCAAAGACATCAGCCACCCGGCGAATAGCCCCGCCGCGACCTGGTGCCAGCTCATCGACCCTGGTTCGCGCTCACCGCGCACCCGCGAGCCGATGACAAAGTCATGCGTGCCGGCACGGATCGGCGCGACGAGCACGTCGGCCAGGTCGGCGCGGTCGGCACCATCACCATCGAGGAACAGGATGATGTCGCACCCCTCGCCCGCCGCCGCCGCGCCGGAGGCACAGGCCCGACCGTAGCCACGCTCGGCCAAAGTCACGACCCGCGCCCCGGCAGCCTGGGCGACCGTCGCGGTTCCGTCGCGGCTCGAGCTGTCGGCGACGATGATCTCGTCCACCACGTCGCGCGGCAGCAAGCCGATCGTGCCCGCGATGGTCTCAGCCTCGTTGAGGGTCGGGATAACGGCCGCGACGCGGTTCATTCATAGACCACAAACTCCCCCTCCCCCTGCGGGAGGGGGTTGGGGGGAGGGGGTCTTGAACTCGAACCTACAAACTCCATCGCATCCCACACCCGGCACACGGCCGCGCCGGCGCGTCGCTGAGCAGCGCGGCACGGAAGTCCTGATACGCCGCGCCATTCCAGATCTCGCGCAGCGTCTGCTGAGTCGCGTCGCCCAGCGTGTAGCTGTCGTAGCCGCGTGCGGAGAACGGCGCCATGCAGCACGGCAGCGCGCGGCCATGCGCGGTGAAGTACATCAGCGACCACGGCCGACGGCATGCCGACCAGGGCTGCGTTTCATCCTGCCGTGTCAGACTCAGGCCAGGCTCCGTTGCACCCGAGGCATCCAAGGCAATCCCCAGATCGCGCGCCAACGCGGTGGCGTCGTCGATCGCGCGCGATTCCTCCGCGCGCAGCGTCTCGAACAGCGACAATTCCGGCCGCGCCAGACCATAGCCGGTTTCGTCGTACACCAGCCGCTGCAGATACACCTCCCGCACGCCCATCGACGCAGCCAGCCGAACGAAGGCCGGAAGCTGCGCGATGGTCTCCTTCAGTCCGGTCAGCCACAGCGACACCCGCGGCGACATGGCACCGGTCCCGCGCTGGAGCTCGGTGAAACCACGCACATTGCGCACGATGCGATCGAAGAAGTTCTTGCCCCGGACAGCCAGAAACGTCTTCGCATCCGCCGCATCGAGCGACACGCGCAGCTCGTCCAGCCCGGTATCGATCATCGCCTGGTACTTCTTCGGCGACAGCAGAGTGCCATTGGTGTTGAACAGCACATACACACCGCGATCCTTCAAATAGCGGATCATCCGCGGCAGCGCCTTCACCAGCATAGGCTCGCCGACGCCGTGCAGCACGACCCGCGCGACATCCGGCACCTGATCGACGATGCCGGAAAAAAGCTCCCAACTCATGTCGGCCGGCGGTTCGAGCGTCTCGAAGGTGCGCGGGCACGTCTCGCAAAGCAGGTTGCAGCGGTTGGTCACCTCCAGATAGAGGCACACCGGCAGCGCGGTCGCCTGCGTCGCGCGCGTCTGCACGGCCTCGAAGTAGCGGCGCGGATCCTTGACGACCGTCATTGCACGCTCCGTACGGCTTGTGGTGGCACTGGCAGGGGTCGGCACATGTCGATCGCCGCGAGGACCACGGCCGGACCGTAAACCGCGCCCGGAACCGCGAGATGCTCGAACGCACCGTGCGCCAGCAGCGGCGCGGCGGCCAGCATCCACAGCACACTCGGCAACGGCGCAAGACAGGCGAGCGGCGCAAGCCAGCCGAGATACCAAGGATAATGCGGCGACAGCGCGACCAGCAGCACGGCGCCGAGGATCACCGCCTGACGCGCCTGCATCATCACGCGCGGGCCTGAAGCCGCCGGAAGTTCGCTTGCGAACGCGAAGCGCGCTCCCAGGAATGCCAACACGGCAAGCACAAGCGCGATGTAAATCCTGGTTGCCCAGGCAGGCAGCGGCACGACGCTGCCGATAAGGTCAAGCAGGAAGAGACCATGGCCGTTCGAAAATCCCTCCTCGGAGACATAGCCGGGAACGAAACCGAACATCTGCCAGCCGACCGAGGAATACGGCAGGTAGAGGCAAACCAGCGTGACGACAAAGGCAACCGGCAACCACCAGTCACGCGGCCGCCAGAAGGCCGGGAGCACCACCACCGGCAGGAACTTTGTCAGCGTCGCAACAGCCAGCACGACGCCGGTCCAGATCGACCGCCCGCGCACTGCAAGCAGCAACGCCAGTGCCAGCAGGCCGGCAATCACGCCGTCGATGTGAGCGTTGCCGGCGAATTCCCAGACCGGCAGCGGCAGCCAGGCGTAGATCAGCAGTTCCGCCGGGTCGCGTCCGGCGACGCGCAGCAGCACGATCAGAGTGACGATCGCGAGCGCATCGAACGCTGCGATCATCACCTTCATGCCGAGCACGCCCGGCGTTATCACGGCGGCCAGTGCGAAGATCGCCTGTGCCGCGGGCGGATAGAGCGTATGCGCATAGTCGGCGCGATTGATGTGAGGATAGACGGCCTCGTCACGCAGGAACGCGAGCTGATCGGCGACCGGCAGATAGCGGTACGGATTGATGCCCGCCAGTTGCACGCGGCCATCCCACACGTAGCGATAGATATCGGACGAGAGTATCGGCGGTGCGGTCAATGTCAGCAGTCGCATCGCCACGGCGACGGCAAGTACCAGCCATATGGTCCGCGGCGGCAGGCCGCCTCGGCGAACGATCGCAACAGCGAGCAGCCACACCCCGCCGGCGAGACAGAGACTGAGGATAAACGCCGCCAACCGAACATCATCGGCGAGACCGACCGGCTGCCAGTCCAGCAACGCCAGTCCACCCGCGATCAGCAGCACGAGCAGCGCACCGATCGCAGCCAACATTGTCAGGCGCCGCATGGGATCGGTCATTGCGCGGCAATGCTCAGGCGTCTGCGCAATCCGCTGCGTTCGATCCATGCATTGGTGGCTGGAGCGGCGTAGCCGTCATCCGCGCCGGCGAGCAGTCGGTCCAATGATGCCGCATCATCGACGTCGTACCACGCAGGCAGCGTGACCACGTCGAGGCCGAGCGTCACGGCCCGCGCGTGCGTCGCAGCGGCAACGCTGCCCGTGCTCCAGGCGATGCCGGCGAACAGCTCGCGTGGGGTCGCTGCATGCCCAGCAGGTAGTAGCCGCCGTCTTCTGCCGGGCCAAGCACAATACGCTCGCCGGGCGCCAGCAGCGCGCGCGCCGCCTGGATCAGCACTGATGTCGGCAAGGTCGGGCTGTCGGAATTGACCAGACAGACCGCACTGACCCCGGTTGCGAACAATGCCTGCGCCGCGTGCAGCAGGCATCGGCCGAAGCCCTGAACTTCATGCGGCATCGGCGGCGAACCGTCGGCCAGGACGAGCTCGGTACGCTCCGCCAGATGTCCGGCGAACCAGCCTTCGTCGCCCGCCGGTGCATATGCGACGTAGCCATCGATCGGCGCCGCACGCGACGCAAGCGCGATGTTCTCGGTGATGTCACGCAGGAACGCGGCACTGAGTTCCGCGGCCTGCACCGGCTGCAGCGGCGGGCACAGACGGGTCTTGGCCCGCCCGGGCTGCGGCGCCTTCGCCATGACACCAATCGCACAGATCCCGCGGCGATCCATCATTCAGATGCCGCTGAACCAGTTGTAGCCGCGATCCGTCCAATAGCCCCTCGGCTGTTTGTCTGTGACGTAGATCGCCGTGATGAACTTGGGGTTCTTGAAGCCGAGCTTGGTCGGGATGCGGATCTTGAACGGATAGCCGTACTTCGTCGGCAGGATCTCGTCGGACAGGCGGAATGCCATCAGCGTCTGAGGATGCAGCGCGGTCGGCATGTCGATGCCCTCATAGTATCCGTCGGCGCATTCGAAGCCGACGTAACGCGCGGTGGTATCGGCACCGATGCGCTCCAGGAACGTGCGCAGCGGCGTGCCGCTCCACTTGCCGATCATGCTCCAGCCCTCGACGCAGACATGGCGCGTGACCTGGCTGACCTGCGGCAGTGCATAGAGCTCATCGACCGTCCATGGCCGCTTGTTGTCGATCCGGCCGGCAAGCTGCAAGCGATAATCGGCAGGATTAAGGCGCGGTGCCTTCTCTGGCCCGTACCACGCGTTGTAACGGAAGTCCTTCACCGCCCTGGCCTCGGGGAACGTCGGCGCCAGACGCTGCCGGCTGAACAGCGCCGCCTGAACCTTGTCGTTCCATTCGGAGAAGCGCGCGAGAACGCGTTGTACCGTGTCGTGGTCGCTGAGGTCGCAGCCCGTAAGCAGCGTCAGCGCACCCAGCGACAGCCCACCGCGCAGCGCCCGCCGTCTGACGAGGGTCATGGCGCGTGCTCCGATGTGACAGTATGGCGTAACTCGGTGGCGCGACCGACCACCATGGCAAGCAGCGTGCGCGGCACCAGCAGGGTCAGCGTGACGTGCACCACCAGAAACAGCACGATCCCCGCCATCACGAGGAAGTGCACCACGCGCGCGCCCTGGAATCCGCCGAACAGCAGCTCCAGCGGATAGGTCTGCACCGGCTTCCAGATCGCGATGCCCGACAGGATCATCACCGCGACTGCGACGAGCGCGCCCCAATACGCAGCCTTCTGCACGGCGTTGTATTGGCCCAGCCGATGCTCGAGCCGGAATCGCAGCGCGGCAATCATGTCGCGCACGACCGCAGTTGGACCGACCGGCAAGAAGTCGCGGCGGAAATGCCCGGTGGCGATGCCCCAGATCAGGAACAGGATATAGGCGATGGCCAGCGTCCACATCGCCGCGAAGTGCCATGCGATCGCTGTGGCAACACCGGGATCGCCATGGCGCGCCAGCGAGGCCTCACCGTCGCCACCGAGCGTCGCCCATTCGGGGAAGGTCAGGAAGCCGAAGATAGGGCTGGCGTTGTAGATGCGCCAGCCGCTGCCGATCATGATCAGGATCGACAGCGCCATCACCCAATGCAGGATACGGCGCGACAGCGGATGTAGTTGCTCGTCGCGGATCAGTGTCATGTTGCCATCTCCAGACCCGCCGCGGTGAGAATTGCGGTGGCCTCCTTGGTGGCCAGAAAGGCTACGAAGCCTTCGGGATTCGGCCGCCGTGCCAATCGTGTGACGGATGCCGCATAGAGCAATGGCAGCTGCACCTCGGCCGGCACCGGGCGGATAACCGCAAGGCGTTCATCGGCACGGACATCGGTCATGTGCAGCAGTCCGGCTTGCGCCGCGCCGGTGGTCAGCAGGAACGCAACCTCATCGGTATCGACAGCGCCGAGAGTACGGGTCGGCGTGATGTCGAGGCGTGCAAGGAGGGCGGAGCCGTCGATATCCGACGCCGGTGTTGGATCGCTCGCGGCGAACGCGCGATCGATGGCCGTCGCACCTTGCAGCCCGGCGATCACCACAGGATTGCGCCACTGTGCGCTGACCGCCGAAGCAATGACACCGGCCCGCGCCGCCTGTTCAAGGATCGTCGTCTGGGTGACCACGATGTCGTTCTGAATATCGCGGACCAGCTGCGGCAGGATCAGGCCGGGGCCGGTGGGAAACACGAACACCTGCGCACCAGTACGGGCCTTGTAGACGGCAGCCACCCTGCGCAGCGCGGGCGCGAGCGTTGTGTCGCAGGTGACGGCCAGATCCAGGGTGTCTGCCAGGGCAGGCGCGCTGACGGCAGCCAGCGCCAGCAGAGGCAGCGCGCGACGCCGGATTGTCACAGTAGCGACCATTCAGTTCACCCAGGACAAGACAATGGAGGAGGGTGCAGCGCCGCGACGGCGCAGCAGCACATCGGCACCCAGCACGCGGCCCGGCGGATCGATGACGAACCACGCCTGGATCATGACCAGGAACATGTACGTCCACGGCCATTCATTGTCCGCGGAATACAGCCCAAGCCACAGGTTCAGCCCCATCAGCAAACCCAGCAGAGCGCCGGCGCGCGAGAACAGCCCCAGCAACAACGTCACGCCGATGATTAGCTCCACCAGGTAGACCAGCGGGCCGAACACCGCGAGATTGGGCAGCACGATGTTGCGCACCAGCGCGCCCTGGAGGGCGATCGCGGCGTGGTCCGCCTCCTGCTGCATCCAGAACTTCAGCCCGTCGAAGTTGGGCGGGATCTTCCACAGCGTCTGCTGCCACCACATCGTGCCCATCAGTACGCGAAGCCCCCAGATGCCGAGGCCGCGCGCCGTGCGCTGCCCGGGGTCGCGTTGCCAGACCACTGCGGCGATGGCGATGCTGGCCAGCAGGAGCAGCCAGAACACCGGGGTGAACCAGTTCGATTGGGTCAGGAAGTGCACGGCGTCGTTCAGTGGATTGGGCCGCATGGCATGTCTCCTTTCACCCCCGCGCCGGGCACCTTAGCGGTGGTCTCGCGATGCCGCCGGACGTTACAAGCCAATCAGTCAGCCTGACAGGAGACGGCATGGGCGAGCGCGAACGCGGCACCGAGCATTCAGACAGCGAAGGCGTATCACGCGCCGTCTGTGTTCCGCCCGGAGAACCTGCTGCGCGAGGCGCGCCGCCAGCGCGGCCTGCCGGATGTGGCGGTGCCGGCGGTCTGCGTGCTCGACCCGGACGGCGACATCGTGCGGTCGCGGCGCGCGAGCGGACGGTCACGGCGCGCGGCGGGTTGGGCCTGCTATCACACCGAGATGGACGTGACGGAGCATGCCGGCATCCAACTCGGGATCGTCGGTCTGGCGGTCGGAGCGCCGTTCGCCGTGCTGGTGGCGGAGCAGTTGTTCGTGTCCGGCTGCCGGCTGCTGATCAGCGTGACCTCGGCCGGGCAGATCGTTCCGGTGGGTCCAACGCCGTATTTCGTGCTGATCGACCGTGCGCTGCGCGACGAGGGAACCAGTCATCACTACCTGCCGCATTCGACGTTCGCCGAGGCGAATGGAGCGCTGGTCGGATCGGGCCTGGCCGGCGCTCGCGGCGATGCGGGTTCCGGTGCATCGCGGCGTGGCGTGGACCACCGATGCGCCGTATCGCGAAACCGAGGAAGCGATCGCCGCGGCCCGCGCACATGGTGCGCTGGCGGTGGAGATGGAGGCCGCGGCGCTGTACGCGTTTGCGCAGGCCCGCCGGTGCGACGTCCTGTGTTTCGCGCACGTGACCAACCAGATGGCCGTTGCCGAGGGCGACTTCGAGAAGGGCGATGCGGATGGGGCGAGCGACTCGCTCGACGTCATTGCCGCGGCGGCGCGCGCGTGCGGGTTTGCATGACGTGGAAGGGAGACGCTGATGCTGACGCTGTATTTCGCGCCCGGCTCAAGTTCGATGGCGCCGCACATCGCGCTGCACGAGGCCGGCGCGGCGTTCGAGAGCCGACCGCTGTCGTTTCACAAGAAGGATAACCGCAGTCCCGCATACCTGGCGATCAATCCGGAAGGCAAGGTGCCTACGCTGCTGATCGATGGTCGCCCGCTGACCGAGGTCGCCGCCATCCTGTTCTATGTCGCGCGGCGCTTCCCGGAGGCAGGCCTGCTGCCGACGGATGACATCGAAGCCGAGGCGCAGGTGGTGTCATGGATGTCGTTCATAGCGGCGACGGTGCATCCCGCGCGACGGCGGGGGCTGGCGCACGCCCGTTCAGTGTACTCGATTGCGGAGCAACGCCTGGGAGCCCGCGACTGGGCGGTCGGGCGCTACTCGATCGCGGACATTCATCTGTTCCGGCTGTTCTGGCGGTTCCGAGCATCGCTCAATCCGGAACCCGGTGAATTCCCGAACCTGTCGGCGCACCACGATCGGATGATGGCTCGGGCGGCCGTGCGCAGGACCATCGAGATCGAGACCGCGATCGGCTACGAACTGCCGGCATAGCAGCGGAAATCAAAACGCGCCGCAGACCGGGTAGATCACGGTGCCCACCGACTGCTGATGGAACTGCGCTCGGTAGGCATCCTTGATCGCCGTGATCGCGGCGGCGCTCGCCGGAGTGTCGGGCACCGCCACCACGATGACCTTTGTCCGCTCGCTGCTGATGCGATGCGTGGCGGGGTTCATCCACTGCCCGTCTGCATCGACGACGGTGAACCCGTCCGGCAGGTGCGGTGTGACAACCCCGGCGTTGAAGTCCGTCCATGCGTGCTCGCTTACCGATCCGCGGGCGAAGAACAACTGGTATTCCAGCATCCGCGCGCCGCCGACACGCGCGCAGGGATTCGGCGATGCCGCGCAGCCCGCCAGCGTCAGCACGCACATCGCGAGCACGCAGATGTTCGGCATCACACCCGGCGCACACCCCAGAACAGCGGGAAGCCATCGGGAATGCCGTCGATGGTGTTCTGCCAGGCCATCGGCTGATACCAGATGCCGACCGGAAGGTGCGGCACATCGATCCAGCACTGGCGCTGGATATCGGCGGCGATCTGCTTCTGTGCCGCGAGATCGGGCGCGTCGACCCAGGCGGCGCGCAGTTCCTCGATGCGCGGGCTGTTGGTCCAGCCGAACCACGCCTTCTCGCCCGTCGTGCGCAGGAAGTGGAGCAGCGGCGTCTGCATGTCGAGGCCGTTGGCGGTGGTGAACAGAGCGCTCCAACCGCCCTTGTCCACCGGCTGCTTGTTCTCGCGCCGCACGATCGCGGTGCCCCAGTCGACCGCCTGTACTTCCAGGTTCAGGCCGGCATCCTGCAGCATGCCGGCGCCGACATCGGCCATCGCCTTGCGGTAGTGCGGATCGTTCGGCGCTAGCAGCACGGTCTTCTCGTTGTTGTAGCCGGCCGCCTTTATCGCGGCGCGTACCTTGGCCATGTCACGCGGGCCGGTCAGCACCTCCATGCCGGCATCGGTCGCCATGTCGGTGCCTGGCGTGAAGATGCCGACGCCGTCGCGCCACATGCTGTGATCCTCGCCGGCGATCGCGGTCATGTAGTCCGACTGCACCACTGCGCCCAGCAGCGCGCGGCGGATCGCGGCATTGCTGAACGGCGGCTGCAGGTTGTTCATCTTCATGAAGCCCAAGGTGCCGTTGCGGTCCTTGATCTCCACGGTGATCCTGCCGGTGCGCTTCAGCACGGACAGCAGGTCGGCGGTCGGCAGTTCCCACCAGTCCATCTCGCCGGCCTGCATCGCGCTGGCTGACGTGCCGTCGTCGGGACTGACGCGCCATTCGACGCGCTCGAAGTGCACGACCTTGCCGCCGGCGGTCCAGCCGGTGGTCTTTTCCGCCCGCGGGACGTAGCGGTCGAACTTCGTGTAGACGGCGAGCGAGCCGGACACCCACTCATCCGCCTTGAAGCGGAATGGGCCGCTGCCGACCATCTCGCTGACCGGCTTGAACGGGTCGGTGTTGGCCAGGCGCTCCGGCATCATCGCGCAGATCGGCGTGGAGATCTTGCCAAGTGCGTAGGGCAGGATCTGGAACGGTTTCTTCAGGCGGAACTGGATCGTCCTGTCGTCGAGCGCGGCCAGTTCGTCGGTGCGCGCCATCAGCAGGCTGCCGATGCCGTCGCGCACCGCCCAGCGGCGGATCGAGGCGACACAGTCGCGCGCCAGCACGCGCTCTCCGTCGTGCCAGAGCAGGCCGTCGCGCAGGGTCAGCTTCCAACGCAGGCCGTCCTCCTCGACGGTGAAGCCGTCCAGCATCTGCGGCTGCATCTTGTAGGCGCTGTCCATCCCGAACAGCGTGTCGAACACCATCATCCCGTGGTTGCGCGCTGTATAGACAGTCGTGACGATGGGATCGAGGATCGTCAGGTCGGACTGGGGAATGAACTTCAACGGCGCGCCGGCGGCGCCGCGGGAAATGGATGGCGCCGCGAGAGATGCAGCGGTGGCGGCCATGAACGTGCGACGCCGGATCATCGATGAACGTTTCCCTCTTCAGCGGTAGTCCATTCTCGCATGCGTGGTGGGGCGGTGAAAGCTGGCGCATATTCTCTGTTTGACAGCCAGGATACCGGTGGGTAGCGTTTTCGCATCAGGCGGCATCCGTGCCGCCACGGACAAGGCTGAAACACAAGGCGGCGCGCTAGGGTGGCTCCGCGGGACGATGTGTCCCGCAAACGGCCCTTGTCATCGCGGGGCCCCGGCGACGCAGACAACGTCAGCAGGAGGGACGATCGATGGTGATGACCGCACTTCAGGATGACATGTTCACCCCGGATGTGATCGCGAACCCGTACGCCTACTACGGCCGGCTGCGTGAAGACGATCCCGTGCACTGGAACGAAGACTACGAGCTGTGGGTCATCACGCGGCATGACGATCTGGTCTGGCTGACACGCCATCACGAGCTGTTCTCGTCGGCTGTGTTCAAGAACGATCCGCGGCCTGCGTATCCCGCCATCGATGAGTCTGACCTGGGCCTCTATGAATACGTGAGGAACTACCAGGCTGACCAGTTCATCCAGCACGATCGCCCGGAGCATCTGGAGATGCGCCGCGTGATGCATAGCTACTTCACGCCCAAGTCGATGGAGGCCTGGCGGCCGTTCGTCCGCGAAGCGGTGAAAGAGCTGCTCGATGCGGCCGAAGAGAAGGGCGAGATGGACGTCATGCGCGACCTGGCGACGCCGCTGCCGGTCCTGGTGATCGCGCAGATGATGGGGGTTCCGCCGTCGGAGCGGTCCCATGTGCGAAAGCTCGCCGAAAAGCTGCTGTACATCGGCCGCGGCGAGTATGACCGGATGAAGCCGCTCACCGAAGGCATGCGGGGGATGATTGAATACGTCTCGCCGCTGGTCGACAGACGCATCGTCGATCCGGGCGACGACTTTATCTCGGTGCTGGCGCAGGGCGAGAAGAAGGGGATCTTCACCCGGCACCAGGTGCTGGTGAACACGTCGCTCCTGCTGCTGGCCGGCCACGAGACGACGATCAACCTGCTGTGCAACGGCACGCTGTCGTTCACCCGGCATCCTGACCAGTGGGAGCTGTTCAAGCAGGATCCGGCTGGACGGGCAAAGGCGGCGACCGAGGAGTGCCTGCGCTACGATTCGCCGGTCATGTCGATCCAGCGGATTGCGTCGCAGGACGTCGAGATGCGCGACAAGGTGCTGCGCAAGGACGATCGGATCAGGTGGTTCATTTCCTCCGCCAACCGCGATCCCAATGCGTTCGAGAGCCCGGAGACGTTCGACATCTTCCGGCATCCGAACCAGCATGTTGCATTCGGCTCGGGCACGCATCACTGCCTGGGTGCGACGCTGGCACGCGTGGAGGGCCAGGAGGTGTTCAAGGCGCTGGCCGAGCGCTTCCCCAACCTGCGGGCGGAGACGGAGGGGCTGGAGTATCAGCCGAGTATCACGTTCCGGTCGCTGAAGTCGCTGCCCGTCAGCTTGCACTAGGAGAGCGACAGTGGCGCGCAAGCTGAAGGTGTGGGTGGACCACACGGCATGTGTCGGGAACGCGATGTGCGAGTCGATCGCGCCGAAGGTGTTCAAACTCAATGAGAACCGGCAGTCGGAGGTGGTCGATCCGGCGGGAGACACCGAGGAAAAGATCCTCGAGGCTGCGGAGAACTGTCCGGTGAGCGCGATCTTCGTGGAGGATGCGGAGACCGGGGAGCAGCTGTTCCCTTAGGGGTCTGACGTGGACGGTGGCCCGTTCGTGTAGGGAACGGCCCACCGCATCATGCCACCGGCGGCGGCATGTCGCGCGGACCAGGTGGCGCGACGGGCGGGATATCCGGTCCGGGCCCCGGTGTGGGCGTTTCCGGCCCGATCGGCGGCTGAATATCTGGACCCGGCGTCGTTGGAGGAATGATGTCCGGTCCGGGGCGCGGTGGCTGCTCCGGTCCGGGCGGCTGTGGCGGCTGGCTGTTCCTGGGCATGGGGCATAAGCGCCGCGCGGCGTGGGGGGTTCGGCTAAACATCGCGACACGCCAACACGATGCTCTGAGCGAGGACCCGACCTGGCTCCTGGGAGTCTCATCAGTGTCTCGTGTCCCTGTGGGTGAGACAGCAAGGGAAATTGCAACCGCAGATGAACCCCGGATCAAGTCCGGGGCAGGCTGCAGATGAACGCGGATAGGTTGGACGGCGGCCTTGTCCCTGGAGACGGGCCGGCTCTCGCGAATGCTGGTTCATCAAGCTCGGTTTCACTATATATAAATCTGCGTTTATCTGCGTTTATCTGCAGTTCCTAAACCTTCTCGAGAGCGCGCAGGGTCGGGCTGGTGCCGGTGACGATGGCGTCCACCAGTTCGGGCGGGGGCGGGCCGAAGTCGCACGGCTGCGGCAGGCCGCCCAGGGAACGGATGCGCGCTGCACGCTGCGGATAGATGACCGCATACCGATCCGCCTCGGCGACCAGGTCGGGCACGGGTTCCTCCGCCGATTGCGGGGCGGGCGGCGGTGGCGGCGATGGTTCCGGCAGCGCCTCGGGCGCGGCGTCCCCCAGCGCGTTGGCCATCATCCCGATGGCGCAGTGCTCGGTCCAGGCGTCCTGGTCGGCGGCGGCGTTGTCCGCCTGGCGCTTGCGGCGCTCGGTCTGCAGGCGCAGCAGCAGCGAGCGGGCGCTTTGTGCCTTGCGCTCGGTGCTGGCGGCCTGGGCGGTGCATTTCAGGAAGTAGGCGTGGTCGGTGGCGCGATAGCCCCGGGCCAGGCGGAGGCAGTCCATCGCATAGGCGGCGTGAGCGACGCAGCGGGAGGCAAGGTCGGCCTCCTCGCCGTTGGCCGGCAGCATCGAGGCGACGCGGGCGATGGCGGCGCGGTCGCGGCGGGCTTCTGCCTCGGGCGTGTCGGCCTCCGGCGGCGGGAGCAGGCCGCGGAGGGTGTAGACGACGACGTGGTAGACGTCGCGGGGGAGTTGCAGGGAGAGGTCGGCCGGCTGGGATTGGGTGTCCATGCCGGGGATGTGGTGTTATGTATGGTGTCTTTCAATGTTAGGCATGACTGCGCCACATGAGTGGGCCGGCACCGAGCTGGCAGGGCTTTGGTTCGGCGGGCTCTGCAGGTCCCGCCGGCAACAACAGCGCCACCTCCAGCAAGCTGTCGCTCACTATCGACACTGCGGCGACGAGCACACCGCGTGGCTCCTCTGCCAGCGCGGCTATTGGGTGGCCTGCACCGGGCGACCGGCGAGGTCGTGGCTTGGTGGGATCAGGGCACGCCCGGTCATGCGGCCGCTCGGTGTGTCACAGGTGCAGCCTTCACCGACCCGCTCGGTCCGCTCCAACTGGCAGACATGAGGTCCGGCGTAGCAGCGGGCCGCTGGAGACGGGACACCTGGCGTAAGGCCTATTGTTGGGGGCGGCGCCCACTGCAACGGCGGGGCAGGAATAATGACGGGCGGTGGATCCGGTGGGCGCGGCAATGGCACAATCACCACGAAGAGTTGTCCCGCATCTGCCGAGACAGCAGACAGGGTCACCATCGCAGCAGCGATGAACCTGCAAAGTCGTGCGCGTGGGCCTGGCATGGCCACGCCACCGCCGCGGGATCAGCCAGGTTGCCGAGCGTTCAGCTTTCCCATGGCGGGCCCTTCAGCTCCACCATGTTGCCTTCGGGATCGGGCACGTAGATCGACGGCCCCTGCCCTTTCGCACCATAGCGCGACTCAACCGGCCCGGGTTCGCAGCCATGGCCCTTGAGATGCGCGATGATCGCCTCGCCGTCGAACGGCTCCACCTGCAGGCAGAAGTGGTCCATGTTGCGGCCCTCGCGCCCAGGCGCCGCTCCACCCCTCTGTCCAGCCGGACCATCGATCGGCACCAGGTCGATCAGCGACGATCCGGCGCGGAGCTGCCAGAGGCCGATCTTCTCCTGCACCTTCTCCACGGAACACCCCAGCACGTCGGTATAGAAGTGCATCATCGCCTGCAGATTGGTGACCCGCAGGACCACATGGTCGAGTTGCCTGAA
Source organism: uncultured Alphaproteobacteria bacterium (assembly GCA_963791495.1). Taxonomy (GTDB): domain Bacteria; phylum Pseudomonadota; class Alphaproteobacteria; order Acetobacterales; family Acetobacteraceae; genus JAMXLO01. The sequence continues at coordinate 95,005 of CAWBST010000009.1, forward strand.
CTGCAGCATGGCTCCCTCCCTCATCGTGCGACTACTTGTCGCTCAGCATCTGCTTCATGTTCATCTTCATGCCGTTGCCCATCGCCACGTCGCCGGGCTGCATGTCGGCGGGACACAGGCCGGTCCATTTCGCGTCCTGCATCATTGTCATCTCACCGCGCCCTCCGACCGGCGGGTCGGTCTTTATACTGGCGTCGGTGTGATACGCCGTGTCGCCGGTGAACTTGATGACCGCGTGGGTGGTTTTCCGCGACTGACCGGTCTTGCACACCGTGTCGACGGTAACCGTGCTGCCGCTGCGATTGATCTCCGGCTTGTCGCACATGCTCTGGCTTGCATTCATGCCCAGCTTGTACATTTCAGCATCCGTCGCAGGATCGAGGCACATCTTGATCTGCTGTGGCGGCATCGGTCCACCCGGCATGGACATCTCGATCTGCCACAACCCGGGCTTGCGCGGCGGAAAGTCATCGGCACGTGCGGCGCCGCATGCGGCACTAGCCAACGCAACCAGTGCAGCCAGGCTGACGACCGGATTGATCCGTCCCATGGTTCGCTCCACCGATGCTCTTCGCCGATGTTCGGCATCGGCGACACCAGCTGGCGTCCACTAAACCACGCCGCGCGCCGACGCGCCATCGGTCAGCATGTGGCCACGCGTCGTGACTGCTGGTCCCCACCAGCGGCGCAAGCCAACGCGCTTGACCGATGGTCCCTACACAAAGCTGCGATGTTGCCCGGCCTCTCGCTTTGCCGTAGCATCGAAGTCGCCGAAGGTCCGAACGACGTATGAGCCGTAATGCCGCGGACCGTGCCGGGTTAGCTGAAAGCAAAGTAGGGAGAGCGAGATGTCCGGAACGATTCATATCCACCCGTCCGTGGATCAAGGCGTGAAGCCCGGCTCGGCAAATTTCGCCGGCGGGACGCTGGTGTGCAAATGCGCACAATCACCAGTGAAGGTCGCGATCACAGGCAACGTCGCGTATGACCACGCCTGCGGATGCACCAAGTGCTGGAAACCGGCGGGCGCGACCTTCTCCGTGGTGGCCGTCGTGCCGCGCGCCAATCTGAATGTGACAGAAAATGCCAACAAACTCGCCATCGCGGACCAGAGCGCGGCGATCCAGCGCTACGCCTGCAAGGGATGCGGCGTGCACATGTACGGCCGCATCGAAAACACGAAGCACCCGTTCTACGGCTTCGATTTCATCCACCCCGAACTGTTCCAGGAACAGGGCTGGGCCCCGCCGGAATTTGCGGCGTTCGTGTCGTCCGTGATCGAATCAGGTGTGCGCCCCGACAGCATGTCGGGAATCCGCGGTCGGCTGAAGCAACTCGGCCTCGAGCCATATGACTGCCTCTCGCCGCCGCTGATGGACGCGATTGCCACCCACGTCGCGAAGGCGTCCGGCGCGCTGCCGGCCTGATCCGGCAGCGACGCGCGGGGAGAAGGATCAGTAGGTCACGACGCTGCGGATGCTTTCTCCCCGCCGGAGCAGTTCGAACCCTTCGTTGATGCGTTCGAACGGCAGGACGTGCGTGATCAGGTCGTCGATGTTGATGCGGCGATCCATGTACCAATCGACGATGCGCGGCACGTCGGTGCGGCCCCTGGCGCCGCCGAACGCGGTGCCCTTCCAGACGCGGCCGGTCACCAACTGGAACGGCCGCGTGGCGATCTCCTGTCCCGCGCCGGCGACGCCGATGATGATCGACTGTCCCCACCCGCGATGGGCACATTCCAGCGCCTGACGCATGACTTTCACATTGCCGATGCATTCAAAGCTGTAATCTGCCCCGCCTTTCGTCAGGTCCACCAGATACGGAACCAGGTCGCCCTGCACCTCCGCCGGATTGACGAAGTGCGTCATGCCGAACTTCTCGGCGATGTCCTTGCGCTTCGGGTTGAGGTCAACGCCGACGATCATCTCGGCGCCGACAAGGCGCAGCCCCTGGATCACGTTCAGCCCGATGCCGCCGAGCCCGAACACCACACAGCGCGCGCCGGCCTCCACCTTGGCCGTGTTCATCACCGCGCCGAGCCCCGTGGTGACACCGCAGCCGATGTAGCAGACCTTCTCGAACGGCGCGTCCTCGCGGATCTTCGCGACAGCGATCTCCGGCAGCACGGTGAAATTCGCGAACGTCGAAGTGCCCATGTAGTGCATCACCGGCGACCCGTCGCATGAGAACCGGCTTGTGCCATCAGGCATGACGCCGCGTCCCTGGGTGGCACGGATCGCGACGCACAGGTTGGTCTTGCGGCTGAGACAGTATTCGCACTGCCGGCATTCCGGCGTGTAGAGCGGAATGACGTGATCGCCCTTCTTCAGCGTTGTCACGCCCGGACCTATCTCTGCCACGATGCCGGCACCCTCATGGCCGAGGATCGCCGGAAAGATCCCTTCGGGATCGGCACCGGACAGCGTGTATTCGTCGGTGTGGCAGATGCCCGTCGCCTTGATCTCGACCAGCACCTCGCCCGCCCGTGGGCCTTCGACGTCCACCGTTTCCAGGCTGAGGGGCTTGCCCGCCTCGCGGGCCACTGCAGCGCGAACCTTCATAGCGTCCCTCCCTCGTGACGACGACTACTGCTTCTTCTCACCGTCCGGCCCGAACTGCTCCAAATATGCGATCACGTCCTTCCGCTTCTGCTCGTCCTTCAGTCCGGGAAAGATCATTTTCGTATGCGGCACGACCGTCTGCGGCGATGTCAGATACTTGTCGAGTTCTTCCGGTGTCCACACAATACCGGAATCCTTGTTGGCGGGCGAGTACTGATAACCAGGATAGGTGCCGGCCTTGCGTCCGACGATACCATTGAGCACAGGTCCGACCGCGACCTTCGCGCCTGGACCGACCTGATGGCACGCACGGCACACCAGGAAATCCTTTTCGCCCGCCGCGGCATCTTGTGCACTCACTGCACCTGCCCCGGCCAACATCAGCGTCGCTGCAACGATTGCGGTCCGCAGCACTGAGCACCCTCCAGTTGTTGTCTCACCGAAGGTGCAGATAGTGTCCAACCCCGTCAACGCGCCAGTCAGATTTTCTCGTCCTCTTGCGCTGGCCAGGCACAATGCCAGCGCGCGACGCGCAGGCTCGGGTGCTCGCCGATCCACTGTGCCAGGTAGGGCGGCGCCTGCATCGTGCAGGCGCGCAGCGAGCCCGCCGACTGGAACATAAGGTGATACTCGTGGCAGGAACCTGGGCTGGCCAGAGTGCATGCCAGAACAATGAGATCCATCAGGTTCATCGGTCTTTCCAAGGCTCGGTGTCAGGGCGACGGTGCTGCCCAGCGGAATGGCTTGCCAGTTTTTCATCCCAGATGCGTTAATTCAATCATCCTGGCGCAGTGGCGCTGCTTGAAGACGCTCGGGTAGTGCTCCATCCTCGTACCTGATGGAACGTCCACAGCTGTCGCACGACCGGTTCGGGCGGCGGGCGATGATCGCAATCGCTGCGGGAGCCGCCTTTGCCGGAAGGCCGCGTGTGGCACGGTCCGATCCCGCCACTGTTCAGATCGGCTACCTGCGCTCGCTGGACACGCGCCAGACGATATCGCTGCTGGACAAGGCACCGCATGACAACGGGCTCGCCGGCGCAAAGCTCGCCATTGCCGACAACAATACGACCGGGCGCTTCATGAACCAGCAGTTCGAGCTGTCGGATGCACCGGTCCGCGACGACGACGATCCGGTGGCAATACTGGCTGGATTGGCTGAACACGGCATCGTGCTGATGCTGTCCGATCTGCCCGCCGACCGGCTTCTGTCACTTGCCGACGCCGCCCGCGCGAAGCAGGTCACGCTGTTCAACGTCCAGGCTCCCGACGATGCTCTGCGCCAGGAGAACTGTCGCGACAACGTGATTCACGTGGCGCCGTCGCGTCGCATGCTAGCGGACGCGCTGGCGCAATACCTGGTGTGGAAGAAATGGTCCCGCTGGGTGCTGATCTATGGCTCGCATCCCGAGGATGCGTTGCTGGCAGACGCCTACCGTCGCGCGGCGCAGCGCTTCGGAGCACATATCGTGAAGGAGCGCGAATACAAGGATACCGGCGGCTCTCGTCAGACGGACTCGGGAGTCGTACAGACCCAGCAACAGATGCCGGTCTTCACTCAGGGATTGCCGGACTACGACGTGCTGGTGACGGCCGATGAGAACGAAGTGTTCGCAGACTATCTGCCGTATCGTACGTGGGATGCGCGCCCCGTGGTGGGGTCCGCCGGCCTGCGGCCGGTGAGCTGGGATCCGGCGAGTGAGTCCTGGGGCGGGACACAGCTTCAGGATCGCTTCATCCGCATGGCGCACCGCCGCATGACCGAACTCGACATGCAGGCCTGGACCGCGTGCCGCATGATCGGTGAGGCCGCCAGTCGCACCAATTCCGTCGATCCGGCGAAGATCATGCAGGACATGAAGAGCGCCGACTTCGGTGTTGCTGCCTACAAGGGACAGAAGCTCTCGCTGCGCGACTGGGACTGGCAGCTCCGCCAGCCGATACTCCTGTCGGACGGCCGCACCGTCGTATCGGTCTCGCCGCAACCAGGCTTCCTGCATCAGGTTACGGCGCTCGATACCCTCGGCATCGACCGGCCGGAAACGAAATGCAAGCTGCGATGAAGTGGTATCTGACGGGCGTGCTCCTGGTGGCTGCATCCGGCCCGGCCTGTGCATACACAGCGTACGTGTCGAACGAGCGCGACAACACGGTCAGCGTTGTCGATCTCGACCAGATGAAGACGGTGAAGACGATACCGGTCGGACAGCGTCCGCGCGGCATAACCATGACCAAGGACGGCAAGGATATCCTGGTCTGCGCAAGCGATGACGACACGATACAGATCATCGACGCAGCCACGCTGCGCATCGTCGGCGATCTGCCGTCCGGCCCCGATCCCGAGACCTTCGCCCTGCACGTCTCGGGCAATCCGCTCTACGTGTCGAATGAAGATGACAACATGATCACCGTCATCGACGTGCCGGAGCGCAAGGTGCTGGCGCAGATACCGACCGGGGTCGAGCCCGAGGGCATGGCGGTGAGCCCGGACGGCCAGACCATCGTGAACACGTCCGAGACCACCAATATGGCGCATTTCCTCGATTACGCGACGCGCAAGATGGTGGCGGGTGTGCTGGTCGATGCGCGGCCACGCATCGCGCTCTTCAAGCATGACGGATCGGAGGTCTGGGTTTCGTCGGAACTTGGCGGCACTGTCAGCGTGATTGATCCGGTGAACCACGTCGTGACGCACAAGATCTCCTTCGAGGTGCAGGGTCTGCGAGCCGAGGCCATCCAACCGGTGGGTATCCGGTTCACCAACGATAACGCGACGGCATTCGTGGCCCTTGGCCCGGCCAATCGGGTCGCGGTAATCGACACGAAGACCTACAAGGTGAAGAAACTGCTGCTTGTCGGTCAGCGAGTCTGGCAGATGGCATTCACACCGGACCAGAAGTACCTTCTGGCCACCAACGGGCTATCCAACGACATCTCGGTGATCGACGTCGAGCGGCTCGATGTGGTGAAGTCGATCCAGGTCGGCCGACTGCCCTGGGGCGTGGTCGTGTCGCCGAAATGAGCGCCGATACGGTCACCGATCTGGCGGCTCGCACCACGCCAGACGACGCACCGGCAATAGCGGCGCTCGCCGTACGGAATGTCAGTCACTCGTATGGTTCGCGCCAGGCGTTGCAGGACGTCAGCCTGACGGTGGCCCCATCGCGCTTCACCGCTCTGCTCGGTCTGAACGGCGCGGGGAAGACCACGCTGTTCTCACTGATCACGCGGCTCTACGACACGCGACATGGATCGATCGATGTGCTCGGCCATCGTGTGTCACGCGAGCCCGGCAGGGCATTGCGCCTGCTGGGCGTGGTGTTTCAGGCGCGCACGCTCGATCTCGACATCTCGGTCATCGACAATCTGCTCTATCATGCCGCGCTGCACGGCATTGGACGCCGCGAGGCGCGCAAACGAGCACTTGCCGCATTGCAGGAGATCGAACTGGCCGACCGTGCCAGCGAGGCAGTGCGCAGGTTATCGGGCGGACAGATGCGGCGGGTCGAGATTGCGCGCGCTCTGCTGCATCGGCCGCGCGTCCTGGTGCTGGACGAGCCAACAGTCGGACTGGATGTTGCGTCCCGCTCCGCCATCCTTCGTCATGTGCGCTCGCTCGTCAGCGAGCGCGGCGTTGCCGTGTTGTGGGCGACGCATCTGCTTGACGAGGTCGCCGCCGCCGATGCGGTCGTTGTTTTGCACCGGGGCCGCGTCCTGGCGGCAGGCGAAGTGCCCGATGTCGTGGCATCTGCCGGCGCCGCCGACATGCGCAGCGCCTTCATCGCCTTGACTGGTGGCGCGACGGAGGCGCCGGAATGAGCATCACCACCAGCGACCGACGACTCGCCTTCACGCTTGGCCAGTATCTCATCTGCCTGCAGGGCATCGCTTGGCGCGAGGCCCTGCGGTTCCTGAATCAGCGCGAGCGCTTCGTCTCGGCGCTTGTCCGACCCTTGGTATGGTTGTTCATCTTCGCTGCGGGATTCCGCCAGATCCTCGGCGTCTCGATCATCCCGCCTTACCAGACTTATGTCCTCTACGAGGTCTACGTCACGCCCGGGCTGATGGCGATGATCCAGTTGTTCAATGGCATGCAGTCCTCGCTCTCGATGGTTTACGACCGCGAGATGGGCAACATGCGCATGTTGCTGGTCAGTCCCTTTCCACGCTGGTTCCTGCTGACGGGCAAGCTGCTCGCGAGCACGACCGTATCGTTCTTCCAGGTCTACGCCTACCTGGTCGTCGCGTGGCTCTGGGGCATCGAGGCACCCGTCTGGGGCTATGTGACTGTGCTTCCCGCACTGGCGTTGACCGGCATGATGCTTGGTGCGCTGGGGATGCTGTTGTCCTCGGTCATCCGACAGCTTGAGAACTTCGCCGGCGTGATGAACTTCGTGATCTTCCCGATGTTCTTTGCCTCGTCCGCTCTGTACCCATTGTGGCTGGTGCAGCAGTCGAGCCCGGTCGTCTACACGATCTGCCGGCTGAACCCGTTCACCTACGCCGTGGAGCTGATCCGCTTCGCCCTCTACATGGAGATCGACTGGACATCGCTTGCGGTGGTCGTGGTCATGACGATCGTCTTCACGACGGGCGCGATCATCGCCTATGACCCGGCGCGCGGCCTGATCGCACGACGCGGTGGAGGCGGTGCGTGACATCGTGCAGCGTCCCCGTTGTGGGACTGGCTCTCGGCATTGCCCTGGCGACCGCGACAACAGCCGCGTCGGCACCTCCGGGACCGCGCGACCCGGACTGGCCATGCGAGCAAATCAAGGTGCCTCAGCTGTCCCTGGCCGCCATGTGGTCAGGGCCTCCGCTTGATCAAAGACAGGATGACTGGCGGCAGGATCAGCACGTGGCTGATCTCGTCGAGGAGACGGCGCAACGCCGCATGCCGATCGAGCAGGCACAACAAAAGATCCAGGCCTTCGCGGCACAGGGCGGAGATAAGAAACAGCCGAAGCTGCTGCTACTGCTTGCCGGTCTGTTCAGCGTACTCGATGACGAGCGCGGCAGCGTCATTGCCGGGCTCGATCGCTTCGGCGCCCGCCAGAAGGAGCTCGCCGCGGCTCTGCGCGACGACAACGAAAAGCTCCGCGCAATGCAGAGCCGATGCAAAGTCCGACGCGAGCGATATCAACCAGATGACACAGAAGGTCACGTGGGAGGCCCAGGTCTTTCAGGACCGTCGCCAGGCCTTGCGCTACGCCTGCGACGTGCCCGGCAAGATCGAGCAGAGACTGTTCGCGCTGGCACGCACCATACAGGAGGCGCTGCAATGAGCGCTGTGCACCGCAGTCACTCCGCCGCCTGTGGTCGTTGCGGCGGTGATCGCAGCTGTAGCGGCAGGTGCGCCGCTGCCCAGCCATCGGTGCCGTCAGGATACCAGGCCACATGCGTGTAGCCCATTGCGATGGCGCGTTTCGCCGCGTTCCACGACATCCAGCAATTCGCTTGGCAGTAGAACACGATCAAACTGTCTCGATTGCCGCCGCTGGCCTGCTCCAGCCCATGCTCGAAGTAGTGTTCCATCACCGGGGCAAGGGCTCCGTATCCGGTGTCTGGCAGCCAGACGCTGCCGGGAATGTCTTCGCGCGGTTTCTCCTGCCAGATCGTCGAGGCTGGCAATCCGATCGGACGAGGCACCTGCGGCAGTACATCGATGAATACGGCGTCATGGTTTTCCCAGTGAGCCCGCGCCTCATCCGTCGACAAGACCATCGCGCCTTGCAGTGTGGCCGGCGTCGGTGAGCGATAGTCGTCCATGCGATAGCCGGTCGGCTCCGGCGGGGCCGCGGCCATCATCAAGAGCGCAATGCCAAGTGGGACGATCGAGCGAAGGCGCGCCCTGATCATGGTGCCTTTGTCAGATGACCCTGCTCATCCAGCAGTGGCACGCCGTACTCCGTCAGGATGCGATCAATTGCGGGCTGGTTTTCCGTGATAAGCCTATTGAGCCGCCGCTTCCAATCCTGATCGCTTCGACGCACGCCCATGGCGATGCGAAAGTCCATGCGCTCCTGCTCCTTCAGCAGAGGCGCCACCGCAAGGTGTGGTGAGACACGCTGCGCGTAGTAGCCGGCGATCGGACCCCACAGCACGCCGGCGTCAATCTGCCCAGCCGCAACGTCCTGCGCCATCGTCTGCGTAGGCGCATCGATGCGCGTATCGACAGTCAGCGCATAAGGTCTCGCAAGCGACATCAGCCCCTGCTGCACGAGCACGGTAGCCGGCGGCGTACCGGCGATAACGCCGATATGCTTCCCCTTGAGGCGGGGATCCTCAAGCGATTCTATTCCATCCATTCCGCTGCCCGGCCTGAACACCAGCGCATAGGTCGTGCGGTAATAGGGATTGGTGGTCTGGACGAGGTCGTCGCCGACCGCGACGCCCATGATCACGTCACAGCGCAGCGCATTCAGCGTGTTGCGCACGAATCCGATCACCTGTGGAAAGTAGGTGTAGCTGGTTGGCTCTCCGAGCTTCTGCGCGAACAACTCGGCCAGCTTGTTCTCAAATCCCTTGCCTGCTTCGTCGGAGAAGGGCAGGTTGCGCGGGTCCGCGCAAACGCGAAACGTCTTGGGATCCACCAGTTCGCCAGATGCGCCGAGACCGGAGGGCTGGGCCATGGCACGTCCGGTCATCGCAAGTGCAATCCCGATTGCCAAGGCAATGAACTGAATGCGGCGGGTGCCAAAAGCTGTCTTCAACACCCCCATGACATCACCGTCTCCGATCAACCCATGCATGCATCCTCGGCCTTGGTGAATTCCTCTGGCTTCGCCGCATGCTTTTCGCGGCCGCCCTCTTCCGATCGCGTCGTCCGCCCGCGCGCGCAGATAAACGTAGATCGCATCGATGAAGCACATGACATTCTTGTTGTCGCCATTGGCAGGCATCACCAGGTTCTGGGAGGAAGAGACGTCCTTTTTTCCTCCGGCGACCACCGCGTAGAAGTCGGTGTAACTCAGCCGCTTCATCAACTCCATGAGCGCCGGAGCATAGCTGGAGCCCATTCCGTCAGGGCCATGGCAACGAAGACACTCGGATGAATACCGGGTGAAGCCGACGTAAGTGTACCAGTCGACCGTGCCGTCCTTTTCCACCTTGAAGGTCGGTACGTCGTTCTTGTCGCTCCACTTGCCGTTGTCGGACTTGACGGCAGCCGGATCACCCGATCCGTCGGTGGCGGCATAAGCGCCGCCCGGTACCATGCCACGGCCGCTGCCACGCCGGCAGCCACACTCAAAACACGTCGCACGATATAGGCCCTCGCTTGCAATGCCGGACCGACTGGCCTCGCGATGCGATACCGCGAGGCCAGCAGGAAAGCCCGGCGATCAGCTCGAGGGCAACGCAAACACCGTCAATGTGCCGCCGAGTGACGTGTAATTGTTCAGCGCGGCATAGCCACCGACCGCGCCCAGTCCGGCATGCGGATCCGTCAGGCCCGCAGCGAGGCCGATCCCGGCCCAACCGCCGACACCGGACAGCACAGCGACGTACTGCTTGCCGCGGTGCTCATACGTCATCACGTTGCCGATGATGCCCGATGGTGTCTTGAACTTGTACAGCTCCTTGCCGCTCTTGGCGTCGACCGCCTTCAGGTAGCCCTCCAGTGTTCCGTAGAACACCACACCGCCCTTGGTCGCGAGCGCACCCGACCATACGGAGAACTGTTCCGGATCGGACCACACGATCTTGCCCTTGCCCGCGTCCCACGCGATGAAGTTGCCCATGTTCGTCTGGCCGGGCGGTGGATACATCGACAAGGTCGCACCGACGTAGGGCTGACCCGCAGTGTAGGAGACGCGGAACGGCTCATAGTCCATGCAGACATGATTCGTCGGCACGTAGAACAGCTTCGTATCAGGCGAATAGGCCGCCGGCTGCTCGTCTTTGCTGCCCAACGCGGCTGGGCAGATGCCCTGAGAGTTCACATCCTCACCAGCTTCGCCCGGGGCGTACTTCGCAACGACGTTCGGTCGACCGTAGTTCGGGCTGTTCTTGTTCATGTCCACGCCGGTGGTCCAGTTCACCGCCGGGTCATACTTGGCCGCAACCAGCAACTCGCCCGTCGCCCGGTTCAGCGTGTAGCCAATTCCATTGCGGTCGAAGTGAACCAGCACCGGGACCGTCCGCCCGTTGATCTGTTCGTCCGCGAGGATCATCTCGTTGACGCCGTCGTAATCCCACTGGTCATGCGGCGTCATCTGATAGACCCACTTCGCCATGCCGGTGTCGGCATCGCGGGCGAAGATCGTCATCGACCACTTGTTGTCGCCGGGCCGCTGCTTCGGGTTCCACGTAGAGGGGTTGCCGGAGCCATAGTAGATCAGGTTCAGCTTGGGATCGTACGAGTACCAACCCCACGTGTCGCCGCCGCCGATCTTCCATTGATCGCCTTCCCAGCTCTTCAGGCTGAAGTCGGCTCCGATCGGTTTGCCCAGGTCCGTGGTCTTCTGAGGATCCACCAGCACATCGCTGTCCGGACCCTCGGAATATGCGCGCCAGATCTGCTTGCCGTCCGCCACCGAATACGCCGTCACCCAGCCCCGCACGCCGAACTCGCCGCCTGAGACGCCGATATACACCTTGTCCTTGACCACCATCGGCGCACCGGTGCCGGTCTCGCCCTTGCCCGGGTCACCGGTCTTCACCGACCAGGCCACGTTGCCGGTCTTCGCGTCGAGCGCCACCAGGCTCGTGTCAGCCTGGTGCAGGAACAGCTTGCCATCGGCATAGGCCAGACCGCGGTTGACGGTATCGCAGCACATCACCGGGATGACATTCGGATCCTGCTTTGGCTCATACTTCCACAGGATCTTGCCATCGTGATTCAGGTCGAGTGCAAAGACCGTGTTGGGGAACGGCGCGTGCACGTACATGACGTCGCCGATGACGAGTGGCGCGCCCTCGTGGCCGCGAAGTACACCGGTGGAGAAGGTCCACGCCACCTGCAGCTTGCCGACATTCTGCGCGGTGATCTGATTGAGCTTGGAATAGCGCTGGTTGTCGTAGGTGATGGTTGGCATCACCACGTTCGCCGCATTCTCCTGCATCTTGAGCAGGTCCTCGCTCGCCCTGGTCTGCGCGGTCGCGGTTGCGATTATCAGTTGGGACGATAGAAGTGTGCCAGCCGTGAGCCAAAACCCCGCCGACGCATGTCGCATTGGTTCCTCCCGCATTGCACTCGCTCAGGGTGGGCGATCTGACGGCGTGCCCACCGAAGACATTCATTCCACTTGGGAGGAAGCCGCACCGGCCATGTATTCCGGCAAGTCCAACAGTGTTCATTATTCTCTGATAAGCACTGGCGGACTTGCCGCGGTGGATGCCCGCCCTCCCAACTGCGAACATCCGTCGAAGCCGGAACCGACGGTAACCATATGCCATAGGGAGAGTCCGGCAAGTCACGGGATCGCGAACGTTTTCACCGCTGTCGCCCGCATGGCGATGCGCAGTCTGACGCTGCTCCATGCCGCAGCGGAGCGGCCGGTGCACCACAGGAAGGTCGTGCTGCCTGCCATTCGCGCTCTGGCGGCTGGAGTGCTGATGCTCGGTGCCGGTTCGGCTGACGGAGCGGATCCATCGGACACCCCTCTCCCAGTGCAAAAAGTCGCTGATGGCGACTACGTACATTTCGGTCAGGTCGCTCTGCCAACTCCAGACAATGCGGGCGACATCGCCAATCTCGGCATCATCGTCGGCCAGGATGCAGTGGCGCTTGTGGACACCGGCGGCAGTGTAAGCGTGGGGCAGCGCCTGCTATTGGCGGTCCGCAGAATCACCGACAAGCCGGTGCGCTACGTGATCAATACGCACGAACACCCAGATCACGTCTTCGGCAACGCCGCCATGCCGGCCGGCGTGACGTTTGTCGGACATCATAATCTGCCGTCACAACTGGCCGGACGTGGCACGTATTATTTACGCTCCTATCGCGAACAGCTCGGTGAGAAGGCTGTCGCAGCCGTCAGAATAATTTCGCCAACTCTTCTGGTGGACAACGAGACCACTTTGAACGTGGGCAACAGACCTCTCCGACTCACCGCGTGGGCCACCGCCCATACGGACTGCGATCTGACGGTTCTCGACGAGACGACGGGCGTGTTGTTCAGCGGAGACCTTGTGTTTCTGCAACACGTGCCAGTCGTGGACGGAAGCATCGACGGCTGGCTCTCGGTCATCCCACGTCTGGCGAGGCTGCCCGCCAAGATCGTGGTGCCGGGGCATGGCCGGGTTGATGCGCCTTGGCCGCAGGCCCTCGACGATGAAGCCCGCTACCTGACCGTGCTGGCCCAGGACACGCGCCATCAGATCGCGGCCGGCACGCCGCTCGCTCGTGCCGTGACTGAAATCGCCAGCTCCGAGCGAAACCGATGGCTGCTGTTCGACGACTACAACGCGCGCAATGCGACTGCTGCTTTCAGCGAGCTGGAATGGAAGTAGCCTCGTCGCGCACGACACGCCCACGATACACGTAGGATTCGTCCGCTTCCGTGGATTCCCGATCGGCAAGCGCCCGCATCCGCGCATGATGTGGTGACAGCTCGCATGCCGGATCCGTTGCCGCCGCGTCGCCAGTGATCGCCATCGCCTGGCAGCGACATCCGCCATAATCGATGTCGCGCATCTCGCAGGAGCGGCAAGGCTCCCGCATCCAGTCTGTACCGCGGAATGCCTGAAAGGCTGGAGACCTTCTCCATATGTCTTGCAACGAGTGGTCGCGAACCGACCAGAACTGCAGGCCGGGAATGCTTTCGGCAGCGTGGCACGGCAGCACGCGGCCGGAGGGCGTGACGTTCAGTGAGCGACGCGCCCAGCCGCCCATGCAGGCCTTCGGCCTGCGCGCGTAATAATCCGGCACGACCAGATCGATCACCAGACGGCCCTGATAGCGCGGACGGATGCTCTCCATCTCCTGCATCGCGTGCGTGACCTGTTCGCGCGTCGGCATCAGTGCCTGACGATTCCGCAAGGCCCAGCCGTAATATTGGGCGTGCGCGATTTCCACTCGCCCGGCGCCGAGCGACGCAGCCATCTCCACCAAATCGGCAACGCGATCGATGTTGGCGCGGTGGATCACGGTATTGACGGTGAGTGCGAACTCGAGCTCGCGCACAGTCTGCGCGAAGGCAAGCTTGCGTACGTGCGCTCCGGGATAGCCGGCGATGCGGTCCGCGGATTCCGCGTACACGTCCTGCAGAGAAAGCTGAACATGGTCCAGCCCGACTTCCTTCAGCCGAGCGAGGCGGGGGCGATCGAGTCCGATCGCAGATGTTATCAGATTGGTGTAGAGCCCGGCGTCATGGGCGGCTGCGGCGATATCAACCAGGTCGCGCCGCGATGCGGGTTCTCCACCCGACAGATGGACCTGCAGCACACCCATCGCGGCCGCTTCACGAAACACGCGCGCCCACGTCGCGACATCCAGTTCATCGGCGCGATCGTCGAATGTCAGCGGGTTCGAGCAATAGGGACAGGCGAGAGGGCAACGATGCGTAAGCTCGGCCAGACAGCCCGAGTGGTGCAGGAACCTCCGCCTTTGCATCCGACAGGCTCAAGCAAGCATCCGCTTCGTCACGAGTTCCACCAGCATGTCGTTCACGTCGCCCTCAATCTCCGCGCGATCGGCTGTGTAAAGCGCAGCAAGCTCATCGACGATCTGGCCGATGGTGCGGCTGCCGTCGCAGCGGCGCAGTATCTCGCTCGCCGGGCCTTCGGTCTCGATCACTCGTTCGGGGCCGAGCAGCACCCATGCGCCACGTGTCGTGTCGAAGTGCAGGCGGACACCCGGGGCAAGGCGCGGACGCTCCGGTATCGCCTCAGGCATCGGAGCCCTTCGGCACAAAGGCGCCGGGTGGGATCAGCCCCGGCGTGACGTATGAATAGTGCAGCGCATCCAGCATGCACCACAGCACATCGCACTTGAACGCAAGTGTATCAACCACGGCCTGCTGCTGTTCAGGCGTGTGCGCATGCCGTTTCACCCACTGCAGGGCGAAATCTGAATCACGCTCGGCCTGCGGCGGACGCTTGTCGAAGTACGACATGATGTCAGGCGTGACGAAATCATAGTGCGAAAGCATTCCCGACATGCGTTCGGTGATGATCTGCGGCGAGAAGAGTTCCGTCAGGCAGGAAGCAACAGCCTCGAGCAGACTGTGCTCGCGCACGTAATGCACATAGGCTTCCACCGCGAAGCGCGTCGCCGGCAAAAGAAGGCGGGTGGACGTGACATCGTCGCGATCGAGCCCCAGGCCATCGGTCAACTTCAGCCAGCGCTCGATACCGCCGGGACGGTTCTCGTCGCCGTCATGGTCTTCCAGTCGTTTGCGCCATTCACGACGCAATGCCACGTCGTCGCAGCGGCTGATCAGCGAGGCGTCCTTCAACGGCACCATCGCCTGGTAGTAGTAGCGGTTGAGTGCCCAGGCCTGAACCTGCGCCTTGGTGCACTGCCCCCCGTGCAGCATGCGGTGGAACGGATGCAGGTTGTGATAGCGCCGCGCGCCCAGTTCGCGCAGGCGGGACTCCAGATCACCCGAAGTTGCCGCGTCGTTCAAAGCCGCACCTCCATCCCGTCATAGGCGATTTCAAACCCGGCCGCCTCGACCTGCCGGCGCTCGGGTGAGTCCAGGTGCCAGATTGGATTGCTGTTGTTGATGTGCACCAGAATCCGCCGGCCTGGCAGATCGGCGAGACCTTCCAGCGTTCCGCCAGGACCGCTCACCGGCACGTGCCCCATCCGACGACCGGTCTTCTGACCCAGACCCGCCACGACCATTTCGTCGTCGGTGAACAACGTGCCATCGAAAAACACCAGATCGGCACGGCAAAGTTGCCGACGCACGGCGGCAGTGATTTCGGCGCAGGCCGGCGCGATGACCACACTGCGGCCATTCGCTTCCAGTAATGCAGCATAGTTCGCACCCGGTTCCGGCTCGCTTGCGCCGCGGTCCTCAAGATAGAGCGGCACCTTGCCCGGCATGGGCAGAAGAGTGAGCACGAGACCACCACCGCATGGCACCGGCTCGAGCGGCACGAGCGTTTCCCGCCGCACCATGGTCGGATCGAGCACGTCGAAGATCCGGTTCTCATCGAGCAGGTCCAGCATCGGACGTGGCGCAAAAACAGTGAACGCCTGCCGTTCGCGCAACACCAGCAGACCGGCCAACGCATCGACATCGCCGCCGATCAGAACAATAGCTGCTATCGGCGAATCCCGTAACCCGGCTCTCGGCCAGAGGCTTGGTGTCTGCAATATCTGCTGGCGAAGGTCGGGAGACGCACCGACGACGATCCATTCGGTTTCGTTGGCGCTGACGGCGATGCTCGCCTGTGTCGCCGGCCGGACTCCCGGATCACCCGCCCGCACCAGACGGCAAAGGCGGCATCCGCAGTTCCACTGCGGAAATCCGCCTCCAGCCGCAGCACCGAGAACCCGGGCGGTCAGCCCGGCTGCTCGGTCAACCATTCGTGAAAAGAAGGACGCGTGTGATTACATCTTCCCGGCGAAGTAACCGTTGATCTCCAGGCCGATGCAGATCTCGCGGAGCTTCGGACGTGACCATGCCATGGGATGTCTCCTCGCTTCTTGTGGTTCCAAAGAACCCTCTCCGCCGGCAACGGCTTTGCCATCCCGTCGGCGGCTCGACGCTAACAGGTTGCAGGGGCTTGCGTCCAGGGGCGCACCGAGCCTGCTATGGCGGCTGAGAGAACGTGACTATGCTGTCAGGGAGGGCCGCCAAGGAGCGAACATGAGCAAGCGACAAGCACATCTGCTGCAGCGACGCCGGTTGCTGCTCGCAGCGGTCGCGCTCGGAGCTGCCGCCCGACGCGCCGCCGCTCAGGCGCCGGCCCAGCAGGACCCTTGGCCGTCACTCGCTGCGCAGATCTTCAACGGCCGCACCGTTCAGGACGGCGCCACGATCATGGCGATCGATGCACCCTACCGCGCGGAGGACGCAGCCCTTGTTCCGGTCGCCGTGCGCAGCCTGCTGCCCAGCGGGGACTCGCGCCGCATCGTCGGTATCACGCTTGTGATCGACGAGAACCCCTCGCCGCTGGCGGCAGTATTCTCTCCTGGACCATCAAGTGAGCTGAGGGGGCTGTCCACGCGCGTCCGCGTCGACTCCTACACCAACCTTCATGCCGTCGCAGAGCTGAGCGATGGGCAGCTCTATGCCGCCCAGCGGTTCGTCAAGGCCGCCGGCGGCTGCTCGGCCCCTGCCGCCAAGCTGGAGGCAAATTCGATCCCGCTAGGCACAATGCGCTTTCGACAGTTCGCTGCCGCCGCCGGTGCCGACCCGGACAGATATGAGGCACAGCTCATGATCCGGCATCCCAACTATTCGGGGATGCAGATGGACCAGGTAAGCCGCCTCTACGTTCCCGCCCATTTCGTGAAGTCCGTGCGCATCCGGCAAGGCCAGGA
Organism: uncultured Alphaproteobacteria bacterium; assembly: GCA_963791495.1. Classification (GTDB taxonomy): domain Bacteria; phylum Pseudomonadota; class Alphaproteobacteria; order Acetobacterales; family Acetobacteraceae; genus JAMXLO01. The sequence continues at coordinate 112,011 of CAWBST010000009.1, forward strand.
TCTTCTGCTCTCGATCGAGAGCGGCATTTCGATTTCAGAGAACCCAAGCTTCCGCTTCGACTTCCGCCCCAATGGCGCGGCCACCTTCAGTGCCGAGATGGAGGATAGCGAGGGCAGGTCGTTCCGGCAGGAGTGGCCTGCCACCGCCACCTGATGGCCGATTCAGAAGCAGCGCACCTCGGCCTCCGCCTGCGCTTCTTCCAGATCGCGCACGATGGCATTGGTGGGCGCGCTGCGGAATTCCTGGCCGAGATATCCGCCGGCGGAGCGACGCATACGCAACACCGTCTCCGCCTGTTCGTACCTGTCGTAAGGCAGCACCGAGGCAATGACATCAATGGCGCATGAACAGCGTTTCAGCGCCTCCTGCGTGCCGCCGTTCGTCGCCATGCAGGCGAACACAAATTCGGCGCGCGCGGCAGTGGCGTAACCGCCGTCATCAGCCGCCCAACCGGAGTGAACGAACAATGGACTGCATAGCACGAACAATGCGCCGAACCGGCGGAGAACAATTCCGGCCGAGCGATTGATCATGATGCGACGCAGATCCTGCAACCTGAGCGAAATGAAGCTTCTGTTCGCGTTCGCGAGCATGCTGGCGCCAGGATTCGGTGCGGCGCAGGCAGCCGACCCCGGCGTCACGCGATTCTGGAACCTGACGGGCGAGACCATCACGCATCTCAACATGGCCCCGACCGGCACGACAAGGTGGGGTCCCGATCAATGCCGCAATGATCCGGACGGCACCGTTGATTTCGATGAGCGACTGCGTATCAACGGTATCTCGTCGGGTCTCTACGATGTCAGGTTCACCGACAAGACGGGCCGAAGCTGCACGGTGACAGGTGTCGAGGTGAAGACGGGTGCGGTATTCTCCATCGGCAAGGAGTCGCTGACCCACTGCGACAAGTAGTGAACGGAGCGGCATTGACAGCGCGCGAATGGACGCGGGGATAATCGTGCGGACTTGTGGGAGGAACGCCTGATGCGCATCGCACGGCGCACCTTGCTGGGCATGGCGCTAGGAGCTGCCGCGAAGCCATCGGGCGCGGAGCAGATGCCGCCCGTGCGTGTCGGCGTGTTGCGCTACGGTACGGTGTCGTGGGAAGTCGACGTGATGCGCCACCACGCGCTCGATGCGGATGCCCATATCACAGTCGTTCCAGCGGAGCTTGCGGCGGCGCAGGCAGCGCAGGTTGCCTTGCAGGCCGGCCAGGTGGACATAATCGTGATCGATTGGCTGTGGGTGGCGCGTCAGCGCGGCGCCGGGGCGGACTGGACATTCGTACCTTTCTCGAATGCCGTCGGGGCCCTTATCGCACCGGCCAGTTCGCCTGTTCATGACATTCCTGATCTGCCAGGACGCGCGCTTGGCATAGCCGGAAGTCCGCTTGACAAGAGCTGGCTCATTGTTCGCGCATACGCGAAACAGCGATATGGCATCGATCTCGATGCCGTGGCGAACAAGAGTTTCGGACCTCCGCCATTGCTCTCCGAGCAGATGAAGGCAGGCCGCCTCGATGCGCTGTTGACCTATTGGCCGTTCGCCGCAAAGGCCGAGGCTGACGGCGCACGCCACATTCTCGATGTGGCAGACGCGGTCAGTGCGCTCGGGATCGGCGCCGGCGTGCCTTACATCGGCTATACCTTCAGTCAGCATTGGGCGGAGCAGAACCCGGCGCTGATCGATGGGTTCATCGCTGCGTCGCGCCGGTCGCGCGCGATCCTCGCGACGTCGGATGCCGAGTGGCAACGCGTGAAGCCGATGACCGGTGCTTCGACCGACGCCGAGCTCGAACGGCTGCGTGACTGGTACAGGCGGGGGATGCCGCTGGATTGGGGCGAGCCGGAACGTCATGCCGCCGCACAGCTCTTCGAACTGTTGGCGAAGATCGGCGGCCCGGATCTCGTGGGCCCGATCAGCACCGTGCCGTCAGGAACCTTCTGGCCGGTCACTTGGCGGGCCGGAGCCTAGCGTCCCGCACACAACGCGAACTGCCAACGCGGCTGGCCTCCGCGGCGGTGTTCCTGCTCGCCTGGCAGATCGCTGCGGATCTCGCGCACAGTCGCCTGCTGCCGACTGTCACATCCGTGCTCGGCGCGATGGTGCAGCAGACCATATCGGGCGCACTGCCGTGGAACCTTGCGATCACTTTGGGTCGGGTCGCCGCCGCCTTCGCGCTGTCGCTGTTGTTGGGCAGCGGACTCGGCATCGCCATGGGCCGATTCAGACGGCTCGATCTGTGGCTCGACAATACCGTGACCGTGCTGCTGAACCTGCCGGCGCTCGTGCTGATCGTGCTGATCTACGTGTGGTTCGGCCTGAACGAGATCGCCGCGATCGCAGCGGTCGCACTGAACAAGCTGCCGAACACCGTGGTCACCATGCGCGAGGGTGCTCGCGCGCTCGATCCGGCTCTCGCAGAAATGGCGCGAAGTTTCCACATGTCGCGCTGGAAGGTGCTGCGGCATGTGATACTGCCGCAGCTCGCGCCCTACCTCTTCGCCGCCGCTCGTTCAGGTCTTGCGCTGATTTGGAAGATCGTCCTCGTGGTCGAACTGCTCGGCCGCAGCAATGGCGTGGGTTTTCAGATCCAGATCTATTTCCAGTTGTTCGACGTCACACTGATCCTCGCCTACACGCTCGCATTCATTCTGGTCGCGCAGGCGATCGAGTGGGGCATGGTGCAACCTCTGGAACGCTGGGCGACGCGATGGCGGAGGTGATCCTGCGACTTCACATCGAACGCAAGACGTTCCGCACGGATAGCGGTGAGCTGCCGGTACTGGGCAGGATCGATCTTGCGCTGGGCGCGCGCGAAATCGTCGCGCTGGTCGGTCCGTCGGGCTGCGGCAAGACGACGATGCTGCGCATCATCGGCGGTCTGGATACCGAATTCGAGGGCGCGCTCGACTGGCGCGGCGCCGTGCTCCCGCGGATCGGCACCGTGTTTCAGGAGCCGCGCCTGCTGCCCTGGCGAAGCGTTCGCGAGAACCTCCTGCTGGCCCAACGCACTCCAAACGCCGAACTTGCCGATGACCTGCTTGGGTCGCTTGATCTCGCACCGTTCCGCGACGCGTTTCCCCGCGCGCTGTCGCTCGGCATGGCGCGGCGGGTGGCCATCGCCCGGGCATTCGCCATCGAGCCGGAGCTTGTGCTGCTGGATGAACCATTCGTCTCGCTCGACGATGCGATGGCGGCGCGCAGCCGCAACCTTCTGCTGAAGGTCTGGCGCACGCGGGCCACCGCGGTTCTTCTGGTCACCCACGATCGCGCCGAGGCCACGTTCCTGGCTGACCGGATCCTGATGCTAGGCGACCGGCCCGCGCAAATTCTGACGGAGATTGTCGTGCCGCCGGTGCAGCGCTCCAGATAGGCCGATTACCGCTCGACCAGGAAAACAATCTTCCCGGTCACACGATATGCGATGATCTTGTCGTGCTCAACAACGCACTCGGCCTCTTTGATCCGAAACGACATGATCCCACGCAAGGTCTTGGCAGCTTCCGCCACGGCAGCGCGACATGCATCGTCGAAGCTGATCTCGGACTGCATGGTGACATCGATGTTGCGTACGATGGCCATCTGTGTCTCCGCAAGGAATTCGCTCGGCCGGGATCACGCCGAGATATAGACAGGCACCTTACTCATCACATGATGGATCGCATCGTCGAGTACGGCCATCACATCTTCATGCCTCGTGTGAAGGCCGTCGTTGAAGATGATAAGGCGTTGCCTTGCCGGAAGCAGCCTGATCCTCGTCCAAAACCGCCTGCGGGGAATATGCACAGCGAGCAACCGGGCGAGCCTTCGCTCCGTGCGGTTCGGCATGTTGAAGGCACGACTGCCTGACACGACCGACAGCGCCGCGACGAGACATTCGCGGTGGCCATCACGGAAACGGCCTTGCACCCAATCGCTCTTGCTGGAAATGCGGCTGCGCGCCTCCCTCAAGAGTTCGATGTCGCCGAACGGAGCCTGGTGCGGATTATCAAATGGCATGTGTCACCTCGGAGGTCACATGGCACACCCAGCTTAGGGGGCGCGCAAATACCCCGGACATCACAAAATCGCGAGGTAGCCCGGAGGAGGCGCGACTTAGCTTGAGGATTTCGGCGAGGTCGTGCCGGCCAGTGCCCGAAGCGTCTGGATCAGGTCCAGCGGGAATGGAAACACGATGGTCGAACTCCGTTCGCTCGCGATCTCGCTCAGCGTGCCGAGGTAGCGCAACTGCATCGCCCCGGGACTGGTCGCCAGCACCTCGGCAGCCTCGACCAATTTCTGTGCTGCCTGCTGCTCGCCTTCCGCGTTAATGATCTTGGCGCGGCGGAGGCGTTCGGCCTCGGCCTGGCGGGCAATGGCGCGAACCATGCTGTGGTCGAGGTCCACCTGCTTGATCTCGACGTTGGTGACCTTCACGCCCCAGGCTTCTGTATGCATATCCAGGATTTCCTGGATGTCGGCGTTCAGCTTGTCCCGCTCGCCCAAGCATCTCGTCCAGCGTGTGCTTCCCCAGCACCGAGCGCAGCGTTGTCTGCGCGAGCTGACTGGTAGCCTCCAGGAAGCTCGCGATCTGGATCACTGCCTTGTCCGCATCAACCACGCGGAAGTAGATCACCGCATTGACCTTCACCGAGACGTTGTCGCGCGAGATCACGTCCTGGCTTGGCACATCAAGGACCACCGTTCGCAGATCGACCCGCACCATCTGCTGCACGTACGGGACCAGGAGGAACAGCCCCGGCCCCTTCACGCTGGTGAACCGGCCAAAGGTGAACACCACAGCACGCTGGTATTCGCGCATGACCCGGATCGCCGAGCTGGCGAACAGCACCAACACCAGCAGGATGATGGGAACGACGAAGAAGGACAGGGTCATATTGGTTTCCCGTAGCTGCGCTCAGGCTGGTTCCACCAGCAGCGTCAGGCCGTCACGTCCGATGACGCGGATCGTCTGCCCAGACTGCAGCGACTGCACTGCGCGCGCGTGCCAGCGTTCACCTTGCACCAATACATCTCCGTGCTGGCCGGTCCAGCCATCGACGATCCGTCCCGGCGAGCCGATCAGTGACGCTGCGCCGCTTACGACCGGGCGGCGGCGCGCACGCACCAACAGCGCCAGCACCAGGCCGAACAATGCAGCGCAGGCCAGCGTTGCAACCAAGATGACCGTCAGCGGCAACCGCACGCCGGGCGCCTCAAACATCATCAGCGACCCGATCACGAACGCACTCGCGCCGCCAAGCACGAATGCGCCAAATGACGGAACAAAGGCCTCGGCTGCCATCAGCCCCAGTCCCAGCAGCACCAGCGCAAGCCCGGCATAGTCGATCGGCAGGAGGTTGAGGCCGTAGCCGCCGACCAGCACGCAGATGACGCCGACCACACCCGGTGCATAGATGCCTGGATGTGACGCTTCGAAGGCAATGCCAAACAGCCCGGCGAGCAGCAGCAGATAGACGATCGAGGGATCGGTCAGCATCGACAGCAACCGGTCGCGCAAGCCCGGCTCCACCACAGTGACCGTAAGACCGCTGGTGTCCAGCAGCAACGGTCTGCCCTGCACGATGACACGGCGGCCATTCGCCTTGGCCAACAGGTCCGGCAGATCGTTGGCGACAAGGTCTATCACGTGCTGTTCGAGTGCAGCGTCATAAGAAAGGCTGACGGCCTCGCGCACCGCCTTCTCCGCCCAGTCCGCGTTGCGAGCATGCAATGTGGCGAGACCGCGGATATAGGCGACCGCGTCGTTGGTCACCTTTGTCAGCTCGGCGTCGCGTGGCGCGGCCTTGGCGGGCTTGTCCGCTTTGTCGCCATCGCCGGCCGGCTTGACGTCGGGACCGGCCAGCGGCGTCGGGGCGAACAGCGAGACCGGCGACGCGGCACCCAGATTGGTGCCCGGCGCCATTGCCGCGAGCGTGGCGGCGTAAAGTATATAGGTGCCGGCGCTGGCCGCCCGGGCTCCGCCAGGCGCGACATATGCAAGCACCGGCACGCGCGAGGCCAACATGGCTCGGATGATGTCGCGCATCGCACTGTCCAGTCCCCCCGGCGTGTCCATGCGCAGTACGACCACCGCGGCGTCGCTCCGCTCCGCGTCATTCAGACTGCGCACCACATAGCTGGCGCTGCCGGGCCCGATCGCGCCATCGAGTGCAATCACCACAGCCGTGCGCGGCGCCGCGAGCGTGGGCGTGCACGCGAGTGCCACAAGCCATGCCGCCAAGAGCCGGAGCCATATCGCCATCGGCCATCCTCGTTCGGAACCGTAGCGCAATTGACGGCTGCTCAACCAGCAGGCACTGCAAGAGCCGGTCTCTCCTGGGGACGGCTGTCGAGCTGAAGGAGGCGGACATGATCGACGCGGTGGAATGCGTGGTGATCGGCTCGGGCGCGCTGGGCTCCAGCGTCGCGTTCCATCTGGCGAAGGGCGGCAAGCAGGTCGCATTGATCGACAAGCACGCACTCGGATCACAGACGTCGCCGCGAGCAGCCGGATTGACCTCACAGGCGCGCGGCACCGATCTGATGACCCAGCTTGCGAAACGCGCGGTGCGCAAGATTGAGGCGTTCAAGCAGGAAACCGGCGAGGATATCGTGTTCCATCAGCCGGGCGCATTGAAGATCGCCCGTCTGCCCGAACATGTGGAGCAACTGAAGCGCGAGGTCGAACGCGGCCGGCGAATGGAGACCGGTATTGAAATGATCGCTCCAGCCGAGGCACGCGCCAAGAATCCGTTCCTGCACACCACGGGCATCCTCGGCGTGATCTATTCGCCGACAGACCTCTACCTGGAACCCTCGCAGATCCCCAACGGCTACGCGCGCGCGGCGGCCAGGCTGGGTGTCGCGATGCTGCCGCACACGCTGGTGACCGGCATCGCAGTGCGCAACGGGGCCATATGCGGCGTGGAGACCGAACACGGGACCATACGCTGCGAGACGATGGTCGATACGGCCGGCGCCTGGCTGCGCGCGGTCGCCGCACTGTCCGGCGCGACGGTTCGCGCGGTGCCCACTCGTCATCAGTTGTTGATCACCGAACCGATCGACGGCGTCGATGCGATGCAGCCGATCACCCGCATCATCGATGTGAACGTGTATGCAAGGCCCGACGAGGGTGGACTGATGCTGGGCGGCTACGAACAGAACCCACTCCAGTACGACACCGGCGCACTGCCAGTCCGTTTCGATATCGCCGACCTGCCGCTCGACCTCAGCGTTCTGCGTGGATTCGCCGATATGGTGCGCGAGCAACTGCCGATATTTCAGCGCGTACCGAACGAAATCAGGCTGCGCGTCCATCGTGGCGGGCTGCCGACGATGACGGCTGATGGGGAGCATACCGTCGGCCCTGTGCGGGGTGTGCGCGGGTTGTACGTCGCCGGCGGTTGCTGCGTCGGCGGCCTGTCGATCGCACCAGCGATCGGGGAGGCACTGTCGGCGTGGATCATCGACGGCACGCCGCCGATGGATCTGGCGCCGCTGGCTCCTGGACGGGAAGGTTCGCTGAGTGAGGAAAAGCTCAAGACAGCATGCCGCCTGCAATACGCGCACCATTATTGGGAACACGTGCCGCAAGGCTCGCCCCATCGCGTGACTTAATCAGGCCTGCGCTCCCAAAATGTGTCCCCACTCAAGTGAGCCAGCCAACGGTCAGGAAGCGCTCATCATCGAAAATGACAGCCGGTCGGCCTGACACGGGTCCGCTGCGGCGGCGGCACCTTGCAATCATCGACGCGTTGCTCATCGGAAGCCTTATCGGTCAGGCGCTCTTTTCCCGTCCCGGCAGAAGCTGACGCGGGCGTTTGATCGTGGGCAGCCGCCGAAATCACCGGGACAGGCGCCAAGCCAACGAGGAGAAGCGCCAGCGCGACGTGATGCATCGGACGAGGTTCCCATCAGGGAGCACAATCTTGCCATGTGCTGGCAGCCGAGCGTACTCCAATTCTTGCGCCCGAACACCGCACGGACTTGGTTTGCCGAGCACTATGATCGGGTGATGTGCCGTCGGAGCGTCCACGTCGATGCAACGAGGGCTGGATCTCAGGCCACGAAAGGCACAAGAGCGGCCCACACAGCCACCAATCCAAGTGCGATCCCGCCGGCGGTCATGTAAGCGCGCATCGGTCCTCTCCGCTTCGATCGGGGCAGGATGGCGACCATGCGATCGTGACGCTGTGACCTAGGAGACAGCCTGTTGGCGTTTTGGCTGAACCCTCCACCCGGCCCGAGGACGCTGCTGCGTGGGACAATCCGACATGTCGGGGATTGTGATTGCGCCGAACGAGCGCTCCTGATCAAGGTGGTCGCTTATCGAGGCGCTGCGACCGGGACCGGGCGAATGACCACTGCCATCTGGACCGGCATCGCGCGATAGGCGTCGAGCCCGCGCCCGACTGTGCCCGACGCGGCCGGCAGGAGCCGACCAGGCTCCGGCCGCAGACCGCCGCCAGGCGGCCGGGCCAGCTCGACAGACCCGAACGGCGAGGAAGGGGCAAGCGCAGACGCAAACATCCGAGCCGGCGACGTTGCGACGGGGCCACCCGCCATCGCGGCCACGACCTGCTGGCGGTAGGTCTCGGCCAGCTCCGGGGTCTGCGAGTGATAGTGGCCCGCTGCCGTCATCCAATTTCCGCCGCCTGTCGTGTCCCGCAATTCCCTGAGAAAGCGCGCGGCGTAGTCGGCATTGGACGCCGGATCGAAGGCCTGTTCCAGGGACGCAAAGGCGGTTGGGTGGTGCATGAGGTTGACCTGCGCACAGCCTACATCGATGGACTGCATGCCGCGTGACTGCGCCTGCCGGACCCATGCGACGGCCTGCTGCTTGGTCTCGAAGAAGTGCGGCTCACCCTCTGCGTTGATGGCCCACGGCCAAGGCTCGCGCCGGCCGGTGACTTCGTCGCGGCGGCCACTCTCGACGAGACCGATCGCCTGGAGCAGACCCGTCGGGACACCGTAGCGTGCCTCGGCGGCAATCAGTGCAGGGCGGCAGATTGCGCCGGCCACGGTCGTACCAGTCGCATTCGGCATCACTGGTGACGAGGCCATCGTCGCGTTCGCCGCGCTCGGCGATGCCGGATTGGCTGGATCCCGAACAATCGGCGATGGCGACTGAAACAACGAGGTAAATCCTGGAAACGGCGGCCGCGCCGGCGGAACCAGAGCCTCCGCCTCACCGGGGCGCGGCGTGACGGCGAGCAAGAGTGCGAACAGAGCAAGTGATGCAGGGAGCCGCATGATGACAGAGCATCAGCAGGAATCGGGCCACGAGCACTCTGTGAAGTCCGTCACTGCACCGTATCGACGTTCAGGCGCAGCGTCGGCCGCCGCCGCCGAGGCGGTGATCTCGATCAAGGAGAGTTAACATGAACAGTACAGCCGATACTCAGGCATCCGGTATCACCCTGATCTCGCCGGACGACGCGGCGAAGATTTCCGGGGGCATGATGAAGCTGCCGACAGGCCCGACCGCTCCGACGGTTGGCAAACTGGACACCGGATGGACGTGGGGAACCGTGACAGACCTTCCGCCAAGCGAGGGCGTTGGCGTGGTGATCCATTTCTGACCGAAGCGGGCGGCGGTGCCGCGACCGCATCGCCGCCGCTGCCTTTCGGATCAAGCCGCGGATGTGCGGCCGAAGTCCACCAGCCAACCTCACGTGATCGTGTGAAGCCACCACAAGCTCATACGCGCTCGACCGAATCGTCGACAGAACAAGCGCGTATGGATTGTCCTTGACAACTGAATGCAGCCCGAGTCGAGGAGCCACCACAGGCAGCCCCTTTCGTCCGGGCAAACGCTCGCCCAAGCTCGCAACATGAGCAGTCAATCCTTTGTTTCTGATACGTTCGCCTTGTCCGGCGACCATCTCGACCGCCTCCGGCAAGCTCTGGATCTGGTCGCACAACAGGCGCGCCTGGCGCAGAGTGCTGGATTTGGCCGCAACGTCGATGACGCGCTCACAGACATCGAGGAACTGGCCCGCGATCAGCTCGCACGGATCGGCAATGCGATGGCCGATGACGTGGCTGAGGTCGAGCACCAGGGCGACCCCGGTCGTGCGCACCGGGCCTGGTATCCGCTGCATCGGGCCGCGTAGCCATGGCCGCGCGTCCAATCTGGCGTGGTCATCTCCGGCTGGCGCTGGTGTCATGTCCTGTCGGCCTGTGGAATGCCAAGCACGATCGTGCCGCGATCCGGTTCAACATGATCAATCCGGCGACGGGCAATCGGATCAAGATGATGACCGTCGATTCTGAGACCAACCAGGAAGTACAGCGGCGCGAACTGGTGAAGGGGTACGAGTTCAGGAAGGACCAGTACCTGCTTCTCAAGGACACGGACTTCGAGAGCGTCAAGGTGGAAAGCTCGTCGGTGATGGCGATCGAGAAGTTTGTGGAGGACAACTCCATCGACCCGATCTACTACGCCAGCAGCTACTATCTGGCTCCGGACGGAGACGTAGGGCGCGATGTCTATGCCGTGCTCAATCAGGCCATCGCGGAGAGCAGACGCATCGGGCTGGCGCGTGTCGTCATCGGACAGCGCGAGCGCACGATAGCGCTGCGCGCGGTGCCGGGCGGTCTCGTGGCCCATACCCTCGATGAACAGCGCGACATCAACGATGCCCGGTCGATCTTCGGTGACGCAGCCGAGGTCAAGACCGATCCAGAGATGGTGCAGCTCGCGAAGCAGCTGATCGATCGGCAGACCACGACGTATGATCCGTCCGACCTTGAGGACAGCTATGAGACACGACTTCGCGCCATGATCGATGCGAAGCTGAAGGGCGAGGGTATCGACATCAGCGAGCCGGAGGAGCCAGATCGCAGCAACGTCATCGATTTGATGGCAGCGCTGAAGAAGAGTCTGGGAAAATCCTCGGAAGCGAAGCCCCCTGCAGCGAAGAAGCCGGCCAGGGAACCCAAGGCCAAGGTCGCTGCCCAGGCTTCGGCCAAGGCACCCCGCAAGCGCGCCTAAGGGTCGGTCCGTCGCGCAGTCTAGGAGAACCGCCAGCCAATGCTTTCTTCCAAATCGCGCGAGCACCGGCTGCGGGTTTTGGAGAATCAGGCGAGGATTGCCACTGAACGCGGCGCTCCAGGTCAGGACCGGCCTGATCCTCAGACGAAGATGCCGCTGATTGTGGAAGTGAAGGGCAGTACGGGCGGCAAGCAGCGGAGGCCTCGTTCAACCCGAAAGCATCAGGCCGATCAGCCTGATCTTGGGGAGCTGTAGTTTCAGGCATTGGCCACTAGGCGGCCGCGGATGCGCCAGTCGGGTGTCACCAGCGGCTGTGGCAGAATGGCGAGACCAGGTGTGGCCCCCATGCCATCTTTTTGCCCGCTCATGTGCCGACACTGAGAGCGCCGTACAGGCTAACGCTCCCCACGGACGGACCTCGCCTGTTTCCGACCGCTGATGTGAAGGTGATCCTCTGATGCTCTGGTGGCTCGTCGGTATGTGGCTCGCGAGCGGCCTCGTGATCCCGATCTTATGGCTACTTGGCGTGGCAGGCGGCCGGGTCTTCCCGGGGCGGCCGAAGGCAACGCCAGTGATGGGCTCGCCCGCACCTACTCCAAAGCGCGTTCGAGCGACACCGAGGCGGAGCCGCATCGGGCGGTTCTCGCTTGCTGGGCTGGTGGGCATTGGCGCCTTGGTCTTGATGCTCGTCGGCTCGTTCAGTGACCCGATTACGAGACTGCAGGAGTTGCCCTCGGTCCTCACTCCTGCGCCAGCACCGGCCTCGGAGGCAGCAATCAGCCCATCGAGTGGTGAGGCAGATCAGGTCCTGTCGGCAGAGCCGGCCGATGGTAATGTGAGAAAGGTTTCGCTGGACGATCCTCCCAGTCAGGCGGACACAGCAACGCCGCTGGTCGTGGTTGAGCAGCCACTTGGCGTCCTGCCGGTCCCCCCCGAGCAACCAGACGCTGCGCGCGACCGGCAGCGTGGCCACGCCCGTGGGCCGTCGACGGCGGCGGCCCGAAACAGCCGGCCCGTCAGAGCCTATATCACCCGGTCGGTCCGTGGCACGTGGCTGTTCCCTCCGAACCCCGGCAACGGCTGACGCCGCGCCGCGGATGGCGAACCGAGTTCGTATTCTGCGCTGGCTGGGATCATCACCATGGCGAGACACCACAAGGACCTGCGCTGATCCGCCGACACGGTGTTGTCCAAGGCTGCTGCCTCAGTCGAACAGGGTCGCCAGGCGCTGCTTGATGCTGTCGGCGACATAGAGCGCCAGCGCCTGGATCGTTCGGGTCGGGTTCACGCCTGCCGACGTGACGAAGATACTGCCGTCGACGATGAACAGGTTCTTCACGTCATGGCTGCGGCCCCATTCGTTCACGACGGACCGCGCCGGGTCGGTGCCCATGCGCGCCGTTCCCATGAGATGCCAGCCGCCATCGGCGAGCGGCGCCTCGAAGCCAACATCGCGAGCGCCCGCGGCGCGCAGGATCTCGCTGGCCCGCGCCACCGCGTGATCCAACATACGACGGCTGTTCTCGCTCAGCGTGTAGTCGATCTTCGGTGCCGGAATGCCATTGGAATCTGTCAGGACAGGATCGAGCGTGACGGTGTTGTGCTCCTCCGGCAGATCCTCGCAGATCGCCACCATGCCGGTGCGCCGACAGAACAGGCTGCGGTAGGCACGGTGATGATCGTCACCCCACGGCAGGCGCCCTGTCGCCATGCCCTGCACGGCGGCCATCACCGGCCCCTGGCCGCGTGAGAACTCGAACGTGTAGCCGCGCACGAACCCACGCGAGCGGTCGGTCTCGTAGAACTCCTGGCTCCAGATGCAGTTCCCCGGCCCGCGGTAGCCATCGAGCGGCTCATGGAAATACCCAGAGATCCGGGCATAGGGATGGAACATGAGGTTCCTGCCGACCAGCCCGCTGGAATTGGCGATGCCGTTGGAGTTCAGCAGGATCCGCGCCGTACCGATGGCGTTGCACGCTAGGATGACGACTTCGGCAGGCTGGAACTGTTCAACCCCGTCGGCATCGTAATACACCACGCCGGACGCCATGCCGTGTTCGTTCGTGGTGATCTCCCTCACCCGACATCGGGTACGCAGTTCGACACCGGCGCGGATGGCGGCAGGCCAATAGGTGATGTCGGTGCTCGCCTTGGCACCCTGCGCGCAACCCGACGTGCAGTGGCCGAGGTTGATGCATTTCGCGCGGCCGTCGTAATCCACCGAGGCGATGGCACTGTCCGATGGCCACCAGTGCCAGCCCAGCTTATTGAGCCCGTGCGCCAGCGTCGTGCCTGACTTACCCAGTGGCAACGGGGGCATCATTGGTTCGTGCGGTGGATAGGCGGGGTCGCCGGCCAGGCCCGACACCCCCATCATACGATCGTTCTCCGCGTAGTAAGGCTCCAGCGTGGCGTAATCGATCGGCCAGTCATCGGCGACGCCATCAAGACGGCGCACCCGGAAGTCCGACGGATGAAAGCGCGGGAAATGCCCGGCATACAGCACGGTGCCGCCGCCAACTCCGTTGAAGTTGGCGATCCTGATCGGCGAGTTGTCGTCGTTGATTGGATAATCCGTCTCTCTTGCGCGTCGGTTCGGGCTGTAGTGGAAGTCGTTGAGCTGTCGCGCCTCCCAGTCGCGGCCCGAGCTTGGGTATTCGGACGGCTTCATCCAGTCACCCTGTTCGAGACAAAGGATGTGCATCTTCGTCTCGGCCAGGCTCCAGGCCACTGCCGCACCCGAGGCGCCTGCCCCGATGATCAGAACATCAACCGATTTTGCCATTTGGTGGCTCGCCTGCTTCGAAGTGAGTCAGTCCACGGTGTCGCGGATACGGTTGTCAATGGTCATCGCCGGCGCAGTTCCTACGACAGGCCCGATGCCCGCTCGTACAATTAGTATCGTATGCAGGAATAAACTTATCCTCGTCTTGCTCGTGACGTTGTTCTTCACACCACGCAGTCGGGTTCCATGACACATTCGACCGTCGCGATTCTGTGATGGAACGCTTGAAATTTGCCTTTTACAGCGCGAACGGAAGCTGCTACGCGGCCGCCATGAACATGTCGCAACGCCTCGCTGGTCGGATTTACCGCACGGCCCCTTGTGAAGGGGGCTCGGGGAAACGCGCGCAGTAGCTGGTCATATCCAGTAGCCGCTCGTAGCCCCGCCGGTCGTCGGACGGGGCTTTTTCATGTCCACATGATTCCTGTCCGCTTCGCACTTCGTTGTGGCGAGACGTACGATGTTGCCGCGGTTCTTAGTTCCATACCAATCGAAGCCGGAGCCCGCGTTATCGTTCGGGAACGCGCATTCGGTCTTGCGCCGTACAGCGCCAACCAGACGCTGGCCGTATGCGCTGCTCGATCGCATGGCGCGCCGGAACGGCTACGTCGGCCGTCTGCTGGCAGCCGTCTATGCCGACATGGTCGGATACAGCCGGCTGTTCCGTCTCGACGATGCTGGCACGGTTGCGCGGTTGCGCGATCTGCATCGATTCCAGATAGCACCCGCTATCCGGCGCCATCATGGCCGTCTTGTGCAGACTGCCGGTGATTCGATGCTGATCACCTTCGACAGCATAACCGAGGCCGTCAAATGCGCGGTGACCATTCAATATGAGCTCGCCATCCAGAACGACAGTTGGCCCGACGACCGTAGGATGCACTTGCGTGTCGGTGTGGACCTGGGCGACGTCATCACTGATGGACGCGACTTTCATGGCGATGGCGTCATCGTAGCAGTCCGGCTGCAGGAGGTGTGCCCGCCCGGAGGCGTCTGCATCTCGCGGGCGGTGCATGATCGAGGTGGCGATCGGTTCGGTTTGCCATTCGAGGCTCTCGGGCCGCTCAAACTGAAGAACATCGACCACCCGGTGGAGGCCTTCGTTCTCTGGCCACCGTGCGATGAGAAGACAAGTTCGATCCGATTGGTCGTGTAGACACAGCGGACTAATTCGATGCCCGCAGGCCCTAGCGAAGCCTGCGGACATCTAAGCCGACAAGATCGATCGACTTCGCCATTTCTCGGCTCGCCAGGTTTTTGGTTGCGTCAATCGGCACTATTGCACGTACGATCGCCAATGATCCCGGCTTCGCACCTGCACAAAGCTTCACACCAGACGAGAGCAGACTGATGGCGCTGCTGCGCCGAGGCTGGCCGCCTGGTATGATGGGGTTGGCGGCTCTGGTGCTGCTGCTGGCCTGGTGGGTCATGTCGCCCGGGGTGGTGCGGGGCATCCTGCGAGAGCGCGTATTCGACCAGATCCTGCCGCGGCTGCACGCAAACACCAGCAAGGAACCGGGCGTGGTGATCGTGGATATCGACCGCACGGCGCTGTCGCTATTCGGGACCTGGCCCTGGCCGCGCCAACGCCTCGCCGCTTTTGTCGCGGCCGTGGCGGAAGGCCATCCGGCGGCAATCGGCGTGGACATTCTCCTCGCCGGACCCGATCGGTTCTCAGCCGAGGGAGATACCGCGCTGGCGCAAGCGTTGTCGGGCGCACCTGTCGGTACTCGGCTTCGTGCTGGATACGGCCAACTTTTCCGGTCAGGACCTGCTTGCCACGCCAATCCTTGCGCGCGCGGCCGTACCTTTGCCGGGCCTGTGGCAGGCCAGTGGGGTGATCGGCCCGCTGCCTGAGCTGGCCGACGCTGCACAAGGCTTTGGCGCCTTGGTCGCCGCCGCCGATGCCGATGGACCGATCCGCCGCGTGCCGCTGCTGGTCAGGGCGGGCGGTGCGGTGCGACCCGGCCTTGCCCTTGAGACTGTCAGGCTGGCGCAGAGCGCCGGCGCACTGATCATTGCCCCCGACGGCACTTTGCAGGTCGGTGCGCTGTCTGTGCCGCTAGGCCGTGACGCAACGCTGCGCCTGCCGGGGCGGCCGATCGCACGCATCCTGCCTGCCGCAACGCTGCTGAGCGATCCCGCCGCACGTACGGCGCTCAAGGGACGGATTGTGCTGATCGGCTCCAGCGCACCCGAACTGGGCGGGCTGCGCGTGACCCCCGGATCACCGGCAACGCCATCGGTCTGGATCCAGGCCGAGGCGATCGAGACGATCCTGAAGGGTGCTGTCGCGGTCCGCCCGGACTGGGCAGACGTTGCGGAACCGGCCGCCGCCGCGATGCTGGGCCTGTTGTGTCTGGCGCTGGGTGCCTGGTTGCGCCCCGCCACGGCAGCGACGCTTGCGGTGCTTGCCTGCCTGAGCTGGACCGCTGCCGCGATCGCCGCGGTCCCTGGTTTCTCATTGCTGATCGATCCTGTCGGCCCACCAGTGATCGCGCTGGCTGCCTTCGCCGCTGCCACCATGGCACGGTTCGTCCATGTGGAGTGGCGCGCGCGCCTGCTGCGCCTCAGCTTCGAGCAGCACCTGGCACCACAGGTCGTTCGCCGCATCGCCGCCGATCCGGCTGCTCTGCGCCTGAGCGGCGAAATGCGCGAGGTCACGGCTCTGTTCACCGACATCGAGGACTTCACCAGCATGACAGAACGCGCCGAACCGACGGATCTGGTCGCGTTGCTGGATATGTATTTCGACGCCGCGACGCGCATTGTCACCGATCATGGTGGCATGATCAGCAAGATCGTCGGTGACGCGATACACGCCATCTACAACGCACCGTTCGAGGTGCCGGACCATCCGCGGGAGGCGCTGGCCAGCGCGCTGGCGCTGCTCGAGGCGTCAGAGGAGGTGCGGCGATCGCCGCTCGGTCGGCGCCTGCGCCTCGGGCGCACGAGGATCGGCATCGAGACCGGACCCGCCATCGTGGGCGATGTGGGCGGCAGCCGGAAGCTCGACTACACGGCGCACGGCAACGCGGTGAACGCCGCGGCGCGCCTGGAAGCGGCGAACAAGGACCTTGGGTCCAGCATCTGCATCGGGCCAGGAGCCGCGGCACGGCTCGATCCCGCCACGCTGCGCCAGATCGGCACACTGACGCTGCGCGGGCAGAGCCAGGAGATCTCTGTCTATACGCCTGTATCGCTCACGGTCGAGGAACGCAAGGCGGTTACCTGACCGACGCCATCGCGGCGTCTATCCGCGCCTGGCCCCAAACGACCGGCATACTCGGCTCGTCGCCCGGGCGCGCGATATTCGTGCCGAGGCCACTGGTCACCGTGACTGCGGTCTGCACGCCCACCACCGTCACCGCGCCCCGCTCAACGAAAACACCGAACACACCGCTGCTCGGCCCTGCGAAGAAACGCGTGCCGCGCACGGCGATCAGGCCGTATGGCGAACGCACGGTGACGTCGTTCGGGCCGCCGCCGTTCTCGTCGTGGTCGTACAGCATGGCACCGCGGTCCAGCACCAGCACACCGCCCGCATCCACCAGGAACCGATCGATGCGCAGCCGCGCTTCCGCGCCGAGCCTCACCTCCGTCGCGGCGCCCAGGCGCAGCGCAAGAGCCGATTGCGGGCCAGTCGCAACAGCGTCGCCGACGAACACCGGCGCGGTGGGCGTGAGGGGGCGGCGGTCCGAGGCAATCTGCGCGTAGCACTCGCCACGTGCCGTCTCGACCTGTCCCGCCTGCTCGGCGGCTCGGGTACGAGGCGCAGCCAGGCCGGCTGCCAACCCTGCCGCGAGCGCGCGTCGTGCTATCTGTTGTTTCGGCATAACACCTCATATGTGGATCGAGTGGCTCAAGGCCCCGAGCGCGGCCTCCAGGAAGCTTTCGCTTCGGGTCGGATGTGCATGGATCGTCCCGGCGATGTCCTCGAGCCGCGCACGCATCTCGAGCGCCAGACTGAACGCAGCCGACAATTCCGCAATACCGGAACCCACGCCCTGAATGCCGAGAAGCAGGTGGTTGTCGGCCCTGGCAACGACACGAATAAACCCTGAGTCATCCGCCATAGTCATGGCGCGACCATTCGCCCGGAATGGAAAGTACCCAGTCTTGATCTCGGTGCCGCTGGCCCTCGCCTCCTCCAGCGAGAGACCGGCGCTGACAATCTCAGGATCGGTGAAGCAGATCGCGGGAATGCAGACCTTGTCCCATGCTCGCTTTTCGCCGGCGACGATCTCTGCCACCATCTCGCCCTGCGCCATCGCCCGATGCGCAAGCATCGGCTCGCCGGTGACGTCGCCGATGGCATAAACACCGCGCATCGAGGTACGGCATTTGTCATCGACACGAATGAACCTGCCGTTCATGTCGAGATCGACCGCGTCGAGGCCCCAGCCCTGGGTCACCGGTCTGCGGCCAACCGTGACGAGGATCTTGTCGGCGGCAAGTGTCGTTGTTCTCCCGCCCGCACCCTCGATGGCGAGGGCACCGTCCGTGGAAGCGAGTCCTTTCACCTTGGCCTCGGTCAGCACGTCAACGCCAAGTTCGCGCAGACGGGTTGCGACCGGCCGCGTCAGCTCGGAATCATATTGCGGAAGGATGCGCGATTCCGCCTCAACGACCGTCACGTGGGCACCCAGCTTCGCAAAGGCTGTACCCAGCTCAAGCCCGATATAGCCCGCTCCCACGACAACGAGGTTGCGCGGCACTTCGGTCAGCGCGAGCGCGCCGGTGGATGAGATCACCTTTCCTCCGAACGGCAGGAACGGCAGTTCGACAGGGTCTGACCCTGTCGCGATCACGACCTGCTCCGCCCGGATCACCTGAAGACCGATCTCCGTTTCCACCTCTGCCGTCTTGCCGTCGCGCAGACGCGCCTGCCCGAGCACGATCTTCACCCTCGCCCTCTTCAACAGCTCTGCTACGCCGTTATTGAGGCGACCGACGATGCCATCCTTCCATTGCATGGTCTTCGAGAGAGCGAATTCAGGCTTGCCGACAGATATGCCCAGCGGGCTACCGTTGCTCGCAGCCCGTGCGATCCGCTCGAATTCGTCAGCCGCGTGGATCAATGCCTTGGAAGGGATGCAGCCGACATTGAGGCACGTTCCGCCGGGTTTCTTCGCCTCGACCACCACTGTGTCGACGCCAAGCTGTCCCGCGCGGATCGCACAGACGTAGCCGCCAGGTCCAGCACCGATCACCAGAAGTTTGCAGAAGATGTCCTTCATGACCTCAGTCTTCGATGAATATCAGTGCTGGCGACTCCAGCAGTGCCTTGATGCGCTGCACAAAGCGCGCGGCGTCCCACCCATCCACCACGCGATGATCGAAGCTCGACGAAAGGTTCATCATCTTCCGTGGCGCAAATGTGGACCCGTCCCAGACAGGACGCACCATCATCTTGTTGACGCCGATGATCGCAACCTCAGGATGGTTGATGATCGGCGTTGTGACCACGCCACCCATCGCGCCGAGTGACGTGATCGTGATGGTCGAGCCGCTAAGTTCCTCGCGCGTGGCAGTTCCGGCCTTGGCTGCATCAGCAAGGCGGTTCAACTCCGCCCCGCAGCTCCACAGATCGCGCGCCTCGACATGCTTGACCACCGGCACCATGAGACCTGCGGACGTCTGCGCCGCGATACCGATATGCACACCCGCATGTACGTGCATCACACCGGCCTCGTCATCGAACTGCGCATTCAGGTTGGGCTGCTCCGCGATCGCCCGCACCATCGCGCGCATCAGGAAAGGCAACAGCGTCAACCTCGGTTGGTCCTGCCGCTTCTGCTTGTTCAGCGTCGCCCTCAGTTCCTCAAGGTTGGTGACATCGATCTCCTCGACATATGTGATGTGGGGAATACGCGAGCCGGCAAGCGCCATCTTCTCGGCGATCCTGCGGCGGAGCCCGGCAATCTTGACATCTTCGACCGCCGTCCTCTCCTGAAGGGCAGCAATTCGAGCAACACCTGTGCCGTGGGCGAGGAACGCATCCAGATCCTCGTGCGTGATGCGGCCGGCCGGCCCGGTCCCGGGCACTTGTCGCAGATCCACCCCTGTCTCTCGGGCGCGCATGCGAACCGCCGGTGAGGCCAATGGCTTCGCACCCTCCGGACGCGGAGCTCCACGAACGGACGGTTGCGGCGCGCGCGCGGTCACACCTTCGAGCGCTGACGTCCTGCGAACCTGTTCTTCGGCATCGCCGCCGCGCACAGCCGATCTGGCGATAGGCGCGCTCGCCGTGGAAACCGTCCGCACCTCATCGGTCGCCACGCGATCGGCCTCGCCTGCGACCTTCAGACGCACAAGCTCGGAACCGACAGCGATCACGTCGCCAACCTCGCCACCCAGCCAAACCACCTCGCCTCCGACCGGCGACGGGATCTCCACCGTCGCCTTGTCGGTCATCACCGCGCCAAGAATTGCATCCTCGCTGATCTGCTCTCCGATCTTCACGCGCCACTCGACGAGCTCGGCTTCGGCGACGCCTTCACCGACATCCGGCAATCGGATCACGTGCTCGGCCATCTCACTGCTCCATCACTTCCAGCAGCGCACGGCCGACTCGGGCAGGACCTGGGAAGTAATCCCATTCCTGCGAATGCGGGTAAGGCGTGTCCCAACCCGCCACGCGCGCGATCGGCGCCTCCAGGTGATAAAAGCATGTTTCCTGCACAAGCGCGGAAAGCTCTGCGCCGAAACCCGACGTGAGCGTTGCCTCGTGAACGATCACGCATCTGCCCGTCTTGCGAACTGACGCTTCGATCGTGCTCAGATCGAGCGGCATCAGCGTGCGGAGGTCGATGATCTCGGCATCGACGCCTGTATCGGCGACTGCGGTCTCGGCAACGTGCACCATCGTTCCGTAGGCGAGCACGGTCACGGCCGTACCTTGGCGCCGTACCGCCGCCGTTCCCAACGGAACAGCAAAGTGCCCATCGGGAACCTCACCAAGCTCATGTCTCGACCAGGGCGTAACCGGTCGATCGGGATGGCCGTCGAAGGGACCGTTGTAGAGACGCTTCGGCTCCAGAAAAATGACCGGATCGGGATCCTCGATCGCCGCGATCAGTAATCCCTTCGCGTCGTTCGGGTTCGACGGCACAACCGTCTTGAGGCCACACACATGGGTGAACAGCGCCTCCGGGCTCTGACTGTGAGTTTGTCCGCCGAAGATGCCGCCGCCGGTCGGCATACGCACCACGAGCGGACAGGTGAACTGGCCATTGGAGCGATAGCGCAGTCGCGCTGCCTCTGAGACGATCTGGTCGTATGCCGGATACATGTAGTCGGCAAACTGGATTTCGACGCAGGGGCGAAGTCCGTAAGCGGCCATGCCGACCGCCGCACCGACGATCCCAAGTTCGCTGATCGGCGTATCGAAACAGCGGGTCTTGCCGTACTTGGCCTGAAGACCCTGGGTCGCGCGAAACACCCCGCCGAAGAAACCAACGTCCTCGCCAAATACCACCACGTTGTCGTCACGGCCCATCATCACGTCCATCGCGTCACGGATCGCCTCGATCATGGTCCTGCGAGGCATGGCTCAGACTCCCGCCTGCTGACGTTGCCGCCGCAGGTGCGGTGGCATCTGGGCATAGACGCCCTCGAACATGTCGCGGACTGATGGCCTGCCGCCGGAATGCAGAGTGCCGTGGCTTTCTGCCTCCTTCTGAGCGGTGATCACCGTATCCAGCACTTCAGCTTCCGCCTGCTTATGGCGCTGCTCGGTCCAGGCGCCACGCACGATCAGATGGTTCTTCAGGCGGATCACCGGATCGCCGAGAGGCCAGGCATCGGATTCGGTCTTCGGCCGGTACGCGGTTGGGTCATCCGATGTGGAGTGGGCACCGACACGATAGGTGACATGTTCGATGAGCGTGGGACCGAGGTTGCGGCGCGCCCTCTCGGCTGCCCATCTCGCGACCGCGTGGACCGCGAGGTAGTCATTGCCGTCGACCCTGAGCGCGGGGATGCCAAACCCGAGACCGCGTGCCGCGAAAGTTCCCGACCCGCCGCGCGCGATGCCCTGGAATGTCGAGATCGCCCACTGATTGTTGACGATGTTCAGCACCACCGGCGCCTTGTAGGTGGAGGCCAGGACCAGGGCTGCGTGGAAGTCCGATTCAGCGGTGGAGCCGTCGCCGATCCATCCGGCCGCGATCTTCGTATCGTTCTTGATGGCGGACGCCATCGCCCAGCCGACGGCCTGAATGAATTGCGTCGCCAGGTTCCCGGAGATCGTAAAGAAGCCATCCTCTTTCGACGAATAGAGAACCGGCAGCTGGCGCCCCTTCAGCGGGTCAAGCTCGTTGGAGTAGATCTGACACATCATGTCGACCAGCGAATGGCCGGCCGCGATCAGCAGGCCTGCCTGGCGATATGTGGGGAAATTCATGTCCCCCGGCAGTATCGCCCTGCGAAAGGCGCAGCTCACCGCCTCTTCGCCCATATGCTGCATGTAGAACGACGTCTTGCCCTGCCGCTGCGCCATCAGCATCCGCGCGTCGAAAGCCCGCAGGGTCATCATGTGACGCAGGCCCTCAAGCAATTCCGCGTCGCTCAGGAGACCGGCCCAAGGTCCGACCGCCTCACCGTCGCGATTGAGCACCCGGATGATCGAATAAGCGAGGTCGCGGATCGATTCCGGATCGGCATCGACCTCCGGCCGGCCCACAGACCCCGCGCGCGGGATCCTGACACTGGAGAAATCGGGATTGTCGCCTGGCCGAACCGCCGGTTCGGGCACATGGAGGGTCAATGGAGCGTAGCCGGCCATGTCGTCATGGTCTCCCGGAGGTCACGGCATTGGTTATCATATAAACGGAGGCGACTTCACCACGCTGACGCCGTCTATCGCATGTCACGAAGGATCTGCCTGTGAATGGACCTCTGCTCGTCGTCGATGGCGATTCCTTTGCCCATCGCTCCTACCACGCCTTGCCAAAATCGATTCGGCGGATCGGCGACCGTGGCGGCGGCGCGATCGTCGGGTTCGCCAATTTCCTGCTGCGGCTCTACGAGACCGAACGGCCGCGCACAGTGCTGGTAGGCTGGGACACGCTCGGTGCGCCCACCTACCGTCAGCGGCTCTTCCCTGACTACCAGAGCGGCCGAGTGTTCGATGAGGAGTTGGTCGATCAGCTTGAGGTGCTGCCCCAATTCGTCGCCGCGTGTGGTTTCGCAAATGCGAAGGCGCCAGGCTATGAGGCTGACGACTTTCTCGCCGCGGCAGTGGCGGAAGAAGAACGTCGTCGCGGGACAGTTCTCGTCGCCAGTGGTGATCGCGATGCGTTTCAGCTTGCCTCCGACGCCACGACCATTCTGCATCCACTCAAGGCTGGCGAAATGGCGCGCATCGGCCCGGCCGAGGTGCGCGAGCGCTATGGCGTCGAGCCGCGCCAGGTGCCTGACTTCATAGCTCTGCGTGGCGATCCGTCCGATAAATTGCCTGGCGCCCGCGGCGTAGGACCCAAGGGAGCGGCAGTTCTGCTGCGCCAATACGGCACGCTCGAACGAGCCATAGCCGAAGGACGTCTCACCGAGCAGGCCGAGGCGCTCAAGCTCTTCAAGAAGATCGCGACGATGGACGCCGCGGCGCCGCTTCCCTCTCTGCCTGATCGGACGCCGACATGGGAGAGAGCGGCTGCGCTTGCGCGCGATTGGGATCTCATCCGTCTCGCTCGCCGACTGGAGGAGATTTCGACCGCGGCAACCGTCCCGCGTGTTGTGCGCCCCGCTGCCGGAGCGGCCTCGCGTGGCCGGGCCTCGGGAAAGGCGCTGAAGATCGCGACGTTCAACATCAATAACGTCAACCGGCGTCTCCCGAACCTCCTTGCCTGGCTCGGCGCGTCAAAGCCCGGCGTGGTCAGTCTTCAGGAGCTCAAGTCCACTGAAGATGAATTTCCCGCGGCCGCAATGCACGACGCCGGGTATCACGCGATCTGGCGCGGGCAGCGCACGTACAACGGCGTGGCAATTCTTGCCAATGCCGGGGAGCCCCAACTGACCCGCGATCGTCTTCCAGGCGATCAGACGGATGACCAGCAGCGCTACATCGAGGCCGCGGTGAGAGGCGTACTGATAGCGTCGATCTATCTGCCCAACGGCAACCCGCAACCCGGCCCGAAGTTCGATTACAAGCTCGCCTGGTTCGAGCGCCTCATCGCACATGCGAAGAGTCTCTACGAACTGGACGCGCCGGTCGTGTTGGCGGGTGATTTCAACGTCGTGCCGACGGATCAGGATATCTATCCGAGCAAGTCCTGGTCGAAGAACGCACTGCTGCAGCCTGAGAGCCGCGCCTCCTTTCGTCGCCTGCTCGATCAGGGTTGGGTGGACGCTGTGCGCACCCGCCATCCCGACAAGCCAATGTACACATTCTGGGACTACAAGCGCGATCGTTGGCAGCGCGATGCCGGGCTGCGCATAGATTTCCTCCTGCTGAACAGGATGGCCGCGGATCGCATGATCGACGCCGATGTCGACCGCTTCGCTCGCGGCGAGGAGGGCGCCAGCGATCACGCGCCTGTCTGGGTGACGTTGCGACAACCGTAAAGTCGGTGGCTCCTATCCGCCGATCACCCGGTTGATCCAATCGGCGAGCGCATCAAGAATGGCGGTCATCACCTGCTCGTTCGTACTTCCGCTTCGTGCGCGAACATGGAATGAATGGTCCGCATCGGGGAACAGCGTCATGGTCGCCCGGTCTCCGAGCTTGTCAACGATCGATGTCATGAGATCCAATTGCGCGAGCGCGTCCCGGTCTCCCTGCAGGAAGAGCATCGGGATGCGCACATTGAGCAGGTGCTGGGCGCGGTCCACTGACGGCTTGTTCGCCGCGTGAAGCGGGAAGCCCAGGAACGCCAGAGCCCGAACACCGGGAAGCGCGGACGCGGCCTGTGCCTGCGATGTCATTCGTCCACCGAACGACTTGCCGCCGGCGAAGAGCGGAAGACCAGGGAGCCGCCGGCCGGCTTCCTCCACGGCTGCACGAACAACGGTATGTGCAACCGATGGCGGATCCGGCCGCCTGGAACCTCGCTCCACGTAGGGAAACTGATAGCGCAACGTGGCGACGCCCCGCTCCTGGAGTCCAGACGCGATCCCGGTCATGAACGGGTGTGACATCCCGGCTCCGGCGCCGTGTGCCAGGACGAGGCAAGCTCTGGCCCGATCTGGAACGAGCAAGAGTCCCGAGACGTGCTGGGCCTCGGTGACCTTGATGGTCAAAGGGTGCGATGGGTGCGATGCTTCTTCCATGCCGGCAACCATCGCTTATCGGCGGCGTGTGCGGAGCAGGCGACCGCCAAGTTCAAACAGTTGCTGCTAGCGTCCTGCAGTCGCAGCCAAGCGGGGATCGGCGGCGGGAATAGGAATCGCGCCGCCACGGTCTGAGGCAAAGGTGCTGGTCACCTGCGCGCCCAGTCCGCCTCCGCGTCGCCCGAATGACTCGACGACGGGGATATCCGCCGGATCGATCGGCTGCATACGCGGCTTGCGCGCAAGTGCCTGTTCTATGAACGGTGCAAGCTCGGCCTGCTTCCGCCTCGCGCGCACTGCGTCGCGCGCCTTGAACTCAGGCAGCAGAGTGGCGGCGAACAGCTCGAGCGAATCGCAGATGTGTTCGTGCCGGTTGGTGCCGGACTGCTGCACGAAGATCACCTGATCGACGCCGGCATCTTCGTAACCCTTCAAGTGCGCGCGCAATTGATCGGGCGTGCCGATGCCGCCGCGGCCGGCGTTGTCCGGCAGCTTGTCCTTCACCTCCAGGAACTGCTGCCACATGTTGGTGACGCCGGGACGGTGCTCGCCGAATATGCCGATATAGCCGAGTGAGTAGCCGAAGAAGCGGAAGCCATCGAGGCCGCGGCGAATCGCCTCCTGCTCGTCCGAGTGGCACGACATGCCGGTCACCAGAGCGATGTTCGGATTGACGCTGTGGGCGATCGGCACGCACTCAGGCGAGCGGATGATGTCGTAGTATTCCTGCACCCATTTCGCCGCCAGCTCCGGCTCCAGGAACGCGAAGGTCAGAGCGCCCAGTCCCGCGCGTGCGGCACGATGGATTGTCTCACGCTTGGAGCATGCCACCCACATCGGGGGATGCGGCTTCTGTACCGACTTGGGCACCAGATTGCGGCACGGCATGTCGAAATACGTGCCGCGGAAGCCGGGGTAGGGCCGCATCGCCAGCATGTTGGCGGCCTGTTCGGTCGCCTCTCGCCACATCGCGCTCTTTTCCTCCGGCGGGATGTTGAAGCCTTCCATCTCCAGCGCTGTGGCTGATTCACCGGTACCCCAATCCGCGCGTCCGTTCGAAACCAGATCCAGCGTTGCGATCCGTTCAGCCACGCGCGCCGGATGATTGTATTTCGGCGGCATCAGCACGATGCCGTGTCCGAGCCGGATCCGCTGCGTGCGCTGCGAGCATGCGGCGAGGAAGATCTCGGGTGCGGAGGAGTGTGAATACTCTTCCAGGAAGTGGTGTTCGACTTCCCACACGTAGTCGATGCCAAGTTTGTCGCCGAGTTCTACCTGCGCGATAGCTTCCTGGTACAGACGGCGCTCGGAATCCTCGCCCCAAGGTTGTGGCAACTGGTGCTCGTAGAACATCCCGAATTTCATTGTCGTTTCCTCCGGTCAGCCGCGGCCAGGTGCAATGAACTCCCACGGCGCGTATTCCTGGGTGATGTCGGTCATCACCTCGATCAGTGCGGGCGAATTTGCCGCCAGCGCCTCGCGCAGTGCGCCGCGCAGCCCGCCGGCATCGTTGACGCGCCATGACGGCACGCCGAAGCTCTTGGCGTAGACCTGAAAGTCCGGGTTGCGCAGCTTCGAGCCGGCGTCGCGGCCCTCGAACAGCCGGCGCTGATCACGCAGCACGTTGCCGTAGGACGAGTTGTTGAACAGCACGGTGACGAGGTTGATGCCGAACTGCATCGCGGTCGCGAGTTCGGCGCCGCCGAACAGGAAGCCGCCGTCGCCGGACAGCGCCACCACGGGCCGGTCCGGCATCGCCACCTTGACGCCGAGTGCTGTGGGGAAGCCGGCGCCGAGAGTGCCGGAGAACCCTGAAGTGATCAGCGTGCGCGGCGAATGGACCGGAAAGCCGAACCAGGACACGTAGCCTGCCTGCGTCATCTCGTCGCACAGGATGCCATTCTCGGGCAGCACGTCGCGGATCGCCTCGAGGAACGACATCTGCGGCTGCACCTTCTGAATGGTCTGTGCGGTCTCCGCCTTGGCGCGCGCGATCACCTCCGCGCGAGCGGCGTCCTTGCGCGGCGCAACAACGGCGATGAGCGCACGCGCGGCATCGGCGCTGTCGGCGACGATCGGCACGTCGGCCCTCAGGCGACGCATCTCGACCGGATCGATGTCGACGCGGGCGACCTTCAGGCCGGCGGGTGCCGAACCCCAGCGTGACATCGGCACTTCGAGCCGCGTGCCGAACGCGATCAGCAGGTCGGTCTGTGGCCACAGCTTGTAGGCCGAAGCGATGGTAAGACCGAGCGGGTGCCGATCATCCACGATGCCGCGTCCGCTGCGGAATGACACGACGGGCGCGTTGATGCGCTCGGCCAGTGCGCGAATTTCCGAGGCAGCGTGCATCGCACCGCCGCCGACCCACAGCATCGGCGCCTTCGCCTCGTTCAGCAGTTTCGCCAAGGCTGCGATGCGGTCCGGATCGGGCAGCGGCTTGGGATGCAGCGGCAGCGGATCCTGCACGATGACGTCCGCCGTTGCGCCGAACTGATCCCACGGCATCTCCAGTGCGACGGGACCAGGGCGGCCGGACAACATTTCCTGGAAGGCACGAGCGGTGAGGTGGGACGCCTGGCTCGGATGCTCGATGCGCTCGGCCCATTTCAGCAGGCTGCGGAGCGTGGCGAGTTGGTCCGGCAGCTCGTGCAACTGGCCGCGGCCGCGGCCGATCATCATACTGGGCACTTGGCCGGTGAGGCACAGCACCGGCGCGTTCAGGCCCCATGCGGTCGCGAGCGCGGCGGTCGTGTTGAGTACCCCGGGACCAGGAACAACCGCATACGCGGCAGGCCGGCCTGTGGCGCAGGCATAGCCAAGTGCCATGTAGGCAGTGGTCTGCTCGTGGCGTGCGTTGATCAGGCGCAGGCTGTTGGAGGCGCGTGCGAAGGCGTCGAACAGGCCATAGGTCTGCACGCCCGGCAAGCCGAATACAGTGTCGATGCCGTGGCGCAGCAGACTGTCAACGATCGCTTCTCCGCCGGTCATGCGTGGCATGGACTGATCCTCGCGCTGGTGGTCACGGGCACGTTGGCATGGCAGGACCGGCGGGAAAAGTCGCGTGGCGGCCAGCGATCCGGCATTGGGAGGGGGGCGTCCCGCGATGGTGCGCTAGGCGATCACGTTGTCGTCTCGGCAGAGCATTGATCAAGATTCCATGAGCCGAATGTTGCAACGCATCGACTGCTGGCATAGTGATCGACCAGGATACCAGCAGGTGGAGCGATGAAGATATCAGCCCGCGCGAGGCGTCTGTGCAGTTGGCTGCCGGCTGCCGCCGCGTTCGGCATTTTGACCGGGCCATCCGGGGCTCTGGCTGCGCCGTTTTGCCTGCAGAACCTGGCACTGCCGCTGCAGTGCATGTTCTACGACGCCCATCAATGCGAGACCGAGGCCACGAAGCAAGGCGGATGGTGCTCGCCTAATCCCGAGGAGACGCGCGCCGGAACAGGCAGCGGTCAGGACCTGTATGATCACCTCGCAGGGCGTCTCGTTGTGTAACTTTCTGGATCGACAGAGCTGCAATCTTGAGGCGACTCGCCAGCACGGCGTTTGCTACCATGACGAGGCACGCGCGACTGGGGCCCCTGATCCCTACGCTTCGTCCAGCGGGCCATACGGGCCTAATCCAGCAGCTGGAACGACGCCCTAGCAACGACGGCTATTCGCGGCGGTCATCAGACGTAGCAGCCTGCTGAACCGCGACTGGGCAGCAGGCTTGCCTCGGCGATGCTGTTGCATGATCCTCTTGCCGGCAGTTGAGCGGTTCGCGGTGCTGCGGACCGCCGCGGCCGGTCGGGTGCCACCGGTCTGCGCCCGATGGGTCCGACGCTGCCATACAGACGCCATGGAGGGAAAATGCAGCGGTTCATGCTGCCGGCCTTCTTCGCGATTGTGATGCTGATTGGTGACCTGCAGGCACCGTCGGCGTTGTCAGAGAGGGCCAGCGCGGCGCCCAGGCCGTCGTCGTATGGCTTCGTTATCCCAGTACCGAGTGTGCTGGTCGCAGACAATGTGGAGCAACAGGGTGCGCGTGACGCGCAAGCCCACCGGGCTGCCGACTTGCAGCGGCAGGTCAACGACCTTCAGGGCCTGGTCGCGCAGGTCAAGCAGCAGCTGGGGCAACGCAAGGCGCGGAGTTCGGCCTCAGATGTTGCCGGTCAGCAGGAGGGGCGTAACGCTGCCGAGCCAGACGCTGCCGATCAGCAGCAACAGGACGCCGATCTCCATGGTGAACTGCAGGGCCTGATTGCGCAACTGGACCAGGAGCTGCAACTCGAGGTGCAAAGTCCACCGGCGTCAGACCCCGTGGAGCAGCAGCAACGTCAGGCGGCGCGGGAATCGCTGAAGAATTCAATTGCCGATCTGCGCCAGCAGGACAGCGAGCTGCAAGGTCTGATCGCAAATCACGGGCGGCAGGTTGCGCAAAGCGAAGCGCAGAGGCCGCCAGCATCGGACGTCAGTGAGAAGCAGGCTGCACATGACGCACTTGAGCATCAAGTTTCTGATCTGCAGCATCAGCTTGCCGATCTGCAGCGTCAGGATGACGCCCTTCAGGGTCAGATCGCCGAGCATAGGCAGGAGCTTGCGCAGCGCGCCCAGGAACTGACCCAGCGCACGCATGATGTCGATGCGGCACGAGCCGAGGCGGACCAGCTGCGCCAGGATATTGGCGCACTCCGACAGCAGCGCCAGGCGGAGGAGGGTTCGTTGGCGCGACAGAAGACACAGGAGCGTCAGGCAACAGTAGTCGAAGCGACGCGACCTTCGCCGCCTGCACCGACCCCGCCGCCGGCGCAGCCTATGCCCTCTCGGCAGCAAACTCAGCCCGCGCCCACTCCTCAGCCCGTGCCCGCGGCGTCTGCTTCGCAGCAATTGCAGATCGCACAGCAATGGCTGTCCGCGGGAAGACCGGATGATGCGCGACGCCTGCTGGCTATGGTGCAAACCCAGGTCGTATTCCAACCGGGACCACCGGAACGGCCTGACGCCCAGGGCCGCGACGCCACCGTGTCCGATGTCGGCGAGGCCATTCGTTGGCTCGACATGGGCGCCGGCGGCAAAGCGATGCAGTCGATCAAGCGCGCGATTGACGACGCGAACTCCGGAGGCGGGACTGCCCGCGCCAAGCCAGGAAACCCAGCGGTCGCAGAAGAGAACAGTCCAATCAGCAATAAGTGACCGCTGGCCCATAATGCGATCTGAGGCGCGGCGCTCAGCGCATGTGAGGTTACGGCTTCTCTGCCACCTGAAATCGTGTTGACCGACAGCCCCTCAACCGACGTATCATTCTTGCTACGGGGAGCCGTAGCTCTCTGACAGCTGCTGCTCCCTGACCACTGGTTCGGGAGGCACGAGCATGGTCATCCAAAGTCCACCCGGTTGGGGATGGGATCAGCTTCGGCATGCGGCACATGAAATCGGTGCCGCGAGCCCCGAAGAATACTGGCATCAGGGCGCCCCGAGGATGCGCCCTTCGCCGTTCGTCGCATCGGCGTCGCCGACCTGCAGGATGCGCTCACGCGTGGCCTTGCCGACTTCGAGGCAAACCGTACCGACGTCATCTTCCTCTGCGTCATCTACCCGGTGATCGGCCTGGTCCTGGGCCGGCTCGCATCCGGCTACGGTTTGCTGCCGCTGCTGTTCCCGCTGGCGTCCGGCTTCGCGCTCGTCGGTCCATTCGCAGCCGTCGGGCTGAACGAAATGAGCCGGCGACGCGAGCAAGGCAGCGACGTGCGCTGGACGGATGCGTTCGGCGTGCTCCGCTCGCCCTCGATCGGTGCGATCGTGCTGCTTGGCCTGATGCTGATCGCGCTGTTCCTGCTCTGGCTGGTAGTGGCGCAGATCATCTACGTCGTCACGCTGGGCCCCAAGGCGCCTGAGTCGGTCGCGAGCTTCATCAGCGATATGTTCACCACCGAAGCCGGCTGGACGATGATCGTCGTCGGTATCGGCATCGGGTTCCTGTTCGCACTACTGGTGCTGGCGGTCAGCGTCGTGTCGTTTCCGCTACTGCTTGACCGCAATGTCGGGATCGGCACTGCCGTATCGACGTCGATGCGCGCCGTGTCCACAAATCCGGGCGTCATGGCACTGTGGGGCTTCATCGTGGCCTGCGGCCTCGTGCTTGGATCACTGCCGCTCTTCGTCGGCCTGGTGGTGATTCTGCCAGTGCTGGGACACGCCACGTGGCATCTATATCGGAAGGTGGTGCCTCGCTTCGACGCCGATTAAAGAGTGCGGCGCCGACCCGGCTTTCCACCGACCGGGCGCAGAGTGACGACCTGCGCCTCCATTGCATCGCACATCATGGATCGACGCGCGCCGTCGCGCTGCCGCTGGCTACTTCCTTGCCGTCCTGGTTGGTCGTGGACAATACCAGATCGACGAAATGCTTCCCGCCTTCCTCACGGATCGCCGCGATCGTTGCCTTTGCATCGAGATCGTCGCCCGGCCACACTTGGTTCGTGAACCGCACGCCGAACTTCGTCAGCCGACCATCGCCGACATAGTTGGTCAGCATCTTGCCGGTCAGACCCATGGTCAGCATTCCATGCGCGAATACACTCGGGTAGCCGGCCTTCTGCGTCACATAGACCTCGTCCGCATGCAGCGGGTTGTAGTCGCCCGAGACTCCGCAGTACATCACGATCTGCGTGCGCGACAGGTTCTCGGCCACGCGCTCGACATGCGTGTCGCCGACTTTGAGTTGGCTTGCCTTCAGTGCCATCTGTCCTCCTATTTCGTTGTTGCTTGGCGTTGCTACACTGACCTGCCGCTCCTCAGTAGGTCCGGAACATAAGCGCGATCTGCTCGGGATCGCGCGTCACGGTCAATCCCAGCGACAACAGGATGCGCGCCTTCTGCGGGATCAGGTTGTCCGCGATCAGGAAGCCGGCATTGGCAAGTCTGCTGCCACGGAATGTCCGTCCGCTGCCCGCGCGCGTGCTCTGCACCACCACGACGCCCTGTGCCACGGCCTCCTTCAGTGCCTCGAAATCCCCCGGCGGCACGAAACCCGGCGCAAAGCCGGCGGATACGATGCCCTTGGCTCCGGCCGCGGTGAAGGCACGCACTGCAGTGCCGTCGCCACCCGCATAGGCATAGGCGATGTCGACCCGCGGCATCGCATCCAGCGTGCGGATGTCGAATTCAGTGTCCGGATAGCAGCGCCGCAACGGCCGGCGGTAGAACGCGACGGCGTCGCCGTCGGCGTGGCCCAGTACACCGAAATCAGCAGTGCGGAATGTCTGCAGCCGCCCGGTCGCTGTCTTTGTCACCTCGCGCGCCGCCTGGATCTCGTCATTCAGCACGACGAGAACGCCCATGCCGCGCGATTCAGGGCTGGCCGCGACGCGGATCGCATTGACCAGGTTGAGGCCGGCATCGGTGGAGAGAGCGCTCGACGGCCGTTGTGCACCAACCAGCACGACAGGTACATCAACCTTTAGCGTCAGGTTGAGGATGTAAGCCGTCTCCTCTAGCGTCGCCGTGCCGTGGCCGATGACGATGCCTGCGAGGTCGTTGTGATCGCCGGCGAGTTGCTCGCATAGCAGCACCAGCGCCTTCCAGTCGGCGAAACCGATCGCGGTGCTGGGGATGTTGCGGTAGCGCACGGGCAGCACATCGGCAACGAGCGCAGTCTCCGGCCAGCGCGCAAGTATCTCGTCGGCATGCATCACCTTTCCGGTGGCGCCGTAGTTCTGCAGGTCGAGCGGCCCAACACCGATCGACGCGATCGTGCCGCCCGTGCCGATGAACGCGACCTTCGGCTTCATGCCACGGTGACGGCAGGGGCGTCGGCCGCATCAAGCACCGGTGGTCGGCGTGTGTGGAAGTCGGTGTCGCGCTGATACGCATCCGCCACCTTCAGCACACGTGCCTCGGCGAACGGTCGAGCGGCGATCTGCAATCCGATCGGACAGCCGTTCGGATCGAAGCCGCAGTTCACACTCACCGCGGGAAGGCCGAGGTAGTTGTATGGCCGCGTGATGGCCGACACCGCCATGAATGTCACCTCGGTGCCCGGCGGGCCGTGATCGATGTCGGTCTCGGCGAGAGTTCGGCAGACAGGTGCGGATGGTCGGCGAGATCAGCACATCGACCTTTGCAAACACCTCCTTCGCGAACGCCTTCAGGATCGGGCCGCGTCGGCTGAGCGCCTCGACGTAGTATGTGGCAGGGATGGCATAACCGCCGTACATCCGGCCGCTGATATGAATGCCGTAGTCACCGGCGCGTTCGCGCATCCATTGCGCGTGGATCGTTGCGGCCTCGACGCGCGAGACGATGCTGCCGTAGGTCGTCACGGCATCCATAAGCGGCAAGGTGATAGGCTGCACCGTAGCTCCACGCTCCACCAACACCGCCACGGCGCGCTCCATCGCCTCGAGCACCGGCGGATCGACTTCGTGCAGGAACCAGGTCGATGGCAGACCGATGCGCAGCCCACGCACATCGCCGTCCAGTGCCGCCTCATAGTCCGGCACCGGCTCGTGCGAACTGGTCGGATCGCGCGGATCGCGTCCCGCAATCAAGGTCATGACACGTGCGCAGTCGCGGGCGGTGCGCGTCAGCGGCCCCACATTGTCGGCGCTGAACGACAGCGGCATGACTCCGTAGCGCGACACGCGCGTCTGCGTCGGCTTGATGCCAGTGACCCCACATGCGGCTGCCGGCAGACGGATCGACCCGCCGGTGTCGGATCCCAGCGCCATATAGTTGAAGCGCGCCGCGACCGACACGCCGGAACCAGATGACGAGCCGCCGGTGATGTAGGGCGGGTTCCACGGATTGTGACAGTCGCCGAACGCGCGATTGTGACCGGTCGGGTTCTGCGCGAATTCCGCCATGTTGAGGCCGCCGAACACGTAGGCGCCGGCCGCGCTCAGCTTCTCGATCACGGTTGCTGTGATGGCCGGGCGCCACTCCTTGCGGATCGCCGAGCCGCAGGTCGAGAGTTTGCCCGCCTGATAGTACATGTCCTTGTGCATCATCGGCACGCCGTGCAGCGGGCCGAGCCAGGCCTTCTCTCGAACCGCCCGATCCGCCGCGTGGGCCGCCTGCTCCGCGCCCTCGCGATCCAGCCAGATCGTCGCGTTCAACGTGGGGTTGGCCGCTTCCATGTTACGCCAGCAGGCGTCGAGCAGCTCGATCGACTTCGCGTCGCCGTTGCGCACGGCGTCCGCCGCCTCGACCAGCGAGAGATCCGCCAGATCTGTCATGGCATTCACTCCTTCGCCTCGTGCAGTGCGGCCTCGAAGCTGGACGGCTCGTCCTCGAACACCAGTGTTCCCCGCAGCGCCTCGAAGGCCCGGATGGTCGTGATCAGGTCGGCGGCCATACGCCGCGCCGGATCATTCGGAGCGGCAATGCCGTGCCATCGCGCAATCGTTGCCTCAACCTCGGCGGCGAAGTCGTCCATGTTCGGTCTCCCCGGCGTTATGCCGGCAGTATGCCAAAGAGGCGGATCGAGCGACATGCCGGAAAGCGATGGGGTGTTCGAAACCAATGTACCTGCACGGCTCGACCGCCTACCATGGAGCCGATTTCACTGGCTGGTGATCGTTGCCCTCGGCATCGCCTGGGTGCTCGACGGGCTTGAGGTCACCATTGTGGGCTCGCTGGCCGGCGCGCTGACCGAAAGCCCGGTGCTGCATCTCACCGGCGCGCAGGTCGGCCTCGCCGCGAGTGCCTATCTGATCGGGGCGGTGGCGGGCGCCCTGTTCTTCGGCTGGCTCACCGACCGTCTCGGCCGCAAGAAGCTGTTCAGCATCACGGTGCTGGTCTACCTGACCGCCACTGTCGCCTGCGGCCTGTCGTGGGACTTCTGGTCGTTCGCGCTGTTCCGGCTGCTGACCGGCGCCGGCATCGGCGGCGAATATGCCGCGGTGAACGCCACCATCCAGGAACTGATCCCGGCGCGGCGGCGCGGCTTCACCGACCTCGTGGTGAACGGCAGCTTCTGGATCGGTGCCGCCGTGGGCGCGATCGGCGCCCTGGTGGTGCTGAACCCGGAGGTGATGCCGGCTGAATACGGCTGGCGCTTCGCCTTCATCATCGGCGGTGTGCTGGGCCTGATCGTGCTGCTGCTGCGCCGCTTCCTGCCAGAGAGCCCGCGCTGGTTGATGACGCACGGCCAGCCGGAGGAAGCCGATCGCGTTGTCAGGGAGATCGAACAGCGCGTGGAGCGCGAGACTGGACGTCCGCTGCCGCCCGTCCCCCACCAGGCACTCCGGCTGCGCAGGGACGTCCAGGAATGGTTCGGACCTGCCGCACGCGCGCTGTTCACCGACTACCGCCGCCGCGCCGTACTCGGGATCACGCTGATGGCGGCGCAGGCGTTCTGCTATAATGCAGTGTTCTTCACTTACGCTCTCGTTCTCCAGCAGTTCTATGCGATCCCGTCGGCCAATATCGGCTGGTTCATGCTGCCGTTCGCCGCGGGCAATTTTCTCGGCCCACTGATCCTGGGCCGGCTGTTCGATACGCTGGGACGGCGCCTGATGATCACCGTCACCTATGCACTCTCAGGCGTCCTGATGGCGCTGACCGGCTGGCTGTTCGCCATCGGCGTGTTGGACGCGATGCAGCAGACGCTGGCCTGGACCGCGATCTTCTTTGTCGCCTCCGCCGCGGCGAGCTCCGCCTATCTCACGGTCGGCGAAAGCTTCCCATTGGAAATGCGGGCCATCGCCATCGCGTTGTTCTACGCCTTCGGCACCGGCGTGGGAGGCGTCGCCGGTCCGGCACTGTTCGGAGCGCTGATCGATACCGGTGAGCGCATCTCTATCATGTGGGGCTATCTGCTGGGTGGCGGGCTCATGGTGGGTGCATCGGTGGTCGCGGGGTACCTTGCGGTGCCCGCGGAACGCCGAGCGCTGGAGGACATCGCCCCGCCCCTGTCCTCCGCGGCGCGATAGCGCCATATTGCCGGCAGGCCAGGGATGGAGCGAACCGTGGCAGTGGAAAAGCAGGCCTACCGCGAAGCGATGGCGCGTCTAGGCGCCGCGGTGAACGTGATCACCACCGACGGTCCGGGCGGCCGCGCCGGCTTCACGGCATCGGCAGTGTGCAGCGTCACCAATTCTCCGCCCACGCTCCTGGTCTGCGCCAACCGCACCAATGACTCGTACCCGGCGATGAAGGCGAACGGCGTGCTGTGCGTGAACACGCTCGCCAGTGCGCACGAGGAACTGTCACCGGTATTCGCCGGGTTGACCGATCACACGATGGCAGCCCGCTTCGAGGGCGCCACCTGGCATCCCTTGCTGACCGGCGCCCCGGTGCTGGACGGGGCGCTCGTCGCGTTCGACTGTCGCATCGAACAGATCGTCGAGGTCGGCACCCACGACGTGTTCATCTGCCCCGTGGAGGCGGTGGAGGTCGGCACGGTGCACGAGGGCCTGATCTATTACGCCCGCGGCTATCACCGGGTGACGCATAGCGGTTGATATCGCCGCGACTGCCTAAAACTCGAGCCCAGTCCGGAACACCAACCCAGCGTAGAAATACAACTCGGCGTCCAACGCTCGCATGATATTCGGCCCCTTGCGGAAGCCGTGCTGCTCACCGCTGAAGAGAATGTATGTCACCGGCACGCCCTTGCGGCGGAGCGCCTCCACCATCGTCTCGGTCTGGCTGGGCGGGACGACCTTGTCTTCGTCGCCTTGGAAGAAGATGACCGGCCGGTCCAGGCTTTCGGCGTGGTACAGCGGCGAGCGCTCACGATAAAGCTGCTCGTTGCCCGCCAACGGCGCGATCAGCCAGTCGAGGTAGCGCGATTCGAACTTGTGCGTGTCGCGCGCCAACGCGGCCACATCGCTAACACCATAATGGCTGGCGCCGCCGGCGAAAGCATTGCGAGTCAGCGCCACCAGCGTCGTGTAACCGCCCGCGCTGCCACCGGTGATCACGGTCCGGTCGGCATCTGCTCGATCGCTCCGGACGACATGACGCGTGCCGTTGATGCAGTCGTCGACGTCGACCACGCCCCACTGTCCATGCAGGCGATCCCGGTATTCTCGCCCGTAACCGGTGCTGCCGCCGTAGTTGACATCGAGCACGGCAATCCCTCGGCTCGTCCAATACTGCACGCGGAGGTCGAGCACACCGGGAGAGTAGGAGGTCGGGCCGCCATGGCACTTCACCACCAGCGGCGGCCTGGTACCGGTTGGTGCCACGTGGTCGGGATTGGTCGGCGGATAGTAGAAGGCATGCGCGGTCTTGCCGCCCTCGGTGGGAAACGAGACGTGTTCCGGTATGGAGAAATAGGGCTTGAGTTCCGGCTGCACGCTCGCCGAACGCCGCAGTATTTCCGTCTTGCCGGTCGCAAGGTCGAGACGAACGATCGAGGCGACCTCGGTCGGGGAAGCCGCGCGGAATACCGCCTCGCCTGGGCGTCGCGCGCACGTAGCCATAGTCGGTGTAGGGAAGATCGATCGGCACAAGCTGAAGCGACGCAAGGTCAAGCTGCGCAAGGTGGCCGACGCCGTCCTGCCAATAGCTGCAGATGATCTGATCGGGGCCAGCGAACGCATAGCTGGACATCCCGAACATCCACGGCGCTTGCGCGAAATCGGCTTCGCGCGGGCAAAGCGCGCGAACATTGTCGCCTTCCAGCCGATGGAGGTTCCACCACCCGCTGCGATCGGAGATGAAATACAGCGCCCCGCCCGGTGCCCATTCCGGTTGAAGCACGGATTCGTCTGGACCGCCGGCGACCATCTTCGCCGTTCCGACCGTTCCGTCGGATGCGATGTCCGCGACCCAGAGCTCCGTGCCGACCCACGGCATGTTGGGATGACGCCAGGTCAGCCAGGCGAGCTGCCGACCACTCGGCGAGAGCCTGGGGGATGCATAGAAGTCATTGCCGCCGGCGAGCACCCGGCCGGTACCGCCGGTGGTCAGGTCGATATCGACGATTGCGTTGTCCACCACGCCGCCCGCATGGCTCTCGCGTACCCCGATCCAGCGGGCACGCGGCACGTCGATGACCCCGTCGGCATAGCGGTGGCCCGAGCCCGCCGGAGTCAGCGGGACGGGCGTCGTGCCTGGCGCGTGGCGATACAGCCGCTGATCCGCCATGTGAGAGAGGTAGCTCACGCCGTCGCACACGACCGCCGCGCCGCCGCCATATTCATGAACACGGGTGCGCACGTTGAATTCTGGCGGCGTCACGTCCAGCGGGGCGCCGGCCGGGCCATGTTGCACGAGCACGTTACGGCCCTGCTCTCGGGGGCGCCCCTCGAGCCAGTAGATGTCGGCACCATCAAGCTGGACCCCGGAGAGACTGATCAACTCTCCGACGATGAGCTCCGAGGTGATTGGGGAGAGCCAGAAGCCATAGGGGCGCGTGTTCGGCATCAGTGGGTTCCCTGGATGATGGCGGCTTGCGGCTTCATCGCTCTGGCCCGACACTCGTGCCTGGACGCACAGGGAGCCGAGAGTGAGCGCCTCTTTCAAGAGTACCGAACGTTATATCGCCTCGCGCGATCTGGAAGTGGCGGTGAATGCCGCTGTGACCCTGCAGCGCCCGCTGCTGGTAAAGGGCGAGCCGGGGACTGGCAAGACCGTGCTGGCACACGAAGTGGCACAGGCGCTGGGGCTCGAGCTCATCGAGTGGCACATCAAGTCGACCACCAAGGCGCAGCAGGGTCTCTATGAGTACGACGCCGTGTCTCGCCTGCGCGACGGGCAGCTAGGCGATCCCCGAGTGCGCGACATCGCCAACTATATCGTACGCGGCAAACTGTGGGATGCGTTCGAGTCGGACAGGCCTGTCGTGGTGCTGATCGACGAGGTGGACAAGGCGGATATCGAATTTCCCAACGACCTGCTGCTGGAACTCGACCGCATGCGGTTCTTCGTCTACGAGACGCGGCAGACAGTGGTCGCAACGCACCGGCCGATTGTCGTCATCACCTCGAACAACGAGAAGGAACTGCCGGACGCATTCCTTCGCCGCTGCTTCTTTCACTACATCCGCTTCCCCGATCGCGAGACGATGGAACGGATCGTACAGACACACTATCCGGAGCTGCGGCGTGACCTGGCGCGTGAGGCGCTGAATGTGTTCTTCCAGGTTCGCGAGGTGCCCGGCCTCAAGAAGAAGCCCAGCACCGCGGAACTGCTGGACTGGTTGAAGCTGCTGATGGTGGAGGACCTGCCGGCCGATGCGCTGCGCACCAACGAAAAGCATCTGGTAATCCCGCCGCTGTATGGCGCGTTGCTGAAGAACGAACAGGACGTTCATCTGTTCGAGCGCCTGGCGTTCCTGGCGCGGCGCGGAGCCTGATGTTCGCGCATCTTATCCAGGGGCTGCGGCAGGCGGGGCTGCCGACATCGATCACCGAGTACCTGACGTTGTTGGGGGCGATGAAGGCCGGGGTGGCGGGCTGGAGCGTGGACGACTTCTATTACCTCAGCCGCGCGACCTTGGTGAAGGACGAGCGCCATCTGGACCGCTTCGACCGGGTGTTCGCGCAATGCTTCAAGGGGCTTGAGGCGCCGGAGGGCGTGTTGCCGCGCGAGCTTCCCGAGGAATGGCTGCGCAGGCTGGCGGAGAAATTCCTGACGCCGGAGGAGATGGCGAAAATCGAGGCGCTGGGTGGTTTCGAGGCGCTGATGCAGCGGCTGGCGGAGCTGCTTGCAGAGCAGAAGGGGCGGCATCAGGGTGGTTCGAAGTGGATCGGCACCGCTGGGACGTCGCCGTTCGGCGCGTACGGCTACAATCCGGAAGGCGTGCGGATCGGGCAGCATGAGTCACGGCACCGGCGCGCGGTGAAGGTGTGGGACCGGCGCGACTTTCGCGACCTTGACGACACGGTGGAACAGGGGACGCGCAACCTGAAGCTGGCGCTACGTCGGTTGCGACGGTTCGCGCGTCAGGGAGCGGCGACCGAACTCGATCTGCCTGACACGATCCGGTCGACGGCAAAGAATGCCGGCACACTGGATCTGAAGCTGGTACCCGAGCGGCACAACGCAGTGAAGGTGCTGCTGTTCCTCGACGTCGGCGGCTCGATGGACGATTTCGTGAAGCTTTCGGAAGAGCTGTTCTCGGCGGCGCGCTCGGAGTTCAAGCATCTGGAGTATTTTTACTTCCACAACTTCCCGTACGAGCGGGCGTGGAAGAACAACCGGCGGCGGCATGACGAACGGATCTCTACGTTCGAGGTGATCAGGAAGTATGGGCCGGACTACAAACTGATCTTCGTGGGGGACGCGGCGATGAGTCCGTACGAGATCACCATGCCGGGTGGCAGCGTCGAGCACATGAACGAGGAGCCAGGACGTGTGTGGCTGGAGCGACTGACATCGCACTACCATCGGGCGGCGTGGCTCAATCCGACGCCGCGCAATTCGTGGCAGCATGTGCGTTCGATCGGCATGACGAGTGAGCTGATGGAAGGGCGGATGTATCCGCTGACGGTGAATGGCATCGATGAGATGGCGCGGGAGTTGAGTCACTAGACTGCGCGGGAGGAACCATGGGACGGCTCGCAGGCAAGGTGGCGTTCATCACCGGCGCCGGCACAGGTATTGGCCGCGCGACGGCGATCCTGTTCGCGCGCGAAGGTGCGCGCGTGGCGATCGCCGAAATCGACGCTGTGTCGGGCGAGGAAACGGCGCACCTCGCCGGCAATGGCGCGATTGCGATCCGCACCGACGTGACCGATGAGGCAAGCCTGCAGGCGGCGGTCGGCACCACCGTGCAGCAGTTCGGCGCGCTGCACGTGCTGCACAACAACGCCGGCGGTTCGACGCCACAGGACAGCACGGTGGTGGACGCGCCAATCGAGGAGTTCTGGCGTGCCATAAGGTTGGACCTGTTCGGCACATTCCTCGGTTGTCGTGTTGGCATTCCAGAGATCATCCGCTCGGGTGGGGGGTCGGTGATCAACATGTCGTCGAACGTCGCGCTGATGGGGATCGCCGGGCGCGACTGTTATACGGCGGCGAAGGGCGGCATTGCCGCGATCACCCGCTCGATGGCGGTTGAGTTCGCGGCGCAGCGCGTGCGGGTGAACGCAATTGCGCCATCCGCCACGATGACAGACCGCGTGCGCAGGCTGGTGGCCGGCAATGCCGCACTGACCAGGCTCGCTGACGCACATCTGCTGGGACTGATCGAGCCGACGGACATCGCGAACATGGCGCTGTTCCTGGCGTCCGACGAATCCCGCATGGTCACCGGCCAGATCTACCCGGTGGACAGCGGCGTGACGATTTCCTGAGGAGGCAACGATGAAGATCAAGCGGGTGGAACACATCGCCATTGCGGTGAATTCGCTCAAGCAGTCGATGGACCTGCTGCAGAATACGTTCGGCATCCCGCTCGAATACGAGGAGCAGATCGGGGCGACGCGGCTTGCCATGCTGCCGGTGGGCGAGACCTATATCGAACTACTGGAAAGCAAGGTGCCGGACTAGGTGTCAACAAGTGGATCGCCGAGAAGGGCGAGGGCCTGTTCCACATCTGCTTCGAGGTCGAGGACATCGACGGCGCGCTGGCCGAACTGAAGACGAAGGGGGTGAAGCTGCGCGACGAGACGCCGCGGATAGGCCATGGCGGAGCGCGCATCGCCTTCATCGATCCGGCATCGACCGGCAATGTCCTGATCGAACTCGCGGAGCTACCGGCATGAGCGGGTTCACTCATCCCGAGTATCTGGTCGAGACAGACTGGCTCGCACAGAACCTCAACAACCCGGATGTACTGGTGCTGGACTGCACCACGCACCTGATCCCCGATCCGAAGATCACCTACGAAGTGAAGCCGGGGCGGGAGGACTTCGAGAAAGGCCACATTCCCGGCGCGCAGTTCGTGGACATGCTGCGCGACGTGTCCGACACATCGCAGAGCCTGCGCTTCATGCGTCAGTCGCCGGACGACTTCGCGGCGGCGATGCGCCGGTTCGGTGTGAACAACACGACGCGCGTGGTGACCTACAGCAGCGCCAATGTCTGGTGGGCAACGCGGCTCTGGTGGCTGCTGCACGAGTTCGGTTACGACAATGCCGCGGTGCTGAACGGCGGCTGGCAGAAGTGGCAGCATGAAGGCCGTCCGGTCGAGACGGGACAGGCGCGGTCGCGACCCGCCGGGAACTTCACCGTGCGCGAGGTGCGCAACCTCATGGTCGGCAAGGACGCGGTGCTGCGCGCGATCGGCGATGGCGCGGTGTGCACGATCAACGCGCTACAGCCGGCGCAGCATACCGGCAGCGGCGGCAACGCCTATGGTCGGCTGGGACGCATCAAGGGCAGCGTCAACCTGCCCGCCGCGCATCTGCTCGATCCGGAGACCAACACGTTCCTGCCCGCCGACGAACTGCGCAGGCGCTTCGAGGCTGTGGGTGCGATGGACAGGCAGGTGATCAACTACTGCGGTGGCGGCATCGCGGCGAGCGCTGATGCCTTGGCACTTATCATGCTCGGCCACAAGGACGTGAAGCTCTACGACGCCTCGCTCTCGGAATGGGCGAAGGATCCGACACTGCCGATGGAAACCGGCTGATAGGGAGAACGCTCATGCTGCTACGCCTCGATGGACGCACCATCGCCTATGACCTGGTGGGACCTGAGGCCGCGCCTGTCGTCTGCATGACGCATTCGCTTGCATCGGATGGCGGCATGTGGACCGAGCAGGTGCCACCGTTGTTGCAGGCTGGCTTCCGCGTGCTGCGCGATCGACATGCGCGGCCACGGCGGCAGCGGGCCGGTCGCCGGCGACTACACGATGAGTGCCCTGGCATCGGATGTTGCTGCTGTGCTGGATGCGCTCTCGATCCAGCGCGTGCATTTCATCGGGTTGTCGATCGGCGGGATGCTGGGGCAGGCCTTCGCGCTGGAGCACGGTGACAAGCTTGCATCGGCGATGTGGTGCGACACGTTGCCTGCCTCGCCGGCCGGTGCGCCGGAGGTCTGGCAGCAGCGCGTCGATACGGTGCGCGGCGCGAACTCGTTGGCACCGCTGGCCGATCCGACGATCGAGCGCTGGCTCACCGACGCGGTGAAGCAAAGCAGGCCGGGGCGTTGGAAGCAGATCCGCGACACGATCATCGGCACCACGCCGGCGGGCTATCTCGGCTGCGTCGCCGCCATTCGCAAGTTCGACTTCGTGGCGCGATTGCCGTCGCTGAAGCTGCCGTTGCTCGTGGTGTGCGGGTCGGACGATGCGGGCACGCCGGCTGCGGACAATCGGCTGCTGGCGGGCTTGGTTCCTGGCGGCCGCTATGAGGAGATCGGTGACGCCCGGCACTTTCCCAATGTCGAGCATCCCGACACATTCAACCGCATCATGCTGGGCTGGCTGAACGCGCAGCGCTGAGGGAGGTCATTATGCGTCTGGCAAACAAGATCGGCATAGTCACCGCCGCGGCCTCCGGCATGGGTCGCGCTGGCGCGCTGCGTTTCGCGAAGGAGGGTGCCGCGGTCGGCGTTGTGGATCTGGACGAGGCGGCCGCCACTGCGGTGGCCAGGCAGATCACCGATGCCGGCGGCAAGGCGATCGCGCTGGCCGGCGATCTGCGGCAGGACTCGTTTGCGCGCGAGATCGTCCGTCGCACGGCCAACGCGTTCGGCGGGCTTGATTTCGTCTGGAACCATGTCGGACACCCTGGTCCCGCGGCGATCGAAGGCATCGACTGGAAGGACTTCGAACTGGCGATGGACCTAAATGTCCGGACGGTTCTGGTCACCACTGAG
This sequence comes from uncultured Alphaproteobacteria bacterium, assembly GCA_963791495.1. Lineage (GTDB taxonomy): Bacteria > Pseudomonadota > Alphaproteobacteria > Acetobacterales > Acetobacteraceae > JAMXLO01. The sequence continues at coordinate 155,763 of CAWBST010000009.1, forward strand.
GCGGCTATTCCGGAGCTGCGGGCGCGAGGTGGCGGGGCGCTGCTCTACACCGCGTCGACGTCTGGCCTGACTGGGTCGCAATTCAGCCCAGTCTACAACATCGCCAAATTCGGCGTGGTTGGGTTGGTGCACGGCCTGGCGAAACGCTATGCGCGCGAGAAGATCCGGGTGAATGCGGTGTGCCCGGGTCCCACAGACACGCCGATGCTGCGCGTATTCGTCGCACGCCCCGACAGCCAGTTGCCGCCGGGAGAAACACCGGAGACGCTGGTGGTGAAGCGCGGCGGTCAGGTGCCGATGGGTCGGCCAGCGCGACCGGAGGAGATCGCCAACGCGGCGCTGTTCCTGATCTCGGACGAGGCCTCGTACATCACCGGCGTCGCGCTGCCGGTGGACGGAGGCGCAACGGCGTAGCAGCTAAGGCAAGAGCGGCGGCTGCTTGAGATAGCCGTGGGCGAGCCGCCGCCCGGTCTCGCGCATAAGTTGACAGTCCATTTCCGAATCCTCTTCAGGCGGAATGCGAACAATGGTGTCGTTGCAGTAGGTCGGGATGATCGCGTCGGTGTCGCGGGATAGTCCAGCGGGATCGCGACCGGCCTGCACCGCCCGGATACCGCGTCGCATCTGGTTGCGGAACATCGTGATGCCGCGGTCGGTCGCACCGAGGTGCTCCAGTCCGTGGACCGCGATCGGCCGCTGGGAGACCTGTGCCTCATAGTCACCGGGATGCCGCTGACCTTCCTCGTACAAGTCCGCGCCGAGCTGACCGGGAAGCATGATCGAGCGATCCGCCCACCATGCGGGCGTGACGCCCTCGGTCTCGCTCACATGACGGAACTCGATGAGCATGGTGTTGGTATCGTCCAGCGGGACAATCCAGCGGCTCATCATCGGGCCGCTGAATGGATGCTCGCGGTGGCCGTCCTCCCAGATTGGTGCGACCTGCTGCAGGTTGGGCATGACCGCTTCCACCATCCGCGCCCAGACGTTGTTCCCCACGCGCCTTGTCGCGACGTAGATCATTCCTATAGGGGTCTCGACGAACTCCAGTTCCGGCAGGACGCCGAACTCATTGGTGAACACGGCGCCGCTGACGATGGTGTGGAGAAACGCGGTATGGGCGGGGTCCATCGCGTTCTCCATGATCTGCAGCCAGTTGCAGGGGTAGAAGTACTTCTGGCCTGGGATGAGCCGATAGCCCGGGCGAACGAAGCTGTCGTAGAGGGGCAGAGGCGGCCGCTGCTCGGGCGGCCCCATGTAGGCGAAGACGATGCCGCGATCCTCGTGGGTGGGATAAGCGCCGTGAAACAGGCGGTCCTTCAGGGTGCTGTCAGCCGGCTCGCCCGGGGTCTCAAGGATGGTCCCGTCCGGCGCGAACAGCCAACCGTGGTAGCAGCATCGAATTCCCTTGGCATCGATCAGCCCGAACTCCAGGGACGTGCCGCGATGCGGGCAGTGTAGTTCCAGCAGGCCGACGGAGCCGCTCCTGTCGCGGAAGACAACCAACTCCTCTCCCAGGATCCTGATCCGTTGCGGGAGGTCGCCCAGGTCATCGGAAAAGCAGATCGGCTGCCAATAGCGGCGCAGATATTCGCCGCACGGCGTGCCGGGGCCGACATGGGTGAGTTCCGTGTCTTCGCCGGGGACATCGCGGTGGTGGTAGCCGCCAAACCGCGTCCTCAGGAAAGGGGCCCTGGTGGCCATGGAAGTCCTCCCTTCAGCAGAGCAGCCGGAGCAAGCGTTCTTGGCTTCAGAGGATTTTAGCGGTTGGCAGCTGTCCGATCCGAATTGCTTCTGCGGCGGTCGACGAGAGTTGACTGCTGCGACAGGCGAGGTGTCTCAGAGACGTCTCAATAGTCTGTCGCTGAGACAATGTCTCACTGGTCGGCATGCGCGGTGCAACATGAGGGTGGAAGGACGCCAGGGCCCGCCATGGGGCCGGAATTTGGCGTTATCCGCGCAGACTTCAATAGGCAACCAAACTACCGGGAGGCCGCCTTCACCGTACCCGGTTGTATTCGTAGTCTTCGCGCTCGCCCGTCCCCGACCGCAGTCCGGCCGGCATCGGTGCACGCGTTTCGTTCACCTTGGCATGCACATCGAGCGCGGCCTGGTCCTTCCAAAGCTCGAGCAAGGCCAGCTTGTCGGGATTCACTACGCTCTGGAACACCTCGAACTGCTCGCAACCGGGCTCCCGCATGACCTCGGCACAACGCGTCCGGAACGCCTGTGCGAGTTCAGCACCCTTTCCCGGCGCTGCGGTGATGGTGACGACGAGCCGGACTGCCATGTTGTTTCTCCCCGAGCGAATGACGAAAGGAGTAGTGCCTCGGTATTGCCGCGCGTCAAGCGCCTGTGACGGTCGTCATCAATGGTGCGCCATGATGTCACTGCATTTGTGCAGCGCTGCCACCAACGCCTGAACCTTCCGGGGCGCCAGGTTGATGGCAAGCGATCGGTCGGGGGTCTTGATCGCGACGTCCTGTGCAGAGAGCAGCATGTCGTCGATCGGCTGATTGACCAGGAACATGACGCTGGTGGGCCCGGTCATTGCCGGGATGTTGGGCGTGCCGTCGCCGTTGCCAAGCCAGGTGCCGCCGATCCGCACCGCTACAGTCCACATGTATCCTGGCGGGAGGCTCCAGCCTTTTTGTTCAACCATGGCACGCGGCGGAAGCTTGTTGCTCCATGCGAATTCCAGTTGAGCCTGGTCTGTGTGGATCGAGAGTGTGCAGGTCACCGCATCTCGATCCCGATGCTCCGTAACGTTGCCACCATCGCTGCGCCACCAGACGACCTGGTCGGCCGCTGTTGCAAAGAGAAGGCTTGATGCCAGGAGAGACATTTTGAGCAAAGCTGGATTGATCATCCATCTGTCTCCTGTCGTGACGGTTGGGCTGTGAACTGTGGTCGCTGCGGGTGCGTTCCGGACTGCGACGCACGACGGCCAAAGGCGTGCCCGCGAAATGCGGGCGGCCAGGCGGATCAGGCCGCCGGTTGCTTCGCGGGCCGACCGAAGCGGCTCAGAACGGGCGAATTTGGCCGAGGCATGCATGGCTGAAATCTTGCTGCGATCATATTTTCCCTCCTTCGTTCTGTAAGTGACGCCCGCGTCAGCTGGTCGAGCCCGATCGCGGAAAAGGGAGAGGTGACAAATCGGCCGACAGAACACAACCAGTGATCCACTGGGCGCACCTCATCCTGGTCACATCGACGAGATTGGTACGAATGCGTTCAGTCTCGGTGGTCGAGCCCGATATCCAGCACGGTTGCGCTGTGGGTCAGCCAGCCGACCGATAGCAGGTCGACGCCGGACGCGGCGATCGCCGGCGCGGTGTCGGGGCGGATGCGGCCGGAGGCCTCGGTGATTGCCCGGCCGGCCACGATCTCGACCGCCTGGCGCAGCATGTCGGGTCCCATGTTGTCGAGCAGCACGGCATCGACGCCGAGCGCCATCGCCTCCTGAAGCTGCACCAGCGTGTCGACCTCGAGTTCGATCTTGACCAGATGGCCGACGCCAGCGCGCGCGCGTCTGACAGCCTCGGTCACGCCGCCGGCTATCGCGACGTGGTTGTCCTTGATGAGCACCGCATCGTCCAGGCCGAACCGATGATTCGATCCGCCACCGACGCGCATCGCGTATTTCTGCGCCGCGCGCAGGCCGGGCATCGTCTTGCGCGTGCATACCACCTGCGCCGTGGTCCCCACGATCGCATCGACGATACCGCGCGTCGCCGACGCCACGCCGGAGAGGTGGCAGAGGAAATTCAGCGCCGTTCGTTCCGCTGTCAGGATACCCCGGGCCGGCCCGCGGATCGCCGCTATCAGGTCACCTGGCGCCAGGCGGCTGCCATCGGCTCGTTCGACAATGACCTCGATCGCTGGATCGATCAGGCGGAAGGCGGTGATCGCATAGTCCAGGCCTGCGACCACGCCGGGCTGGCGCGCCATGAGCGCACACTCGGTGCGCGCGCTGGCCGGCACGATCGCGTCTGTCGTCAGGTCACCGGCGCGGCCGAGATCTTCCAGCAGCGCTGCACGCACCGAGGGCTCGACCATGATCGGGGGAAGAGGCGGAGGTGTCATGTGTTGCTCCGTATGCGGCGGCACCCTCACCCGCCTCGCTGCGCTCCGCGACCTCTCCCGCGTGCGGGAGAGGTGAAAAGGTCAGTGCACTTCGAGCATGCGCTCGACTGCCCGGCGGGCGGGCGCTGCGATGGCAGGATCGATCGTCACCTCGTGGCGCATCTCCTCCAGCGCCGAGCGGATGTTGGCCAACGTGATCCGCTTCATGTGCGGGCAGAGATTGCATGGGCGGACGAACTGCACATCGGGGTGATGCACTGACACGTTGTCAGCCATCGAGCACTCGGTGATCAGCACCACTTTCGCCGGCTTCTGCTTGCCGACATAGCCCGACATGTCGGCGGTCGAGCCTGTGAAGTCGGCCTCGGCCACGACCTCCGGCGGACATTCGGGATGAGCGAGCACCACCACGCCCGGGTTCTCGGAGCGAAGTTCGCGGATCTGCGCGGCGGTGAAGCGCTCGTGTACCTCGCAGTGGCCGGCCCAGGTGATGATCTTCACCCCGGTCTGCGCGGCGATGTTCTGCGCCAGGTATTCGTCGGGCAGCATGATCACGCGATCTGTGCCGAGTGACTCGATGACCTTGCGGGCGTTTCCGGAGGTGCAGCAGATGTCGGACTCCGCCTTCACCGCGGCTGATGTATTCACGTATGTCACCACGGGAACGCCCGGGTAGCGCTCACGGAGCAGCCGCACGTCCGCCGCCGTGATGGATTCAGCCAGCGAGCAGCCGGCGCGCAGGTCGGGGATCAGCACGGTCTTCGACGGGTTCAGCAGCTTTGCCGTCTCGGCCATGAAGTGCACGCCGGCGAGCACGATGACATCGGCGTCCACCTTCATCGCCTCGCGGGCGAGCGCGAGGCTGTCGCCCACGATGTCGGAGACGCAGTGGAAGATCTCAGGGGTCATGTAGTTGTGGCCCAGGATCACCGCGTTTCTCCGGCGCTTGAGTGCCAGGATGGCGTCGATGTCGTCGGCGAACACCGGCCACTCCATGGGCGGGACGAATGCCTTCACCCGGTCATACAGCGGGGCAGTGCGGGCGACGGTTTCGGCATATGACATCCGGACTTCTCCCTTATGCTCATGGTGAGCATTTAATGCTCTTATGCTAGTGCTGAGCATAAGGAAGTCAAGGGGCAAAATCGGCTTGCGGCCGGAGAGCCGTTCAGAGGCTTATCTTGCCAGGGGCAGCTTGCTGCCCGCGACCGCCCGCTCCGCCACCACGTCGCGGCGGAAGCGGAACAGCTTGGCCGGGCGGCCACGGGTCTCCGTGGCGATTTCCCCGGTCTCCTCCACGAGGTCCTGCTGCTCGATCAGCCGGCGGAAGTTCTGCTTGTGCAGGCGCCGTCCGGCCAGCGCCTCCACCGCGTGCTGCAACTGGAGCAGCGTGAAGCGGGGCGGCATCAGTTCAAACACCACAGGGCGGTATTTGATCTTGGCGCGCAGACGCGCGATCCCGGTGGCGAGGATGCGGCGATGGTCGTGAGTCATCGGTTCGCCCTCGACAGGTGCGCCCGCCTGGGGTGACTCGCGAACCAGCCCCGCCTCCCACAGCAGTTCATAGCGCTGCAGGATCAGCTCCTCGTTCCAGGTCCGGCCGTCATGGCCGAAAGTGATGCCGATCCTGCGCTGGCGCTCGCGCCGGCTCGCCGCATCCGCAGCATCGTCCGCCCAGGCTTTCAGCTTCGCCGCGATCGGCTCCTCGACCGCGGGAGTGCCGCCGCGGCGGTCCTCCCAGGGAAAGTAGCGATACCAGTTCTGCCAGCTCACACCCGGCTCGACCGAAACACGCACCTGGCGGGTCAGACCGAGGTAGCTGATCGCCACCATGCGTTGCCCGGTTCGCGTCCGGTCCCGGTCGGCAAAGGTGTAGAGCTGCTCGACATAGCCGAGCGGATGGTGGGTCTGCTGCTCCACCCATGAGCGCATACCTGACTGCAACGACCGGTGGGTCAGCTGGAACGGTCCCGACGGCAGCGCCCGGCCGTCGTCAATGGTCAGCACACGCGGCTCACCGTCGGTGACTGCGACGATCACCGCGATCAGTTCGGCGGTGGCCTCCGGCGGGGAGACCGGCACCACCCTGCGCCGCGTGCGGACCTCGTCCATGCGATTCGCTGTATCGGAGAACCCGATCACTCATCGCATGGTGGCGGTCGTGACGCCAATGACGAATTGTGGCATCGACCGAGTCGCAATAGCATTGACGGTGCATCAACCTTCTCGCTATACGCCGCGCCGGGTCACGCCCCCCCACCGGGGCGCTTCTCTTCTGTAAGGGAGAGCGCAAATGGCGATCGCGCCGAAACCGGACAGGCGTCCGGCCAATGCCAATTTCTCCTCTGGTCCCTGTGCCAAGCGTCCCGGCTTCACGCTGGATGCGCTGTCGGGTGCCGTGCTGGGCCGTAGTCATCGTGCCAGCGCGCCGAAGAAACGTCTGGCCGAGGTAATCGAACGCTCACGTGCGATGCTCGGCATGCCGAGTGACTGGCGGCTGGGGATTGTGCCCGCTTCGGACACCGGGGCAATCGAGATGGCGCTGTGGTCGCTGCTCGGTGCACGCGGCGTCGATGTGCTGGCATTCGAGAGCTTTGGCGAAGGCTGGGCCACGGATGTCCTGAAGCAGCTTCGCCTCGCGGACGCGCGCGTGGTGTCCGCGCCGTACGGCCGGCTGCCTGACCTGCGCTCGGTCGATTTCAACCGCGACGTGGTGTTCCCGTGGAATGGCACGACGTCCGGCGTGCGCGTGCCGAATGGCGACTGGATTGTGCGCGACCGACAGGGGCTGACGATATGCGATGCCACGTCAGCGGTGTTCGCGATGCGCCTGACGTGGGACAGGCTCGATGTCGTCACCTGGTCCTGGCAGAAGGTGCTGGGCGGCGAGGCTGCACATGGCATGCTGGCGCTGTCGCCGCGTGCGGTGGAGCGGCTGGTCAGCTACAGGCCTGCGTGGCCGTTGCCGAAGATTTTTCGCCTGACGTCTGGCGGCAAGCTGATTGAGGGGATTTTCAAAGGCGAGACGATCAATACGCCGTCGATGCTGTGCGTCGAGGATGCACTCGACGGGTTGCGCTGGGCGGAATCGGTTGGCGGGCTCGACGGGCTGATTGCGCGATCGGAGGCCAACCTTTCCGCAATCGCGCACTGGGTGGCCCGGACGGATTGGGTCGATTTCCTTGCGGAGGATGCTGCGACGCGGTCCTGCACCTCGATCTGCCTCAAGTTGGTGGCGCCTTGGTTCACGGCGTTGCCTGCGGACCAGCAGGGCGCGGCGGCGAAGCGGCTTGCTGCATTGTTGGAGAAGGAAGGCGTGGCCTACGACATCGCGGCGTACCGCGATGCTCCGCCGGGACTGCGTATCTGGGGCGGCGCGACAGTCGAGACGGCGGATATCGAGGTGCTGCTGCCGTGGCTTGATTGGGCGCACGATGTCGTTGCGGCGGAGTACGCTCCGGCGAAGGCAGCGGAGTAGCGGCGGCCCCTCCCCCAACCCCCTCCCGCAAGGGGAGGGGGAGAAGTGACCTGATCGTCAGCGAGAATTGGAATGCCCAAAGTCCTGATCAGCGACAAACTTTCCCCGGCCGCGGTGGATATCTTCCGTCGGCGCGGTGTCGAGGTGGATCTGAAGCCCGGCCTGTCGGCGGCGGAACTGCGTGATGTGATCGCCCCGTATGATGGGCTGGCGGTTCGCTCCGCCACCAAGGTGACGCGCGAACTGCTCGACGCGGCGACAAATCTCAAGGTCGTGGGACGCGCCGGCATCGGCGTGGACAATGTCGATATCCGCTCCGCAACGACGCGCGGCGTGGTGGTGATGAACACGCCGCACGGCAACACCATCACCACAGCCGAGCACGCCATTGCCATGATGCTGGCGCTGGTTCGACAGATCCCTGAAGCGTCGGCGTCCACCAAGGCCGGCAAGTGGGAGAAGAATCGTTTCATGGGCGTGGAGCTGACCGGCAAGACTCTTGGTCTGATCGGTTGCGGCAACATCGGTTCCATCGTCGCCGACCGCGCCATCGGGCTGAAGATGCGTGTGCTGGCCTATGATCCGTTCCTCAACGAGAAGCGCGCGCTCGAGCTGGGTGTGGACAAGGTTGAGCTGGACGATCTGCTGGCACGGGCCGATATCATTACGCTGCACACACCGCTGACCGAAGCGACGCACAACATCATCTCGCGCGAGGCTCTCGTGAAGACCGCGCGCGGCGTGCGCATCATCAATTGCGCCCGCGGCGGCCTGGTGGACGAACTCGCATTGGCCGAAGCGATCGAGTCCGGGCACGTTGCCGGCGCGGCACTTGATGTGTTCGAGACCGAGCCCGCCACGCAGTCGCCGCTGTTCGCGCTGGAGAACGTGGTCTGCACCCCACACCTTGGCGCTGCGACGGCGGAGGCACAGGAAAATGTCGCATTGCAGATTGCCGAGCAGATGAGCGATTTTTTGCTTACCGGCGCCGTGGCGAATGCGATCAACATGCCGTCGGTGTCGGCGGAGGACGCGCCGCGGTTGAAACCCTACATGGAATTGTGCCGACTGCTCGGTGCATTTGCTGGACAGCTTACCCAGGCACATGAAGGTGTGATCCGCCGCGTGCTGATCGAGTTCGAAGGTCACGCCGCGGCAGTGAACACGCGTCCGCTGGGCGCCGCTGTGCTTGCCGGCCTGATGACTCCGGTCATGGAGGGCATCAACATGGTGAACGCGCCGATAGCCGCGCGCGATCACGGTATCGACGTCGCCGAGACCGTGCATGACCGGGACAGCGAATACCAGACGTTGGTACGTGTCACGGTGGAGACTGATCGGCTCATGCGCTCGGTCGCCGGCACGCTGTTCGCCGGATCGCGGCCGCGCATCGTCGAGATCAAAGGCATCAAGGTCGAGGCTGACTTCGCGCCGCACATGCTCTACGTGACCAATCAGGACAAGCCTGGCTTCATTGGCCGCTTCGGTGCGACGCTGGCCGGCGCGGGGATCAACATCGCGACGTTCCATCTCGGGCGTGCAAGCCAGGGTGGCGATGCGATCTGCCTGGTGTCGGTGGACGAGAAGGTGCCCGAGGACGTGCTGTCGATGGTACGCACCTTGCCGCTGGTGATGCAGGCGACCTCACTGGCGTTCTGAGCGATGGCGGTCAGCCGCGGCTTTCAGGATTTCATCCTGGACCTGCTCGGCCCGCTCGATCCGGTAGCGCGGCGCATGTTCAGCGGCGTCGGATTGTTCCACGGCGGCGTCATGTTCGGGTTGCTGGTGCGCGACGCGATGTACCTGAGGGTCGATGCCGCCACGCGCGAGAGTTTCGAGCGCGCAGGCAGCCGCCCGTTCAGTTACCAGCGTGGCGAGCGCGAGGTCAGTCTGTCGGCCTATTACGGGGTGCCGGAGGACCTGCTGGATCGGCAGGATGAGCTGCTGCAATGGGCACGCGATGCCATCGAAGCTGCTCGGCGAGCAGCTTCGAGTGCACGGCCTGCCACGACTCGTTCAGGTGCTCGGCCGTATCGAAAAATGCGGAACGTGGATAGCGGCTGAAGTTGGGCAACGTGAGGAAGTCGGCGCCGTTCGCCACATAGACGGATCGGATGGCTTGCAGCGTTGTATCGGGTATCGGTGCATCGGCGAACTCGGTCGGCAGGCCGCCAATGACGTGCATGCCATGCGCGGTGGCCCAGCGCGTGAAGGCGGCGATCAGTGTACTGCCGTAGCCGGTGCGGATCTGTTCGGCCGACGCATGGTATGGCGCCGCAGCCGCCAACGTTGCGCGATTGACGGCAGCGAGTTCGGCAGTGTGGCCGACGTGATCGCCCCATGCGTTGGTCGCGCCGGTCACTTCGGCACGCGGATCGTGGAAATGCACGAGTTGCAGCGCGGTCTCGATCGGGCTCATCAGCGCGGCGCGCAGATCGAACGAGAACAGCGCGGCAATCCAGCGCGCGGTCGGCAGTGAGGCGAGCGTCCGCCAGTCATGGCGGAGCATGATAGCCGCGTCGGGGCCCACTTCGGTTGTGGCGTGCGCGCGGACGTACTGCGCTTCCTCCATCGGCAAATAAAGGATGTCGCCGGAGCGAAGCGCTTTCTGCCAGCGCGCGAATAGATAGTCGAGACCGATCCCGACGGCGACGCCACCGTTGACGCATGGCATGCGCAGGATCGGCTCGATGATCTCGCAGCGATGCGAATAGGGGCCGTTGGAGCCGGCAAGTATCACCAGCTTCGGTTGCTCGATCGCGGCGGCGCGCGCCAGTTTCGCGTCGATCTGTTGGCGCAGGTAGCCGAGAGAGAGGGGCCGATCCAGTATGAAGCCAAATGCGAGGGCGTAGAACAGCAGTGAAGCGAGGCAGGCGGAAATAAGCCGTCCGATTGTATTCATCAGAACTGAAAGTACAGAAACGGCATCACGTGCGGCGCGAAGAACAGCGCCTGCACGGTGAACGCAAAGCCGCTCGTCAACGCCCAGCCACGCGTGCGCTGTGACAGGTCATGCACGGTCGGCAGCGCAAGCACGATCGTCCAGCCAAGGAGCAGGCAGACGGAGACCTCAGGAAAGCTCAGCGTACGCCCATCACCCAGATAGGGCAGCAGCGGCACGGGCTTTGCGATCGCTGCCAGAGGAGGGAATGCGTGCACGATCATCTGGGGTAGCGCGATCCCGTTGTATCCGGCCATTCCGCGCAGCATCGCCATCGTCGCATCCAGCCCGCTCGCGCGGAACGGCACCCAGGCGACGATGACCGCCAGCAGCGTCAAGGTGCGGGTGGCAACCGCAGGTAGCCGCCATGGGAACCGGGCGTGCAGCACCAGATACAGCCCGTGCAGCCCGCCCCACAGTACGAAGTTCCACGCTGCGCCATGCCACAGCCCTCCCAGCAGCATCGTCGTCATTACATTGGTGTGGCGCCGGACCTCGCCGTGCCGGTTGCCACCGAGAGGAATATAGACGTGATCACGCAGGAACCGGCTTAGCGTGATGTGCCAGCAACGCCAGAACTCGGCGATGTTCGCAGCCTTGTACGGACTGGCGAAATTCAGCGGGAAGCGCACGTTGAGCATGCGCGCCAGCCCGATCGCCATATCGGAATAGCCTGAGAAGTCGAAGTAGATCTGCAGCGCATAGGATGCGGCGGCGTACCACGCCTCGATGAAGCTCAGCGGCGCGCCCTGTGCGGCGGCGGCGAAACCTACGTCGGAGTAGTGCGCGAACGTGTCCGCCAGCACGACCTTCTTCGCCAGGCCGAGCAGGAAGATCATCATGCCTTCCGCAAGGTGGGTGGCGCGCGGCACCGCGAGGTCGGCGGCCAGCAATTGCGGCATGATCTCGCGCGGCTTCACGATCGGTCCGGCGATCAGGTGTGGGAAGAATGCGACGAACGCGGCATAGGGGAGCAGGCCAGCATCGACGCGGTCGCCGCTTCTGCTCTCCGTCAGGAACATGATTTGCTGGAAAGTGAAGAAGCTGATCGCCAGCGGCAGGAAGATTTCCAATTCCGGGGTGTGCAGCTGAAGCACGCCCTGGATCATGAAGTTGGCGTATTTGAACCAGCCGAGCAGCGCGAGGTTCGCGGCGACGCCGCCGATCAGCCAGCGCCGAGCGGTGAGCGGCCGGCCCCGGCGTGTCAGGCACAGGATCCGCTGGCCGCACCGGTAGTTGCCGATGATCGATCCAGCCAGCAGCAGGACGAATTTCGGGTTCCACCAGCCGTAGAAGAACAGGCTGGCGGCGACCAGCCAGCGCAACGCCCAGTGGGTCCCGCCGACGCGTCCCGCAAGGAAGAACCCAGCCAGCGCGAGCGGCAGGAAGCCCAATACGAACTCGGGTGAATTGAACAGCATGGTGTGCGGGTGTGAGTGTCCCGCTGCTGGCATAACTAAGGGTAAATGGTGATCTGAAGCATGCGCGGGACCGAGCTCCTGATGGCGCTTTGAAAGATCTCCGATGTGTGGATGGAATCGTCCGCGCCTGCCGATGCTAGAGCGGCGCCGACTTCTTCCCAGGCGGCAGGCTCAAATGGCCTAGCATCGAACATGCCAGGACGGCAAAGGCCTAGAACGAAGCAAGAACTAGCAATGTCAAGACAGTTCTATGCGTGAAATGGCGGAGGGGATGAGATTCGAACTCACGATAGAGGTTGACCCCCTATAACGGTTTAGCAAACCGCCGCCTTCAGCCACTCGGCCACCCCTCCGCCAGCCTCCCGGTCGCCCCGGGAGGTGCACACGGCGTTTGCGACGTCGTGTCTAGGGCTTCGCCGACGGAGCGTCAAACAATCAGCTCAGCGCAACCTCGAAGCCGCGCTTCGTGCCGGGGCGCGCCATCATCGTTTCGTACCAGCGTTTCACATTGGGGAACTCGGCGAGGTCCACCTTGTGACGCTCATGCCGCCATGCCCAGCCGAGTATGGAAAAATCGGCGATCGACACCGGGCCGCCAGCAAATTCGACCTGCGACAGGCGCTTGTCGAGCACGCTGTACAGACGGCGCGTCTCCTTCATATAGCGGTCGAGGCCGTAGCGGCGGTCCTGCTCGTTCTCAACCTGAAGGAAGTGATGCACCTGGCCCGGCATCGGGCCGAAGCCGCCCATCTGCCACATCAGCCATTCCAGAACAGGCACTTGGGCGCGCAGGTCGGCAGGGTAGAACTTGCCAGTCTTCAAGCCGAGATAGATCAGGATCGCACCCGACTCGAACACACTGATCGGCGCGCCGCCCGGCCCTTCGGGATCGATGATGGCAGGGATGCGGTTGTTCGGACTGATCCTGAGGAAGTCAGGGTTGAACTGCTCGCCCTTGCTGATGTTCACCGGATGGACGTTGTAGGACAGACCCATCTCCTCGAGCGCCACGCTGATCTTGCGACCGTTGGGGGTATTCCAGGTGTAGAGTTCGATGGGCATGTCGCGCTTGCTCCTTCATCGTTCCGTCGGTCAGAGTGACGACAGCTTACGCTTCAGTGCGTCGTTGACCAGTCCAGGGTTGCCCTTCCCCGCCGTCGCCTTCATCACCTGGCCGACGAAAAAACCGAACAGCTTTTCGCGGCCGGCCTTGTATTCCGCCACCTTGTCAGCATTGGCGGTCAAGACACTTGCCACCGCCGCGTCGATCGCTCCTGTGTCGGTGACCTGGCGCAGGCCCTTCGCCTCGACAATGGCGGCCGGATCATTGCCGGTCTCAACCATCGCCTCGAACACTTCCTTGGCGATGCGGCCGCTGATTGTGTCATCAGTGATCAGATCGAGCAGTTTCCCGAGTGATGCCGCTGACACGGGGCTGTCCCCGATTGTGTGCCCGGTACGGTTCAACGTCGCGAACAGATCGCCCATCACCCAGTTGGCCGCGGCTTTCGCATCACGGCCGCGCGCCACAGTCTCGTAGTAATCTGCGGTGGCCTGCTCGGCCACCAGCACGCCGGCATCATAGGCCGTCAGCCCATAGCCGCTCATGAAGCGGCGCTTCTTGGCATCAGGCAGTTCCGGCAGCTTCGCCTTCAGTTCCGCCACCCATGCCTCATCCAGCACCAGCGGCAGCAGATCGGGATCGGGGAAGTAGCGGTAGTCGTGCGCATCCTCCTTGCTCCGCATAGAGCGCGTGATACCACGGCCGCTTTCGAACAGCCGCGTCTCCTGCTCGACCGCGCCGCCCGATTCCCAAACCTCGATCTGCCGTTTCGCCTCCGCCTCGATCGCCTGCATGACGAAGCGGATAGAGTTGACGTTCTTCACCTCGCAGCGCGTGCGATACGGCTCGCCATGCTTGCGCACCGATACGTTGACGTCGGCGCGCATGGAGCCTTCCTCCATGTTGCCATCGCAGGTGCCGAGGTAGCGCAGGATGCTGCGCAGCTTGCGCAGATACGCGCCGGCTTCCTCGGGAGAGCGGATGTCCGGCTCGGATACGATCTCCATCAGCGCCACACCGGCACGGTTCAGATCGATATACGATTGGGTCGGATGCTGATCGTGCAGCGACTTGCCCGCATCCTGTTCAAGATGCAGGCGGGTGATGCCTATCTCGCGCGTCGAACCATCGGCGAGCTCGAGCTCGACCTTGCCCTCGCCGACGATCGGATGCTGATACTGGCTGATCTGATAGCCGGCCGGCAGATCGGCATAAAAATAGTTCTTGCGGTCGAACCTGCTCACCATGTGGATGTGAGCGTTCAGCCCCAACCCGGTGCGTACCGCCTGCGCCACGCATTCGCGGTTGATCACCGGCAGCATGCCAGGAAACGCCGCATCGACGAAGCTCACCTGTGTGTTGGGTGGCGCGCCAAAATCGGTGGCCGCTCCGGAGAACAGTTTGGCCTTGCTGATCACCTGGGCGTGGACTTCCAATCCGACGACAACTTCCCACGCACCGGTGGCGCCCTCGATGGCATAGCTCATGGTTCAGCCTCCCGCGCGAACCTGGGGCAACGCATAGAACGCCGCCGCCCGTTCCAGCGCAGCGCCGACGGTGAACACCGCCTCCTCGTCGAACGGTTTGCCGATCACTTGCAACCCGAGCGGCAAGCCGTTGGCATCCAAACCCGCGGGAACCGAGATCGCCGGCACACCCGCGAGGTCGGCCGGACCGGTGAAGACATCGTTGAGATACATCTGCACCGGATCGTCCATGTTCTCGCCTTGTGCGAATGCCGCCGAGGGCGCTGTCGGCGCGACCAGGGCGTCCACCCTCGCGAACGCTTCGGTGAAGTCCCTCAGGATCAGCGCACGCACCTTCTGCGCGCGCAGATAGTAAGCGTCGTAGTAGCCTGCCGACAGCACATAAGTGCCGATCAAAACGCGACGCCGCACTTCGGCGCCAAATCCTGCCGCTCGCGTCCGTTCGTATAGATCGCGCAAGTCCTCCCCCGGCTCGCGCAAGCCGAAGCGCACACCGTCATAGCGTGCCAGGTTCGACGATGCCTCCGCCGGTGCCACGATGTAATAGGCAGGGAGCGCGTATTTCGTGTGCGGCAGCGAGACGTCGATCACATCGGCCCCCGCTTCGCGCAGCCATGTGAGCCCGGTCTGCCACAGCGTTTCGATCTCGCCCTGCATGCCGTCCACCCGGTACTCGCGCGGTACGCCTATGCGCATGCCCTTGACGCTGCGCGCGCACGCCGCTTCGTAGTCCGGCACGGGCACATCGGCGCTGGTCGAATCCTTCGGATCATGGCCGGCCATCGAACCGAGCAGGATTGCGCAATCGTGCACGTCGCGCGCGAACGGGCCGGGATGATCGAGCGACGAGGCAAACGCCACCACGCCCCACCGCGAGCAACGGCCGTAGGTCGGCTTCAGTCCGACAATGCCGCAGAAAGATGCCGGCTGACGGATCGAGCCACCGGTATCGGTACCCGTCGCTCCCATCGCCATGCGCGCCGACACCGCTGCCGCCGAACCGCCTGAAGATCCGCCTGGCACCAGCGCCGCATCTTGGTCCTGGCGCCGCTTCCAAGGGTTTGTCACGGGGCCATAGGCCGATGTCATGTTCGACGAACCCATGGCGAACTCGTCCATGTTCGCCTTGCCGAGAAATACCGCGCCGTCGCGCAGCAAGTTGGCGCTGACGGTGCTCTCGTAGGGCGGCACGAACGGTCCGAGGATGCGGCTGCCGGCTGTCGTGCGGACACCCTCGGTGCAGAACAGATCCTTGATTGCCAGCGGAATGCCCGTGAGGGGGGCGAAGACACCCTTCGCCAGCGCCGCGTCTGCCGCGTCAGCCTGAGCCAGCGCGCGTTCGCCGGTGACAGTGATGAACGCATTCAGTCGCGGGTTCAGTGCCTCGATCGCCGCCAGATGCGCCTCGGTGAGTTCGCGCGCAGTGAACTCACGTGCCCGCAGGGCATCGCGCGCCGCGGCGATCGTGAGATCAGTGAGGCTCATACGTGATCTCGGGCGCAAGCCCGATCGTCATCCGGGATGGCCGGACGCCATCCGGTCATCACTCGACGACCTTGGGAACGGCATAAAAATCCCCCGCCCGTTGCGGCGCGTTGGCCAGGATCTTGTCGGGATAGCCACCGTCGGTGACCACATCCTCGCGCATCTTCAGAGCCATTTGCGTCGCACCGGTCAACGGCTCGATGCCATCGACATTCACCTCGTTCAGCTGCTCGATCCAGCCGAGAATGCTGTTAAGCTCCGCCTGCAAAGTGGCGACCTCCGCATCCTCGACATGGATGCGGGCAAGCGTAGCGATGCGGCGGATGGTCGCGGGATCGAGCGACATGGCAGAACCTTTTCCGGACGAGCGCAGGGGACCATAACCACGGCCGATGGCGCTGTTCAACCTACGCGACCTGAGGGCGACATTGGAACGCCAGCAGCGGCTGATCGGCCTCGATCCCGGCAGTCGCACGATCGGCGTGGCGTTGTCGGATGTCGAGCTGTCGCTGGCCTCGCCCTACGGCAGCATCAGGCGAGGCCGGTTGCGCGACAACGCTGCCGAAATCGTGGCCATTGCGCGCAAGGAGGGTGCCGGCGGCATCGTGGTAGGGCTGCCGCTGTCGATGGACGGATCGCTGGGACCGGCGGCGCAGTCAGCGCGCGACTGGGCGCTGGCACTGTTGGAGGCAACTGGGTTGCCGACCGCATTGTGGGACGAGCGGCTGTCGTCGGCGGCGGTCAATCGGTTCCTCGTGGACGAGGCCGATATCAGCCGCGGCAAGCGAGCCGAGGTGGTGGACCGGATGGCTGCCGCCTGGATGCTCCAGGCGGCACTCGACGCCAGCCGATGAGGCCGCCTCCTACTGCCGCTGCACCAGCTCGATCATGTAGCCGTCAGGGTCCTTGACGAAGGCGATGATCGTGGTGCCGAACTTCACAGGCCCCGCCGGACGCGTGACAGTGCCGCCGGCCTTGGCCGCGACTTCACAGGCCGCAGCCACGTCGGGCACTCCCATCGCCAGGTGGCCAAACGCACCGCCCATCTCGTATTTCTCGACACCATAGTTGTAGGTCAGCTCGATCGCCGTGTTGCTGTCCTCGTCGCCGTATCCGACGAAGGCCAGCGTGTACTTGCCGTCCGGAACGTCACGCCGGCGCAGCTCCTTCATGCCAAAAGCCTTCGAGTAGAAATCCACGCTGCGCTGCAGGTCGCCGACGCGAAGCATGGTGTGCAGATAGCGGCTCATGTGCTTTCTCCTCTTTCGGACAGGTCATCCGGACCGAGTCCGAACAGAAAAAGTTCGTTCTCGTCCGCCGCGGCGATCGCGGTATCGCGCTCAGCCAGAATGGCGCCTCCAGCCTCGAAGGCAACCCCCCGCAGGCCGGCCTCCGCCGCGCCTCGCAAAGTCTCAGGCCCAATCGTCGGTAGGTCAGTGCGGCGGTCCTGGCCAGGCTTCACCAGCTTCACCAGCACGCCTCCCCGCCCCGGCCGCGCCAGCGAAGCGCACCGCGCCAGCATCGCGTCGGTGCCCTCCGCCGCTTCGACTGCCAGCACAATCCCCTGCTGAACCACGCAACCCTGACCGACATCGACTGCACCGAGTGCCCGAGCCACGGCAACGCCGCGACGAATGTCTGCCATCGCCACCGCATCAGGTGCGGTGCGCGACAGCAGCCCAACGGGCCCTAGTGCCTCGTCGAGGATTTCGTGCATCCCGAGAACGCGAAAGCCCTCTTCGGCAAACACCCTGATAACGGCGGCCAAAAGCCCATCGTCACCGGCGAAGGCCGCCCGACCGATGCGAGCCAGAATGCGCGCACCCTCGGCATCCGGTCGCAGATCGAGCAGGGACGGCCGCCTTACCGGCCCGACCAGGACGAGATCCTGGCAGCCGTGCTCGCGCAATGCGGCAATGATCCGCCCGGCGGCGAGGATCCGTATTATCTCGTGCGGCCACGGCGCGAGCACGACCGGGTCCGCGAAGCCCTCCAACCCGATCAGGAACACGCTTCGTCCGGCCGCACGCGCGGCCGCCGCCACCTGACCTGGCAACCGTCCTCCGCCCGCGAGAATGCCAAGAGTTCGGCGGTCAGCCGCCACCCGCTACTCCGCGCGAATCAGGCCGCGGTGGCTCGGCGCGTCGATGAACTCCAACACCTCCGCCACCAACGCCTCGTTGCCATAGAGCCCCCTCACCGCGGCGAGCCGCTGAGCGAACAGGCCCTCATGCCGGAACAGGTCGCGGAACGCATTGTGCAGCAACTGGATCTGCGCCTTGTCGAAACCCCGACGCTTCAGGCCGATGACATTCAGCCCAGCGAGTCGCGCCCTGTTGCCGATCACGCTGCCGAATGGAATCACATCCGCTTCCACGCCGGATACACCGCCGATCATTGCGGCCCGGCCGATGCGCACGAACTGGTGGATTGCAGCCGCGCCACCGATCACCGCGTGGTCGGCGATCGATACATGGCCGCCCATGACGACGTTGTTCGCAACGATCACATGGTCGCCCAACGTACAGTCGTGCGCGATGTGCGCCACAGCCATCAGCAGGCAGTCAGCGCCGACCCGTGTGATGCCCTTGCCGTTGACACTGCCGCGATGGATCGTGCAGTGCTCACGTACCTGTGTGCGGGCGCCAATTTCGCATCGTGTCGGCTGACCAGCGTATTTCAGGTCCTGCGGCGCAAGCCCAACGGTGCAGAATGGGTACAGAACCACATCCGGGCCGACCCGCGCATGCCCGTCCACCACAACATGCGACACGAGTTCGGCCCGGTCCTCGATCACCACGTTGGTGCCGACTGTGCAGTAGGGACCGATCCTCACCCCACGGCCCAACTCGGCGCCCCGCGCGACGAGCGCGGTCGGATGGATGACGGCACCAGACGGCCGCAGGGCAATTGTGTTGGGCATCGCGTCCATTGTGGCGCTTCTCACTCGCTGAAACGGCAGTCCAAGCTACGGCGGGGATACTCGGCAACCAACTCAATCATTGTTGCCCTATATTTCGATGATCGTCCTGTAACCGCTTGTTTCACCGAACATTTTGGCGTGATTGCGGCGCCGCATCAGGGCGCCGAAGCACGATCCATGATCATTGCCGCATAGGTAGCCTCTGCCACCGACACGCCGTCCACGCGGGCGATGGCATTGAACTTCCACACATTGCCGCGGTTGCGTTCCTTGGTAACGTGGATGCGGAGCTGATCACCTGGCACCACCGGGCGCCGGAATTTCGCGCCCTCGATCGACATGAAATACACCACCTTGCCTGCAGCATCCGGTCCCAGGGTCTCCACTACCAGCACGGCCGCTGTCTGCGCCATGCTCTCTATGATCAGCACGCCCGGCATCACCGGATGGTTCGGAAAGTGGCCCGCGAAGAACGACTCGTTCACGGAAACATTCTTGACGCCGACGGCAGAGCGGTTGCGGACGACATCGACTACTCTGTCGATCATCAGAAACGGATAGCGATGCGGGATCGCGTGCATGATCCGCGCGATATCGACCACGTCGATGGTGGCGTCAGACGAACTTGCCTCAGTCACGGGCGAATCCATGGCGCTCAGTCCGTCTCTGTCTCCGTCCCCACCGCCTTGTCCTTCGACCGCTTTGCGGTCGCCTCCCGCACCAGCCGCCGCAGCACGGCGATATGGCGGAAGAACTCCCGCACCGGCTGCGCAGGGCTGCCCACCACATCGGCGCCCGCCGGCACGTCCGACATCACGCCAGCCTGCGCCCCGATCCGCGCCCGAAGCCCAATCCGAAGATGGCCAGCAAGACCCGCCTGGCCCGCGACCATAACGTGGTCTTCCAGGATCGTAGATCCAGAAATGCCGGCCTGCGATACGATCACACAACCGCGGCCGAGGCGCACGTTGTGCCCGATCTGCACCAGGTTGTCGAGGCGTGAACCCGCCCCGATGACCGTATCATGCAACGAACCGCGGTCAACCGTGGTGTTTGCACCGATCTCCACGTCGTCCTCAAGCACCACGCGCCCGAGCTGGGGGACACTCAGGAACCCCTTGCTGGTCGTTGCGAATCCAAAGCCGTCCTGGCCAATGCGCGCGCCAGGGTAAACGACGACACGCTCACCCACCAGCGCGTGGCTGAGCGACGCGTGCGCGGCAACCCTGCAGTCGGCACCCAGCCCCACACCGTCACCAATGATGGCCCCGGCACCGATGCGGCAGCGCGGGCCGATATTTGCCCCCGCACCGATTACGGCGAGCGGCCCGATCTCCGCACTCGCATCGACCATGGCATCCGGCGCCACTACAGCGGAAGGGTGTACGCCGGGACGCGCTGGGGGCAGCGGATGGAACAGTGCCGCCACGCGTGCCCAGGCGACATACGGCTCAGGAGCGACAATTGCAGCCGTGGTCGGCGGCACGCGAGCCGCCGTGTCGGGATGCACGATCACAGCCCCGGCCCGAGTGTCCACCAACGCTGCGGTGTACTTCCGATTATCCAGAAAGCTCACCTCGCTCGGTTGCGCCGTCTGCAATGGCGCCACACCGGTCAGCATCAAGTGGCGAGACGGTGCCTCGGCCCGCGCCGCATCAGCCACCGCCGCCAGGCTATGCGGGCCGCTTCGGCAAAAGAAGCGGGGATCCCCGGCGATCGATGGCCAATCCATCCATGCTGACCTTACGTTGGCCTACCGGTGCTGCTGCTGAGCTGTAGGCGCGGTGGCAGGCGGCTTCGCAGGGGCCTTACCGGTCGGTGGCGTTGCCGGTTGCGCCGTACCCTGCGTGCTCGCCGGGCCTTTCCCCTCAGGTGGCTTCATCGTCGCTGGCGATACGCCTTCCGGCGGGATCACCACCGCTCCCAGAACCTTGTTCACATCTTCCACCACAGCCGGCGTCAAGTCGAATTCGTTGGTCGTGCCGAGGATTTGCGCACGATTGAGCACCAGATTGATCCCGCGGCTGATAGCGACCTGCTGCGTGACCATCTCCACGGCACGATCGATCTGCGCCATCACGTACTGGCTCGCCTCCTGGATGATGCGGTTCCGCTCACCGAACACCCGCCGGGACTCGGTGATGCGATCCTGCAACTCCTTTTCGCGCGTGCGGATCTGCTCGGGAGACAGCTTGGTGCGCTCATTGGCGAGTGCCTGACCGAGATCGCGCAACGCCACCTGTTCCTTTTGCGCGTCCTCGTTCAGCTTTTGGCGCCGTGTGACAAACTCTTTGTCGGCCTGCTGGAACGCCGTTGAGGCCCGCATCACGTCAGCCACCGACAGGACGCCGACGATGGCGGCTGGCGGGGTGGGACCCTTGGGCAGCGGAGGCACCTCGGGAGGCGGGGGAAGCTGCACCTGAACCTGCGGCTGCTGCTGACCTTCCGCGCCGGGTACGGTGCCTTCTGGCACCAAGCCACCCTGCGCCTCAGGCTGGGGCGCCGGGACAGGTCGCGCCGCCGGACGCGGCGCCGCCGGGCGCGGCTGGTTCGGCACGAACCATTGCGGGCTTTGCTGCGCCGCGGCATGCGGTGTGTGGGCCGACAGAATGGCCGCCGCCAGGACGGACGCCACGAATAGACGGTATTGAAACACTAGAACCTCGTACCGAAGCCGAACCGGAAGATCTGCGTCTGGTCGTGCGCTTGCTTGATCACGAACGGCGTCAAGTCAATGTTTAACAGTCCGAACTGAGTGTGCCAGGACAGGCCAACCCCGACGCCGACCCGCGGGGCGGGTGAGGCGGCAATCACGCATGGCGCCCCTGTCGCCTCGCGGCAGAGTGAGCGGTTCTCGAAGCTGGCCTGGGTCAGGCCGCCGACATCGACGAAAGCACGCCCTGACAGCCCAATATCGGCAGAGATCGGCAACGGGTAGTGCAATTCGGTCGACTGGGTCCAGATGAACCTCCCGCCTAGCGGGTCCCCTGTGACCGCATCATGCGGGCCAGCGCCGCCGATCTGGAAGCCGCGCAGATTGTCGCCACCCAGGAAAAATCGATCGATAATTTGCTCCTGCTGCCCTTCGTTCCACAAATAGCCAACACTCGCCGTCAACGCGATGCCCCAGTCGCTGTTGCCGGTAAACCGGTCGAGAGGGATAAAGTACTGCCCATTGACATTGCCACGGACGAATTGCGCATTACCGCCCAGGCCGGCCACATCAGTACCAACCGAGGCAAGATAGCCCGTGTGCGGATCGAGCTTGCTGTCGCGATGGTCGAGAGTAAGCGCCTGGCTGACCTGGGACAGCACCGAGTAGCCGGCAAGCTGGGTAATGAAAAAGCTTGCGTTCGTCGCAATGTTGAACACGGTTCGTCCGATCAGCGAGTAGCTCCAGACCTGCCGCAGGTACTCGTTGAAGTCGTAGCCAGCCCGCACGTCGAAACCGACCCGCTTCTCGTCATACGGCTGAGTACCAAGGTAGTTGGTCTGGATCAGGAACAGGTCACCGCCGAAGATAAGGTTGCGATCGAGGAAGTAGGGATCCGTGATCGAAGCGGTGATCGAACTGCGCTTCTGCGCCAATACACCGTTGATGCCAGCACTGACACCGCTGCCGATCAGGTTTCGTTCGCTCAGGCCGATATCGAGCAGGGCTCCGGCATCCGTCGAATAGCCACCGCCCAGCGTGAGTTCACCGGTGGCCTTCTCGTCGATCGTCGTGGTGAGTATCGCCTTGTCCGGTGTCGATCCCGGCGAAGTATTGATGACGACGTTGTTGAAGTAGTTGAGGTCTTGTAGCCGCTGCCGCGAACGGCGCACCGCCTCGGCGCTGAATGCGTCGCCCTCGGCCAGGCGGAACTCGCGGCGTATCACCTTGTCCTTGGTGCGGGTGTTCCCGACGATGTCGATCCGCTCGACATAGACCCGCGGGCCTTCGCCAACATCGAAGATCAGATCGACGGTGTGCTTCTCGGTGTCGCGGTTGATCCTCGGCTTCACCTCGACGAACGCATACCCGCGGTTGTGAACCGCCAGTTCGATTGCGTCCACACTGCGGCCGACGGCGTCGCCGTCATACCAGTTGCCCTCGTCGATCTGCAGCTCGCCCCGCAGATCATCGCCGTTAAGGTTGCGAAGCTGTGAGTTGATGACGATCTTGCCAACGCGATAACGCGCACCCTCGCTGATCGTAAAGGTAAGGAAGAAGCCGGAGCGGTCGGGCGCCAGCTCGGATTTTGCGTCCTTCACTTCGAAGTCGATGTAGCCATTCTTCAGGTAGAAGCGCCGAAGCAGCTCCTTGTCGAAGTTCAGCCGCTCCGGATCGTATTCGTCGGACGTGGAAAGGAAACGCCACCAGCGCTCTTCGCGGCTGTTGATCACCTCCGACAGACGGTCCTCGCTGAATTCGTGATTGCCGACGAAGATGATCTTGCTGATCAGCGTCACCGAGCCATCATTTATCTGATAAACCACATCGACACGGTTCTGATCGAGCCGGATGATCTGCGGATCGACCCGCGCATTGTAGTAGCCACGTTTTGCGTACAGATCGAGGATGTGCTGCCGGTCCTGCTCGGCCAGCGCCGGGGTGAACACGGCGCGCGGCTTGAGCTGCATCTCTGGGCGAAGCTGATCATCGGTCAACTTATGGTTGCCCTCGAAAGCAACACGGTTGACCAGCGGGTTCTCGACCAGGTGCACCACAAGGGTGTCGCCTTCACGATTGAGCCTCACGTCCTGGAACAGACCGGTCGCGTAAAGCGTCTTCAGACTCCGGTCCATCCGGTCGGGATCGAACGGGTCACCTGGCTGGACCAGCATGTAGGAGAGAATCGTTCCTGTCTCGATTCTCTGATTGCCCTCGACCTTGATGGTGGCGATTGTGCCTCCGGTGCGCACCGGACCAGCCGCCGCGGTAGTCCGGGCAGGGGGCGGCGACGCGGTGCGAGTCTGCGCGAGCGCAGAACCGGCGACCAACACTGCTATCAGGCACACGGTTGCCAGCCGTACGGCGCGGGTACGAATCAAACGCCTCCCCTCCTCAGCGATGCGCCATATCAGGATCGCGCCGGGCAACCTAGACCGATTCGTCGCGTCGAGAATACCGTTCGTGGCCGGCCGGCACCAGCCATGGAGTAGACGGCGCCCGGGTTGCGGTTCAACAGTAACTCCCACAGGATGGAACCGGATCCCAGCGCAGCCGCCGGGACGAATGCGAGCGGAGAAACCGAATGTCAGCAGCGCTGAAGCTGCCCAAGACCAGCATGACCGATGCCGAATGGCAGACACGCTGCGAACTCGCCGCCCTGTACCATGTTGTGAATCTCCTTGGCTGGACCGACCTGATCAACACACACATGTCGGCACGCATTCCGGACGAGCCGAACACTTTCCTGATCAACAACTATGGCGAAATGTTCGACGAGATCACCGCCTCGAGCCTGCTCAAGATGGACATGGACGGCAAGGTCTATGGCGAGGGCGGCAGGTTCAACAACGCGGGGTTTACCATCCACAGCGGCGTCTACAAGGCACGCCTGGATGCAATGTGCGTGATGCACACGCACACCCGTGCCGGCGCCGGGGTCTCCATGCTGCAGAATGGGTTGCGGCCGATCAGCCAGGACGCGATGCAAGTGTACGACGACATCGCCTATCACGACTATGGCGTGCCTGCGTCAGCGGAGGAGTGCGAGGCACTCGGCCGCTCCTGCAGGCAGGGCAGTCACGTCGTGTTGCTCAACCACGGCCTGCTGACGCACGGGCCGACCATCCATGGCACGCTCTTCCGCATGTATTGCCTGGAGCGCGCCTGCGAATTGGAGTTGATCGCCCGCACGCTTGGTTCGCCGCCGGTGCAGATCGACGATCACGTGGTCGGCAAGTCGGCTGAGCGAATGCGGAAACGGCGCAACACGCCCGAATACGGGCTGGCCGAGTGGCAGGGGCTTGTGCGGACGGTCGATCGCAGAGGGGTCGACTACCGCTGTTAGGAGGCGCGAGTTATGCCATTCGACGCACTGGTCGCCCCACCACCACCGAGGCTCCTGGTAGAACTCCTCGACGACCGCGGTGTACTGCCGGTGCCGTTGCAAGCACTGGCGGCGCACAAACAGGCACAGCTCGAACGATTCGCACCGAGCTTCTGGCACCAGCACCAAACCTGGCTGCCCGTGGGGCTGATCGGTTCCGTATTCTGCATGGCGTTGAGCGGCGGCCTGACCAACCGCATGCTGGCAGGCTCCATCGTGCCATCCTGGCTCTCCCTGTTCTGGCTCGGCGTGATGACATTGCTCATCGTATTCGGCGTGTTCCGGATCAGTGCCGGCGCCCGCTGGGAGGAACGCCACATCGAGCCGGATATGCTGATCGGGGCGGGTGTGCCCGTGCCGATCGCGCGGCTGGGGCGTGACCTTCAGAGTGAGGCGGCCGGGTCGTCTCTGGTACTGGGCGAGCTGTTGCAGGAGGAGGTCGTGCTCGATCCCTATCTGTTGCTGAAGTGCGGTGGCGAACTCGTCTGCCTCGGCATCTGGGATGAGAGACGGATCATTACCGCAGCAGCCGCTCCCGGCCCATCATAACGCCAGCCGCAGCGCGCCGCCGATCTCGCCGATCACGCCGCGGCGGAATGCCAGCACGCAGATCACGAAAATAGCTCCCTGAGTCACAGTCACCCACTGGCCGAACTGCGCCAGGTAATTCTCCATCGTGATGACCAGTACCGCGCCCATTACCGGACCGAACACCGTGCCCAGGCCGCCGAGCAGCGTCATCAGCACCACCTCACCCGACGTCGAGTAATGCACGTCGGTCAGCGTGGCGATACCGAACACGAGCGCCTTGGTGCCACCGGCCACACCCGCCAGCATCGTGGACAGCACGAATGCGATCAGCTTGTAGTCGTCGGTGCGATACCCAAGCGAGGTGGCCCGCGGTTCGTTCTCGCGAATCGCCTTGAGTACCTGACCGAACGGCGAGTGGATGATGCGGTGAATCAACAGGAAGCCACCGACGAACACCACCGCCACCAGCCAGTACATGGCCATGTCGTTGTCGAGCGGAATCACACCGAACAGATTCCCGCGCGGCACCTGCTGGATACCGTCCTCGCCGCCGGTGAACGGCGCCTCGACGCAAAAGAAATACACCATCTGTGCCAGTGCCAGCGTGATCATGGCGAAGTAGATGCCTGACCGGCGGATCGCCAGGTAGCCCAGAAACAGGCCCAGCACTGCACCAGTTGCGCCGCTGAGGATGATCGCGATCGCCGCGTCGACATGCCAGAATTTCATGGTCCACGCGGCGATGTAGCTGCCCATGCCGAAGAACGCCGCGTGGCCGAATGACAGCAGGCCGACATAGCCGATCATCAGATTGAACGCGCACGCGAACAATGCCATGCACAGCACCCGCATCAGGAAGACCGGGTACAACGCGAGCGGGCAAACGATGATCAGCGCCAACATCGCCAGGAAGGCGATCTGCTGCGAGCGGGAGAAACCGAACATTCAGGCGCGCCTTCCGAACAGGCCGTGCGGCAAGGTCAGCAGCACGATCACCATCACTAAGAACACGACAGTCGCCGAGGCCTGGGGATAGAATACCTTGGTGAGACCCTCGATCACGCCGAGTGCGAAGCCGGTGATGATGGAGCCCATGATCGAGCCCATACCGCCGATCACCACCACGGCAAACACCGTGTTGATGAAGTTGTCCCCCATGTTGGGGTTGACCGAGTAGATCGGTGCCGCCAGCACGCCGGCGAAAGCCGCGAGCGCCACGCCACCACCATAGGTGAGCGTAATCACCCGCGGCACGTTCACGCCGAACGCCTGCACCAGCGGGGCGTTCTCGGTTGCCGCACGCAATGTGGCACCGAGAGAGGTCTTCTCGATGACCATCCACGTAGCGAGGCAAACCACCGCCGCGGCAACAACCACCCAGGCGCGATAGTTGGGCAGGAACATGAAGCCGACATCGGTGGCGCCGCTCAGGATGGCGGGAATCTGATACGGCAGGCCGGAGCTGCCGTAGTAGTTGCGGAACAGTCCCTGGATCACCAGCGCCAGCCCGAAGGTCAGCAACAGACCATAGAGATGGTCCAGATGATACAGGCGGCTGATCACAGTCCGCTCCAGGACCACACCAAATGCGCCGATGATCAGCGGCGCCAGTATCAGCGACGGGAAATAGCCGATGCCTGCGTATTGCAGCAGCATCCAGGAGGCGAAGGCGCCCATCATGAACAACGCGCCATGTGCGAAGTTGATGATGTTCAGCATGCCGAAGATCACCGCGAGCCCAAGCGACAGCATCGCGTAGAACGCGCCGTTGATCAGGCCGAGCAGGAGTTGGCCGAACAGCAGCGGGCCAGGGATGCCGAAGATCATGATCATTGTTTCGCCTCCCCGGCCAGCCGATTGTCCGTCACGCCTTGCCGATAAACTCGCAATGGCCCTCGCTCAGCGGCCGATACGCCTCTGTGCCCGGGGTCATTGCCACCTGCTTGTAGTAGTCCCAGGGACCTTTGCTCTCGGACGGCTTCTTCACCTCGAACAGGTAGGCCGGCGTGAGGTTGCGGCCATCCTCCCGGATCGTGGTCTTGCCGAAGCAGTCGTCATCCACTGGAATCTTCTTCATCCGCGCAACAGTCGCCACGCCGTTCTTCTTGGCCTCGGCCGGACCCATGTCGTGCGCGGTCTTGAGGTAGTGCAGCGTTCCTGAGTAGCAGCCCGCATGACCCATGCTGGGCAGATTGCTCGGCGTCTTCGACCTCACCCGGTCAGTGAAGGCGCGGGTGCGATCGTTCAGGTCCCAATAGAAGCTCTCGGTCAGGTTCAATCCCTGCGCGGTATCCAGTCCCAGCGCGTGCACGTCGTTCACGAACATCAGCAATGCGGCAAGCTTCGTCGTCTTGCTCAGACCGAACTCGTGGGCCTGCTTGATGGAGTTAACGGTATCCGCGCCGGCGTTGCACAGGCCCAGCACCTTCGCGCCGCTCGACTGCGCCTGCACGAGAAAGGACGAGAAATCCGTAGTCCCAGGGAATGGATAGAGCGATGCGCCAGCGACCTTGCCGCCCGCGGCCGCGATGAAGCTCGTGGTATCGGCCTGCAACTGCTTGCCGAAGGCGTAGTCGGCGGTGAGAAAGTACCAGGTGTCGCCGCCCGCTTTCACCATCGCTCCGCCGGTTGATTTGGCCAGCATGTAGGTGTCGTACGTCCAGTGCACCATGTTGGGCGAGCAGACCTTGCCGGTGAGATCCGACGTGGCGCCCGTGGAGCAGATGAAGACCTTGTTCTTCTCGCGAGCCACGCCCGACACGGCGAGCGCCACGGACGAAGTCGGCACGTCGATGATCATGTCCACGCCGTCACGGTCGTACCATTGGCGTGCAATGGACACAGCCAGGTCTGGCTTGTTCTGGTGATCGGCACTGACCAATTCGACGTTCAGCCCCTTGCCTGCAACACCGAAGTCCTCGAGCGCCTGCTTGCAGCACACGATGGACGTCGGACCGCTGATCGCCATGTAAGGTCCCGACATGTCGTTCAGCACGCCGATCTTGATGGTGGGCGCGCCCTGCGCACGAGAACGCACAAGGGGCACGGCGGCAGCGGCGGTTGCCGTCCCGAGGAGGGTGCGGCGAGAAATGGTCATTGTCTGTATCCTCATCAGTGGTGGATCGTGTTCTTGTCAGTGGTTGTGTCCACCGAAGCCTCCCCCCGCTGGTCCGGGATCGTCGCAGAAATCATACCCCCAGATATTCATGCAGCTTGTCCATACTGGCTTCCAGCCGATGGTTCGGGATCATGTCGATTACCTGGCCGTGTTCCATCACGTAGTGCCGGTCGGCGACTGTCTGTGCGAAGCGAAAGTTCTGCTCCACCAGCAGCACGGTGAAGCCGCGCTGCTTGATCTCATGCACCGTGCGGCCGATCTGCTGCACGATCACCGGCGCCAGACCCTCGGTCGGCTCATCCAGCAGCAGCAGCTTTGCCCCGGTACGCAGGATGCGCGCGATCGCCAGCATCTGTTGCTCGCCGCCGGAAAGCCTCGTGCCGTGCGCCGTGCGTGCACGCTCCTTCAGGTTCGGGAACAGCGCATAGATCGTATCGATGTCCAGGCCACCGGGTGACACGACCGGCGGCAGCACGAGGTTTTCGGTCACACTGAGCGAGCCGAAGATGCCCCGCTCCTCCGGGCAGAATGCGATCCCGGAGCGGGCAACCTGATTGGGCATCAGGTTCACCAGTTCGCGCCCGCGGAATGCGATACTGCCCTCGCGCCGCGGTACCAGGCCCATGATCGACTTCAGCGTCGTGGTCTTACCGGCGCCGTTGCGGCCCAGCAGCGTTACCACCTCACCCTCGCGAACCTCGAAATCCACGCCGTGCAGAATGTGGCTCTCGCCGTACCAGGCGTTGAGACCCTTCACCTCAAGCATGTGGTGTTCCCAGATAGGCGGCTATCACCTCGGGGTTGGCCGAGACCGATGCATAGTCCCCCTCGGCCAGAATGCGTCCGCGCGTCAGGACAGTGATGGTGTCGCAAAGCCCTTCCACCACCGAGAGGTTGTGTTCGACCATCAGGATTGTGCGCCCCCCTCGCACGCGTCGGATCAGCTCGACGATGCGCTCCACATCGCCATGACCCATGCCGGCGGTGGGTTCGTCCAGCAGCATCACCTCAGGGTCCAGTGCCAGCGTTGTGGCGATCTCCAGCGCACGCTTCTGGCCATAGGGGAGCTGCGTCACGACTGTGTCGCCTTCGCCGGTCAGGCCCACATCGAACAATAGCTCGCGCGCCCTGTCCTCGTAGATACCCAGGACCTTCTCCGAGCGCCAGAAATCGAAGCTGGCGCCGCGGGCACGTTGAAGTGCAAGCCGCACATTCTCCAGTGCGGTGAGATGGGGAAACACCGCGGAAATCTGGAAGCTGCGCACCAGCCCGAGCCTTGCCACCTGTGCCGGCTTCATGCCGGTGATATTGCGGCCCTTGAACCGTATGGTGCCGCCGCTGGGCGGCAGGAATGCGGTCAGCAGATTGAAGCAGGTGGTCTTGCCGGCACCGTTCGGACCGATCAGCGCGTGGATGGTCCCTGCCCGTACGGTCAGCGACACGTCGTCCACAGCGACGAAGCCGCCGAACTCGCGGGTCAAGTTCATGGTTTCCAGGATGGTGGTGCTCACCCCGGACGTCTCCTTCCTGTGCAGCTCCCTGTGGCGTCGCTGATTGCATATCGTTGCCGGGGGCGCAAGATTGACGGGTTTTCGATAACCGAGGTCATTCGCATGCGGTTGCGCAGCCCGTTATTCGCACCTGGCGATTCCGAACGGAAGATGATGAAGGCAATCGCTTCGGCCGCCGACGCCGTGATCCTGGATCTCGAGGATTCCGTGGCCGCTCCGGCGAAGACCGTGGCGCGTACCATGGTACCGGAGGTGGTGCGCGCGCATTCCAGCCGTGGGCTGATCGTGCGGGTCAATCCGCGCAGCACACCGTGGTATTTGGAAGATCTC
The DNA here is from genome assembly GCA_963791495.1 of uncultured Alphaproteobacteria bacterium. Lineage (GTDB taxonomy): Bacteria > Pseudomonadota > Alphaproteobacteria > Acetobacterales > Acetobacteraceae > JAMXLO01. The sequence continues at coordinate 186,175 of CAWBST010000009.1, forward strand.
GCCGCGGTTGTGCCGGCACGACCGGCGGCGGTCATGCTGCCGAAGTGCAGCGGACCCGAGGATCTTGCTGTGCTCGACCACCATCTGGAGGCGCTCGAAGCCGCTGCCGGCGCTCCGGTGGGCGGCATAGGCGTGGTGGCAATCGTCACTGAGACCGCCGGGTCGGTGTTCAACCTGGGTGATTACGGCAGCGTCGCCTCCCGGCTGATCGCGATCTGCTTCGGCGCCGAGGACCTCTCGGCCGATCTCGGCATCTCCCCCCGTCGGCCGGACGGATCTTACCCGGCACCTGTCGTGCTGGCGCGTGCCCAGACCTTGGTGGCGGCCGGCGCCCTCGGGGTTCCGGCGATCGACACGCCCTATCCGGACCACAATGATCCCTCCGGGCTGCGGCGTGAGGCGGATGCTGCCGCGGCGGATGGTTTCTCCGGCAAGATCCTGATCCACCCGGCACAGATCGACGTCGTGAACGCCGCCTTCACCCCGGCTCCCGAGAGCGTCCGCTGGGCTGAACGGGTTGACGCAGCCTTCACGGCGAACCCGGATGCCGGTGTCTTCGCGCTCGATGGCAAGATGATCGACAGGCCGCACTGGAAGCTGGCGCAGCGCATCCTGACCGCAGCTGGACAATAGCCCGACGCCAGGGCGCATTCGAAGCGGGCCCCGCATTTCGACTGGGGCTCGGCAACATTAATCCAATATAATCATGATAAAGGATTGATCGCCTGCCACGCACCTCCGACACAAGGGGGTTACAAGACGCTGGCAGTGACATCTTTGCGCCGCGTTCGGCGTGGCACAGTAGAGCATGACAGGAGATCGCGTAATGGTTCGGCAGCAGCGACCCGCTTGGTAGTGAGTGGTGTTATGGCCATGCCATGACGCGCAGGATGCCGCTTGGCGTCTTGGCGCTCGCGCTGCTGCCCCTGGGCGGCTGCAACCTCGGGCCCGACTACGTGCGACCTGAGGTGGAGATGCCAGTACAGTTCCGGGCCACGGAGGCAACGGAGGCGGCGGCCTGGCCGTCCGAGGACTGGTGGCGCGGCTTCAAGTCGTCCGAGTTGAATGGGCTGATCGAGCAGGCCCGCACGCAGAATTTCGACATCGTCGCGGCGATCGCCCGGATTCAGCAGGCAGACGCTCAGGTGCGGATCGCCGGCGCCGCCATGCTGCCGACAGCAAACGCCTCGGCTAATGCGAGCTGGCAGCATTTCGGCACATCGAGCCGGCTCTCCCGCACCTCGAGCGGCGGTACGCTGGGCACCACGACCACCAGCGCCACCAGCAGTTCGGTTGGCTCGCGCACGATCGACACGCACATCTACGATCTCGGTCTGAATGTGGCCTATGAGGTGGATTTCTGGGGCCACAATCTGGCTGGCACGCAGGCCGCCAAGGCCACCGCCGTGTTCAGCCGCTTCGATCAGCAGGTGGTCGCGCTGACTGTCGTGACCAACGTGGCCAATACCTGGTTCACCGCGCTCGCGTTGGCCGACCGCCTGGTCGTGGCGCAGCGGAACCTAACGGATGCCGAGCAGACGCTGGCCGTGATCCGCGGCCGGCTCGATGCCGGCACCGCCAGTGCACTCGATGTGGCGCAGCAGGAATCGCTCGTGGCCCTTGAGCGTGCCACCATACCCAACGTCCGCAACCTGCTCGAACAGGAACTGATCGGCCTCGGCATCCTGATCGGCCGCCCGCCTGAGGCGATCACCGTGCAGCCAGGCTCGCTCAATACCTTGTCGCTGCCGCCGGTCGCTCCCGGCCTGCCATCGAGCCTGCTGGCGCGCCGCCCCGACGTCGCGGAGGCCGAGGCGCAACTCGTCGCGGCCAACTTCGACATAAAGGCGGCGCGGGCTGCATTCTTTCCATCGATCCAGCTCACCGGGCAGACCGGCTACCAGGCGACGGCTCTGACCACGCTGTTTGGCCCCGGCGGCTTCTTCGTCGGAGCCGCCGCGGGATTGGCCCAGCCCTTATTCGACGGCGGGCTGCTGCGCGGTCAACTGGAACTGTCCAAGGGCCGCTACGAGGAGTTGTTGGCCGACTATCGCAAATCGGTGGTGCAGGCGTTCACCGATGTCGAGGATGCGCTGACCGCATGGCGCTTCACCACCGAACAGGAGAAGCTGCAGCAACAGGCAGTGGCGACGGCGCAACGTGCTGCCAATATTGCACGGGCGCAGATGCTGGCGGGCACGGTTGACGTGACGACGGTGCTGCAGTTGGAGACGACGCTGTTGAACGCCGAGGACACTCTCGTCCAGGTGCGACTGACGCGGTTCCAGGCGCTGCTGAACCTGTACAAGGCGCTGGGCGGCGGCTGGGTGATGCCGAACGGGCCGATTGAGGATCAGTTCCCCGGATTGCAGCCGGGACTGGTGCCCGGCGGTGTAGCTCTGCCGGTTGGAGGCAATATCCGGTGACGAATCGAGGCTCGCCATGGACACCCTGATTCGCGAACCGGCTGACTTGCGGACGCGCCCGCGGTCGCGCCGCTGGCTGATGGCGCTGCTGTGCCTGCTGGTTATCGCAGGGATCGGCTATGCGATCTGGTTCTGGCCTGGCGGTGCAGCCAATCAGGCCGCACTCAATCGCAATGCCAACCAGCTGGTTCCAGGTACCTGGTCGCCACGGCCGAGCAGAAGGACGTGCCTATTTATCTGGATGCGCTCGGAACAGTGCAGGCGTTCAACACGGTCACGGTCAAACCGATGGTCGACGGCCCCCTGATCACGGTGAACTTCACCGAGGGTCAGGACGTGAAGAAGGGTGACGTCCTGGCGCAGATCGATCCGCGCACCTATCAGGCGGCGCTGGATCAGGCGACAGCGAAGAAAGCGCAGGACGAGGCGCAGCTTGCCAACGCGCGGCTCGATCTCGCGCGCTACACCAAGTTGGCGGCGAACAACTACACGTCCGCTCAGCAGGCCGACACGGCGCGCGCGCTGGTGGCGCAGGACGAGGCGCTGGTGAAACAGGACCAGGCGCAGATCGACAATGCGCGCACGTTACTTGGCTATACCACCATCACGTCTCCGATCGATGGACGCAGCGGGATGCGCCAGGTTGATGCCGGCAATATTGTGCACGCATCGGATGCGACCGGAATGGTCGTGATCACCCAGTTGCACCCGATTTCGGTGCTCTTCACGCTGCCGCAGCAGACACTCGTGCCAGTGACCAAGGCGATGGCTCAAGGCGCGGCGAAAGTACTGGCATTTGAGCAAGGCGCGACTGGTAGCCAGACTGGCCTGCTCGATACCGGGACGCTGACGGTCCTGGACAACCAGGTTGATCCCACGACGGGCACGATCAAGCTGAAGGCGACGTTCCCCAACCCAGAGAACCGGCTCTGGCCTGGGGCCTTCGTTGGCGTACAGGTGCAGGTGGACACAGCGAGGAACGCCGTCGTTGTGCCGCCGGCTGCAGTGCAGCGTGGGCCGCGCAGTGCGTATGTGTACGTGGTGAATGCAGACAATTCCACGACGCGACGCAATGTCAACGTCGGGCACGAGGATGCGCAGGCATCGATCATCACCGATGGCGTGGAGGCGGGCGAGAAGGTGGTGATCGACGGAGCATCGCGACTCAACGACAACAGCAAGGTGACGATCGTGCAGCCTGCTGCGGTCGGAAGTTCGCCGGCGGCAGAGCAGCCTGCAGCGCCTGGGACGCGTCGGCGGAAGGCAGGAGCATCGGGGTAACCCCGCTGACCCGATGAACATCTCCGCACCCTTCATCGCCCGCCCGATCGCCACATGGCTGCTGGCGATCGCGATCCTGCTGACCGGTGTCCTCGGCTATCGCGCGCTGCCCGTCTCCGCCCTGCCGGAAGTCGATTTCCCCACGATCCAGGTCACGACCCAGCTTCCGGGCGCCAGCCCGGAGACCGTGGCGACCCTGATAACGGCTTCGCTGGAGCGGCAGTTCGGACAGATCCCCGGCCTGGTCACGATGACGTCGCAAAGCTCCGAAGGCACCAGCCAGATCACGCTGCAATTCGATCTCGGCCGCAGCATGGACTCCGCTGCTCAGGACGTGCAGGCCGCGATCAATGCCGCTGCCGGTACGTTGCCGGCAAACCTTCCGTATCCGCCGGTTTATGCCAAGGTGAATCCAGCCGATGCACCGATCCTGACTCTGGCGCTCACCTCCGATTCTCTGCCGATCGACACGGTCAGTGACGCGGCAGACACGTTGTTGCAGCCGAAACTGTCGGAGATCGACGGTGTCGGCCGTGTCACGGTGCAGGGCGGCCTGCGTCCGGCAGTGCGCGTGCGCGTCGATCCAGCGCGATTGGCCGCCTATGGACTGGCGATGGAGGACGTGCGTAGCGCAGTCGCCAACGCCAACGTGAACGGCGCCAAAGGCGGCTTCGATGGCCCACGCCTCGCCTTTGCGTTGGGCGCGAACGACCAGCTAGTCGATGCGTCCGCCTATCAGTCCCTCGTCATCGCCTGGCGCAACGGGGCGCCGGTTCGGATCTCCGACATCGGCTCCGTGATCAAAGGCGTAGAGAACGATCGCGTCGCCGCATGGTACAAGGACCAACCGGCAGCAGTGCTCGACATCCAGCGCCAGCCAGGTGCCAACATCGTGCAGACCGTGGCGCGGGTGAAGGCCGCGCTGCCGCGTCTGCAAGGCGCCATCCCCTCCGGCATCCGGCTCACCATCGTCGCCGACCGCACCGAGACAATCCGCGCCTCTGTGCGGGACGTGCAGATCACGCTGATGATGTCGGTGATCCTGGTGGTGGCAGTGATCTTCCTGTTCCTTCGCTCGCCACGCGCCACCTTCATCCCGGCAATTGCGCTGCCCTTGTCGCTGGTAGGTACCTTCGGAGTGATGCAGCAGTTGGGCTACGCGCTCGACAACCTGTCCCTGATGGCTCTCACAATTGCGGCAGGGTTCGTCGTGGACGATGCGATCGTGATGATCGAGAACATCGTGCGCTACATCGAGCAGGGCATGAAACCCGCTGGCCGCCGCCTATCGCGGCGCCGCACAGATCGGCTTCACTATCGTATCGCTGACTGTGTCGCTGATCGCGGTGTTCATCCCACTGCTGTTCATGGGCGGTGTGGTGGGACGGTTGTTCAAGGAGTTCTCCGTCACGCTTTCGGTCGCCGTGGCGGTCTCAGCAGTGATCTCGCTGACGCTGACGCCGATGATGTGCGGCCGCATCCTTCGCCCCGCACGCGACGAACGCCCCGGCCGCATAGCACGCGTCAGCGAAGCCGGCTTTAACGCAATGCTCGCCTTGTATCGGCGAAGCCTTGCCTGGACATTCGGTCATCAGCCCCTGGTCCTTGTGGTCGGTGTCGCAACGCTGATCGGCACGATCGGTCTGTACGTCGTGGTGCCCAAGGGGTTCTTGCCGCAACAGGACACCGGCGTACTGGTTGCGGTGACGGAGGCGGCGCAGAGCGCCTCCATTCCCCGGCTCGTCGCGCTGCAGACACAGGTCGCACAGATCGTCGAGCGCGATCCGGCGGTGACCGGCGTCGTATCCTTCGTTGGTGCCGGCACGATCAACGCCACGCCCAACACAGGGCGACTGACCATAGCGCTGAAGCCAATCAGCCAGCGTGATTCGGCATCGGTGGTGATAGCGCGGATGCAGCAGGCGATCGCAGGCATCGCCGGCATCACGGCGTTCTTCCAGCCGGTGCAGGACATCCAGATCGGCACGCGTATCAGCCGCACGCAATTCCAGTACACGCTGATGGACACCGATCCCGCGGAACTTGCGCTGTGGGGGCCCAAGCTGTTGCGCAGGCTGGCCGCCGATCCCGCCCTGACCAATGTCGCCACCGATCAGCAGAATGATGGGTTCCGCGTCTACATCAACGTGGACCGCGATGCGGCGATGCGGCTTGGCGTGTCTATACAGGCGATCGAGGACACGCTCTACGATGCGTTCGGCCAGCGCCAAATCTCCACCATCTTCGGCCAGTCGAATCAGTACCGCGTGGTTCTGGAGTCGGATCCGACCTGGCAGGCGGACCCGAACTATCTGCGACTGCTGCGCATACCTGGCACCAATGGCGCGCAGGTGCCGTTATCCGGTATCGCGACGATTACACGCACTGTGGCCCCACTTGTTGTCACACATCAGGAACAGTTTCCCTCCGTCACGTTGAGCTTCGATCTCGCGCCAGGTTACTCGCTGGGCAACGCGGTGCGGGCGATCGCAGCCGCCGGCAAGGAGATCGGCATGCCGGAGACGATCTCTGGCAGCTATTCCGGCGATGCCGCCGAGTTCCAGAAGTCGCTGGCGGCCGAACCGTGGCTGATCCTTGCCGCGCTTGTGGTGATCTACATCGGTACTGGGCGTGCTGTACGAAAGCTGGATCCATCCGGTCACTATTCTGTCCACACTTCCCTCCGCCGGTATCGGCGCGCTGCTGGCACTGATGCTGTGCGGAATCGATCTGTCGCTGGTGGCGTTGGTCGGCATCGTACTGCTGATGGGCATCGTCAAGAAGAATGCCATCATGATGGTGGACTTTGCGATCGACGCAGAGCGCACTCGTGGAGTTCCGCCCGAGGACGCGATCCGCGAGGCTTGTCTGCTGCGCTTCCGGCCGATCATGATGACCACGATGGCCGCGCTGCTCGGTGCGCTGCCGCTGATCCTGGAACGTGGCGCGGGGTCGGAGCTGCGATCCCCACTCGGCGTGACGATCATCGGCGGACTGCTGCTGAGCCAGTTCCTGACGCTGTACACGACACCGGCTATCTATCTGGCGTTCGAACGTCTGCGTGCACGCTTCTCTCGCGGCGATGCCCGCATAGCACCGGCCGAGTGATGGGCTTCTCCGCACCCTTCATCGCCCGGCCCGTCGCCACCATCCTGCTGTCATTTGGGCTGTTGCTCGCCGGCATCGTCGCGTATCGTTTCCTCCCCATCTCCGCTCTGCCAAGCGTCGACATTCCCACCATCGTCGTGCTCGCCGCGCGCCCAGGCGCCGATCCGGAGACCATGGCGAACTCCGTCGCTGCACCGCTGGAGCGCCGGCTGGGCGAAATCTCCGGCGTGACTGAAATCACCTCCACGAGCTCGATCGGCAACACCTCCGTCGTCGTGCAGTTCGACATCGATCGCGATATTAATGGCGCCGCGCGTGACGTGCAGGCCGCCATCAACGCTGCGATCACCGATCTGCCATCCGACCTCCCTACCCGTCCCTACTACCGCAAGTTCAATCCAGCCGACGCGCCGATCATGACTCTGGCGCTGTCCTCGGACACGCTGACAACGGCCCAGATCTACGATGCCGCCGATACGATCCTTGCCCAGCGACTCTCGCAGGCGGAGGGCGTCTCGCAGGTCACGGTGAACGGTGCCGAGAAGCCCGCGGTCCGCGTACGGCTCGATCCCGTGCGCCTGGCCGCCGCTGGCCTCGCGGGCGAGGACGTCCTCAACGCAATCAAGGGCACCAACGTGCTGGAGCCAACCGGTTCGTTTCAGGGAACGGACCGTGCCGAAACGATCGGCATCAACGGCCAGCTGTCGCAGGCATCGGACTATGCGCCACTGGTGCTCAAGGCCGGCAATGGAGCGGTGCTGCGCTTGTCCGATGTGGCGACAGTCATCGACGGCGTTGCCAACACGCGGCTCGCGGCATGGAACGGCAAGCAACCGGCCATACTGCTGATCATCACCAAGCAGGCCGGCGCCAACGTCATCGAGACGGTGGATCGCATCAAGCAACTGCTGCCGCAGCTCATGGAATGGCTGCCCTCCAATATCAAGCTCACCGTCATTGCCGACCGCACCACGACCATCCGCTCCTCGGTCGCCGATGTGCAGTACACCATGATGATCACCATCGCGCTGGTGCTGATGGTGGTGCTGGTGTTCATGCGCCGGCTGATGTCGACATTCGCCGCCGCGGTGACAGTGCCGTTGTCGATCTGCGGCACGCTCGCCGGCATGTGGTTCATGGGCTATATGCTCGACAACTTTTCGCTGATGGCACTGACCATCTCGGTGGGCTTCGTCGTGGACGATGCCATCGTGATGATCGAGAACATCGTCCGTCATCGCGAACGCGGCGTCGATCCGATGCGGGCGGCACTGATCGGCTCGAGGCAGATCGGCTTCACCGTGATGTCGATCAGCATCTCCCTGGTCGCGGTGTTCATTCCGTTGATCTTCATGGGCGGCATCATGGGACGATTGTTCCACGAATTCGCGGTGACGCTCGCCATGGCAATCGCGATCTCGGCAGTCGTGTCGTTGACGCTGACGCCGATGATCTGCGCCCACTACATGCGCGCCGACACGTCCACGCCACCAAAGAGCAGGATCATCGGTCGCCTCGACCGCATGCTGGAACGCGCCTTCGTAGTCACGCAGCGGTTCTACGCAGTCACGCTCGGATGGGCGCTTGAGCATCGTGTGTTCATGCTGCTGGTGACAGTCGCCACCGTTGTGCTGACCGTGCGGCTTTACACTGTGCTGCCGAAGGGGTTCCTGCCGCTGCAGGACACCGGCATCCTGATTGGATCCACCCTGGCCTCACCCGACGTGTCGTTTCAGGCGATGGAGGATCGGCAACGTGCCGCCGTGGACGTGATCCTCGCTGATCCTGCCGTGGCCAGCGTCGGTTCCACCGTCGGTGTATCGAGCGGCTGGAGCTCGATCAATCGCGGCAACCTCACGGTCAGCCCTGAAACCGCTGTCCGAACGCGGAATTTCGTCCGAGGCGGTGATCGCGCGTCTGCGCGGACCGTTGGAAAAGGTCGCCGGCGTGCAGACCACCTTGTTCTCGGCGCAGGACCTGCGCGGCGGTGGCCGACAAGGCGGCGCGCAGTTCCAGTACGCATTGATCACGCAGGACATCAACGAACTGCGCCGCTGGACGCTCGCGCTGGAAGACAAGCTCCGCACCACGCCAGGCATAGTTGACGTCACTTCGGACCAGGATCGCGCCGGTCCTCAAGTGGACGTGGTGATTGACCGCGATGCTGCCGCACGTCTCGGCGTCAATACCACCGCGATCGACAACGCATTGAACAACGCCTATTCGCAACGGCAGATCTCGACCATCTATGCCGAGCGCAATCAGTACAAGGTGGTGCTGGAGATTGATCCGAAGCTGCAGACTGATCCATCGCTGCTCGACCGTATCTATGTCGGCGCGACGGGCGGCAAGCAGGTGCCGCTCTCCGCGGTAGCGCATTTCCAGCGCGATACGGCGCCTTTGGCCGTGCGCCACCAGGGTCAGTTCCCCGCCGCCACCCTCAGCTTCAACCTGGCACCCGGCATGGCGCTCGGTGACGCCGAGACGGCCGTGCAGAACGCGACGCGCGAGTTGCGCATGCCGGAGGACGTGCGAACAGAGTTCGCGGGCAATGCGCGATTTCTGCAGCAGTCGCTGGCAACGCAGCCGCTGTTGATCGCTGCGGCGCTGATCTCGATCTACATCGTACTGGGCGTGTTGTACGAGAGCCTGCTTCATCCGCTGACCATAATCTCCACCCTTCCGTCGGCCGGGATCGGAGCGCTGCTCGCACTGCTGATCACCGGCAACGATCTGTCGATCATGGGACTGATCGGCATCATCCTGTTGATGGGAATCGTGAAGAAGAACGCCATCATGCTGGTGGACTTCGCGCTGGAGGCAGAGCGCCAGCGGGGGCTGTCGCCAGAGCTGGCTATCCGCGAGGCATGCCTGGAGCGGTTCCGGCCGATCATGATGACCACGCTTGCCGCGCTGCTGGGGGCTGTGCCGCTGGCGCTGGCATTCGGCACCGGAGCGGAACTACGCCGACCGCTCGGCATCTCGATCATTGGCGGGCTGATCGTCTCGCAGATGCTGACGCTCTACACGACCCCGGTGGTCTATCTTGCGCTCGAGCGGCTGGCGGGAAAGCGTCCGCCGATCGTGGTGCCGGCTGAATAGTCAGGCGTTGCGCCGCTTATGCGCTGGACCGTGGTTGTGCAGGTTCAGCGCCGTGTTGATCAGCGCCAGATGCGAGAATGCCTGCGGGAAATTGCTCAACTGCCTGCGCGCACGCGGATCGTATTCCTCCGCCAGCAGCCCCACGTCATTGCACAACCCCACCAGACGTTCGAACAGAGCGCGTGCCTCGCGCTTGCGGCCCTGCAAGATCAGATTGTCGGCTAGCCAAAAACTGCAGGCAAGGAAAACGCCCTCACCAGGCGGCAGCCCATCGACACCTTCATGCGTGCGATAGCGCAGCACCAAGCCATCAACCGTCAATTCGCGCTGGATTGCGGCCACGGTTCCCTTGATGCGCGGATCCTCGGGGGGCAGGAAGCCAACCAGTGGCAGCAGCAGCAGGCTGGCATCCAGCGCATCGCCGCCATAGTACTGCACGAAGCTTCGCTTCTCCTCGCTGAAACCCTCCCGACACACCGAATCGTGGATGCGTTGCCGTAACGCGCGCCACTGATCGACCCTGCCCGGCAGACTGAATTCCTCCGCGCCGCGGATTACGCGATCGACTGCAACCCAGGCCATCACCTTGGAGAAGGTGAAATGACGAGGAGTGCCGCGCACTTCCCAGATGCTCTCGTCCGGCTGATCCCAGATCTCCGCGAGATGCCCGACGAGAGCCCGCTGGATCCCCCAGCTTGCGGTCGGCCGCGCCAGTCCGAGATGCATTTCCTGGTACAGCGCGTCCATCAGCTCGCCATAGACATCGAGCTGCAGTTGGGAGCTTGCGGCGTTGCCGATACGAACCGGTCGCGCGCCGTCATAGCCGGCGAGCCATGGCACCTCCCACTCCATGAGCCAGCGTTCACCCGCAAGGCCGTACAGAGTCTGGACCTGCGCCGGCGTGCCGGCGACGCTGCGCCTCAGCCAGGCACCCCAGGCCTGCGCCTCCTCGCGATAGCCGGCATGCATCAGCGCGAGCAGCGTGAACGTGGCGTCGCGCAGCCAGCAGTAGCGATAGTCCCAGTTGCGTTCGCCGCCGAGCAGTTCGGGCAACGAGGTGGTAGGCGCTGCGACGATGCCGCCGGTCGGAGAGTAGGTGAGAGCCTTCAGTGTGAGCAGCGAACGCAACACCACATCACGCCATTCGCCCTGATAGAGACAGCGCGAGGACCAGGCGGTCCATCCAGCCTCGATCTCGTCCAGCGCGGCGTCGGCCTGTGGCGCCACCGGATCGGGTAGATGCGACTGGCCATGCGACAAGGTGAACGCAACGCGCTGCCCCGCCGCAACGGTGAACTCGGCAACAGTGGTGAGCTTCTCACCATGGAGCTGCACACCGCTATGCAGAACCACGACGTCCGGCCCGGCGATGGCACGCAGTCCCCTCCCGTGCTGCAGGCGGGTAACCCATGGCACCGCGGAGCCGTACTCAAAACGCAGCGCGAGATCGAGCCGCATCGCGACCTGGCCGCTGCGCCCCTCGACGATGCGCACCACGGATGACTGACCTGTGGCCGCGGTCATGAAGTCGATGAGCGCGACGCTGCCATCGTGCGTATCGAAGATCGTCTCGAGGATCAGCGTGCCAGGCCGGTAGTGTCGACTGATACGGACAGGCGCCTCAGCCGGAGCAATGCGCCAGCGCCCGTTGTCCGGAGTGCCAACCAGCGCGGCGAAGCAGGCACCACTGTCGAAACGGGGCCAGCACAGCCAGTCGATGGAGCCCTCGCGGCTGACCAACGCAGCGCTGTGACAGTCGCCAATCAGTGCATAGTCTTCAATTCGCGCCGTGTGGTTCGGTTTGGCAGCGGGCGGTGGATCGCGGGGATTGTCCTGCGCTCCCTCGGGCGGGCCTGCGCCCGGTGCGACCGCCATCATGTTGCGCGGCCCCACACCCGGCCCTGTGCCGTGGTGCAGTAGCAGGCGGAGCCGCGCGCAACGGGATGCTCCATCGGACAAACTGCCGCTCCGGACTCGCAGGACTGATTAGACGGCGTGTACTGCGCCGACGGCGGCACGTAAGACCCCGGTGGCGGGCCGTAGTAGGCTGGAGGGGGCGGATAATAGGCCGGCGGTGGATAGTAGGCCGGAGGCGGATAGTAAGCCGGAGGCGGGTAATAAAGGGCTGGCGGACCGACGAACAGCGGAAAGCCGAAGCCAACCCAGACCCGTGCACTGGCAGGACCTGGTAGAGCGACCAGACCGCCTGCCATAAGGCCAAGCGCCGCCAACGCGATCGGGCGGCATAGACTCGGAACCTTTCGATTGACCATCCTGGCACCATCGCCCCTCAGAGTTGCCGCAATATGTCCGGGCTGGCTTGGGTTGCGCAATCTCGCGCCTCGCTCACGCGCCGGTGCTATGAACTTGACTTTCAGCGATTTACTCCTGATACCCCGCTCGTTACGCGCGGACCGTCGCGAGGCGGCTTCCGCGCGGGCGTTGCGCCGCAGCGCCGCCATGAGCCAGCGACTGGACCGGACTTGAACGACACCACGACCGCCCCGGCGGAATCGACTGAACACGCGCCGATCGCAGTGACCGGACCGATCAGCGAAGAGACATCGCGCCCGCTGTTCGCTGAACTCGGCCTGTCGGAGCCAGTGCTGCGTGCGATTGCTGAAATGGGCTACCGGCATCCCACGCCAATCCAGGAACAGGCAATCCCCGTCGTGCTGATGGGCCGCGACGTGCTGGGGGCGGCACAGACGGGCACCGGCAAGACCGCAAGTTTCACCCTGCCGATGCTCGACATTCTCACCGGTTCGCGTGCGCGGGCGCGGATGCCTCGTAGCCTGATCCTGGAGCCGACGCGCGAACTCGCCTTGCAGGTCGCGGAGAATTTTATCCTGTACGGCAAGTACCTGAAGCTGGCCCACGCGCTGGTCATCGGCGGGGAGAGCATGACCGATCAGCGCGACGTCCTCATGCGCGGCGTCGATGTGCTGATCGCCACGCCAGGCCGCCTGATCGACATGTTCGAGCGGGGCTCCATCCTGCTGTCGGACGTGAAGATCCTGGTGATCGACGAGGCCGATCGCATGCTGGACATGGGCTTCATCCCGGACGTCGAGCGAATCGTGTCGCTGCTGCCACGCAACCGGCAGACGCTGTTCTTCAGTGCGACACTGTTTCCGGAAATCCGTCGCCTGGCGGATGCCTTCCTGTCCAATCCGAAGGAGATCTCGGTATCGCGCCCCGCTTCGGTCGCCACGACGATCACCGAGGGTCTTGCGCTGGTGGCTGAGCATGACAAGCGCGAATTGCTGCGAAGGCTGATCCGAACCCAGAAGGTGCAGAACGCGTTGATCTTCTGCAATCGCAAGCGCGACGTGGACATCCTGCACAAGTCGCTGACGCGACATAAGTTCAGTGTCGGTGCGTTGCACGGCGATATGGCACAGACGGTTCGATTCGCGACGCTGGAGAAATTCAAGGCTGGTGAATTGCAGTTGCTGGTGTGCAGCGACGTGGCGGCGCGGGGACTCGACATTGGTGGCCTCTCGCATGTGTTCAATTTCGATGTGCCGCATCATGCCGAAGACTATGTGCATCGCATCGGGCGGACCGGCCGCGCAGGGCTGGAGGGGCGCGCATTCACCATCGCGATGCCGGACGACCGCGGCGCGGTGGAGGCGATCGAAAAGCTGACCGGGCATCCGATACCGCCGATGAATGTCGAGGGGCTCGATCCGGTTGACTGGTCCGAAGACGATGGGCGCCGGCGGCGAGGTCGAGGTCGGGCATCACGGCCAAAAGCTCCGGCGCGCGAGAAGTCACCGGCGCGCGAAAAGCCGGCGCCGCGACAGCGGGCAGCAAAGCCGCCTCCGGACAAGCAGCGCGCGCCACCGACGCGTGAGACCAAGCGTCGCGAGCCGTCCCCCCGCGATGAAGACCTTGGCCAAGGGGTCAAAGGTTTTGGTGACGAAATGCCGGCCTTCATGTTGCTGCGCGCGCGTACCACGGCGAAGAAAGGGGAGAGCGAGGCATGAACGACGTGCCGATCCGCCACAGGAGCCACTTCACGTCCTTTCAGTGGGACGACTCACTGCGGCTCGATCAGCAGTTGACCGAGGAGGAGCGCGCGATCCGTGACACCGCGCGCGAGTATTGCCAGGAGAAGCTGTTTCCACGCGTGATCGAGGCGAACCGGCACGAGAAATTCCACCGCGAGATCATGAACGAGATGGGCGAGATGGGATTCCTCGGCGCCACTCTGGAGGGTTATGGTTGCGCCGGTGTGAACTACGTGAGTTACGGCCTTATAGCGCGCGAAGTGGAGCGGGTGGATTCCGGCTATCGCTCTGCGTTTTCCGTGCAGTCGTCGCTGGTGATGTATCCGATCTGGGATTTTGGCTCCGAGGAACAGAAGCAAAAATATCTGCCTAAGCTGCGCAGCGGCGAGTGGGTCGGCTGCTTCGGCCTGACCGAGCCTGACGCAGGGTCGGATCCGTCATCGATGCGCACGCGGGCGAAGCGTGTCGATGGAGGATTTGTGCTGAACGGGTCCAAGACCTGGATCACCAACTCGGCGATCGCCGATGTGTTCGTGGTCTGGGCGAAGGACGACGCGGGCGATATCCGCGGGTTCATCCTCGAGAAGGGAATGAAGGGGCTGAGCGCGCCAAAAATCGAAGGCAAGTTTTCGCTGCGGGCATCGGTCACCGGGATGATCATGATGGATGACGTCGCGGTGCCAGAGGACGCGATACTGCCTGGCGTCAAGGGACTGCGCGGGCCGTTCTCGTGTCTGAACAATGCGCGCTACGGCATAGCCTGGGGCTCGCTTGGAGCGGCGGAGTTCTGCTGGCAGGCGGCGCGCGACTACACAATGCAGCGCGTCATGTTCGGCCGGCCTCTGGCGGCGACGCAGCTTATTCAAAAGAAGCTGGTCGATATGCAGACCGAGATCACTCTCGGCTTGCAGTCGGTCTTACGGCTCGGGCGCCTGATCGACGAACACAACGCAGCGCCGGAGATGATCAGCCTGCTGAAGCGAAACAACTGCGGCAAGGCACTGGACATCGCGCGAACGGCGCGAGATATGCACGGGGGCAACGGCGTGGCGGACGAGTACCATGTGATCCGCCATGTGATGAATCTGGAAGCGGTGAATACCTACGAGGGCACGCACGACGTTCACGCGCTCATTCTCGGCCGTGCACAGACCGGGCTTTCGGCATTCGGCGGCTGAGCGTAGAGGGGCCCGCGCAGCCGGACTGCCCGCATTTCGGCACCTGCGGCGGCTGCACGCTGCAGCACTTACGGGACGAAGCCTACATCGCGCAGAAATGCGACCTGCTGGCAACTGCCCTCCGTCGTGCAGGCTTCACCGATGTCACCTTATCGCCACCAGTACGCACGAGGCCCGGCGAGCGCCGCCGCATGGACCTCGCCGCGCGTCGCAGTCGCGGCGGTGTCGTCCTCGGCCTGCATCGACAGCGCAGCAGAGAAGTCGTCGACCTGACCATGTGCCTTGTCCTGCATCCGGCGCTGGTCGGCCTGATGTCACCACTGCGCGGTCTGTTGGCCCGTCTCCAGGCGTTTCGGCGTGAAGGTTCGGTTATCGCCAATCTGCTCGACTCCGGCATCGACCTGCTGGTTCGCAGCGATGCGTCACTCGAATTGGCGGATCGCGTTACCCTGGCCGAGTTTGCACGCACACATGGATTGCCGCGCATCGCCTGGGCTCTCGGCAACGATGAGCCGGAACCGGTCGCTGTGCTGCGCCCGCCCACGACATCGCTCTCGGGTGTCACCGTCACGCCGCCACCCGGCGCCTTCTTGCAGGCTTCGGCAGCGGGCGAGACCGGTATCATCGCGGCGGTTCTCGATGCGCTTCCCACGAACGGACGCATCGCGGAACTGTTCGCCGGCTGCGGCACCATTACCTTTGCGATGGCTGAGCGCATCCGTGTCGCAGCATGGGAGGGCGACGCGGCGTCCGCATCTGCACTGCGTATCGCCGCCAATCACGCCGGTCTCGCTGGCCGCATCGAAGTGACACAGCGCGACCTTGCGCGTCAGCCGCTGCAGGCAACGGAACTCCGTGGCTTCACGGGCGTCGTATTGGATCCGCCCTTCGCCGGGGCCGCACCTCAGGTCGCACAAATTGCTGTGGCGAAACCACCAGTGGTCATTTACGTGAGCTGCAATCCCGCCACGTTGTCGCGTGATGCACGAACTTTGCGGCAGGCAGGCTATCGCCTGAAGTCCGCAGCGCCCATTGATCAGTTCCTCTGGTCCGCCCGTCTCGAGAGCGTTGTCGTCTTCGCCATCTGATCTGGCGTCGCCAGCGCCCTCGCCACAGCCTCGGGATTGCGCAGCATAACCTCGCGCTGCGGGTGGGGCAGTTCGATGCCGTTCTCCTGATAGAGATCCCACAGGTTCAGCATCACCGCGCTCCGCACGTTCGCTGTGCCGTTCGCCGGATCGTTGATCCAGAAGCGCAACTCCAAATCGATCGTGCTGTCGCCGAAGGCAACCAACACACAGTTGGGCGCAGGTTCCGACAGAACCCGCGGCACATCGCGGGCCGCTTCCAAGGCCAATCGTATCGCCTCGTGCGGATCGGAGCGGTAGGAGATGCCCACCTTCACGTGCATCCGGATCAAGTCGTTGGAGAACGACCAGTTGGTGACCCGCTCGGTGATCAGGTCCTCGTTCGGGATCAGATACTCCTTGCCGTCACGCGTCTGTACCGAGGCATACCGCGCATTGAGCGCAATGACCGAGCCATAGGTGCCCTCGATCTCGATCACATCGCCTGGCTTGATCGAACGATCCAGAAGCAGGATCACGCCACTGACCAGATTCGACACCACCTTCTGCAACCCAAAGCCGACACCGACGCCAACTGCGCCCGAAAAGACGGCAAAGGCCGTCAGGTCGATGCCAATCGAGCCCAGCGCCAGCACTACGGCAACCAGCAGCAGCGTCATGCGGACAAGCTTGGCGGCAAGCACATGCACGGCGGGAGTAAGCGGTCCGAATACGCGCAGCCGCTGATCGATCAGGCGGGAGAGCGCGTTCGCGATCCATACGAAAATGGCCAGGGTGACCGCGCCCTTCAGCACCAGCAGCAGGCTGACGCGGAAATTGCCCACCGGCACCGCCATGGCGTCCATCAGATTGATGACGGGTGTGATCAGCCCGGCAATATTCAGCGCCGCTACAACCCAGGCGAGAACTGCGATCGCGCGCGCCAGCCGCTCGTCTCGAACGAGCATCGAGCTGAGCCGGATGAGCACCCAGACCAGCACGAGGCTCTCCGCCAGTCGCAGCAGATCGGCGCGATTGCCTGCTGCATTGAAGGCGAGATGCGCGAACCAGAGGACAAGCAGGAGGGCGATCCAGTCCGCCACCCGTGCGAAGGCAATCGCGATGGACCGAAGCGGTCCTGCGGCAACCCGGCCGGTGAGTTCGAAACATGCCCGCTGGAGTGCAGGCGCAGCCCACCGCGCCGCGCCGACGAGCAACAGCACACAGACAAGCTGTGCAAACAGAGCCGGCAGGAAGACATGCTGACGCAGCCAGTCGACGCCCTGGCCGAAGATGTCCTGCCAGCCGATTGGCATCAGTGCCTGCACACCCGCATTGCGAGTGGGCAAGGCGGCAGAATCAGGGCAGTCGGTTCATATTCTCGTCAGGGCTGGTGGAATTTCAGACGTGGAAGCTCTCGCCGCAGCCGCAGCGCCCCTTCTCGTTCGGGTTGGTGAAGGTGAAGCCAGAGGCGAGCGCCTTCACTTCGTAGTCCATCACCGTGCCGATGAGGAAGAGGCTGGCCTTACGATCCACCAGCACCGTAAGTCCCTTGTCGTTGACCACCTCGTCACCCGGCCCCGCTTCGTCGGTCCAGGTCATGTCATATGACAGACCGGAACATCCCTTTGTCCTCACGCCGATACGCAGCAGCTTGCCCTGCTCGCCCTTCGCATACAGCGCCCGCAGCCGGTCCGCTGCGGCATCGGTCAGCGTCATCAGCGGCGGCAGGGCGCGGGGCTTGCGAGGGGCAGTAATGGTCGTGCTCATGGTTCGCTCTATGTCGTTGTCGATCAGAACATGTTCAACTGCAGCCGCGCTTCTTCGGTCATGCGGCTCGGGTCCCAGGGCGGGTCCCATACGGTCTCCACATCACACGAGGCGACGCCCGGGACGGTCATGACGGCATTGTGGACCTGCTCAGGCAGTTCCTGCGCCGACGGGCACGCTGGTGCCGTCAGGGTCATTTCCACCTTCACCGCATTGTCGTCGGCGATCTCGATCGCGTAGATCAGGCCAAGTTCGTAGATATTCACCGGGATTTCCGGATCGTAGACCTCTGCGATCGCGGTGATGATCGCGTCTTCGGTCGGTTTCGGCGCACCTTCGCCGTCCGGGGTCCAGGTGGCGTGGCGCTGCGTCATGTTATTCACTGCTCGCCTCCTTGCCACCCTCCAAAGCCGCGACCAGCGCGTGCCAGGCCAGCGTCGCACACTTAACCCGCGATGGGTACTCGTGCACACCAGCCAGTGGTTCCAGCCGTTCCAGCGGCTCGGCGAGCGCAGCGTCGCAATGCGGGCACGTGCCGGTGCGCGCCATCTCGCGGAACGCGTCGAACAGCGCGCGCGTATCAGCCTTGCTGCGGCCGATCACCGTCTCCGCCATCAGATCGGCGGAGGCAACGCTGATCGCGCACCCACGCGCCTGGAAACCGGTGTCGGCGATCGTGCCGTTGGGTCCATATTTCACCCACACCTCGATGCGGTCGCCGCACATCGGGTTGTCGCCCTTTGCGCTGGCGTCGAAACTCTCCAGCCGTCGCGCATGCCGCGGGCGACGACCATGATCCAGGATCACTTCCTGATACAGATCGCGCAGGTCGTCGAACGTGTCCGTCACTTGAAGAACTCCCGCACGCGCGAAAGCGTATCGGCCAGGTAGTCGATCTCGTCATGCGTGGTGTAGATCGCGAAGCTGGCGCGCGCCGTGCTTTCCAGGCCGAAGCGGTGCATCAATGGTTCAGCGCAGTGATGACCGGCACGCACCGCAATGCCCTGGCGATCCAACAGCGTGGCCACGTCGTGAGCATGCGCGCGATCGAGCGCGAATGACACTACACCACCGCGATCCTGTGCCCGACCCAGGATATGCACGCCGTCGATCGCGTCGAGGCGCGCCAATGCATGGTCGGTCAGCGATGATTCGTGCGCGGCGATCGCGTCGTAGCCGATCGACTGCACGTAATCGATCGCTGCCTTCAGCCCGATACCTTCAAGGATCGGCGGTGTGCCGGCTTCGAACTTGTGCGGCACCTCGGCCCAGGTGGAACGCTCGTACGAGACGGACGAGATCATCTCGCCGCCGCCGAGGAAAGGTGGCATCGCGTCCAATAGCTCGCGCCGGCCCCACAGAACACCAATGCCGGTGGGTCCGTACAGCTTGTGGCCAGTGAAGGCATAGAAATCGCAGTCCAAGGCCTGCACATCGACACGACGATGCACCACGGCCTGCGCGCCGTCGAACAGCACCCGGGCGCCATGCGCATGCGCGATTCGCACGATCCGTTCGACTGGTGTGTAAGTGCCGAGTACGTTGGACATGTGCGTCATCGACACCAGCCCGACCTTGCCGTCGGCCAACAGCGCCTCGTACGCGTTCATGTCCAATTCACCGGCGTCGGTAACCGGCACGACCCGCAGTTCGATGCCACGCTCGTCGCGCAACAACTGCCAGGGCACGATGTTGGAGTGGTGCTCCATACCCGAAATCGCCACTGCCTGGCCGGGCTTCAGAACGCCACGCCCGTAGCTGTGCGCCATCAAGTTCAGTGATTCGGTGATGTTCCGCGTAAACACCACCTCGTGTCGATCGCGCGCATTCAGCAGAGCCGCTACAGCATCACGTGCCGCCTCGTAGGCGTCCGTCGTGCGCTCGCTCATCCAGTGCAAGCCGCGATGGACGTTGGCGTATTGCATCTCCATCGCTTCGCACATTGCATCGATCACCACGCGCGGCTTCTGTGCCGAGGCCGCACTGTCGAGGAACACCAGATCCTTGCCGCGTATCTTTTGGCGCAGGATAGGAAAGTCCTCGCGAATGCGAGCAACATCCAGGATGGCAGGGCGCATCGTGACGTTCATGCTGCCTGCCTCTCCCACCAGCCTTCAACCGCGCGATCCAACAGGCCGCGGACCGGCTCGTCTGTCACAGCATCGAGCGCCTCTATGAGGAATGCGCGTACTAGCATCGAGCGCGCCTCCGCGTCGGGAATGCCGCGCGTTCTCAGATAGAACAACTGGTCGGCATCCAACTCGCCCACCGTGGCACCATGACTGCACTTTACGTCGTCGGCGAAAATCTCCAGTTCCGGCTTTGTGTCAATCTCAGCATCCGGCGACAGCAGCAACGTCTGGTTCATCTGATATCCGTCGGTCTTCTGCGCGATGCGCGCCACCTCGATGCGGCCCTGGAACACGGCCTGCGACCGGCCATCCAGCACATTCTTCACGGTCTGTCGCGAGCTACACGACGGTGCGTCGTGCTTCACAACGGTAGTGAAGTCGGCATGCTGCGTTCCAGCGAGCAGCTGCCCACCATTCAGATGTGCTATTCCCTTGGCACCGCCCAGCCTGACGTGCGCCTCGGTGCGAACGACGCGGCCGCCGAGGTTGAGCGCAAAGCTGTCGTAGGTGCCACGCTCGCCGATTTCGGCATACAGCGTGGACAGGTGGAACGCCGCAAGCGCTTCATTCTGCAGGCGGACATGCGTCAGACTCGCGTCATCGCCCACGTGCACTTCGAAGACCGGATTGTGCAGGTAGCTGCCGTCGCCGACCGACAGCTCCAGCAAACTCAGGCGAGCGCCTCGTGCCAAACGGATGACGTGTCGGGGATGAAACGCGGCTCTATCGCTAGCGACGCTCACCAGCAGCAACAGGCCAGCATCGACATTCTCTGGTACCGACAGCGAAACGCCATCCTCTGCCAGCATCGTGTTCAGCGCGACCAGCGGTTCGCTGTCCGGGCGCGCAAGCGTGCCGAATTCGCCACGATCAGCGAAGCGCAGGACTTCGACGCCGGCCGGCAACGCCGACAATTCCGCCGAAAACTGGCCATCAACGAAGACAATGCGCGGCGCCGCGATGCGCGGCAGGCGGGCCAGCAACCGACTATCGCCAGCAAAGGGCGTCACAGGCTGCAGGAATGATGCGTCGGCCACGGGACGCAGGCTGGTGTATTTCCATGCCTCCTCGCGTCGACCCGACGATGCACCAGGAAGCCCCGCGCGGCGGAAGGCATCGGCAGCGGCTATCCGTAGGCGCTGGATCGCCGGGCAAGCGATCACGCTGCGCTTCAAAGCGCGCGAGGAAGCCCGCGACGCCGGTCTGCACCGCAGCCGTCATACCGCCTCCGCTACCATGCCGGCGTAGCCCTTCGCTTCAAGTTCGTGCGCAAGCTCCGGTCCACCCGAACGCACGATGCGACCCCCGGCCAGAACGTGCACACGGTCGGGCACGATGTAGTCGAGCAGTCGCTGATAGTGCGTGATGACCAATGCGGAAAAATCCGGCCCGCGCAGCGCATTCACACCATCGGCAACGATCTTCAGCGCATCGATATCCAGCCCGCTGTCCGTTTCGTCGAGTATCGCAAGCCGAGGTCGCAGGATCGCCATCTGCAGCACCTCGTTGCGCTTCTTCTCGCCACCGGAGAAGCCAACGTTGACATTACGGCGCAGCATGTCCTCCGGCATGGCCAGTCGCTTCGTCTCTGCCCGCGCCAACCTAAGGAACTGCACCGCATCCAATTCGCTCTCGCCGCGCGACCGACGCAGCGCGTTCAGTGCGGTGCGCAGGAAATTGGCGTTGCCGACGCCCGGCAGTTCTACAGGGTACTGGAATGCGAGAAACAACCCCGCCGCCGCGCGCTCCTCCGGTTCCATCGAAAGCAGGTCGCGGCCATCGAATGACACCGAACCGTCGGTGACCACGTAGTCCTCGCGTCCCGACAGCACATAGGCGAGCGTCGATTTGCCGGAGCCGTTCGGCCCCATGACGGCGTGCACCTGCCCTTGCGGCACCGTGAGATCGATGCCGTGCAGGATCTGCTTGTCCTCGATGGCGGCGGAAAGGCCGCGAATTTCGAGCATAATGCGTTCCTTAACCTACAGAACCTTCCAGGCTAACCGCCAGAAGCTTCTGCGCCTCGACGGCGAACTCCATCGGTAGTTCCTTCAGGACCTCCTTGCAGAACCCGTTGACGATCAGGTTCACGGCGTCCTCTTCCGACAGACCGCGCTGGCGACAATAGAACAATTGGTCGTCCGCTATCTTCGAGGTCGTCGCTTCGTGCTCGACCTTCGCAGTCGGATTGCGGCTCTCAATATATGGTACAGTGTGTGCACCGCACTGATCGCCGATCAGCAGCGAGTCGCACTGCGTGAAGTTGCGCGCACCTGACGCCTTAGGCAGCACACGCACCAAGCCGCGATAGGTGTTGTTGGACCTGCCCGCACTGATACCCTTGGAGATGATCGTGCTCTTGGTCCGCCTGCCGATATGGATCATCTTGGTTCCGGTATCGGCCTGCTGGCGGTTGTTGGTCACCGCGACAGAGTAAAACTCACCGACGCTGTCGTCGCCATGCAGCACGCAGGACGGATACTTCCAGGTGATTGCCGAACCCGTCTCCACCTGCGTCCAGGAGATCTTGCTGCGTGCCCCGCGACAGGCGCCGCGCTTGGTCACGAAATTATAGATGCCGCCGCGACCTTCCGCATCGCCCGGGTACCAGTTCTGCACCGTCGAGTATTTGATCTGCGCGTCATCATGCGCCACCAACTCAACCACCGCCGCGTGCAACTGGTTCTCGTCGCGCATCGGCGCTGTGCAGCCTTCCAGGTAGCTCACATAGCTGCCGGCATCGGCGATGATCAGCGTGCGCTCGAACTGGCCGGTGCTGCGCGCATTGATGCGGAAGTATGTGGACAGCTCCATCGGGCAGCGGACGCCCTTCGGCACGTAGACGAAGCTGCCGTCGGTGAACACCGCCGAGTTCAGCGCGGCGAAAAAGTTGTCCGACACCGGCACGACGGAGCCGATGTATTGCTGCACCAGTTCCGGATAGTCGCGCACCGCCTCGGAGATTGGGCAGAAGATCACGCCCGCCTTCTTCAGCGTCTCTCGGAATGTCGTAGCCACCGACACGCTGTCGAACACCGCATCGACCGCTACCTGCGAGCCGCCCTCGACGGACGCGGGATCAACCCCGGCCAGGATGGCCCGCTCCTTCAGCGGGATGCCAAGCTTCTCGTAGGTCTTCAACAGTTCCGGGTCGACTTCGTCCAGGCTCTTCGGCCCCGGCTTCTTCTTAGGCGCCGCATAGTAGTGCAGATCCTGATAGTCGATCGGCGGATGATCGACGCGCGCCCAATGTGGCTCGGTCATCTGCTGCCAGGCGGCGAACGCCTTCAGCCGCCACTCCAGCAGCCAGGCGGGCTCTTCCTTCCGAGACGAGATCAGCCGGATGGTTTCCTCGTTCAACCCCTTGGGCGCGAGGTCCATCTCGATCTCAGTCTCCCAGCCCCATTTGTAACCGGACTGGGTCAGGGACTGGACGGTATCGAGCGTTTGTGTCGTAACAGACATCAAGTCGTCCTATCGGCGGCCGGCAGCGAGGCCGCGGCGGGAATACGGAAGACACGCGGAATGGAAGCGTCCTGCATGTCGGCCAGCGTGATGGTCGTCAACGCCTGTTGGATCGCCTCGTTCACCGGGTCCCACCGTCCTCGCATGGGACAGAGGCACTGGGACTCGCACTCCACCGTGGAACCCTCCACGCATGCGGTCAGCGAAATCGGCCCATCCACGGCGGCGATCACGTCCGCCACAGGAATGGCGGCGAGCGGTCTCAGCAGCCGGTAGCCGCCTCGGGCGCCGCGCTGGGAGGCGACCAGCCCGCCGGCGGCCAAGGTTTTCAGCACCTTGGCCACGGTGGGTTCCGGGATGCCCGTGGTCGCTGCGATGCCCGGAGACGTCTGCACCCCCTGCTCGCGCGAGAGGCGCACCAGCACCACAACCGCATAATCGGTCAGCTTCGACAGCCTCAGCATGGTCCGCGAAACCCCTTGAACCTCTGGCGTTGCGCTAATCGGACCATTTGGGTCCTGATTGACCGCAGATGGCGTATCCGGCCCACGGCGTCAAGGGGTTGTGGCGATTGCTACCGACCAGTAGTCAGACGCGATCAGCGCAGGAGGGATGTGATGGCGGGCATAATGGAAGGCAAGGTCGTGGTTGTGACCGGCTCCGGAGGCGGGATCGGTCGCGAGATTGCGCTGGCCATGGCCGCCGCCGGAGCCAAGGTCATCGTCGCGGATATCGGCGCCTCGCTGTCCGGCGAGGGTGGGTCGGCCACGCCTGCCCAGCAGACCAAGCAGTTGATCGAGCAGAAGGGTGGCGCTGCGGAGATCTGCACGGAGTCCGTCGCCGAATGGGGTTCGGCGCAGAAGATCATCCAGGCGGCGCTGGACCATTACGGCCGGATCGATGGCGTGGTGAACAACGCCGGTATCCTGCGCGACGTGATCTTCCACAAGATGACGGCCGACGACTGGCTGTCGGTGATCGCCGTCCACCTGAACGGCAGCTTCTTCGTGTCCCGCGCCGCGGCCGAACACTACCGTAAGCAGGAGAGCGGCACGTTCGTGCACATCTCCTCCACCTCCGGGCTGATCGGCAATTTCGGCCAGGCCAACTACTCGGCTGCGAAACTCGGCATCACTGCGCTGTCGAAGTCCATCGCGCTCGACATGAAGCGCTATAACGTGCGCTCCAACTGCATCGCGCCGTTCGCCTGGAGCCGCATGACGCAGTCGATCCCGGCCACCACACCGGAGCAGCAAGCGCGGCTGGCGAAAATCCAGGCGATGACCCCCGACAAGAACGCTCCGATGGCGGTGTTCCTGTCATCCGATGCGGCGAAGGACGTAACCGGCCAGGTCTTCGGCACACGGATGAACGAGATCATCCTGTTCAGCTCCCCTCGCCCGATCCGCATCGTGCACCGTGCCGATGGATGGACGCCCGAGGCCATCGCCGAGCACGCAGCCCCGGCACTGAAGGCGGCCTACATGCCGCTCGATCGTTCGGGTGATGTGTTCCACTGGGATCCGCTCTGACCGACACCGTCTTCGCGGCGTTCAGGGAGGCCGTTCGTGCCTGGCATGAACGGCCGTTCCTCCATGTCACACAGGAAACAGCAGAGCGTTACGGCATCACGGCCGGCACGCTGACTTACGGTGACGCAGCAACAGCCGTAGAAGTGCTTGCCGACTGCTATGCGGCGGCCGGCTACGGTATCGGCCACCGCGTGGGGCTGATGCTGGACAACCGGCCGGCAGCGTTCCTGCACTGGTTCGCGCTGAACCGGTTGGGCACGAGCGTCGTGCCGCTCCACTCCGACCTACGCTCGGCGGAACTTTCTTACCTGATGCAGCACAGTGGTCTCTGCCTGGCGGTCGCCGCGCAGGAACATGTACCGAAGCTGCGCAAGTCAAGCAGCGAATGTCCCGTCGTCGGCGACGGTTCGCCGGTTCCAAGTGCCCCTGCCAACACGCAATGGGGCGCCGCGCGAGTCATCGGAGTGCGCCCTGCTTTACACGTCCGGCACAACCGGCAAGCCGAAAGGCTGCGTGTTGTCCAACGAGTACTTTCTGCGCTGCGGTCACTGGTATGCCGAGATCGGCGGCCTGTGCGCCCTGCGGCCCGGCGAGGATCGGCTAATCACGCCACTGCCGATGACGCACATGAACGCAATGGCCTGTTCAACTTTGGCAATGGTGATGACCGGTGGTTGCATCATCCCGCTCGACCGGTTCCATCCGCGAAGCTGGTGGCAGACGGTGCGCGACAGCAAGGCCACCATCATGCACAGCCTCGGCGTGATGCCGAGCATGCTGCTGGGTCTCGATCCTTCCCCAGATGACCGTGAACACATGGTGCGGTTCGGCTTCGCGCCCGGTGTCGATCCGCGTTACCACGCTCGGTTCGAGGATCGCTTTGGCATACCGATGATCGATGCCTGGGCGATGACAGAGACCGGCGCCGCAGCCGCTGTGATTGCAAGCCACGAACCGCGCCATGTCGGCCGGTCCTGCTTCGGTCGTCCGCAGCCCAATATGCAATACCGCATTGTCGATCAGTCGGGCATGGATACGCTCGACGACACGCCCGGCGAACTGTTGGTGCGCGCGGCGGGCCCCGATCCACGCGCTGGATTCTTCACCGAATACCTCGGAGACCCTGAGGCAACCGAATCCGCCTGGGAAGGCGGTTGGTTCCATACGGGAGACGTCGTGCGACGCGACACGGAAGGAAATCTGCTCTTCGTCGATCGCTGGAAGAACGTGATCCGTCGCAGCGGCGAGAACATTGCTGCGGCCGAGGTAGAGAGTGTCCTGCGCCAGCACCCGCTGGTGAGCGAGGTCGCCTGCGCTGCCGTCCCCGATGACCTGCGCGGCGAAGAGGTGCTGGCCTGCGTCGTTCCAAGCGAGCCGATCGCCGACGCGGCGCGTGCGGCGACCGACATCGTCGCGCACACGCTGCGCCATCTCACCTACTTCAAGGCACCTGGTTACATTGCTTTCGTCAGCGCCTTGCCCCTGACCGCCACCAACAAGGTGCAACGCAGCGAGCTTGGCGCATGGGCACGAGAACTTCCCGGCTCGTCAAGCTGCGTCGACACACGCCACCTGAAGCACCGCTCATGAGGAGCGACGCCGTCGGCTCTCGGGAGATCGCCGCTACTCCTGCCGCAGACCTGCCTCCCGCAGCAGGGGCAGCACCGCTTCAATGAAATACGGCAGCTCGTTCTTGAAGTTCACGAACGAGATCGTGGTGCCGGCAAAGCCCACTTCACTCATCCGCGCCATCTCCTCGGCGATTTTGCGCGGCGTGCCGATCAGCGGATAGGTGCCGGCGCCCCCGACAAACCGCTTTCGATGCAGGCGGTATGCCTCGGGATCGTGCGATGAGGAGAATTTCTCCTTGGCACCCATGTAGAAGTCCACACTGACCGTGTCCTCCATTCGCACCGCGTAGTGTTCGTAGTAGTCCTCGGCTTCCGCCTGCGTCGGCCGGCACACGACATGGCAGGTGGTGAACACACCGACCTTGCGGCCGACCGCTCTTGCACGCGCCGTCATGTCGGCAATGTGAGGCCGTCCGCCTTCGATATCGACAAATGTGGTGAACAGGAAATCAGCCGTCTTCGCTGCAAAGTCGCGACCGACCGGTGAGAATGCCGCATTCAGCGTCACCGGCCGTGGCCGTTGCAACGGCGTAGGCAGACCCGACACTCCATTGAGCTGGTAGAACTGCCCCCCGTAATCGAACGGCAGACCGCCTGCGAAGATGCGCTCCATGATCTCCGCCCATTCCGCCCCTTGCGCATACCGGTCTTCGATCATCGTCAAGCCGAACAGAGCAAACTCCTGCGGACTCCAACCGCAAACGATGTTCAGACCGGCCCGGCCGCCAGAGGCATGATCCACCGTTGCCAGCGCCTTGGCAGCAAAGACCGGATGCACCATCGGCACATGCACGGTGGAGAACAGCGCGATACGCTGGGTGAGCCCCGCAAGAGCCGCAGCATAGGTCAGCGTCTCGAAGCTCCACTCGCGGCTGTTCACCTCGCCGCCGAACCCCTTCCAGCGCGCGATCGGCAGGAAGAATTCGATGCCCGCCCGGTCGGCCATTTGCGCGACCTCGACCACCTCGTTCCAGAGCGCCGGCCAGCGTTCGGGCACCCGCGTCAGCGTGAGGCCACCGTCTGCATTGGCCGAGAAGATACCCAGCTTGAAGCGATTCGGGCCGTACATCGGATGGACCATCGTGCACCTCCTTGCGGCGCGGCGGATAATGCGCGTATGGAAGAACCACCCGTCAAGCACGGAGACGCGATGAAGATCGTTTGCATCGGCGGTGGCCCGGCCGGTCTCTACTTCGCGATACTGATGAAGCTGCGCGACCCGGCGCACCACCTCACCGTGATCGAACGGAATTCGCCCAACGATACGTTCGGCTGGGGAGTAGTCTTCTCAGACGAGACCTTGCGCAATCTCAAGGGCGGCGATCCGCTGACCGAGGCACGGATCAGCGAAAGCTTCGCGCACTGGGATGATATCGACATCCACTTCCGCGGCCGCGTCATTCGCTCGGGTGGGCACGGCTTCTGCGGGATCGAGCGCAAGCGGCTATTGAACATCCTGCAGGAACGCGCCGCCAATCTCGGCGTCGAACTGATCTTCAACCGTGAGGTGCGCGACGTCACCGGGTTCGACGATGCCGATCTGATCGTCGCGGCCGACGGCGTCAACAGCGCGATACGCACGCGTTATGCCGATCACTTCAAGCCGTCCATCGAGGAGCGCACCAATCAATTCGCCTGGCTCGGCACGCATAAGCTGTTCGAGGCCTTCACGTTCATCTTCGTCAAAACCGAATTTGGATGGTTCCAGGCACATGCCTACCGCTTCAACGCAGACACCTCGACATTCATCGTGGAGACAAGCGAGACGACATGGCGTGCGGCCGGCCTCGATCGGATGGATGTGGCGGATTCGACCGCCTTCTGTGAACGGCTGTTTGCGCCTTGGCTCGACGGCCACACGCTGCTGACCAACATGCGCCACCTGCGCGGGTCGCAGTTCATCAATTTCCATCGCGTCTCCAACGAGACCTGGTCGAGAGGCCGCGTCGTGCTGATGGGCGACGCCGCGCATACCGCACATTTCTCCATAGGCTCCGGCACGAAACTCGCCCTGGAGGATGCCATTCGCCTCGCCCAGTGCATCGACCGGTCGGGCGACGACATCGGGGCAGCACTTGCCGCCTATGAAGCAGAGCGCCACACCGAGGTCCTCAAGCTTCAGTCCGCCGCACGAAACTCGACCGAGTGGTTCGAGAACGTCGCGCGCTACACTCATCTGGAGCCGGAGCAGTTCGCCTACAGCCTTCTGACACGCAGCCAGCGGATCAGCCATGAGAACCTCCGACTGCGCGACCGCGGCTGGCTCGAAGGGACGGAAGGCTGGCTCGCAACGCGCGCCAGCGGCGGAAAAGTAAACCGACCGGTTCCGCCGATGTTCCTGCCATTCCATTTGCGTGACATGCGACTAGCCAACCGCGTCGTGGTGTCACCGATGGCGACCTACAGCGCACGCGACGGCCTGCCGAACGACTTTCACCTCGTCCATCTCGGCGCACGAGCATTAGGCGGAGCCGGCCTCGTATTCACCGAGATGACCTGCGTCACCTCGCAGGGCCGCATCACGCCCGGCTGCGCTGGCATGTACTGCAATGCACAGATGCTGGCCTGGAAGCGCGTTGTGGAGTTCGTGCATGGCCAAACCGACGCGAAAATCTGCCTGCAACTGGGTCATTCCGGTCTGAAGGGATCGACCGGGCTGGGTTGGGAGGGAATGGACGAACCATTGGAGATCGGCAATTGGGAGGTGATTGCGCCGAGCCCGGTCGCCTGGAGCCCGCGCAACCAGATCCCACGGGAAATGACACGCGCTGACATGGATGCTGTGCGTGACGCGTTCGTGCAGGCAACGCAATACGCCGAGCTGGCTGGGTTCGATATGGTCGAGCTACACGCGGCGCACGGCTATCTTCTATCGTCGTTCCTCTCGCCGCTGACCAATCGGCGGTCGGATGACCATGGCGGCAACCTGAAGAACCGCCTGCGCTTTCCGCTGGAGGTTTTTGCCGCCATGCGTTCGGCTTGGCCGGCGCGCAAACCAATGTCGGTGCGCATCTCTGCCACTGACTGGGTGGATGGTGGCGTCACGCCGGACGATGCGGTTCTGATCGCACATGCGTTCAAGGATGCCGGTGTCGATCTGATCGATGTCTCCGCCGGACAGACGTCGATCGAGGCGAAGCCGGTCTATGGCCGCATGTTCCAGACACCATTCGCCGACCGCATCCGCAATGAGGTTGGCATCGCCACCATGGCGGTTGGTAATATCACCGAGTATGACCACCTGAACTCCATCATCGCCGCGGGTCGTGCTGATCTGTGCGCTCTCGCCAGGCCGCATTTGTCCAACCCGCACTTCGCACTGCACGCCGCAGCCGAACTCGGCTATGCTGACCAGGTGTGGCCCAAGCAATATCTCGCAGGCAGGGCGCAGTTGGAGCGCACGCTGAAGCGCGACGACGACACGGCGATCATCATATGACGCAAACCCGCCGCGCGATCATCACAGGCGGTGCCAAAGGCATCGGATTGGCTATCGCGCGCCGACTGGCACAGGACGGCATAAGAATCGTGCTGCTCGGGCGTGATCGCGACGCATTGCAGACTGCTGCCGTCGAACTCAACGCCTCGTACGAGGTGGTGGACGTGACGGAGTCGGAGGCGTTCAAAGACGCGATCTCCGAACTCGGCCCATGCGACATACTGGTAAACAATGCGGGTGCAGCTTTATCACAGCCCTTCCTCAAGGGTACTGCGCACGATTGGACGTCGATGCTCGCGGTCAATCTGACTGCGACCGTCATCGCATGCCAGGCCGTCCTGCCGCACATGATTGACCGCGGGTGGGGTCGCATCGTCAATATCGCGAGCACCGCCGGGTTGAAGGGCTACGCCTATACCGCGGCATACAGCGCCGCGAAGCACGGCGTGATCGGGCTCACTCGCAGCCTGGCAATCGAATTCGCGCAAAGCGGCGTGACTGTGAACGCCGTCTGCCCCGGCTTCACCGACACTGACCTGGTTCGTCGCGCGAGCGAGACCATCGCACGGCAGACCGGGCGCAGTGAAAACGAAGCCAGGACGGCGCTGGAGCGATATAATCCGCAACGACAACTGGTACGGCCAGAGGAAGTCGCCGAAGCAGTGGCATTCCTGAGTCGCGATGCGGCCTCGGCCGTGACTGGCCAGGCGATCGTGGTCGCCGGTGGAGAGGTGACATGAGCGATACACTTCGCGTCCTGCAGCCCGCCGGGTGGCCGCGCCCGTCGGGCTACAGCAACGGCATCATCGCGAACGGGCCGACCGTACTGCTTGCCGGCCAGATCGGACGGGACGCAGTGACTGGTCGCTTTGCCGAAGGCATGGCTGCACAAGTCGAACAGACACTGCGCAATGTTGTCAGCATCCTCGCCGAAGCGGGAGCAGAGCCGACTGCCATCGCTCGGTTGACCTGGTTCGTGACAGACATGAAGAGGTATCGGGACGAAGTGAGGGCCATCGGCCAAGGTTATCGCCGCGTCATGGGCAAGCACTTTCCGGCCATGTCTGTGATCGGTGTGCACTGCCTGGTCGAGCAGGACGCGCTGGTCGAAATTGAGGCGACCGCGGTACTGGGGCCATGACAACCGAGGCGGACGCGTCCCTTCGCGACGACTTCGCGCGCGACAATTTGCCGCCACGCGAACAATGGCCGGACCTGTTGCTCGACGGACTCCACTACCCGGATCAACTCAATTGCGTCACGGCACTGCTGGATCGGCAGATTCCCGCCGGCAACGGCGCGCGTCCGTGCCTGCGGTCGGCGGCCGAGACGTGGACCTACGCTGACCTGGCCGCGCGCGTGAACCGCATCGCCAATGTGTTGACGCGACAGCTCGGCATGATCCCCGGCAACCGCGTGCTGCTGCGTGCACCGAACACACCGATGATGGTCGCCGCCTATCTGGCGGTGATCAAGGCGGGCGGTATCGCGGTGGCGTCCATGCCCCTGCTGCGCGCCAAGGAACTCACCACGATCATCGCCAAGGCGCGTATTGCGCTCGCGCTGTGCGATCATCGCCTGACAGCCGATCTCCGGACCGCGCGGCGTACCTATGGTGACCTGCGCATTGTCTCGATGGGCGGCACAGAGCCGGACGATCTGCTGGCGATGATGGCCAACGAAGCGGACACCTGCGCTGCCTGTGCCACGCGGGCAGACGACGTATGCCTGATCGCATTTACCTCCGGCACCACCGGCGAGCCGAAGGGCACAATGCACTTTCATCGGGACATGCTGGCGATCTGCGACACATACGGAGCACAGGTTCTACGTGCGCGACCCGACGATGTCTTCATCGCCAGCCCGCCGATCGCGTTTACGTTCGGACTTGGGGCGGCGGTGCTGTTTCCGCTGCGCGCCGGCGCCGCCTCGGTCTTGTTGGAACAAGCGTCGCCGGTGCCGCTTCTGGAAGCGATCCGCACCATGCGGCCGACAGTGTGCTTCACTGCACCGACCGCCTATCGAGCCATGCTGGGCATGATGCAGCCGAGCGATGTCGCCAGTTTGCGCATCTGCGTCTCGGCTGGAGAGCCGCTGCCGAAGCCGACCTGGGACGCGTGGCATTCAGCGACCGGCATACAGATCATGGACGGCATCGGCACCACCGAAATGCTGCACATCTTCATCGCCGCACCGGTGGAGTTGATCAGGCCAGGTGCAACCGGCTTGCCGGTCCCCGGTTACGAGGCCAAGCTGATCGACGAAGACGGAAACGACTTGCCGCGCGACAGCTCCGGGCGCCTGGGTGTGCGTGGTCCGACTGGGTGTCGCTATCTTTCGGATGCGCGGCAGACCCAATATGTGCAGAAAGGCTGGAACGTTACCGGCGACACCTACCATCAGGACGCCGACGGTTACTTCTGGTTTCAGGCGCGCTCCGACGACATGATCCTGTCGTCGGGCTACAACATAGCTGGCCCGGAAGTGGAGGCGGCGTTGCTCACCCATCCGGCGGTGGCGGAATGCGGCGTAGTTGGCGCACCGGATGCGGACCGCGGCACGATTGTGAAGGCCTATGTCGTGCTGCGTGATCCTGACGCAGCCGACCCAACGCTCGTGCGGGCTTTGCAGGAGCATGTGAAGGCCGAGATCGCGCCCTACAAGTATCCACGCGCAATCGAGTTTGTGCCGTCACTGCCGCGCGGCGCCACCGGCAAGCTGCTGCGCTTCGTGCTGCGTGAGCAGGCCGCCGCTGTTCAACCTTGAGCGGCACGAGCACAATGATGGCGAGACGCCGGAGGGAACTATGACCCAGACAGAGGTGAACGGGGCGGAAGCCCTGCTCGAATTGTTTCGGGTTCAGGGAGCCGACTACATCTTCTGCTCGCCGATAGCCGCATGGGCGCCGCTGTGGGAGGCACTCGCGAAGCGAAAGGCAATCACGAACATCGAAACGCCCAAGTACCTGAACTGTCGCCATGAGATTCTCGCGGTCGGTCTGGCCTCGGGCTACTACAAGGCCACGGGCCGCCCTCAGGCGGTGCTGCTCCCCACGGGTCTCGGCGTGTTGAATGGCGCGATGGCGATGCGGTCGGCCTTTCACGAACACATCCCCATGGTGATCGTCTCGCCCGACACGCTGACTCATGGCGCGGTGCCGAACTTGGATCCCGGTCCGGAATGGCCAACGTTACTGGTGGATCTCGCCGGGCCGGTGCGCAACAGCGAGACAGTGACGAAGTGGGCGAAGGAGGTGAGGGTCGGCGGCGACCTTTCCGCCGACGTTCGCCGCGCCTGGTATTTCGCGGAGAGTGTGCCACGTGGACCGACGCTGCTCGGTGTACCGTTCGACATCCTCATGAGCCAGGTCGCCCAACCGGAGGGCGACAAGACCAAGGCCTCGCCACTGGTCGCGCCCACGGACAGCCTGCGTGAGATAGCGGAGTTGCTCATCCGCAGCGGTGCGCCGCTGATTGTCACCGAGCACGCGGCACGTACGCCTCAGGATCAGGCCGCGCTGGTGGCGATTGCCGAGCATGTCGGCGCGCCGGTGTTCGAGTACTGGATGCCGATGTACCTGAACTTCCCGCGGGCCCATCCACTCTACGCGACTGATCCCATCGAGACACACCTGAAGGATGCCGACTGCATTCTCGTCATCGGCGCCCACGGGCCGTGGCATCCGCAGGAGACCAAGTTACCGGATGGCTGTACAGTCATCCACATCGAGGAAGATCCGCTGCGGCCGCGCGCGCCCTACTGGGGCTTCCGCACCGACTACTGTATCGCCGGCGACATCAGCAGCAACCTCGCGCAACTTGCCGCGCTGGTGCAGGCGCAACCGCGCACATCGGAATCACGAAGTCGCACCGAACACTGGCACGCGCACAACGCCGCGAGCAACGCGGCCGCGGCAAAGGAGCGCGAGACTGTTCGCAGCAACGAACGTATCCACGCCGCTCTGCTGTTCGACGCACTACACAAGCTGCTGCCTGACCGGTCGGTTGTCGTCGATGAGATCATCGCCCAGGTGCCATCGATGATCAGACACCTGTTCCGTGACCGCGATATCGGCCACATCCGCGGCTGGGCAGGCGCACTCGGCACCGGCCTGCCCACGGCCCTCGGCGTCAAGCTCGCCCGCCCCGAAGACATCGTCGTCTGCGTGATCGGCGACGGCGCATTCAACTACAATCCGGTGCCGGCATGCCTGGGACTGGCCCAGCAATATGGCGTTCCCATCCTGGTGGTTATCTGCAACAACCAAGGCTATGTCTCGCAGGAGTGGAACCTGTACAAGTATTTCCCCTCCGGTTACGCTCTGCATGACAATAATCCGTATGGCCGCGTGATCGAGCCAACGCCGGACTATGCAGCAATGGCCCCGGCCTTTGGCGCCCATGGCGAGTGCGTAACCGACCCTGGTCAATTGGAATCGGCGATTCGCCGTGCACTCGATGTTGTGGAGCAGGGGCAACTCGCCTTGCTGGACGTCCGGCTCGAACCGTGAGGCCAACATGGCCGACGTTATGCTGCGGCCTGGGCAGAACAATCTGGCGGACTGGCGCGCAATCTATCGTGGCGCCGGTGTAACGCTCGATCCGGCCGCTCACGCTGCTGTCGTCGCCGGCGCTCGCGCCGTCGAAGCGATCCTCGCCAGAGGTGAACCGATCTATGGCATCAACACCGGCTTCGGCCGCCTGGCGAGCATCCGAATCGAACCGGCAGACCTCGCGGCACTCCAACGCAACATAGTGCTGTCGCACGCCGCCGGCGTTGGAGAGCCCATGCCGGCACCGCTTGTGCGGCTCATGTTGGCACTGAAGCTGGCCAGCCTCGGGCATGGGGTCTCGGGAGCACGATTGGAAATCGTGCAGTTCCTGGCTGCGATGTTATCGCACGAGCTGCTGCCCATCGTGCCGACGCAGGGTTCCGTCGGCGCATCGGGCGATCTCGCGCCGCTGGCACATATGGCTGCGGCGATGATGGGCGTTGGCGATATCGAGGACGCGGGAGTACGCAAGCCTGCCGCCACGGCACTGGCGCGGGCCGGCCTGCAGCCGATCGTGCTTGGCGCCAAGGAGGGACTTGCGCTGCTGAACGGAACGCAGTTTTCCACGGCGTATGCACTCGCCGGCTTGTTCGAGACGGAAACGCTGCTGCAGGCCGGCCTGATAACCGGTGCTCTGTCGACCGACGCCGCACGCGGTTCCGATGCTCCATTCGATCCCCGCATCCATGCGCTGCGCGGCCATAAAGGGCAGATCGACGTCGCTCACAACTTGCGCGCATTGATTGCCGGCAGTGCGATCCGTGCCTCGCATCTCACTGGAGACGATCGCGTTCAGGATCCCTATTGCATGCGCTGTCAGCCGCAGGTGATGGGAGCCGCGCTCGATATACTTCGCCACGCGGCAGCGACGTTGCGAGCCGAGGCGAACGGAGTATCGGACAATCCGCTGATCTGCGGCGATCCGCCAGAGGCGCTGTCGGGCGGCAATTTTCACGGCGAACCGATCGCCTTCGCAGCAGATATCATCGCACTTGCATTGTGCGAAATCGGGGCGATTGCCGAGCGACGCATCGCCATGCTGATCGATCCTGCGCTATCGCGGCTGCCGGCATTTTTGACGCCGAAGCCAGGTTTGAATTCGGGGTTCATGGTGCCACAGGTGACCGCAGCCGCTCTGGTCGCGGAGAACCGCCAGCGCGCCACACCGGCCAGCGTTGATTCGATTCCGACATCGGCCAACCAGGAAGATCATGTGTCGATGTCGGCGCACGCCGCGCGCCGACTGCTGCCTATGGCGGACAATGTGGCCGCGGTGATCGGCATCGAGCTTCTGGCCGCGACACAGGGTTGCGATTTCCATGCGCCGCTGACGTCCAGTGCAATGCTGGAGAAGGTTCGTGCGCTGGTGCGTGCGGAAGTGCCGCATCTCGAAGAGGATCGCGAAATGGCGCCCGACATCGCCAAGGCGATTGCGCTTGTGCGTTCGGGTCGCCTGGCGGAGGCGGTACAGCATGCTGGGCTGCCTGACATCGAATAGCCATCGGAGGTGACATGGCACACATCAGCAATGCGCGGACCGTGCGTGCGCCGCGCGGCACAGACATTTCCGCGAAGTCGTGGCTCACCGAGGCACCTCTGCGCATGCTGATGAACAACCTCGATCCCGAGGTGGCGGAGCGTCCGGGCGAACTCATCGTCTACGGCGGCATGGGTCGCGCGGCGCGCGACTGGGACAGCTACGACCGCATCGTCGCTACGCTGCGACGCCTGGAAGCGGACCAGACGCTGCTCGTGCAATCCGGCAAACCAGTCGGCGTGTTCCGCACCACATCCTGACGCACCGCGCGTGCTGATCGCGAATTCAAATTTGGTGCCGCACTGGGCCACATGGGAGCATTTCAACGAACTGGATCGAAAAGGCCTGATGATGTTCGGGCAGATGACCGCCGGTTCGTGGATCTATATCGGCAGCCAGGGAATCATCCAGGGCACGTATGAGACATTCGTCGAGGTCGGCCGGCGCCACTACGGCGGCACCCTTGCGGGGCGTTGGATTCTGACCGCGGGTCTGGGCGGCATGGGGGGCGCACAGCCATTGGCCGCGACGATGGCTGGTGCGTCGCTGCTGGCGATCGAATGCCAGCCGAGCAGGATCGAGATGCGGCTGCAGACAGGTTATCTCGACATGCAGGCTGCCACGCTGGATGAGGCGCTGGCGGTGATCGAACGATCGTGCCGCGAACGCAAGCCGATATCGGTCGGGCTGTTGGGAAATGCAGCCGAGGTGCTACCGGAACTGGTGAGTCGCGGCGTCCGCCCGGATTTGGTAACCGATCAGACCTCGTCGCACGATCCTGCCAATGGCTATCTGCCGAAGGGCTGGACTGTCGCGCAGTGGGAGCGCCGGCGGGAAACGGCTCCGAACGAGGTTGCCGCAGCAGCGCGCGCATCCATCGCTGAGCATGTGCGTGCGATGCTGGCGTTCCACGCGATGGGCGTGCCAACGATCGATTACGGCAACAACATCCGGCAGGTCGCAAAGGATGAAGGGGTAGCCGACGCATTTGCCTTCCCCGGTTTCGTGCCGGCCTACATCCGGCCCCTTTTCTGCCGCGGCATCGGCCCGTTCCGCTGGGCAGCGTTATCAGGCGATCCCGAGGATATCTATCGCACCGACACCAAGGTGAAGGAACTGCTGCCCAACCATACGCACCTGCATCACTGGCTCGACATGGCACGCTCGCGCATCCGGTTCCAGGGACTGCCTGCACGCATCTGCTGGGTCGGGCTTGGCGACCGGCATCGCCTTGGTCTCGCATTCAACGACATGGTCGCTCGTAGCGAACTGAAAGCGCCGATCGTCATCGGCCGTGATCACCTCGACGCCGGCTCAGTCGCTTCGCCCAACCGAGAAACGGAGGCGATGCTTGATGGTTCCGACGCGGTGTCCGACTGGCCGATGTTGAATGCGCTGCTGAATTGCGCATCCGGCGCCACCTGGGTCTCGCTACATCATGGCGGCGGCGTGGGTATCGGCTACTCGCAGCACGCCGGCATGGTCATCGTGTGCGACGGCACAGAGGCGGCGGCACGACGGATCGAACGCGTGCTGTGGAACGACCCGGCAAGCGGCGTCATGCGGCATGCCGACGCAGGTTACGACATCGCGCTCGATTGCGCACGCGAGCACGGCCTGGACCTGCCCTGTGTCATTGCGAGCGCAGCGAAGCAATCTCCACCGTAATGGCACTCCTCAGTGCCGGAAATGCCGCATTCCGGTGAACACCATCGCCACACCGGCCGCGTCTGCCGCCGCGATCACTTCCTTATCCCGCACCGACCCGCCTGGCTGAATCACCGCCGTCGCACCGGCCGCAATGGCTTCCTCCAGCCCGTCTGCGAACGGGAAGAATGCATCCGAAGCCACCACGCTGCCGCGCGTCAGTGGCACATCGAGGCCGGCAGCCTTGGCCGCTGCCGCGCTCTTCCATGCGCCGATGCGCGCGCTATCTACGCGGCTCGGCTGGCCCGCGCCGATGCCTACGGTCGCGCTGTCTTTGGCATAGACGATCGCGTTCGATTTCACGTGCTTGCAGACCAGGAACGCGAACATCAGATCGCTGATTTCCACTTCGGTCGGCGCGCGCTGCGTCACCACACGCAGACTCTCTTGTCCGATCCTGCCGTTGTCCCGGGTCTGCGCCAGGAACCCGCCAGACAGGCTGCGAAACGTCAATCCGGATACTGACGGGTCGGGCATCCCGCCAGTCAAGAGCAGGCGCAAATTCCGCTTCTTGGCGACCAGTGCAATCGCAGCCTCATCAGCCTCGGGCGCGATGATCACCTCCGTCATGATCGCCGCGATCTTCTCCGCCGCGCCAGCATCGAGTCTGCGGTTCACCGCGACAATTCCGCCGAATGGCGAGACCGGATCGCACAGGAATGCCTTGTCCCATGCCTCGGCCAGTGTCGCCGCACTGGCCACGCCGCACGGATTGGCATGCTTGATGATCGCCACTGTGGGGGCGTCGAATTCAGCGACGCACTCGAATGCCGCATCAGTGTCGTTCAGATTGTTGTAGGATAGTTCCTTGCCCTGCACCTGCACCGCAGTCGCGACGCCGCGACGCTCTCCGGTGACATAGAATGCCGCCGCCTGGTGCGGATTCTCGCCATAGCGCAGCATCTGGCGCCGCGTACCGGCAATCGCGAAGCGGCGCGGCAACGGCTCCCCGCGTCGCTCCGCGAACCAGGCAGCGATCGCGGCATCATAGGTCGCCGTCCGAGCATATGCCTCGCCTGCCAGACGTCGGCGCAGCGCAAGCGTCGTTCCGCCATGGTTCGCTATCTCGTCGAGCACCGCGTTGTATTGGTCCGGCTCGACAAGCACGGCGACGAACTCGTGGTTCTTCGCGGCGGCACGGATCAGTGCCGGCCCACCAATGTCGATGTTCTCGATACACTCATCGTCCGCCGCACGCTGCGCCGCCGTTGCCTCGAACGGATAAAGGTTCACCGCAACCAGATCGATCGGCGCGATACCATGCGCCGCCATCTGCGCCACGTGGTCGGCCACATCGCGTCGGCCCAGGATGCCGCCGTGAATCTGCGGCACTAGCGTCTTCACCCGCCCGTCCAGTATCTCGGGAAACCCGGAATGTTCAGACACCTCCTTCACTGGCACACCGGCCTCGCGCAGCGCCTTGGCAGATCCGCCGGTGGAAAGGATCTCCACGCCGCTCGCCGCGAGCGCCTGTGCGAACGAGACAAGCCCAGACTTGTCGGACACCGAGATTAGCGCGCGGCGGATGGGGACGATGTCGGTCATGCGCGCGGGATTAGTCCTACAGCCCCAGCAGGTCCAGCGTTCGCGCAAGCACCTTCGCCTCGTCGTAGCGTTCCACGGCACGTTCGCGCCCCGCCGCGCCTATCCGCGCGCGCAGTGCCTGGTCGGCCACCAATCGAGCCAAGGCCGCCGCAAGCGCTGACGCATTCCCGGGTGGCACCAAGCAGGCCCGTCACCTCCGGCACCACCTGCTCCGCAGGACCACGCACATTCGTCGCAACCACGGGAAGACCGGTGAGCATTGCCTCGATCACCGACATCGGCAGACCCTCGAACCGGCTTGGCAGCACGAAGATATCGGCCGCAGCCATCAGGTCAGGCACGTCGTCCCGATAGCCAAGCAGGCGAAGCCGTTCACCCAGACCGGCATTCCGCAGCAGAGCCACCATGTCGGGGCCGCGATCGGAGGTCAGGCGCTCGCCCGCAACCCACAACATCGCACCTGGCACTGACTGCATGGCAACCGCCAGTTCAGGATACCCCTTGTGCCAGACCAGCCGAGACACCGCGAGCACCACCACCTGTTCGTCTGACACGCCAAGCGCGGCGCGGACCTGCCGACGGACGGCAGGATCGGGTCGGAATCGTGCCGGATCGCGGCCGTTGCCGACCGCTATGGCGCCTCGGTGGATGTGCAACCGCCTTGCGTCGCGCGCCTCCGCTTCACTGACCGTGAAGAAGGTGTCGGTGACGCGGCCAGCCAGCCATTCCATCGCGAAGCCGACAGCGGTGCGCGGCCAGGAGCCAGGGAAATTGAACCAGAACCCATGCCCCGTATAGGCGATCCGCGGCACGCCGGCCCACCATGCCGCCAGCCGCGCCAGAAAGCCGCTGATCGGCATGTGCGCGTGCACGAGGTCCGGCCGCTCGGCACGAAACAGCCGCACCAGGTCACGAAATGCCAGCCAATGCGCCACCAGCGAGACGCTGCGTTCCAGTTTCAGTGTCTCGATCCTGAAACCCTCAGCGCGCGGCCCCGCCAGGAATGGCCCATCGGCACAGACGCCGATAACCTGATGCCCACGATCGCGCATTGCGCGCATCAGCGGCAGCAGAAACTGCGCGAGCGAGAAGTCGACGTTGGTGATCTCGATGACTTTCAGCCGACCCTGCTGATCGCCCATTTCACTTGCTGTGGTCCGTCGGCATAGCCGGTGAGCACCACCTGCTCGGTACGTCGTGGCTGGTGCCCGCCGAGGTAGATGCTTTCCTCCAGGCTCAGCCGGGCACCATCGGCACGGAGCCGCCAGCCGCCGCCGGAGCGCAGGCGAAGCAGCACCGCCTCGCCATCTTGCTGGAGACTGGCCTTCACGTCCGGATGCAGATGGAAGCGCAGGGTGAACGGCTGCGGGGTCGGCGCTTCCACAACGTCCTCGCCGCGTACGTCGTCACCGCTTTCAGCCATGTAGAGACGGCGTCGATGCACGGCGCCGAACAGCTTCTTCCAGCCGTCATGGCTTGCCT
This sequence comes from uncultured Alphaproteobacteria bacterium, assembly GCA_963791495.1. Classification (GTDB taxonomy): domain Bacteria; phylum Pseudomonadota; class Alphaproteobacteria; order Acetobacterales; family Acetobacteraceae; genus JAMXLO01. Next base: position 227,145 of record CAWBST010000009.1, read on the forward strand.
CGAGCCAGTGGGCACCATTGGCCTCCTGGCGCTGCGCCTCCACAACCACCGGACGACGGCCCAGACCCTCCGGTCTCAGCTCGGACGAGTTGACGTCGGCAATCACCAGGGTGGAGTGGGCGGCAGTCGCCCGGGTGGCATCCGACCATTCAGAACTACCGCCTGGCATGGCACCGCAATTTACGATCATGCGGTCTCGCCCGATCGAGAACTCCATCGACAGAGTGCCGGCGTGTGCCGAGCGGTCCAGGCCCGACGGAGGCGGAGCACCGCAGTCGACGATCAGCACGCTGCGACCAGCCTGGAGCCGATGAAAGCCGCCATCCGCCAGCGCGGCGGGACCTCGTCCGCTGCGACCTGCCTGGGTCAACGCGATGTCGATCAGGCTGCTGCTGTCTTCCTTGCTGCCATTGAACAGCGCGAGGCCGCCGTCGCCATGGCGCATCACCCGTAGCGCAGGCGCCATCCGCTCGATCGCGTTGGTGAGAACAGGCGGCGGCTGAGTCTGCGATGCCTGCAGCAGGGCGCGTATCTCTGTAAGATCCTGCAATGCGGCAAGCTGGACGGCGGGGCTGCGCTCCGCGTGGCAACCATCCGGCAGCACCTGCCGAGCGATTTCCTGCGGCAGGAAGCGCAACGCACGGGTCAGGAAGCCGGCATGCTCCGGCAGTGCCACGGCCGCGGCGATCAGGCCTTTGAGTGCTGTCAGCGCCCGTGCATCCAGCTCCTCAGCGGGCAGGGTCGCCGACAGGCTGCGGGCATCGGAGACCAGCCTGGCCATCAGCCTTTGGCGGAACGCATCGTCCGCCGACGCGGCGAAGAAGTCGTAATGGCCCAGCCAGGCGGCAATCCGCGCGCCGGCAACATCTGGACGATGCGCAACTTCCTCACCCCGCGGCGAGTTGATCCATTCGGCCACAAGCGCACGCGCGCGCAACCTGGCCGCATCGGTGCCGAGAGCGCGCAGATCGCGCAGCCAGGTGAAGCCGTGCGCAAACGCAGCGAGCAGGGCGGAATCGGAGCCATCACTCCAGGCTCCTGGCTGAAGCACGCGCACGCCACCGCCGAATTCCAACTCTCCCCGCAACAGCCTTGCGCCACGGCCTGGGTCGCCCGGCCAAGGATCGCGCACAGGCAGCGCCGGAGCGTCAGGCACGCGTCCCATCCGCAGGCTCGGCAGCCGCGCCATCGCGCGGCGCGCATCGCGCAACCAGCGCCGAGGGTCCGACGCGCTCACCCGGTCGACCCCTCACCGCGCAACGCGGCGATGGCCGCCGCGTAGTCAGTCGCGCCGAACACTGCCGTGCCGGCAACCAGTGTGTCGGCACCGGCGTCGATCACACGGGGCGCCGTTCCGGGCGAAATGCCGCCATCCACCGACAACGCAATCGAACGGCCCGAGGCATCGATCATCCGACGCAATTCCGTAATCTTCGGCAATTGCGATGCGAGGAATTCCTGGCCGCCGAATCCTGGATTTACCGTCATCACAAGGATGATGTCGACGAGATCGAGCACCCACGCAACGCTTTCCACGGACGTCGCCGGATTCAACACGACGCCCGCACGCTTTCCGTGCGAGCGTATGAGCTGCAGCGTGCGATGCAGATGCGGCCCGGCCTCGGGATGCACGATAAGGTGGTCGGCGCCGGCATCGGCAAATGCCGCGATAAAGGGATCGACCGGTGCAATCATCAGATGCACATCGAACGGCAACTTGGTGTGCGGGCGCAGGCTGCTCAAGACAGCCGGGCCGAAGCTGATGTTCGGCACGAAATGGCCGTCCATCACGTCGAGATGCAGCCAGTCGGCGCCCGCCGCCTCGACCGCCGCCACTTCGTCTCGCAATCGAGCGAAATCGGCCGCAAGGATACTTGGCGCGACGGTGACTCGGGTGGGTCGCAATGCCGGCATGGCCTCGATGTAGACAGTCAGGTCGGCGGAACACAAGCCGGCGTATCAGGTCTTGATCAGGCGCGCGGCGAAGAAACCGTCCATCCCGCCACGCTCGGCCCACATGCTGGGCAGCGTGCGCAGGAAGCCCTCCTGTGTCAGCGCCTCCGGCAAGGCAGCGAGTTCCTGCGGCGTGAAGCGATCATGCCGCAGATCGCCGCCAGCCACGGCAGCCTCGACCCGGGGCACGCACTCCTCGGGCTGGAGCGAGCACACCGAGTAGATCAGCCGACCACCCTTGCGCAGCATGATGGCAGCGGCTCTCAGCAGCCGGTCCTGCGTCGCCGCCAGCGCCCGTACATCGCGCGGCCGTTTGAGGTGTGGCACGTCGGGATGACGGCGGATCGTCCCGGTGGCGCTGCAGGGCGCGTCCAGCAGCACGGCGTCGAAGTGCCTGCCGGGATCCCACGCCGCGGCATCCGCCTGAACAAGGTCCGCCTGCAGATGCCAATGCCGCAGGTTATCCCTTAGACGTTCCAGGCGCATAGGGTCACGCTCGACGGCGACAACCGCTGTGCCGGTAACAGCAAGCTGCGCCGTCTTGCCGCCCGGGGCGGCGCAGAGATCCGCCACCCACTCGCCAGGCTGCGCAGCGAGCAGTCCAGCCGGCAGAGCGGCAGCCGCGTCCTGCACCCAGAATTCACCATGGTCAAAGCCTGGGATCTCGGCGACGTGGGTTCCGGCGGGGAAGCGCAGTGAGCCTGTCGGCAGCATGGTACCACCCAGCAGCTCGCCTCCCGGTTTGAGGGTCACGTCGAGCGGCGCCTCGCGCTGATGGGCCAGCGCAATTTCGCGCGCGTTGTCTCCCCAGGAGGTCCAAAGCCACGCCGGCGTGTCCAGGCGCGGCGAGTCGAGGTCCATTAGCGCCGCGCGGCCAGCTTCCGCCACACGGCGGAGCACCGCATTGACCAGGCCGGCAAACGGGGCCAGCCCGCGGGAACGTGCCAGGGCAACCGCGGTCGCCACCGCCGCATGTGTCGGCGTATCCAGCAGCAAGAGCCCCGCCGCTCCAATCCGCAGCACACAGCGCACCGGTTCGGGCGGCGCCTTGCGGAGGAACGGCTCGAGCACCGCGTCCAGCGTTCCCATGCGCCGAAGTACCGCAGCGGCGAGCCGATGGGCGGCCGCACGGTCCCGCGAGGCCAAAACGGGGAGCGCGTCCAATGCCTCCTCGAGCGGCCGACGACGATCCAGCACTGCTGTCAGAAGATCGAATGCGGCCTCACGCGTCGGGTCCGCCATCAGTGCGCGGTGGCTCGGCAGGCGACGTCGCGGCCGCGCAGTCGGCAGTGTGCCAGCACCTGATCGGTTGTCGCATACACGGTGCCGGTCCAACCCTGACTCACGCGGCGCAGGACGACATATCCATAGTCCGGGATCGCCAGGACGCGGCGTATCTTCATCCCGTCGATGGCGATACCCGGGTAGACCGGCTGCGTTATGGCATCGTTCGCATCACCGCCTTCGCCAACGACAAGCTGCGCGGGATGCGAGGGACCGAAATCATAGCTGGTGAAGTCGTGGACGTGTCCGGACAGCACCATGTCCAGTCCCGCCGGCACGATATCGCGGATCGCCGCTTGTTCGGTGGCATTCAGCGTGGCGCCCGGTTTGATCTCGGACCCTTGCGCCAGCGCCCAGATCGGCCGGTGAGTAAGCAGCCACGCATGCGCCGGTGTGTCCGCCAGCAATGTTTGCAACTGGTCGTGATAGACCGTCACCTTGGTCGCGTCTGCGGTCCCATCATCGGCATCGCTGCCATCGAACAGCAGCAGGTTCAGCGAGCCGATCCGCAAGGCATAGGGCGTCGTCGTCCTGGTGCATTCTTCCACGTCGCGATGCGGATCGAGCAGACGGAACCAGCCGTGACCACCGCGATCGCAGTTTTCGTGGTTGCCCCGCACGAACACCCAGGGCGTTACCGCCAGTAATGGCGCCGCGGGGTTGAAGAAGTCCTTCTGCCAGACCGCCCAGTTGTCGCCATACGGGCTGTCGGCGCATCCCGGTTGCATGTCGGGGCAGGCTGACTCTCGGTAGTGATAGTCGCCGACGTGTATCACCACGTCCGGATGACGCGCAGCCGCAAGCCGCGCCACGATCGCGAACGGCCACTTCACCGGATCATTGCAGTCCTGCGTAAACTTGCCTCTCAGGCGACAGCCGGTACCGCCGATCACCACGACCCGCTTGACGTCACCCGGCAGCGCGGGAACGCGCAGTCCATCCACCGTGATGTCGTGCGCGGACTCGGCGGTGTGGGCGATGCAGACCAGCACCGGAAAGTCCCGATCCGGCTTGCCGTGGATGCTGCTTGTCAGTGCGATGTCGTCCGCCACGACCTTCGGACACGCCATGCCTGGTGCGATGATAGAGCGCACGTCGAGACCGCCGTCGCTTGCGAACTCCACCCACGGGCCGGGCAGATCAGCCGCCCGCGCTGTGGTGCCGGCAAGCAGCGTCAGGACCGCAAGCCAGCGGGCCGGTGACAGCATCGGCCTCCCTCTTGTCAGACCCCCTGCCCTGCCCTCTCCTTCTCGGCCATACGCTGCTTAAGCTGCTCGGGTGTGAGGCGCACGATGTCCTCGTTCTGGTGCGCATAGAGGTCGTAGGACTCCGTCTCGAGTTCCTCCAGAACGATACGGCCGGCAAGCACATCCTGCTTCCAGGTATCCTGTGCCGGCTGCCGATCGTGGAATTCCGGCATCACCTCGCGAGCGAACAACTCCAGGCTGTCGCAGATCGCCTGGTGGCTGGTGCGGCCCGCCTGATTGAGCAGGATAACCTGATCGACATGCGCCTCCTCGAACTGCCGCAGCCGCCGGCGGATGGTGTCCGGCGAGCCGATCAGTCCGTTGCGCAGCGCCTGCTTCGCCTTGTCGGTCTGGCGCCAGTCCTGGTACTCGCGCCAGAGATTGCCGGTGCCGGGCGCGTCGATGCCCTTCCGCCCATAGTAGCTCAGAGCGAAGATGAAGAATGTCCATCCGGACGCGGCCTCGATCGCCTCCTCATCCGTCGGCGCGCACATGAAGCCATTGACGATGGCGATGTTGGGATTTGTCGCGTAGTCCGCGAGCCGCTTCGGATGGTGCAACAGGTTGTTGTAATAACGGTGCACCCATGCGCGCGCCGCTTCGGGCGAGACGAAGCTGAAGCCGAGAGCACCCATGCCCCACTGTCCGGCATCCCCTATGGTGCGGATGTTGGAGCAGGCGACCCACAGCGGCGGGTGCGGCTTCTGCAGCGGCTTGGGGATCACATTGCGCGCGGGAAAATCGTAGTACTGGCCGTGGAACTCCCAGTTGTCGCGCGTGAACATCGGTATGATGGCACGCACCGCCTCTTCCCAGCGATCGCGCTTGTCGCGCACACGGACGCCGAACGGATGCAGCTCCGCCGGCCCTGCGGCCTCGCCCATACCGAGATCGACACGCCCGCCGGAGAGCAGATCGAGCGTCGCCACCTTTTCGGCCACGCGCTGAGGCTGATTGGTGGTGAGCTGAATCACGCCATGCCCAAGCCGGATGTTCTTGGTCCGCTGGCTCGCGGCGCCGAGGAACACTTCCGGCGCGGATGAATGCGAGTACTCCTCGAGGAAGTGGTGCTCGACCACCCACGCGTAGTCGTAGCCAAGCTGATCGGCGAACTGGAATTGATCGAGCGACTGCTGCAGCAGGTCGTGTTCGCTGGTCGTTGTCCAGGGGCGCGGCAACTGATGCTCGTAGAACACGCCGAATTTCATGTTGGTCCCCTTTGCGGTCAGATCGGCACGGTCAGTGCATCGTATTCATACAGCCAGTCGTACCGCGCGCCCATCGCGCGTGGTGCGAACTCGCGTGCCATGAACGCCTCGGCCTGGGCCGGATCGGCAAGCTGCGGATTGTGGTAGCGCGACACATTCTCCAGAGAGCCAAGCACGATGCGCGAGGTCCGATCGATGCGCGCGGCCTCGTAGCGGCGCAGTGCCTCGGGAATGTCATAGGCATCCAGGCAACGCGCCAGCACCATGCCGTCTTCGATCGCCATGTTGGCACCCTGCGCCAGGAATGGCAGCGTCGGATGGCATGCATCGCCCAGCAGAGCTGACGCGGCCGACCGACCAGCGCTGCAGCGGTTCGCGCCCGAGCATCGCCCATTTGTACGGGACATCGATGGCATCGACGATGGCCAGCACATCGTCATGCCAGAGCGCCAGATCGCGGCGGCATTCCTCCACCGTGCCTGCCTCCGACCAGCTTTCGATCAACCAGTCGTCGCGCTCGATCGCAGTGACAAAGTTCAGCAGCTCACCACGTCGCAGCGGATAGGTGACGACGTGGCCGTGTGGTCCGATCCATGTCATGCCGTGCTGCTGACGCAGCCGTGCGGGCAGGAGGTCCATCGGCACGACGCCGCGCCATGCCATGAAACCGGTGAAAATTGCCTGCCCGCCGCCGAATAATCGGGCCCGGGTATTCGAATGCACACCATCCGCGCCGATGAGCGCGTCGCCGTGCACCTTTTCACCGTTCTCCAACATCAATGTCACGCCGCCCACGTCCTGCTCGAAGTCGATGCAGCGCGCGCCGACACGCACCGCATCGGGCGCTCGCTCGGCCAATGCCTCCACCAGGACGGCATGAAAATCGCCGCGATGCACCAGCCAGTAGGGCGCGCCGTAGCGTGCCTCCGCGTTGGCGCCGAGATCCTGAACGCGCCAAGCCTGGCCGGTGTTGAACAGGCGCATCTCCTTGGTGGTCGGGACCGAGGCAATCGCCTCCATCGCAGGCATCAGGCCAAGTGCGCGCAGCACGCGCGAGCCATTGGGCGATATCTGCACGCCCGCGCCGAGCTCTCCCAGCTCGGCGGCCTGCTCGTACAGCGCAACGTCGAAGCCACGTTGCAGCAAGGCCAGCGCGGCCACGATGCCACCGATACCGGCTCCGGCGATCAGGATACGCGGCTTGCCCAAGTGCCCTCCGCTCTGCGATTATGTGATCAGAGCCGGGAACGTCGACTGGACGCAAGCGGGAGGATGACATGCTCGATCAGCCACAAACCCAGGGTCATGCCAAGTTGCTGCAAGAATTGCCGCTGAGGCTGCACCACCACGCCTATGCGGTGAAGGACCAGGAGGCGAACCGGCACTTCATCGAGGACATCCTGGGCATCCCATTGGTCGCCACCTGGTGCGAGCGCGTCTTCTACGCCGATGTCGGCCACGAGGTGGACTTCTGTCATACCTTTTTTGAGGTGAAGGACGGCGGCGCGCTGGCATTCTTCCAATACGCCGACGATGAGGCATGGAAGAACCGGGCGGCCCCTTCTCAGGAGCTCGGCGCGCAGCACGTCGCGTTCAAAGTGACGCAAGGCACATTCGATGAATTGATGCAGCGTGCGACTGCTGCGGGCGTCCCGGTGCGCAAGACCGATCACGGCTATTGCGTGTCGATGTATCTGAAGTCGCCTGACGGTCTGCGGCTGGAATTCACCGTCGACGCACCGGAGGCCGAAAGGATCGCGGCGATGCGTCGGCAGGATGCGCACTCCGAATTGGCGCGCTGGCTGGCAGGTGACCGGCGCGTCAACAACGACGAACGGCCGCACTGATCGCAGCTACATCACCCGGTCGCTGAGGCCCGCCGACTGCTTCACGAAGCGGAGTGGCGTGTCGAAGTCGAAGTTCATGTAGACCGCGTTCAGATGCGCGTAAGGCGGCGACTGGGCGAACAGCTCGAACGTCAGCCGATGGCCGGCATAGTCGGAATTCAGCAGATCGCGGGCGAATGCCAGCAGGCGGCGACGATCGTCCGCGGTCCACGCCTCGTTCACGGTGTAGAACTTCTCCAGCCACGGTTTCGTCTCTGGATCGGCGAACGCGGCGAAATCCGGCGTGACGCAGATCTGACCGCCGCATAGCTCGCGCGCCAGATGCATCATCGCTGGCAGCTTCGTGCAGGCGTGCACCCGCCCGGTGAACAGCAGCGACTGGTTCGGCATCAGCAACCCGGCCGGGCTAGGCTGCGCCGTGGCAATCGCCGCGGTCAGGTGCGCGTTGATCCCTTCGCGATAGCAGGCAAGCTCGGCCAGCTTCTCCCGCACCGCCTGTTGCTTGTCCAACCCGGTCTGGCGCGCATTGAACAGCGCCGCGCCGATCAGCATATCGGCCAGATACAGAATGCGCTGCGTGTAGGGGAATGCCGAGTAGCGATGCAGCGTCGCACGGATGAACGTCGCCGCGGGCGTGTGCCGGTAGAACAGCACGTTCTCCCACGGCACCAGCACGTCGTCGAACACGATCAGCGTGTCGACCTCGTCGAACCGGTTCGATAGCGGATAGTCCTCCGATGGCGCGCGGCCGGCGAACCCTGTGCGGCAGATATGCTTCATGCCAGGCCAGCCCATGTCGGCGATAAACCCACGGCATAGTCCGACAGCTTGTCGTCGCCCCAGTTGGCGATCGTCGGCTTGACGAATGCCTGGTTCGCATAGGCCGCGGCTGTTTCATACTTGGCGCCGCGGACGACGATGCCGGCATCCGTCTCCTTCACCACGTGCAACAGCATGTCCGGGTCCTGCTCCTGCGGACGCTTCGAGCGGTCGCCCTTCGGATCGGTGTTCGCCGAGACATGGAACGGATCGGCAGTCAGCGCCCGCATGATGTGACGCTCGACATTCTGGCTGAATTGCGGATCGATCTCATCCAGCACCGCCTTGCCATCCCACAGTGACCACAACTCGCCAATCGTCTCGTCGCCCACGCGCACCACGACACCGCCGACCTCGTTGAGCTGCGCATCGACGTAGGCACGCTTGTCATGCCAGTCCTGCTGCGTCTTCGGCAGCTTCAGCGCGAGGTTGCACCGCTCGCCACTCGCGTCATCGACATACGACATGGCCGCGCTGTACCGCGCCTCATGCGCAGCGTCATAGAGACGTGCGCGCAGCGACACGATCGGCCGGAACGCCGGATGTGTCGTCACATCGGCAACGCGCTCGCCGTTGATCCAGACCTGGCGTCCGTCGCGAAGCGAGTCGAGGTATTGCGCACCGGTTCTCAGCATGGCGTATCCTTCACGAAGTGGCTGCAGGAGGCAGCACCATGGCGATGTAGCTTGAATAGATATGGTGGAGCAGGAACTCCTTATTGTGACGCCATCAGTGGTTATGCCTAGCCGCTGCTGGCCCTGTCCGACAAGAACCGCAGAAGCCCTCCGCCTCGATCGTCGCGCCGCTGATGCTGAAGCCCTCCCGCTTCGCGGCGCGCGCCAAGACCGAGGAGACATCGTGGTCTTGCATCTCCACCACGCGGCCACAGTTGCGACAGATCAGAAATTGAGCAGCGTGGGTATGACTCTCGCCGTCAGGATCGACAGTGCACCCCGCAACACAGCCAACAAAAGCAGAAAGCCGTTCCACACGATGGATCAGTCCCTGCTCCAGCAGGAAGTCGAGCGTCCGGTAGATCGTTGGCGGCGCCGCACCACGCCGTGTCTGGCGTAGGCGGTCCAGCAGTTCATAGGCCCCCGTGGGCGAAGCGGCATCCAGGATCATGCCGAGCACGTGGCGACGCAATTCAGTGAAAGTCGCGCCCCGATGCTCACATATCGCCTCGGCCCGGGTAAGCAAAGTCTCGGTCCGTCGCGAGAATTCAGTCGCCATCCGATCTCCCTTCTCGCGGGTACCCCTCGTGAGGGTTGCACGCAGTATGTTATAGTATTACATACGCGATCCATGATGTCACTTCGCCTGCTGACCGTCCTCCTTGCCCTGCTCGTGGGCCGCGCAGCGGCACAAAATACCGCCGAGACCATCAACATTGCCGCCGCAGAAAACTTCTACGGCGATGTCGCGCGACAACTCGTCGGCACCAACGCGACGGTAACCAGCATCATAAGCAATCCCGACCAGGACCCTCACCTGTTCGAAGTGAGCCCGTCCGTCGCTCGCCTCCTGTACGGCGCTACCATCGTAGTTTACAATGGCGCTGGCTACGATCCATGGATGACGCAGCTGCTATCGGCAACAGGGCCGCTAGACCGCAAGGTCATCGTCGTTGCCGATCTCCTGCACCGAAAAGCGGGAGACAATCCGCATCTTTGGTACGATCCGGCTGCGATGCCGGCCTTAGCCAAGGCGCTGGTGACTGCGCTGTCGAAACGCGACCCCACGCACAAAGCCGACTACGACCGGAACCTGCAAACTTTCCTCACCTCGTTGCAGCCGTTGGACGCGAAGATCGTGGCGCTACGCGAGAAATTCGGCGGCATCCAGGTCACTGCGACCGAACCGGTATTTGGCTATATGTCGGCCGCACTCGGATTCAGCATGCGTAATGAGCGCTTCCAGCAAGCAGTCATGAACAACGCCGAACCTCGCGCATCCGACGTAATGGCCTTCGAAGACGACCTCCGCGCACGCACCATCCAACTGTTGTTCTACAACAGCCAGGCGACTGATCCCGCGGCGCAGCGCCTCCTGCGGATTGCCCGGCAGTCGAAGATACCCACAGTCGCCGTCACCGAGACGCAACCGCCCGGCAAGAGTTATCAGGCTTGGATGATGAGCGAACTCGACGCGATCGCTCAGGCACTGAACGACGCTCCCTCGTGAGTGCCATTGAATTTGCCGGCGTGACACTGTCGTTCGGCGCGAGAAAAGTGCTGGTCAACATTGATCTCTCGATCGGCGACAAAGAATTCATCGGTGTGCTTGGACCCAACGGATCGGGCAAGACGACGCTGATGCGGGCGATACTCGGCCTGATGCCACCTCGCAGCGGTGGGATCCGCGTGCTGGGAAAGCCGGTGGCACGCGGAAATCCCTCCATTGGATACATGCCACAGGTACGCGGCGCATTCGATCAACTTCGCCTCTCTGGTTGGGACTTTGTCGCCAGCGGTGTCAGTGGCCATCGCTGGGGCCTGCCGCTGCTCGGCCGATCCTCGCACCGGGAAGTCGCGCATGCATTGGAAAGAGTTGGAGCGACAGGCCTCGCGCGACGGCCGTTGATGGAGACCTCAGGAGGCGAGCGGCAACGTCTGCTTTTGGCCCAGGCGCTGCTCGGGCGGCCACACCTGCTGTTGCTGGACGAACCGCTGATAAGCCTGGACCCTCATCATCAGCAATCCGTGGTCGAATTGACACGCGCTCTCCAACAAGACCTCGGCATCACAGTGCTGTTCAGCGCACACGAACTCAACCCGCTGCTCGGCGCGCTGGATCGCGTGCTGTACCTTGGCCAATGCCACGCCGCTCTCGGGACGCTCGATGAAGTGGTCACGGGGCCAGTTCTGTCACAACTCTACGGCTCCGAGATCGACGTCGTGCGGTTGAATGGCCGCATCTTCGTGATGTCTGGCGGCCACGACGTGGAGCACGACGCCCACCAGCACGACCATGGCAAGCACCATGTTCATGTATGACTTCATGCAGAACGCGCTCGCTGCAGCCTGCGTGGTGGCAGTGGTCTCTGGCCTGGTCGGCTTCTTCCTCGTCCTGCGCGCTCAAACCTTTGCCGGTCATGCGCTCTCGCATGTCGGCTTCGCTGGTGCCACTGGCGCGGTACTGATCGGGATATCGCCGCTCTGGGGACTGATCGCCATGACACTGGCGGCTGGAATCGGCATGGGGCTGCTGGGAGAGAAACTGCATCAGCGTGACGTGGCAATCGGCATCGTGCTGGCGATGGCACTCGGGCTTGGTTTGCTGTTCCTGAACTTCTTCACCGCCTACGCCTCTCAGGCGACTGCCCTTCTGTTCGGAAATATCCTGGCGATCGACGCCACGACGGTCTGGACACTGTTGCTGCTTGGCATTGCAGCCGTCGCGTCACTCGCCGCGATTGCGCGCCCGCTGCTCTTCGCCAGCCTGCAGCCCGAACTGGCCGAGGCCAAGGGCGTGTCGCTACGACTGCTCTCGGTTCTGTTCCTCGCAATCGTCGCGCTTGCAGTGGCGGAGTGCGCACAGATCGTCGGAGTCCTGCTTGTCTTCGCCCTGATGGTCGGCCCCGCCGCGTCGGCGCAACGCGTCACTACGAAATTCTGGAGCGGCATTGCACTGTCAGTTGCGCTGGCGCTGAGCGAAGCTTGTCTCGGGCTTGTCCTGGCACTCTACACGGACTGGCCAACCAGTTTCTGGATAACGGCACTGAGCAGCGGGGTCTATCTGATTGCGGTACTAGGCGGGAACGTGCCGACGGTGACGCGCTCAGCGGCATGAGCGCGGCCCTTCCCCGCCTGCTTGTGCGACATCTGCCGTTCTTCTACGGCTGGATCGTTCTCCTCAGCGCCTGCTGCGCCGGGTTTTCGCGCCAGGGCGGAGCAGTCGCAACGTTATCGATCTTCGTCGAGCCGATGACACACCAGTTCGGCTGGTCGCGCACCGCACTGTCCGGCGCAGTCTCGCTGGGCGGCGTGCTGGCGGCGTTGTTGTCGCCCATGATTGGACGCCTGCTGGATCGTAGTGGCGCCCGTCTTGTGCTGTGTCTCGCAGTTCTGACGACAGGTGGAGCGAACATCCTGTTATCGCTCATCAACTCGCTGTCGATGTTCTATCTGCTGTTCTGTGTCGCGCGGACGAATTTTGCGGGGCCATTCGATCTCGGCATATACGGCGCCGTGAACAACTGGTTCATCTCCCGCCGCACCTTTGCCACCGCGATCGCCACTATTGCGCAGATGGCCGGGCTGGTCATCCTGCCGCTGATCGCACAGACCGCGATCCTGCATAGCGGCTGGCGAGCAGGCTGGCTGGCGGTCGGAATCGCTGTGCTGGTGATCGGCTTCATTCCGAGCCTACTGTTCATGGTGCGCAGGCCAGAGGATCTCGGCCTCAGCCCAGACCGCGCGACTGCGCGGCACGTTGTACGGACCGGGCCACCGGAGAGAAACTTCACCCGTGCACGGGCGCTGCGTACGTCCTCATTCTGGCTGCTCTGCCTGTTCACGCTGTTCGCTTATCCGGTGCAGGCGGGTGTCAGCCTGCACCAGGCGCCGTATCTGATCGAGCGCGGCCTCAGCCCGACAGTCGCCGCGACCGTCGTCAGCACGTTCTCATTCATGTCGGGCGTTGCCAGTCTCAGCTTCGGCCTCCTCCCTCGCCGCGTCCCCATCCGATATACGCTGGCTCTCTCAGGCGCCGCGCTCAGCATAGGCACGCTCGCCATGCTCGGCATCACCACGCCGCGCGACGGATTTCTCGCTGCCTTGATCTTCGGCATTGGCATCGGCGGCCTCCTGACCCTGCTGCCGATCGCCTGGGCCGACTACTACGGACGTGCCAGCTACGGCGCGATCAGGGGCGTAGCGCTGTCGGTGCAGGTGTTGGCGCAGGCGTCCGGTCCGCTGCTGTCAGGCATCCTCCGCGATTGGTCGGGCAGCTATGTGTTGTCGTTGCAGTGCTTCGTCGCGCTGTCCTGCCTCAGTGTCCTCGCGGCGTTGCTGGCGCGGCAACCGTGACGATCGCTCCGAGAAGCTGTAGGGTCGAGAACAGAAGCCACCGCGACCAGTCAAACTGAAGAGGCAGCAATGTCGCTCACCAACGCCCCCGATCCCGCCGCGCGCCAGGCCGTGGTGCGACAGGATCTCGACAACGTCCTGCATCCGATCGTGCAGCATAAGGTGCTGGAAGCCAGGCAGATGGTTGTCACCGGCGCACAGGGCTCCACGATCTTCGATGCCGACGGGACGGCCTACCTCGACGCGATGGCCGGGCTGTGGTGCGTCAACATCGGCTACGGCCGCGTCGAGCTTGCCGAGGTAGCTGCAGAGCAAATGCGGGAGTTGTCCTATTTCCCGCATACCGCGATGACCGTCCCGGCCGCTGCACTCGCCGAGAAGATCAACGGACTGATGGGTGGCGGCTATCACACCTACTTCGTGAACTCAGGTTCCGAGGCGAATGAGGCCGGGTTCAAGATTGCCCGGCAGTACATGAAGCACGAATACCCCGGGCAGTACCGATATAAGACGATCAGTCGCTACTTCGCCTACCACGGCACAACGCTCGCGACTTTGGACGCCGGCGGCATGGGCGAGCGCAAGGCAAAATTCGAGCCTTACTCGGGTGATTTCGTGCACGTCGCACAGCCCTACTGTTACCGCTGCCCCTTCGGCCTGACCTATCCGAGCTGCGAACTGGCCTGCGTCAAGAACATAGAGAACACAATCCTCGGCGAAGGTCCGGAAACCGTGGCCGAAGTCCTCGTCGAACCGATCATGAGCGGCGTCGGCGTCGCAGTGCCTCCGGACGAATACCTGCCCGAGGTGGAAAGCCTATGCCGCAAATACGATATCCTTCTGCACGTGGACGAGGTGATCAACGGCTTCGGCCGCACCGGCAAGATGTTCGCCCACCAGCACTACAACGTCTCGCCTGACATCGTCGCGATTGCCAAGGGCATCTCGAGCGCCTACCTGCCCATCGCCGCGACAGTGGTGAAGAACCGCGTCTTCGAAAGCTTCTACGGCGAGGCGGCAGAGAACCGTCAGGTGGCGCAGGTGAATACCTACGGCGGCCATCCGGTCTCCGCCGCCGTAGCAGTGCGCAACATCGAGATCATCGAGGCCGAACAACTCGTCGACCGCGCGGCCGAAATGGGCGCCTACCTGCTCGATGGCCTGAGCGCTCTGAAGCGACACAACATCGTTGGCGATGTCCGCGGCAAAGGCCTGCTGTTGGGAATCGAACTGGTCAAGGACCGGGTCACCAAGGAGCCGGTAGGTCCGGAGCAGATCACTGCCATCGTCGATTTCTGCCGTGACAACGGCCTGCTCATCGGCCGTGCCGGTGGAGGCCGGCGGTACGGCAACACGATCACGTTGTCCCCGCCCTTGGTCATCACCCGCGCCGAATGCGACCGGATCGTGGCGACACTTGACCGAGCACTGGCGACGCTCCGCCTCGACTGAGCGGGCGGGAGTGAGGAAGGCGGGGAGCGACCAACCGGTGCGCTAAACTGCCGTACCCCGTTGCTGGGCGGCGCGGGTGTGGCCTGGCTCACTGCATTTGACCGGCACCAACGTCATGATGGCGGCATGTCCCATATTGTTACACGCGTGGAACTTCTGGAAATCGTGCCGAGCCTACGCGCAATGGCGGCGGCAGAACCAACGTCCAAAGTGAAAGAGGCGATGATCCGGTTGGCGGACAGATATGCCGCGATGATCAGCCGAAGTCCGCCCTATTACCACTTGGGCGCAGCCGGCATTCGCGACGCGACGATATAATTACGCGGGATCAGCAGGCGCTGCTGCCCGCCGCCGCGCCGAAGCAGACCTCTCGCCTGTACGTGACTCTACAACCCGCAGGCGCTATGCTTGAGTTTCGTCTCGCGTGGATCGCGACCGGCGGCGAGTCAGGCGTGGTGTCCTATGGTGGTCCCTGCTGACAGAACACTCCCACGAGGGATCGCACTTGCACCCGTCGAGTTACGCGCGCGTCGGCTATCTGTAGAACCGCACCAGATTCGCCTTCGCTCGATCGGCACCGGCGACCCTTATCCGGGTATCTTCATCACCACACACGAGCCGAGCCGCTTGCCTGACTTGCGGGCGATTCGCGAAGACGATCCCTATCTCGATGAATGGGTGAGGACATTATTCGCCCGGTTGATTCGACCGCCTGGCGGCCATCGCCCACATGAAGAGGAAGGAGCCTGAAGGCCGGTGCACGGGCGGCGCCGGGTCCCGACGCGGCAACCCACGAACGAGCGACGCAGAGCATGTCGCATGATGCGGACTGGCAGAGGGTCGCAAGGTGAAATCGAGAAAATCGCGCCCTTGCAGGAAATGTATCTGACGGTCATCACTGGACAGCAGTGAGGCGACACTCACTGGGCGTGAGACTGGCCTTCACGGCTCGTCCGCGAGGCGGATTGCACGACAAGCCTTGAGGCAAGGGGCGTAGGGCGATGCCGGCGGGTCACGGCGGCCTGCGAAACGGTGGTGGAGCTGAGGGGACTCGAACCCCTGACCCCCTCATTGCGAACGAGGTGCTCTCCCAACTGAGCTACAGCCCCGTCCCGCAGGGCGCGGACAATGCTCAGAGCCCCCGGCTAGAGTCAAGGTTAGGTGGTGGTTCGTGCAAGGTTGCGGGCCGAATAGCCCCCCGCTAGCTTCCGCTGAGCTTAGGGGGGCTTCCCGCGTGCTCGATATCTTGTTCCAACTGGCCTACTACGTAATCAACCTGTTCAAGTGGGCCGTTATTCTGGCCGCGATCCTCAGCATCCTCACAGCGTTCGGTGTGTTGGACACGCGAAACCGGCTCGTCTGGACGATCGGCGACTTCCTCTATCGGGTCACTGAGCCAGGTACCTGCGTCCAATTCGGAACATACTGCCTAATCTCGGTGGGATCGATCTCAGCCCATGGATCGTCGTGGTACTGATTCAGATCGTGGTTCTGCCCCTGCTCTTCAAACTCCATGCCGCGATCACCTATGGAGCGTGGCAACCGCTTGTGCTTTGACGATGTTCTGGCGCCCGCTGCCGGACGGTGTCGCTGTCGTGGTGAAGGTTCATCCGAAGTCACGTCGTCCCGGCCTGCACGGCGGCGCCCCCACGGCTGATGGCGAACGCCTGCGCATCGGTGTCACCGAGGCTGCGGAAGGCGGCCGCGCCAACCGCGCCGCCTGCGCGGTGTTGGCCGAGGCGCTCGGTCTGGCTCCGTCCGCAGTTCATCTGACTCTCGGCATGACCAGTCGCGAAAAGACGCTGCACGTCGCCGGCGACCCCGTAGCGCTCGGCAAGAAACTGGCCGCGCTGTGAGTGCCCGAACCATCGATGGCAAGGCAGCAGCAGCCGCACTGCGGGCGAAGCTGGCCGCCCAGGTCGCCACACTGCCGTTCCGGCCGGGTCTGGCTGTGGTACTCGTTGGTGACGATCCGGCAAGTGCGATCTATGTGCGCGCCAAAGACCGCGCGGCTAACGCCGTCGGCATCGCGGCGCACACGATCCGCCTGCCACCGGACACCTCCACGGAGGCGCTGATCACGCGGATCGCCCGGCTGAACGCGGATCCGGCGGTGGACGGAATACTCGTGCAGCTTCCCCTGCCCTCTCACATCGCCTCGCAGGCGGTGATCGAGGCGGTCGATCCGGACAAGGATGTGGACGGCTTCCATCCGCTGAATGTTGGGCGCTTGGCCGCGGGGCACCCTGGGCTGGTCCCCTGCACGCCGGCCGGCGTCATGAGGCTGCTCGCGGAGGCCAACATCCCCTTGGAAGGCGCGCGAGCGTTGGTGCTGGGTCGCTCCATGATAGTCGGACGTCCGATGGCGGCTTTGCTGTTGGCCGCCAATGCCACGGTCACCATGGCCCACACCCGCACGCGCGAACTCCCCGCCGAGTGCCGGCGCGCGGACGTCATCGTTGCCGCCGCCGGCAGACCCGCACTGGTGCGGGGCGACTGGATCGCGTCCGGCGCCACGGTGATTGATGTGGGCGTAAACCGGCTCCCCGACGGCAGTCTGGTCGGCGACGTGGCTTTCGCCGAGGCAGTTGAGGTTGCCGGCGCGATTACGCCGGTCCCGGGCGGTGTCGGTCCCATGACAATCGCCTGCCTGCTGGAGAACACGGTAACGGCGGCGCTGTGCCGACGATCCCGTCGTTAGACCGGCCCCAGCGATGTAATACCAGCCGCCCTGCCAGCTGACAGCATTGGTTGGCTTCTGGGCAGCATTGAGACGTTCGTAGCGCAGAAGCTATCGCCTCGACCAATGCGACCACACACCAAGGCCACTGGATCGCTGGCACTACCAACTGCCAGTGCCAGGGTCCTCAGACGCTCCCGGTGCCGCTGGCGGAAAGCGGCCACTGTGCGTAGGCTTGGCGGAAATACACGCCAGCGGGAGGGCGCTATGAAATTCCTCGACGATGCGTTGATCAGCGGCTTGCTGCCGGCCGAGACGGCATCTTTTCCTTCCCCCGTGCCGACTCAGATCGTGTCAAGCGACGAATACCTGCCGGTGCCGCAAACCGCGCAGCAGAAAGACGTCGAAGCACGGCTTATCGAGATGAGCGACCGCCTCGCCAAACGCCAGGGCTTGTCGCGACGCCGGTTCTTCCAGACCGCCGCGGGCATGGCGGCCTCATTCGTGGCGATGAACGAGGTTTTCGGCCGCTACTTCGGCGCCAGCGAGGCGGAAGCCGCCACGCCCGAGCTGGCAAATCAACTGGCGGCTGCACATGCCGGGCAGTTCGTTTTCGACGGTCACACCCACTTCCTGCGCGACGACACGCGACTGAGCGGCTTCGTCAAAGGCCGGGAGGCAGTCGGTCAGTGGGGCTGGAACAAGGAGCTGTCGGGCAAGGAGCAGACGCTCGACGACCTCAAGTTCAACAATTACGTCAAAGAACTTTACATGGACAGCGATACCAAGATTACGATCCTGTCAAACTCGCCCTCGGTCGAGGCGCAGGACTGGTTCATCCCGCAGGACCAGGCATTCAAGACCCGCGCCGCAGTCAATGAGAAGGCCGGAACGCGCCGCATGCTGGCGCATTTCACGATCACTCCGGGATGGGACGGCTGGCTCGACAAGGTCGACGAGGCAATCGAACGGTACAAACCCAATTCCTGGAAGGGCTACACGGTTGGCGACAACACCCACAAGGAACTTGACGGGCATCCTTGGCACGCCGACGACGAGAAGCTGATGTATCCGTTCTACGAGAAGATCGCGAAGGCCGGCATCAGGAACGTCTGCATCCACAAGGGCCTCTTTGCACCGGCTGTCGCCGAGAAATTCCCGCGCCTCTTGCCCTATGCAGACGTCGGCGACATCGGCAAGGCGGCAAAGGACTGGCCGCAGCTCAATTTCCTCGTCTACCACTCGGCTTACCGCTGGGTCGGCGCCAACCCGGACGACGCGATGGCAGAGTTCGACCGTACAGGCCGGTCGTCCTGGACCAGCGATCTCGCCGAGATTCCGGAAAAATATGGCGTCACCAACGTATATGGCGATCTCGGGCAGATTTTCGCGTGGACCGCTGTCGCCCAGCCGCGCCTCGCCGCGGCGCTGATGGGGATGCTCGTCAAGGGTCTCGGGTCCAGCCACATCGTCTGGGGCACCGACGCGGTTTGGACAGGCGCGCCACAATGGCAGATCGAGGGGCTGCGTCGGCTCGAGATCCCCGAGGACATGCAGAAGAAGTACGGGTTCAAGCCTTTGGGCCCGGCCGACGGCCCGATCAAGACCGCTATTTTCGGCGCCAATTCCGCCAGGCTCTATGGGCTCGATCCACAGCATGCCGAGCTGATCAACAAAGATCGCTTTGCGGCGGTGAAAACCGAATATCTCGCCAATGGCGGCGGCCGGAGCAATCTGCGCTACGGCTATGTCGCGCGGCCTGCATGAGGAGGGCGGCTTTCGCGTCGATCGCCGTCTGACACGGCGTGAGCTGATGACCGCGGCGCTGGGCGGCCTCTCGGCAACGCTCCCGGCGCGTTCCGAGGACTTGCCGGCAAAGATGTCGCAGATTGCCGCAGCGTATCAGGGCACGCCAAAGGGCTTATTCAGTTGCGCCGTATGCACGTTCTTCATCCGCCCGCGCGGCTGCAAGGTGGTGAGCGGCGATATCAGCGAGACCGGCTGGTGCAAGTTTTTTGACTTGCCCGACTGACCGGATGGGAAGGCAAGCGCCGTGCTTGGGAGTGAATCGAATGTTCATCCGCGTCTTGACCGTGATCGTCCTTCTGGCCGCCGCGTTTCCGGCGCTCGGGCAGGAAGAGGCGAACAAGCCGAACACCAACTGGCCCGGGTACCGGGAAGGCGATTACGTCATCCACGACTACAAATTCGTCAGCGGCGAAAGCCTCCCCGAGGTGAAATTGCATTACCGCACGATCGGCACGGCAAAACAGAATGCTGCCGGCGAGGTGGTCAACGCAGTGCTGCTGTTGCAGGGCAACACCGGGACGGGCGCCAACTGGTTTCGGCCGACGCTGGCTGATGAATTGTTCAAGCCGGGCCAGCCACTCGACGCGGCGAAATATTACGTCATCATGCCCGACGCATTGGGCCGCGGCGGCTCATCGAAACCATCCGACGGCCTCAAGGGTCGCTTCCCGCATTACCGCTATCACGACATGGTCGACCTGACGCACCGGCTGATCACAAACGGGCTAAGGGTCGCCCATTTGCGCCTGGTCATCGGCAGCTCGCTCGGCTGCATGCAGCAATTTCTGTGGGCCGAGTGGTATCCGGATTTGATGGACGGCACGGTCGGGCTGTCATGCCAACCGGTGGAGATCAGTGGGCGCAACTACATGCTGCGCCACGGCACCGCCGAGTTGATCCGCCACGACCCCGCCTGGAACAACGGCGAATACGATAAGAGCCCGACGCTCTACAAGTACGCTGCGGCCGGCACCTACCTGACCGAGAGCCCGGTGCGCATTCAGGAAGAGGCGCCGATGATGGAGGCGGCGAAGGCGCTGTACGACAAGCGCCTTGCGGCGGCGATGAAAAACGGCGACGCCAACAACACGCTCTACGAGATCGAGTCGATCTACGACTACAGCCCCGAGGCCGACCTGCCGAAGATCAGAGCGCATGTCATGCTGATCAACAATGTCGAGGATTTTGCGGATCCGCCGACGCTGGGCACGGTCGAACGCGCCTTCAAGAAGATCGCGCACGGCACCTACGTGCTGACGCCCTATGACAAGGGCACGCACGGACATTTCACCCATTACTACGCGGCAGTTTGGAAGCCGTATCTGGTGAAATTCATGTCCGGCCTGCCGCCGGCGCCCAATGCGGCGCGATGACCGGCGGGTCGTTTGCTGCAGGTCCAATCTGGACTCGTCGAAATGTCGTGCCAAGGACGCCATGGTGACTATGCAGCCGGCCGACATTGCAGCGTTGGCGCTGATTGTATGAGTGAGCCGCTTCTGGAATTCGGACCCGAGATCTGGATAGCGGACGGCCCGGTGACGTCATTCCATGGCTTCCCCTATCCAACGCGGATGGCGGTGATCAGGCTATCTGACGGCAGCCTGTTCGTCTGGTCGCCCGTTGCGCTATCTGCTTCTCTTTGCGCTTCAGTCGACGCAGTCGGCCCGGTACGCCACCTTGTCTCACCAAATGCACTGCACCACCTGTTTCTTGCGGAATGGAAGTCCGCCTATCCGGCGGCACGGGTTTACGCTTCGCCGCGACTGCGAAGGAAGCGCAAAGACCTGACCTTTGATGCCGCGCTTGGCGATGCGGCTGAGCCCGATTGGGCGACAGACATAGACCAGGTCGTCGTGCACGGAAGCTTCGCTCTGACCGAGGTCGTGTTCTTTCACCGCAGCAGCCGCACGGCCCTGTTCGCTGATCTGATCCAAAACTTCCCGCGCGACTGGTTCAAAGGGTGGCGCGGCTTCCTCGCTCGACATGGCGGGATCGTCGCCCCCAATCCGAGCGCGCCGGGTGATTGGCGTGCGAGTTTCCTCAATCGTCGCGCGGCGCGGGTCTCACTCGACAAAGTTCTCGCTTGGCCCATCGAACGGGTGCTGATTGCACATGGAGATCTGCCAACGGGGGCTGGAGCGGCCTTTGTGCGCCGCGCCTTTACCTGGTTGCTCGGGCACGATGTGGCCACCTGACCAGATACCTCATGGGCGCAGGGCGGGTAGGCGCCCGGCGATGGCCGATGTTTGGCTTCTGGATCGGCTGAATAAAGCTGGCGATCACCGCTCTGGGTCGCGAGCGGTCATCCAACAGGACAGGGCGCTGCCATAATCCCCTCGGATGCCGCTGGATCGCACGCACTAAAGCTCCTCCACCTGCTCGACACCGGGAATCACCTTCAATGCCTGCGCCAGGCGTGGCGTGACATTGAAGCCGCCAGGCAACGCAATCTCGACGCTCTGGGTCGTGCCAAGCCGCGGCACCAGCATCACGCGGCCCTTGCCGCGCCCCTCGCGCCCGAGCAGGTCACGGATGTGCGGCACCGATGCCGTCTCGCTCAGCCATATCCGCATCGCAGCGCCTGCACCGGCGGCAGCCTGATCGAGTGACACGAGGTCCTGTGCAGTGATGCGCAACGTCTCGCCATCCTGTCGCAGGTCGGCGGTGACCAGCACGTTCGACCCGTTGGCGAGCAGATCGCGTGCCCGCGACAGCACCTCCGCGAACACCGTCACCTCGCAGGAGCCCGAGGCATCGGTGATGCGAACCCAGGCCATTCGATTGCCGGTGCGCGTTACGCGCTCCTTCTGCGCCACCACCATGCCGGCCAGACGCACACGCGTCACGCCGGCCTGTCCGCTGGTATCCACCTGTGCGCACGGCGTGGTGCCAAGGCGACGCAGCGCCTTGGCATAGGCGTCAAGCGGATGCGCGGTCAGGTGGAAACCGATCGCCTCGGCCTCGAAGTTGAGCCGCTCCATCGGCGCCCAGTCCGCCATATCCGGCAGACGCAAAGCTTCCCGCGCCCCCCCGGAAACCGCTCCAAACAGCGCGGCTTGGCCACTCTCCTTCTCTTCCGCATTCGCCTGCGCCCGGCGCAGAATCGCCTCCGCGCCGGCAAACAGTCGCGCGCGATTCGTCTCCAGCGCGTCGAGCGCACCGGCGCGGATCAGGTTCTCAAGCTGCATGCGATTGAGCTGACGGGGATCCACACGTTCGGCGAAATCCGCAAGGTCCGCGAACGACGTGTCGCCGCGCGCTTCCGTCAGCGCCTGCATGGCTGCGACGCCGACCTTCTTCACCGCGGCCAGGGCGTAGCGGATCGCCAGCTTTCCATCGTCGGCATATTCCACCGTGAAGTCGGCGCCTGAGCGATTGACGTCGGGCGGCAGGATTCGAATGCCCGAGCGCACTGCCTCCTCGCGCAACGCGGCAAGCCGGTCGGTATTGCCCAGAGCGAGGCTCATGCAGGCGGCGATGAACACCGCTGCGTGGTTCGCCTTCATCCACGCGGTCTGATAAGCGACCATTGCGTAAGCTGCAGCGTGCGCCTGAGGGAAGCCGTAGTCGGCAAATTTCGCCATCAGCTCGAAGACCTCTGTGGCCTTCGCTACGGAAATCCCGCGCGCCATCGCGCCGTCGATGAAGGTCTTGCGCTGCGCCTCCATTTCCGAGCGGATCTTCTTGCCCATCGCGCGGCGCAGCAGATCAGCGCCACCGAGACTGTACCCGGCCATCTTCCGCGCGATCTGCATGACCTGTTCCTGGTAGACCATGATGCCGTAGGTCGGTTCCAGGATCTCCATCAGTTCGGGATGCGGCGGTTCCCATTTCTCACCGTGCTTGCGCCGGCAGTAATCAGGAATGTTGGCCATCGGGCCTGGCCGGTACAGTGCAACAGTGGCGATCAGATCGTCGATCCGGTCAGGACGCATCTGGCGCAGCACATCGCGCATGCCCTGGCCTTCCATCTGGAACACCCCACCAGCGTCGCCGCGCTGAAGCATCTCGTAGGTCTTCGCATCGTCGAGTGGCAGTTTGTCGAAATCCACCTCAATGCCGAGACCACGCAGCATCCCGGCGGCACGCTGCAGGATGGTGAGCGTGGTCAGGCCAAGGAAGTCGAACTTGACCAGCCCCGCCTGCTCGACGTGCTTCATCGAATACTGTGTGACGAGGAAGTCGGACCGCGGATCGCGATACAGCGGCACCAGATCGATGAGCGGCCGATCACCGATCACCACGCCGGCGGCATGCGTGCTCGCGTGCCGATACAGACCCTCGATCTGCAGCGCGATCTCCAAAAGCCGCGCGATGCCTTCGTCCGCCTCTTGCATCATGCGCAGCCGCGGTTCGCCCGCGATCGCCTGCTGCAAATTCACGGGATGCGCCGGATTGTTCGGAATCAGTTCGGCGACCTTGTTGACCTGGCCGAACGGCAGCCCGAGAACGCGGCCCACGTCGCGCACCGCCGCCCGCGCCTGCAGCTTGCCGAAGGTGATGATCTGCGCCACGCGATCCGCGCCGTACTCGCGGCGCACATAGTCGATCACCGCATCGCGTCCTTCCTGGCAGAAGTCGATGTCGAAGTCGGGCATCGACACGCGCTCAGGGTTGAGGAAGCGCTCGAACAGCAGGTTGAAGCGGATCGGGTCGAGATCGGTGATGGTCAGCGACCAGGCGACGACCGACCCCGCGCCGGAGCCGCGGCCGGGACCAACCGGAATGCCCTGCGCCTTCGCCCACTGGATGAAATCCGCGACGATCAGGAAGTAGCCAGCGAACCCCATGGAGACGATCACGGAAAGCTCGTAGTCGAGCCGTTCGCGATAGCGCGTGCGTGCATCGGCATCGGCGCCTATCGCATCCAGGCGGCATTCGAGACCTTCGATCGCCATGGCGCGCACCGTCTCGTCTTCCGTGCTGCCCGCACGCACCTTGGGTGAGACCGGCAGCAACGGCTTGCGCGTCTCCATCATCGCCGCGCAGCGCCGCGCAATGGCGAGCGTGTTGTCACAGGCCTCCGGCAGGTCGGCGAACAGCATGCGCATATCGGCCGCCGGCTTGAACCAATGCTCCGGCGTGACGCGTCGGCGATCCGGCTCCGACAGCAGGCGTCCCTCGGCGATCGCCAGCAACGCGTCGTGCGCCTCGTACATGTCGGGCGAGGGGAAGTAGCAGTCGTTGGTAGCGACCAGCGGGATGCCGGCGGCATCCGCAAGCGCGATCAGTCCGGGCTCCAGCGCCCGTTCGCGGTCCATGTTGTGGCGGTGCAGTTCGACGGCAACGCGGTCAGGGAATGCCTCGAGGCAGCGCGCGAGCAGGCACTCGGCTTCCGGCCTCTGGCCCTCCGCCAGCAGACGCGCCAGTGGACCTGTGGTGCCGCCAGTGAGCAGCATCAGCCCGGCGGCATGCGCGGCGATCGTGTCGAATGCGAGCTGCGGCTTCAGAGAGGGATCGGTATCCAGGAAGCCGCGCGACGACAGCCGCCGGAGATTGTCGATGCCAGTGGCGTCCTGCGCCAGCAGCACGATCGGATCGGGAGGCAGGCGCGGATTGTCGGATCGCGTCAGAGCCATCTGGCAGCCGATGATCGGCTGGATGCCCTTGCCGGCGCAGGCCTGGCTGAACTCCAACGCACCGAACAGGTTCGCGGTGTCAGTGATCGCCACCGCCGGCATATTGGCCTCAAGCGCCAAGGTTGGAATCTTCTCAACCTTGATCGCGCCCTCGCTCAGCGAATAGGCGGAATGGACCCGAAGATGGACGAAGTCGGCGTGAGGCATGCCGGGCAATCTAAGGCGCAGTCCGAGTCCCGCCAACGCCGCACTCATATGGCAAAAGACAAATACCGTTTCTCGCCCGAACATGACTTGCCAATGCGCGCGACGTGCGGATGCTTCCCGGTAGCCGAATCGCCAGCCAACACTCCGTGGAGGACGGCATGAGTCAGACTTCGAGCGGTGCCCAATCGGCCATCAACGACCCTGTCAGCAATGTGCTCAAATGGATCCTGCTGGCCGTCGCCGTGGTGACATTTGCGTTGCTGGTCTGGGCCACTGTGGTCACCTACGAGCGCGCGCCACCCCAGCCAGAACGATTCGTCGATACGAACGGCGGCCTGCTGATGACAGCCGACGGTATCGTGGCCGGCAAGGCCGGGTTTCAGAAGGCTGACCTGATGGATTACGGCAGCCTCTACGGCATGGGTTCCTACTATGGACAGGACTACACCGCCTGGACACTGATCCGCCTCGCCGGCCTGACCGAGGCGCGCATCGCCCAGGCGCAGTTCGGTAAACCGTTCGACCAGCTTCCGGCCGATCAGCAAGCGGCGGTTCGCAACACGATGCGCGAGCAATTGCAGCGGATCGATCTGACCCTGCCAACGGTCACCGTTCCCGATGCGCTGGCCAACGCCATCCTCGCGCTCCGCGATGACATCGCAAAGGAGTTGGCGACGACCGATCTCGATACTGGATGGACGCCTGCCTACAGCCTGACGCCGGACGAGATGGTGCGAACCAGCGACTTCCTGATCTATTCGGCGCTGACCACAGTCGCCCGCCGTCCGGATACCACCTGGTCCTGGACCGAGAACTGGCCCTACGAGCCGGAGGTCGGCAACACGCCAACGACGAATACCTTCATCTGGACCTGGGCCAGCTTCTGCTTCACGTTCTTCGCATTTGGTCTTGTGCTGTTCATATACGAGTTCTGGCTCAACAATCCCGACGATGCGCCGATGGACCCGGTGCTGGCGCGGTTCGGACCGCTCACCGACAGCCAGCGCAGGGTGTGCAAGTATTTCCTCGTCGTTGCTGTGGTACTGCTGCTGCAGATTGCCGCCGGCACCATCATGGCGCACGCCTACTACGATCGACGAAGCTTCTACGGCATCGCGCTGCACGACATCCTGCCTTTCAACTTCCTGCGGGACGTGCACATCCAATCTCCGATCGTATGGATCGGCGTCTCATGGATCGGCGCCGGCTTGTTCCTCGCGCCCGCAATCGCCGGCGGGCGTGAGGCGCGCGGACAAGGCTTTCTGGTGGACCTGCTGTTCTGGGTCACGCTCCTGATCGTCGCCGGAGCATTGA
Source organism: uncultured Alphaproteobacteria bacterium (assembly GCA_963791495.1). Lineage (GTDB taxonomy): Bacteria > Pseudomonadota > Alphaproteobacteria > Acetobacterales > Acetobacteraceae > JAMXLO01. Next base: position 253,574 of record CAWBST010000009.1, read on the forward strand.
TCGGCGACTGGCTCGGCATCATGGGTTACATCAACTCAGGCTGGTTCTGGTTCGGCAACCAGGGCCTGTCCTACATCCAGCTCGGCCGTTTCTGGCAGATCGGTTTCTTCATCGGGCTCGTGCTGTGGAGCCTGCTGGTGTTCCGCGCGCTCTGGCCGACCGCATCCATGCTGTGGCAGGCGACGCGCCAGTTCTGGTCAGGCCGCATCAGGCTCGAGCATCTGATCTGGGCCTCCACTATCAACATCGCCATCCTCTACGTGTTCGGCATGATCCCGCTCACCGGCATCGAAAAGTCGTTCACGCTGACGGATTTCTGGCGCTGGTGGGTGGTCCATCTGTGGGTCGAGCAATCATTCGAGTTCTTCGCCGCCAGCATGAGCGCCTATCTGCTGATGGCCGTCGGCCTGGTGTCGCGCAAGCTCGCCGAACGCGCGGTGTATTTCGAGCTGATCCTGATCTTCCTGGGAGGCGTCATCGGCACCGGCCATCATCTCTACTGGGCCGGTGGACCCAGCATGTGGGTGCCGATGGGCAGCATGTTCTCGTTCATCGAGGTGCTGCCGCTGGTCCTGCTGATCATAGAAGCGATCGGACAGTACCAGCTCATCCGCATGAACCAGGCGTTCAATTACCGCCTCGCCTACACCTACATCATCGGCGCCGCATTCTGGAACTTCGTCGGCGCTGGCGTGTTTGGTGGCGGCACACTGAATGCGCCACTCATCAACTACTACGAGCACGGCACCTTCCTTACCCTGAACCACGCCCACACCGCTCTGTTCGGTGCATTCGGTCTCCTGGCGATCGGTCTGGTGTACTTCTGTCTGCGCTACGCGGCCGCTGATCGAGTGCGGTTCGACGAACGGCTGGGGATCTGGGCATTCTGGCTGTACAACGCCGGCCTGGTGCTATGGATCGCACTCAACTTCTTCCCGATCGGCTGGCCGCAGCTCAATGCGGTGTTCGAGCACGGCCTGGCGTATGCCCGCAGCGTGAAGTTCTATGACACGACCCTCGTTTGGCAATGGCTGCGTCTGCCGGGAGACGTGGTGTTCGCGGTGGCAGCCCTGTTGATGGCATGGGATTTCCTGATCAAGCTCGGCTCCGTATATCCTCACTTCGTCGAACGGGTGACGCGGCGCCCAGTATCGCCTGCGCGCCCACAGCCAGGAGAGTGATCCGCGCATGCTGACACAACTCGTCACCCTGATCGCTGCCGCCCTGGTCCTGTTCGCGCCGACAGCCCGCGCCGACGACGCAACGGCGATGGCCGAGGCGTCCAACATGCAGATCATCGGCCGCAGCGACCTCAACGGCTTTGGCAAGGGCGGCGAGGGACTGGCGATCAAGCAATATCCCGGCGGCCAGCGCGTGCTGTATCTCGCGCACGAGTCCGGGCCGATGTGCGTCAGCGTGCTCGACGTGACGCACCCCGAACTGCCGACCATCATTACCCAGTTCAAGGTCGAGGCTCCCAACGTCCGCTGCAACTCGCTCGGCCTCGCCGGGAACACGCTGGTGGTGGCGCACCAGACGGAGAAGGTGGCAGAGGCCGGCGCCGGCATCGATGTGTATGACATCGCGGATCCGAAGGCACCCGCGAAGCTCTCGCACTTCGACACATCCGGCCCGCATTCCCGCGGCGTCCACTTCGTATGGTTCACCGACGGCCACTACGCCTATCTGTCCACCGGCGCGCGCGACTTCACGCCGCGGAACAAGCTGGACGATCAGTTCCTGTTGATCGTCGACGTGAGCGACCCTCGACATCCACGAGAAGCCGGCCGCTGGTGGCTTCCCGGTACACGCGAAGGTGACAGCGAACCGTCGCCGCCCCGTGTCGCGCCGTTCGATGCCGGCATCCGCATGCACTCGCTGGTCGTGCCCACCGACAAGCCGGATCGTGCGTATGTCGGCTGGATCGACGGCGGCTGGATGATCCTGGACATCGCCGACAAGGCGCATCCCAGGCTTATCGCGCACCGCTCCTGGCAGTCGGCGGGCAACGGCTTCGCCCACACCGCGCTTCCGATCATCAGCCGCGGTCTCGCGATCCAGACCGAGGAGGCAACAGCGAACACCTGCAAAGACTGGCCGAAGCGCACTTGGATTTGGGACATCGGCGACGAGGGTCATCCTTTCCCGCTCGCCGTGCTGCCGCCGGCAGACGACCAGGCGGCGCTGTGCAAGGCCGGCGGTCGGTTCGGGGCGCACAACATCCACATGAACCGCCCGACCGAGACGTCACGCACGCTGACCCAGACTGTCGTGGGCAGCTATTTCAACGGCGGTGTGCGCGCCTACTCGATCAGCGACCCGAGCCGTCCTGTCGAGATCGGCCACCTGATCCCGCAGGCGCCGCCGCAGAACACGATGCACACCATCCAGATCAATGATGTGTACGTCGACGAGAACGGTCTGATCTATGCCAACGACCGGTTCGCGGGCGGGCTCTACATCATTCGCTACACCGGTTCGGTGCCGCTGAAATGACATCTGGCAAACCCGTTGTCCATCACGCGGCGCGCGGCGCGCGCCAACTTTAACCAGGATTGCTTCGCCGGTTTCGTGTCGGAGTCTGAGCAACGGTCCTCAAGTGATCGCTCTCGATCGCTGACCGTGCGATGAAGCGGAAGGCATGTCGCTCGATCAACCACTCGGCCGCATCGTTGTGCTGAACGGAGTGCCGCGCTCCGGCAAATCCAGCATCGTCGCCGCCATTCAGGAGCGGTTCGATGGTGCCTGGATGAACATCGGCCTCGATCGCTTCAAGGCCATGACGCCGGACAGGTTCCAACCCGGCATCGGACTTCGACCAGGAGGCGAGCGGCCGGACCTCGAGCCGCTTGTCGCGACGCTTTATCGAGGTCTCTACGAGAGTATCGCCGCGCACAGCCGGCTGGGCGTCAACGTCGCCGCCGATGTGGGGCATCACGACGGCTATTCGAGGAGCCTTGGGATCCTACCAGCTTGCGCGGCCCTGTTGGCGGGCCTTCCAGCCTGGCTGATTGGCGTCCGGTGCCCCATTGACGTCATCATGCAGCGGCGGATCGCGACCTGGGGCGTGGGCTATGCTGATGACGGATCAGTCCCGAGGCCGGTGCGCCTGTTCCAGGAACTCGTCCATCGTCCTGGGATCTATGACCTCGAAGTCGATACATCGCAGCTCGATCCTGTGGGATGCGCCGACGCCATCAGCGCGCTTGTCGATGACGGCCCGCCGCCAGGCGCATTCACAAAGCTTTCAGCGATGGACGTGCCCAGGACGCCGAGCTGACGCGCCTTCAGGACCCGATATGGCTCGCGAGCGGTCGCCCAACAAGGTCGCTGATGATGCTCCAGCGGCAAACCAGGCGGTTAGCCAGCCGATGAACCGGCAATACTGTTCAGGTGGCGACGTTTGATCGCTTGTGATCGGCTGTGATCGAACCTTAGGTCGCGCAACCCGTTTGGATCGGCTTGTAACGACGAAAAGGTCAGCGATGCGACCGCGGCGGGTTCCTGGCACTCGCATGCAGTCCCGCTTGTCTCGCTTGGGAGTGCAGCCGATGCGACAACGGCAGCAACGTTGCGGGTCACCGCGCGAGAGCAGCGATGATCATGATCGCCCAGTTGCAGGCAAACGTTACAGCGGCAGCTATCGCTCGCCTCAGCGAACCGTTCGATTTCTGACCCAATGGAGGAAAAGCTATGCGCGTATTGTTGGCGGCTATCTGTGTGACCCTTGGTTTGTCCGCGTGTACTGACCCCTACAGCCCTGGCCAGCGAGCCGTCGGCGGCGGTGTGATTGGTGCCGGCACCGGAGCAGCAGTTGGCGGATTGGCGGGCGGTGGACGCGGCGCGGCGACCGGGGCCTTGGTTGGCGGCGGCGTCGGCGCAGCCGGCGGTGCATTGACGACACCCGAGCGTCCATACCCGCAGTACGGCTACTACCGAGGATACTGACGATCGGATGACGCCTCGGACGGCGGCATGTGTCGCCGTCCGTTGGCTCAATTAAAATGTAATCGCCCGGTCGCGCCGCTTCCGCTTCAATCGATCACGGCAATCGCGTTGATCTCGACGAGACAACGCGGATCGGTCGCCAGCCGGACGACCTGAACCGTCGTCGTCGTCGGCTTGGCCTCACCAAAATATTCCCCCCAGACACGATTGAGCGCGTCCTGATCGCTGAGATCGGTGACAAAGCGATCGGCGGTGACGATATCAGCAAAGCTTGCGCCGACCGCCTTCAGGCCGCGTTGGAGATTGTCGAGCGCCGCCCGCGCCTGCCCCTCCATATCCGAAGGCATGGCGTCGAACTCTTCCGGCCGATGCGGATGGTGATGATAGACCGGAGCGGCGGTGACACCGGCCAGGTAGACGGTCGTCCCGCCTCGCACCTTGATCGCCGGCGCGTACGGCATCCAAAGATCGGGGGCATCGGGCCAATGCACATGCTCGATGGTTTTGGCCATGGGGCGCTCTTTCGCGAAGTTGACGGCCTGCTCGCCAAGGGCAGCACAAGAGCCGCCCGCAAGGCAAGTGGCCTTGCCGCCTGCCGCGTGGTCGCCGCCCGCGTTGTCGAGGATGTGCCGATGAAGATCCAACGCAACACCAACCGGCCTGTCGAGATCGGCCATCTGATCCCACAGGCGCCGCCGCAGAACGCCATGCACACGATCCAGATCAATGATGTGTAGGTCGACGAGAGCGGGCTGATTTATGCCAACGACAGGCCCGCCGGCGGACTCTACATGATTCGCTACACCGGTTCGGTGCCGCTGATCTGATGTGATACCAGCCGCCCCGTTGGATGACTGCTCGGGAGCGGTGGTCGCCGGGTTGCCTGAACCGAACGTCCGCATTCGACCCAACACGGACGTAGGCCGGCTTACCGAGCTATCCAGGAACCGGACATTCGGCAGCGGCCAGCCGAGGGCTGTGCGCTCATGTCAATCGCTCTGCCGAGTGGTTCATTTCTCGAACGCGTCTAGGCGAACCACGACGCGCTGACCGCAGCATACGCGGTCGGGCCGTTGCATCCAACATGACCAGGTAATTTACGACCATGACAGCACCGCCCCAACCAGCTAGCCTCCGCTCGCCCGACAGAAGGCGAGGAAGCAACATGGACGACTACCCCTACAATCTCGGCGCCTACACGCGCAAAATCACCACCGCATCACCGGCCGCCCAAGTTTGGTTCGATCGTGGGCTGAACTGGTGCTTCGGCTTCCATCACGAGGAGGCCATCCATTGCTTCGAAGCCGCGTTGGCAGCCGATCCGGACTGCGCCATGGCTCATTGGGGTATCGCGTACGCCGTTGGCCCCAATTACAATTTTCCTTGGGAGATGCGGGACCCCGATACCAAGACCAGCTCCCTGGCCCGCGCCTTTGACGCCACCCAGGCGGCCCTGGCCCTCGCCGACCGCGTCACGGCGTCTGAGCGCGCCCTGATCCAGGCGCTTCCCGCCCGCTTTCCCCAGCGCGACCCCATCGAGGACCAGCGTCCCTGGAACGATGCTTTCACGGATGCCATGCGCCGCGCGCACCAGGCGCACCGCCGCGACCTCGACATCCGTTGCATCTTTGTCGAAGCGATCATGAATCGTACGCCCTGGCAGATGTGGGATCTGCGCACCGGCACGCCCGCCGCCGACGCCGGCACACTCGAAGCGCAGGAGGTGCTCGACACCGGCTTCCGAACCGTCCCCGGAGCGCTTCGCCATCCCGGCCTGCTGCACCTGCACATCCACCTTATGGAGATGTCCCCGCATCCCGAAGCGGCGCTGCAGTCAGGCGATCGGCTGCGCGAACTCACCCCCGATATGGGCCACCTCGTGCACATGCCCAGCCACATCGACATCCAATGCGGCCACTACCAGGACGTGGTGCTGTGGAATCAAAAAGCGACCGTTGCGGACCGCAAGTACTACGAGCGCGCCGGTGCATTGAATTTCTACACGGCCTACCGGGTTCACAATCACCATTTCGTTGCATATGGCGCCATGTTCCTCGGGCAATATGCGCCGGCCATTGCCGCGGCCAACGAGCTGATCGAGACCATGCCGGAGGCGATGTTGCGCATCCCCTCGCCGCCGATGGCCGACCTGTTCGAAAGCTTCGTTGCTGTCAAGCAACACGTGCTGGTCCGCTTCGGCAAGTGGGAGGAGATACTGGAACAGCCCTTGCCGGAGGATCAGCAATTCTACTGCAACACGGTGGCGGTGATGCACTATGCCAAAGGCGTGGCCCACGCCGCCCTCGGCAACGTGCCAGCAGCGCAGGCTGAGCAGGCCTTGTTCCGCGCCGCGCGGCAGCGAGTGCCGGAGGAGCGCATCATGCTCCCGGCGACACCCTGTCAGCGTTTTCTCGCCATTGCCGAGGAGATGCTGGAGGGCGAGATCGCCTACCGCCGTGGGGACCACGATGCCGCCTTTGCCCACCTGCGCACGGCCATCGCGCTGGAGGACGATCTTCCCTACGCCGAACCCTGGGGCTGGATGCAGCCGATCCGCCACGCGCTCGGCGCCCTGCTGCTGGAGCAGGGGCGTGCGGCCGAAGCAGAGGTTGTTTATCGCGAGGACCTCGGCCTAGCCGGCAGCCTGCCCCGCGCTCAGATTCACCCCGACAATCTCTGGGCCCTTCGCGGTCTACTCGACTGCCTCGACCGCCGCGGCGAAACCGTGGAATCCCCCCTCATCCGCCAGCGCCTGGACCTTGCCGCTGCCCGCGCCGACCTGGACGTGGCAGTCTCCTGCTTCTGTGCCCGCGGTCAGGCGGCCTGACGCACACACTGCCGCACGCGGGCGCTCCGATCCTTTCGGCTGACCGGCCAGGATTATTGCGAGCCGCCTCAAGCGCTTGTTCGTGGTGGCGCGAGCTAACAGCTCAAATCGACCCAAAGCGGTCGCCCATTCGCGCTGTATCGTTCCCCGAACGCGGACACGCCACGCTCATCTCAACAGCAATGTCCTTTCAGCCTGGAATGATATTCTGATTGAGGCGGAAGAAATTTGTGGGATCGTATTTCCTCTTCACTTGAACCAAACGGTCATGCGTCGCCGCGCCAATGCCATCGCGAATGACCTGCCCCTCGCCGTCTTGGCCGGTGAAGAAGTTGGCGTAGAAGCGTCCGTTGGAGTGCGGCCGCATCGTCGTCCATAAACGGCGTACCCAGGCGATGTTGGCATCGTCCTCCTCCTGCTTCGACCAGATTGCATCGATGGAGAAGAGCCAGGGTTGGCTCCGGTCGCCGAATGCCGTCGCCTCCGCCGAGACGTTCCGGACGGTTTCGTTGAAATACCAGACAGAGGAATAGGTCATCTTGGACGGCCGCTCCGTCAGCCCCGACATGATATCGTTGATGGCGCCATCATCGAGTTTCGGCAAATACAACGAACGGAAATAGCTTCGATCCCGGCCCTTGGGGAACAGTGGATCGTACATCGCCTGAATGGTTCGGTACGGCATCTTGCCGCTGAAATCCAACAGCGGCGTGCCCAGCGAACGCAGCGGCGCCACTGCCGCCTCACCTTCATCGGCGGGGCCATCGAACACCGCCGCGAGGGCCAGTACGCGAACGCCGCGCGCTTCTTCTGGATATTCTGGGTCGTCCGGAATGGTGGAGAACTCGGCCAGGCTGCTCAGTTGCTTCGGCGCAGTGACCATGAAGTCGCGCCACGCCGCCAGCAGTTCGGCGCCTCGCGTCTCGGGGTAGACTGCGGCACAGAACATCAGTGTTGGCTCTATCGGCTGGAGTCGGAACTCGAATGAGACGACAATGCCGAAATTGCCGCCGCCACCGCGGATACCCCAGTAAAGATCTGGATTTTCTTCGGCACTGACCCGTAACAGACGACCATCGGCGGTGACCACATCGGCCGAGATCACGTTGTCGACGCACAAGCCGCGCGTGCCGCGCAGCCAGCCCACCCCGCCCGACAGCGTCAGCCCGCCCACGCCGGTGGTCGAGATCAGCCCGCCCGGCGTCGCCAACCCGAACGCTGTTGTCTCGCAGTCCACATCGCCCCAGGTGGCGCCGCCCTGCACCCACGCATGCCGCGCGGCGAGATCAACGCGCACCGCGCGCATCGGTGACAGATCAATCGTTATGCCACCCTCGCTGGTGCCGAAGCCCGCAACGCCGTGGCCCCCACCACGCACTGCCACCAACAACCCGTGTTCGCGGGCGAAGTTCACGGCGGCGATGACGTCGGCGACCCCTTGGCAGCGCGCGATTAAATCCGGCCTCCGGTCGATCATCCCGTTCCAAATGCCGCGGGCGGGTTCGTAGTCCGGATCATCGGGACCCAGCAACGTTCCCCGCAGCGTTTGTCGCAAGACTGCGATCGCCGGGTTCCGATCGGCTTCCTTCATGTTCGTTCTCCGCTGACCATCACGCTGCTTGCTTGGCGGAAAAAACGATGCAGCGCTAAAGTCAAATCGGCAACATAACCGCCGTTTCCGCCATGCCAGATGCCGAGGGACGCATTCGGGTCGCGATCCTGGCCTATCCTGAGGTCACGATTTCGGCCCTCTACACGATGTATGACCTTTTCGCCGCCGCGGGCCGCGATTGGGCGTTCATCACGACCGGCGTGCCCGGTGAGCAGCGGATGTCCCCTTACATCGTATCGGCCCTGAAGGGTGAACTGTCCACGGCGAACGGCCTGCCACTCCGGGTGGAGCGGACATTCGCGGACGATCCGGTGCCGGATATCGTGTGCGTGCCAGACTTTCCGCTGCCGCCCGACGACCCTTGCGCCGGTCGTTTTGAGGCTGAGGTGGCGTGGCTCCGCCACTGTCACGCAGAGGGCGCGACCCTCGCCTGTACCTGCACCGCCGCCATTATATTGGCCCAGACCGGCCTTCTGGAGGGCTGCGAGGCAACGATCCACTGGAACTACGCGAAGTCGCTGTCGAAGCACTACCCTGGCCTGAAGGTCAATCCGGACAGAGCGTTGGTCGTGACCGGGCGCGACCAACGCATCGTCATGGCGGGCGGCGGTACCACTCATCTCGACTTGTCGCTGTATCTCGTCGCGCGCTTCGTTGGGCTGACGGAAGCGCTGGAGGTCGCCAATACCTACCTGATCCAGTGGCACGATGCCGGACAGCGGCCGTTCTCGGCCCTGCTGCCTGGGAAGCAAACGAGCGATGGGCTGATCGCTAAGTGCCAGGAGTGGGCCGGAGAGAACTATGCCGAGCCGGCTCCGGTTACCAGCATGGTTCGGCTATCGGGCTTGGCCGAACGCACCTTCGTGCGTCGCTTCACGCGAGCGACTGGCATGTCGCCGTTGGATTACCTGCATGCGTTGCGACTGGAAGAGGCCAAGCAGATCCTGGAGACACAGGACATACCGGTGGAGGCAGTGGCATTGGAAGTCGGTTACCAGGACAACGGATTCTTCGGCCGCCTGTTCCGTCGTCGGGTCGGGATGACGCCGATGCAATACCGGCGCCGCTTCGCCTCGTTACGTACTATCCTGAAGCATGCTGACGGCCTGGGGCGCCGCTGACACGCACCTGATTGATCGCACCCTGAAGCGGACCGGCAGAAAACCACCCAATGCGGTCAGGGGACAGGACCGCTGGAAGCGCTGCTCCAGCCCGGCGGAAAATATTCCTTGACGCGCCCCACCGCTTCGTGTTCTTGTTCCGTTCATGTCCGCTGCGGCCACCGTTCCTGATTCACCCACCCAGCTAAGCCGCTCGGCGCGCCTGCTCGGCCTCGTCCGCAGGCTCATCGACTACGGCAAGGAGCTCGCCGCCACCATCCGCGAGCGCGTCGTCACCGACCCCATCTCTGTCCGGTGTGGCTTCGGCACCGTCGATGTCGGCCTGATCCTCGCCCGCATCGCCCGCGGCCTGCACCGCGCCAATGCGCTCGAAGCGCGACTTCTAAGCAAAGCCCATCGTCTGGACGCGCCGCCCCGACGTGCTGCGTCCCCAAGCAGCCCGCGCCTCCCCCGGCCGGCAATCGCGCCGGCTGACGGCGAAACGGACGAACCGCATCGCCCGCCTCCCGACCCCCGATCAGATCGCCACCGCGGTCCGCCGCCAGCCGATCGGCGCCGTCATCGCCGACATCTGCCGCGACCTCGGCATCACGCCGCGACATCCGCTGTGGCGAGAACTGCAGCTCGTGATCATCAGAGAAGGCGGCAGCCTCGCCCGCCTGGTGAGCGACATGCTCGACCAGGTCTTTCCAATGCCGGCCACCATACCTGCCCGATCGCCGACGCTGCCCAGGCAAATCCCCGCGGCCGCCTGCACCGGCCCACCCTGAAACTCCCCGGACAGCGTCCTCTTGGCCCCGCATCGGCGCCAAACATCGGGCGGTCAGATGACCGCGATTCCCTCCACCTCGACCTTCCACGCAGGGTTGCTGAGGCCGCCGACTATCAGCGTGCTCGCCGGCCGATGTGCGCCCAGCACCGCCGCACGGCCGGCGCGCACTTTGGCAATATCGGCTGGGTGGCGCACGATCGTGGTGATCTTCACCAGATTCTCGATCTCCATACCGGCGGCGCGCAGTTGCGCCTGCAAATTCCGCCACGCCAACGCACATTGCGCCTCGGCGTCTTCCGGGACGCTGCCATCGGCAGCGATGCCGACCTGCCCGCTGAGGTAGAGCGTACGGCTGGCTCCAGTCACTTCCACAGCCTGGGTATATTGGCCTGCCGGAGCCGGTGCGTCGGCAGCGTTGATGTCACGACGTTGCATAGGACTGCTCCTCGGTTGCGCGGCGCCTACGGCAACCCGATTTGCTGTCCGCGTCCAGGTCTTCTGAAGCACAGGGTGGCCCGGCCCGGAGCTCGTTCAGGCGATCAAACCGGAACCACCCTGCCATCACGCAGCGTAACGGTACGATTCATGCGCGCGGCCAAATCCGGATTGTGCGTGGCTATCAGCGCCGCGAGATTCTCTCGCCGCACCATCGCCAGCAGTTCCTCGAACACCACGGACGCGGTTCCGACATCGAGGTTGCCGGTCGGTTCGTCGGCCAGCAGCACCTGCGGTCGCGTTCGCCAGCGCCCGTGCGATCGCCACCCGCTGCTGCTCGCCACCGGACAGCTTTCCCGGCAGATGCCCAGCACGAGGCTCAAGCCCGAACGACGCCAGCAGCGCCATCGCCCTCTCGGCGGCCATCTTGCGAGACCTGCCGGCGATCATCTGCGGCAGCACAACGTTCTCCAGCGCGGTGAACTCGCCAAGCAGATGATGGAATTGATAGACGAAGCCGATCGTGTCGCGCCGGATCGCGGTGCGCGCGGCGTCCGGCAGCGCGCCGGCATCACGTCCCTCGACAAACACCGAGCCACCATCTGGCTTTTCCAGCAGCCCCGCAAGATGCAGCAGCGTCGACTTGCCGGCTCCCGACGGCGCCACCAGTGCGACGGTCTCGCCCGCGTGCAGGGTCAGATCGGCGCCGCGCAGTACCAGGAAGCTCGCCAGCCTCGGTGCGATAGGTCCGGCGCACGTCGCGCAGGACGAGCGGGTCACTCATGCCGCAACGCTTCGACCGGATCGGTTCGCGCGGCGCGCCAGCTCGGATACAGCGTCGCCAGCAGCGACAGCACAAGGCCGAGAACCACGACGCGAGCCACATCCCCCCAGTCGATCGTGTCGGGCAACGTGGTCAGCATGAACACACTGGAGTCGAACACGCGTCCACCGGTGATGTTCTCCACCAGATGTTGGATCGCCACGATGTTGCGGCAGAACACAATGCCGATGATCGTGCCGACAAGTGTGCCGGTGACGCCGACGAACGCACCGCACATCAGGAAGATGCGCAGCACCGCGAAGCTTTCGGCGCCCAGCGTGCGCAGCACGGCGATGTCGCGCGCCTTGTCCTTCACCATCATGATCAGCGACGAGATGACGTTGAACGCGGCGACCAGTACGATCATGCCAAGGACGATGAACATCGTGTCCTTCTGCACCTGAAGCACGCCGATGATGGTGTCGTTGGCGTGCCGCCAGTCGCGCAGCCAGACCTTGCGGGCGCCAACGGCCTTTTGCAGTGGCGGCAGCAGCGCGCCCACGTTGTCCGGGTTGGTGACGCGGATCTCGATGCCGGTGACCGCGTCGGGTTGCTGGAAGAAGATCTGCGCCGCGGGAAGCGGCATGAACACCACGCTGTTGTTGTAATCGTTGAGGCCGGCGTCGAACACCGCCACGACCTTGTAGGCGCGGACGCGCGGGATGGTGCCGAACGCCGTGGCGGCGCCCTGCGGCGAGATCACCGTGAGTGAATCGCCGATCCGCAGTTGATAGGACCGGGCAAGTCCGGTGCCGATGGCGATCGCATCGTCGCCCTGGAAATCGTCGAGCTTGCCTGCCGTGACGTGGTCGCTCACCGGATGCAGCGTGCGCAGATCGTCGAGCGTGATACCACGCACCAATCCGCCGCGCGAACCGCCGCGATCGGTGGTCAGCAGCGCCTGGCCGTCGAGCACCGGCAGCGCAGACACGATGCCGGGAATGGCACGGATATCGGCCAGCAGCGGCTGATAATTGTCGATCTTGTCGCCGGCATAGGCCTCGATGGTGATGTGTCCGTTGACACCGAGGATGCGGGTTTCCAGTTCGGTCTGGAACCCGCTCATCACGCTCGTCACGACGATCAGCGTGGCCACGCCAAGCGCGATGCCGATCAGCGAGAAGATTGCAATGATGGATACAAAGCGCTCGCCTTTGCGGGCGCGCAGATACCGGCCGGCGACCGCGCGTTCGAAGGGCCCGAACATACGTCCCCTTGTCATCCCCGCGAAAGCGGGGATCCAGCCGGACTCCCGCTTTCGCGGGGGCGACAAATGAGGTCGAGTGCTTCATCAGGCGACACTTCGCTGCGCTCTCCTGTCGCGCGCCGCTTCAGCTCCACTTTGCCGGCAGCCGCGCCGCGAGGACCCACGATGATCTGCCAGGGATGGCCCATCAGATCGGCATCAGCGAACTTCGCCCCAGCGCGTTCCTCACGATCATCGTACAGTGCCGCGGATCCAAGCTTCGCATACAGCGCCTCGCACATTGCATCGCACGCTGCGTCGCCGCGCCGCAGGTTAAGGATCGCCGCCTGGAACGGCGCGATGCTATCAGGCCAGATGATGCCGGCCTCGTCGTGGCTCGCCTCGATCACCGCCCCCACCAGACGTGACACGCCGACGCCGTAGCTGCCCATCTCGGGATGCACGTGTTTGCCATCGGCACCGGCGACCGTCGTATTCATTGCCCTGGTGTATCTCGTGCCGAAGTAGAAGATGTGGCCGACCTCGATGCCACGCCCTTCCCGCCGCCGCGCTGGATCGACCTTGTCCCACTTCTCCGGATCATGCTTCTCGTCTGTCGCGGCGTACATCGATGTCATCTGCTTGAAGAGCGCCTCGAGATCATCGGCGTTGTAGCCGAACCGAGCGTCGACCCAGTCAATGTCCTCGAAATCAGCATCGTAATAGACCTGACTTTCGCCTGTGGGCGCCAGGATGATGAACTCATGGCTCAGGTCGCCGCCGATCGGACCGCTGTCCGCCTGCATCGGGATCGCCTTAAGGCCCATGCGCTGAAATGTGCGCATATAGGCCAGCATCATCGTGCGATAACTCACCACCGCGCCGGCGTAATCGAAATCGAACGAATACGCATCCTTCATCAGGAACTCGCGCCCGCGCATCACGCCGAAGCGAGGCCGCACCTCGTCTCGGAACTTCCATTGGATATGATAGAGGATCTGCGGCAGCTCACGGTACGAGTGCACCGACTGACGGAACAGATCGGTGATCACCTCCTCGTTGGTCGGCCCGTACAGCATGTCGCGTTCATGCCGGTCCTGGAAGCGAAGCATCTCCTTGCCGTAGTCATCATAGCGCCCACTCTCGCGCCACAACTCGGCCGGCTGGATCGTCGGCATCAGCACTTCCTGCGCGCCGGCCGCATTCTGCTCCTCGCGCACGATGCGCTCGATGTTCCTTAGCACGCGGTACCCGAGCGGCAGCCACGCGTAGATGCCAGCCGAGGTTTGCCGCACCAGACCAGCGCGCAACATCAGCCGGTGTGAGGCGATCTGCGCTTCGGCAGGTGTTTCCTTCATGGTCGGAATGAAGCTGCGGGACAGACGCATCGCGAACTCGGTCTATGTGGTTGCCGGGCGACGACCGTAACCGGCCGAAGCGCGCGCCGCCAGTGCAGCACTGTTGCTATCGGCGAAAATTATTGTGCGATGCACAAAGGCGCCACGAAATAAAAACTCGATCAATCACGAAATTTCGCACTAAACATCGTGACTTTTCGTCCATGAAAGGTTAACAGGATCGTGGCCTCGGCGCTGGGCGCGGGCCAGGTTTGGGGAGGAAACGCCGTCACACGGCAGGTCGGGGGTGCGGCACCTCCTCCCTGACCGTGATGGCGGCGTCAGTCGTTTGGCGCGGCGAACCAGCCGTGCCGGAAACTCACGTACGGGCTGCTGATCAGCAACCAGGCGCCGAACCACACCACGGCGGCGACCAGTGTCGTCATGATCACTTTCATCAGTAGTCGCGGCTGCTCGGGCACGCCCCGCCAGCCGGTCTGCAGATCGGGATCTTCAACCGGCCGCGTGCCGATCGGCAGAACCGCGAACAAGACGATCCACCAGATCAGAACGTAGAGAACAGCGCCGGTGAACCAGTTCATACGCGAAGCAGATGCACATCCACCAGCGGCCGCTTCTGCAACCGCCGCCCCAAAGCACGACGTAACGCAGCGCGCGCGGCATCGGCTAGCGCCGCATCATCGCGACGCAGCGGTGCCGGCAGATCGTCGACCGCATCAGCAAATTCGCTGCCGACGCGCGCGAGCTCCGGATCATCGGCATCGAACAGGCCTGGCGCACTGACCCGCGGCTCGCCCCGCAACCGGCCGTTTGCGTCCACCGCGATACTGCCCAGCACGACACCGTTGAACAGCATGCGCCGGCGCGCGGTCATCACTCCGCCGCCGAACGGCGTCAGACGGTTGCCGTCCAGCACCAGTCTGCCCACCGGCGCACTGTCCACCACCTGCGACTGGTCCGGCGCGAGGCCCAAGATGTCGCCGTCTTCCAGCAGGATCGGCTTCGCACCTGCCTCCTGCGCCAGCGCGGCATGTGCCGAGAGGTGTCGCCATTCGCCATGCGTCGGTACCGCGAAGCGCGGCTTGACCAGGCGATACAGCCGCCGCAATTCATCACGCGCCGGATGTCCGGAAACGTGCACCAGGTGATCCACGTCGGTCATCAGATTGACGCCACGGCGCACCAGATTGTCCTGCACCGTGCCAATCGCACGCTCGTTGCCGGGGATCACGCGCGAGGAGAACACCACGGTATCGCCCTGCCCCAATGCGACACGCGGATGCGTATCCATCGCAATTCGCGCCAGTGCGCTGCGCGGTTCACCCTGGCTGCCGGTGACCAGCATCAGCAGATTGTCATCCGGCACATCGTCGACATCGTCTTCCGTCAGGAAGGGCGGCAGATCGCGCAGATAGCCGCACTCGCGCGCGGCAGCGTCGAGGTTGCGCAGACGAACGACCGACAAGCGCCACACTGCGACCGGCGGCATGCGCCGCATGCACCACCGAATCCATGCGCACAATGTTGGACGCGAAGCAGGTCACCGCGATGCGCCCACGCAGATCGCGCAGCAAGGCCGTGAGAGTCTGCCGCACCTCGGCTTCGCTGCCCGAATGACCCTCCACCATCGCATTGGTGGAATCGCAGATCATCGCCAGCACACCCCGCTCGCCGAGCGCCGCAAGCGCCGCCTCGTCGGTCTTCGGGCCGATCAGCGGCTCAGGATCCAGCTTCCAGTCGCCGGTGTGCAGCAGCACGCCGTGCGGCGTATCGATCACCAGCGCCTGCGCCTCTGGAATCGAATGCGTAACCCGCAGGAACTGTAGCTTGAACGGCGCAAGGTCGATCGTGCCACCCGGCGGCACAACGTGCAGCTTCACCTGGTTGAGCAGCTGAACCTCCGCCAGCTTGCGACGCAGCACAGCGGCGGCGAACGGTGTGGCATAGACCGGACAGCGCAGTTGCGGCCATAGCCAGGGCACCGCGCCAATATGATCCTCGTGCGCATGGGTGATGACCAGGCCCACCAGTCGATCTCGGCGGTCGGCGATGAAGCCGGGATCGGCCATCATCACGTCCACCTCGGGATGCGCGGCGCCACCAAAGCCAATGCCGCAGTCCACCGCGAGCCATTTGCCGTCGCAGCGGTAAAGGTTCAGGTTCATGCCTATCTCGCCCGTCCCGCCCAGCGGCAGGAAGGCCAGATCACCGGTCTCAGCGTCCATTCGTTGCTTTCGTCAGTCCTGTTCGATCAGACGTGTCTTGTCTGGGCGCAATGTGGGGATGGAGTTACGTTCGGCCAACATCCGCAGCCCATCCAAGGTCAGATCGGGCTCGATCTGTTCGATCACCATAGTGCCCTCGGCGACCAGCGGCGCAAGGCCGCCAGTGGCAACCACCTTCATCGGCCCGCCGTATTCCGCCTTGATACGCGCCACCAGGCCTTCGACCATGGCGACGTAGCCCCAGTAAATACCGGACTGCATGGCCGGTACGGTCTGTCGGCCGATGACCGCCTGCGGGCGCGCGATGCCGATACGCGGAAGCTGCGCGGCGGCCTGATGCAGCGCTTCCAGCGACAGCTGGATGCCGGGACAGATGATGCCGCCAAGATAGGCGCCGTCCTGCTCCACCACGTCGAATGTGGTGGCGGTGCCGAAATCGACGATGACCAACGGGCCGCCGAACTTGCGGTGGCCGGCGAGCGTGTTGAGCAGCCGGTCGGCCCCGACCTCGGCTGGATTATCGACACGGATGTCGAAGCCCCAGTCGAGGGTGGAGCGTGCGACGAGCGGTTCGATGTTGAACCAGTCACGGCAGAGACGGCGGAGGTGGTAGAGCGCGGCCGGCACCACGGTGCCGATCACCGCGGCGGAGAGGTCGTCGCGTTTGAGGCCAGTGTGACCAAGCAGCGTCATCAGCCAGACGCCGTATTCGTCAGAAGTCCGCTGTGCCTCGGTGCGCACGCGCCAGATGCCACGCCATTCGTTGCCTTCGCGGACGGCGAAGACGACATTGGTGTTGCCGCAGTCTACAACGAGGAGCATCGGACGGTCATCCGAACAGAACCTTGGCCGCTGCCTGCGCCGCGCCGACGAAGGGTGCCGGGAAGATGAAGAAGAATGTGGTGAACAGCCCGGTCGCGGCAGCAACGAACGACAGCGATGCCGGCCGAGGATCAAACGGCGCTACCGGTGCGTCGAAGTACATCACCTTCACAACGCGCAGATAATAGTAAGCGCCAACGACCGAGGTCAGCACGCCTATAACGGCCAGCGTGAACATGCCGGCCTGCACGGCGGCGAGGAACACGTAGAGTTTCCCAAAGAAGCCGGACAGCGGCGGGATACCGGCCATCGAGAACATGAAGACCGCCATGGCCAATGCCAGCCCCGGATCGGTACGGGCAAGACCGTTGAGGTCGGTGATCTCCTCCAATGCGCGGCCACGGCGCTGCATTGCGATGATGCAGGCGAAGGTGCCGGCGCTCATGAACACATAGACGATGAGATAGATCAGTACGCCGCGCACGCCTTCGGGTGTGCCAACAGCCAGGCCGATCAGCGCGTAGCCCATGTGCCCGATTGAGGAATACGCCATCAGCCGCTTGATGTTGTGCTGGCCGATCGCTGCCAGGGCACCGAGAACCATCGAGGCGATGGACACCAGCACGATGAGCTGCTGCCAGGCGATCAGCAGATGGCCGAATGGCGTGGCCATGGTGCGCAGCAGCAGAGCAAACGCCGCGACCTTCGGCGCGGTGGAAAAGAACACCGTCACCGGGGTCGGCGCGCCTTCATAAACATCTGGCGTCCACATGTGGAACGGCACGGCGGAGATCTTGAAGGCAAGGCCGACCAGCACAAAGACGATGCCGACGATCATGCCCGGTGAGGCGGTCTCGGGTCCCATCAGCGTCTTTGCCAATGCCGCGAAATCCATGGTGCCGGAGAAGCCGTAGACCAGCGAGATACCGTAAAGCAGAAGCCCGGAGGCAAGCGCGCCGAGGACGAAATACTTCAAGCCTGCTTCGGACGAACGTAACTCGTCGCGGGCGAATGCAGCCAGCACGTAGAGAGCAAGCGACTGCAGTTCGAGGCCGAGATAAAGCGTCATCAGGTTCGTCGCCGATGCCATCACCATCATGCCGACGACCGACAGCAGCATCAGCACGGGATATTCGAAGCGTGCGATGTGGTTCTTTCGGTTGTAGTCGAGCGACAGGATCAGCGCGAGCGCGGCCCCCGCAAGCACCAGGATCTTCACGAAGCTGGAGAACGCGTCGGCGGCGAATTGGCCGTGATATCCGATGCCCCGATTGGAGGTGAGCACCAGCAGGGCTGCCAGCAGCAAGCCGCCAAGTCCGAACATGCTGGAGAGGAAGAAGGTGTCGTCGCGTCGCAGGACACCGAAGATCAGGATCGCCATGGCGACAAACGACAACGCGATTTCCGGCAGCGCGATGGCCCAGTTCATCAGTGCATCACTCCCGCCACCTTGACCGCCGGCGCAAGCGACGCGGTATGCTGCTGCACCATCGCCGCGACAGAAGCATCCCAAAAGCTGCTGAAGCTCGACGGATAGATGCCCATCCACAGCGTCAACAGAATCAACGGCACGAACAGGGCCACCTCGCGCGGCGACAGATCGAGGATCGACCGCAGGTCCTCCTTGGTGAGGCGGCCAAAGATCACTCTGCGATAGAGATACAACATGTAGATCACGCCAAGGATCATCCCGGTGGCGCCCAGCAGCGCCAGCCAGAAGTTCACCTGGAGCGCACCGATGATGACCAGGAACTCACCGACAAAGCCTGATGTGCCGGGCAATCCGACAGCCGCCAAGGTGAAGATCATGAATGTCGTTGCATAGAGCGGCATACGATCGGCGAGTCCGTTGAAGCGCGCAATCTCATGTGTGTGCATACGGTCATAGAGGACGCCCACCACGAGGAACAGCGCACCGGAGACGATGCCGTGCGACAGCATCTGGAACAGCGCGCCCTGGATGCCCTGCACGTTGAAGGTGAAGATGCCGATAGTCACGACGCCCATGTGCGCGACCGACGAATAGGCGATCAGCTTCTTCATGTCCTCCTGCGCCAGGGCCACGAGCGACGTGTAGATCACGGCGACGACCGACAGCGTGAACATCAGTGGCGCGAAAAACGCTGAAGCCTGCGGCAGCATCGGCACGGAGAAGCGCAGGAATCCATAGGCGCCCATCTTCAGCAGGACGCCTGCCAGGATGACGGATCCGGCAGTGGGCGCCTCGACATGCGCATCGGGCAGCCATGTGTGCACCGGCCACATCGGCACCTTCACTGCAAACGACGCGAGGAAGGCCAGGAACAACCAGTTCTGCATGCCGACCGGCATCGGCGTCTTCAGCAGCACGACGATGTCGGTCGTGCCGGCCTGGAACCACATCGCCAGCAGCGCCAGAAGCATCAGCACTGAGCCGGTCAGTGTGTACAAAAAGAACTTGAACGCTGAATAAACTCGCCGCGCACCGCCCCAGATCCCGATGATCAGGAACATGGGGACCAGCACGCCCTCGAAAAACACGTAGAACACCACGAAGTCGAGCGCGCAGAACATCCCCACCATCATCGTCTCGAGGACGAGGAATGTAAGCATGTATTCGCGAACCGAACGGGTGATGCAATCCCAACTCGACAGGATGCAGATCGGCGTGAGCACAGTGGAGAGCAGCACAAACAGCACCGAAATGCCGTCCACGCCCATCTTGTAGCCAACGCCGTACTCCGGCAGCCACTGGACCTCCTCGACGAACTGAAAGCCGGCCTCACCGGTGTCGAACTTCACCCACAACACAACGGAAAGAACCAATACGATCAGGCTGGTCCAAAGGGCCGTCCAGCGTGCATTGGAAGCGACGGTCGCCTCATCGCCACGTACCGACATGATGATCAGCCCGCCCACCAGAGGCAGCCAGGTGATCAGCGTAAGGATGGGAAAGCCCGCAGCGTTCATAGCGATCACCGCGAGACCAGGAAAATGCCGACCAGCAGGACGACGCCAATCAGCATGACGAAAGCATACATGGCGAGCGAGCCGGTCTGGATCTTCACCGCTTGGCGCGAGCCGTCGACCGCGAGTTCGGCGAGCCCGTTGGGCACTCCGTCGATGAGAGTCGCATCGCCGGTCTGCCAAAGCATCCGCGACAGCCGGATCGCCGGCTGCACGAAGATCGCGTCATACAACTCGTCGAAGTACCACTTGTTCAGCAGGAACAGGTAGATGCCACGGAACTTGGTGGCCAGTTGCATCGGCAGCAGCGGAAATGCCATGTACATGACATATGCAAGCCCGATACCCGCCAGACCGAATACGAGCGGCGCCATCTCGGCCCACACCGGCACAGTCTCCAGATCCGCAAGTACATGGTTCGTCGGCGCGTTGAAGATGCTGCCGTTCCAGAAGGCCTGCCAGTCGGCGCCGATGAACAGCGTGCTCAGCAACTTGCCGGCAATCACCGCACCGGTAGCCAGAAACAGCAACGGTACGATCATCACCGGAGGACTTTCGTGTACGTGCTCCAGCACATGGTGATCGACGCGCGACCGGCCATGGAACGTCATGATGAGCAGCCGCCACGAGTAGAAAGCGGTGAGGAAGGCCGCCAGGACCGTGCATATGAAGCCATACATGCCGATGCCGGTGCCGGATGCATAGGCCGCGGCGATGATCGCGTCCTTCGAGTAATAGCCGGCGAATGGCGGAATGCCTGCCAGCGCCAGACTGCCGATCCACATGACCGCGCAGGTCCAGGGGATCAGCCGCGCGAGGCCGCCCATCTTTCGCATGTCCTGTTCGTCTGACACCGCGTGGATCACCGAGCCGGCGCTCAGGAACAACAGCGCCTTGAAAAAGGCATGGGTCATCAAGTGAAAGATGGACACCTGGAACGCACCGACACCGGCCGCGGTGAACATGTAGCCGAGCTGCGAGCAGGTCGAGTAGGCGATCACCCGCTTGATGTCGTTCTGCACGCAGCCGATGGTGGCGGCGAACAACGCAGTGGTCGCACCGACGAAGGTGACCATGCCGAGTGCAAACGGCGCGAACTCATAGAGCGGCGACATGCGCGCGACCAGAAACACGCCCGCTGTAACCATCGTCGCAGCGTGGATCAGCGCCGAGACCGGCGTGGGTCCTTCCATCGCGTCCGGCAGCCAGACGTGCAGGCCAATCTGCGCCGACTTGCCCATCGCACCGATGAACAGCAGCACGCCGATCACCTCGAATGCCGGGAAGGTACCGCCGAGTACCGAATAGGTGTCGGACTGGTGCTGCGCGATGGCCGGAAAGATGGTGGAGAATTCGATCGAGCCAAACTTCAGGAACACAAGCGCTACACCAACTGCAAAAGCAAGGTCGCCGATTCGGTTCACGATGAACGCCTTGATCGCGGCGGCGTTGGCGGAGGGGCGGTCGTACCAGTAGCCGATCAGCAGGTAGGAGCAGAGACCAACGCCTTCCCATCCGAAGAAGAGCTGCAGCAGGTTGTCCGCGGTTACCAACATCAACATGGAGAAGGTGAACAGCGACAGGTAGGCGAAGAACCGGTAGCGCGGGAACGGATCATGCGCCATGTAGCCGATCGAATAGACATGGATCAGCATGGCGACGAAGGTCACCATCGCGACCATCACGGCGGCCAAAACGTCGTAGCGCAGCGCCCACGACACGTGGAAGTGGCCTGCTTCGACCCAGGTGCCGAGAGACACCGTGCCCGCATCGGTTTCACCGGAGACGAGTTGGAAGCAGGCAAGCGGGCCGAGCGCCGCGGCGACCAGCATGCAGAGCACGGAGACCGCCATGGCGGCGCGATCGCCGATCGAACGGCCGAGCAGGCCGGAGACCAGCGAACCGAGCAGGGGTGCGAAGACCGCGACAGCGTAGATCATGGTGCGCTCCTCCCCCTCCCCTCGCGGGAGGGGGCTGGGGGGAGGGGGCCGAAGAGGCGGCATTGCCCCCTCCCCCAGCCCCCTCCCGCGAGGGGAGGGGGAGGTTCTTGCTAGTCAGCGTCGTCACTCCCTCAGCCCTTCATCAGGTTCACGTCCTCGACCTGGATCGAGCCGCGATTGCGGAAATAGATCACCACGATGGCCAGCCCGATGGCCGCCTCGGCTGCCGCTACGGTCAGCACGAACATCGCGAACACCTGTCCAACCAGATCACCGAGTGCCGCCGAGAAGGCCACCAGGTTCAAATTGACCGCGAGCAGGATCAGCTCAACCGACATGAGAATGATGATGACGTTCTTGCGGTTGAGAAAGATGCCGAAGATGCCCAGCACCAGCAGGATGGCCGACACCACGAGGAAATGCCCGAGACCGACTTCAGTGCCCACGCTGGCCTCCCCCGTGCGTTTCCGCGACAGCCTCGGGTTCCGCAACCTTCGGGCCGAAGATGCCGACCTCCTTCACGCCAGCACCTAGCGAGACACTCACCAGCTCCAGGGTCTCCGCCACGGTGCGCTCTGTCTGCGAGCGGATGCTCTGATGGCGTGAGGTCTTACGGTCGCGCAGCGTCAGGACGATGGCGCCGATCATCGCCACCAGCAGCAGCAGGCCGGCAGCCTGGAACAGGAACACGTAATCCGTGTAAAGCAGCCGACCAAGTGCCGCCGTGTTGCTGACCTGTGCGGGCGCGGGCGAAAGACGCAGCGTTGTTGCATCGGGGGCAAATTTCCAGCCGCCCAGCACCAGCGCCAGTTCGATGAAAAGCACTGCGCCAACCGTGGCGCCCACCGGCAGATACCGCTGGAAGCCGCTGCGAAGTTCGGCGAAGTCGATGTCCAGCATCATCACCACGAACAGAAACAGCACCGCGACTGCACCGACATAGACGATGAGCAGGATCATCGCGAGGAACTCGGCGCCCGCGATCAGAAACAGCGCCGCGGCATTGAAGAACGACAGGATGAGGAACAGTACGGAATGCACGGGATTGCGCGAGCTCACCACCATCGCCGCGGAGGCGAGCAGGACCACCGAGAAGACGTAAAAGGCGATGGTGGCGATCATCGATAGGGCGCGTCCAATTCCAGACGGCGCGCAATCTCGGCCTCCCACCGGTCGCCGTTATCCAACAGTTTCTGCTTGTCGTAGAGCAACTCCTCGCGCGTTTCGGCGGCAAATTCGAAGTTGGGCCCCTCGACGATGGCATCGACCGGACAGGCCTCCTCGCAGAGGCCGCAGTAGATGCATTTGGTCATGTCTATGTCGTAGCGCGTGGTGCGGCGGGAGCCGTCCTCGCGCGGTTCGGCCTCGATGGTGATCGCCTGGGCCGGACAGATCGCCTCGCACAGCTTGCAGGCGATGCAGCGTTCCTCGCCATTGGGGTAGCGGCGCAGCGCGTGTTCGCCCTTGAACCGCGGGCTGATCGGGCCCTTTTCATACGGGTAGTTGATCGTCGCCTTGGGCTTGAAGAAGTAGCGCAGCGTCAGCCCAAGGCCTGCGACGAGTTCGCCCAGCAGCATGCTGCGCGCGGTGCGGTCGAGGAACGCCATTCAGCGAGGTCCTTCAAGCATTGGGCAGCCACCCAAACACCATCAGTGCGCCTGCCGTCAGCGTCAGCCAGAGCAGTGACAGCGGAAGAAAGACCTTCCAGCCAAGGCGCATGAGCTGATCATAGCGATAGCGCGGAAAGGTGGCGCGCACCCACAGGAACACGAATAGGCAGAAGCAGACCTTCAGGATGAACCAGATCGGTCCCGGTATCCATGTGAACGGCGCGATGCCAAAGGGCGCGAGCCAGCCACCGAGGAACAGGATGCGTGGTCATCCCGCTCATCAGGATCATGTTCGCGTATTCGCCGAGGAAGAACAGCGCGAACGCCATGGCGCTGTATTCGACGAAGAAACCGGCGACGATTTCGCTCTCGCCTTCGGGAAGGTCGAAGGGGGAGCGATTCGTCTCCGCCAGCGCCGAGATGAAGAACACGATGAACATCGGAAACAGCGGCAGCGCGAACCATACATGCCGCTGCGCCAGCACGATGTCAGTCAGGTTCAGGCTGCCGACGCACAGCAGCACCGAGACCATGACGAACCCCATCGACACTTCGTAGCTCACCATCTGCGCGGCGCTGCGCAGCGCGCCGAGGAATGCGTACTTCGAGTTGGATGCCCAACCGGCGATGATGATGCCGTAGACGCCGAGTGAGCTGATCGCGAACAGGTACAGGATGCCGACATTGACGTCGGCTATCGCCCAGCCCTCATTCACAGGGATCACCGCCCAGGCGATCATCGCCAGGCTGAAGGTCAACATCGGCGCCATAAGGAACAGGAGCCGATTAGAGCCCGCAGGGATGATCGTCTCCTTCATGATCATCTTCAGCGCGTCGGCGAACGGTTGCAGCAAACCGAATGGACCGACCACATTCGGCCCCTTGCGCAACTGCATCGCGGCCAGGACCTTGCGTTCAGCGTATGTCAGATACGCGACACCGATCAGCAGCGGCACCAGCAATGCAAGCGCCTCGGCGAACGTCAGGATCACCAAGCCTATATTCGTGTCGAAAAAGAACGACCGCATCGCGTTATTCCGCCGCCGCGACCAGCGGCGTGGTGGCGAAGGTTGCAGGTACAGGCAGCCATCGTCGGGCTGGCGCGGCTGATCGGATCAGCCTGGTAGTAATTGGCGATCGCCGGCGCGAACGGCGTGTCGGACAGCGCGGTCGGATCGCCCGAGGGACCGCTCTGATCGTTGCAGCCGAACCGCGGCAGGAACCCGATGCGACCGAAAACCGGGTTCACCTGCTCGAGCCGCGCGCGCACGGCATCGATGGTGTCGTAGGGCAGCTTGTGGCCAACCATCTCGCTAAACGCGCGCAGGACCTTCCAGTCCTCGCGCGCCTCGCTCGGCGGATAGACGGAGAGTAAGGTGCGCTGCACCCGACCTTCGGTGTTGACGTAGGTACCGGGCTTCTCCGTGTAAGCCGCGCCCGGCAGGATCACATCGGCACGCGCCGCACCCGCGTCGCCATGATGACCCTGATACACCACGAACGTATTGGCACCGATGCGGGCGGTATCGAATTCATCGGCGCCAAGCAACCACAGGACGTCGACCCCATCGTCCAGCATCTGTGCAAGCGACTTCCCGTTGGTGCCTGGCACAAAGCCCAGATCCAGCGCCCCGACACGAGCTGCGGCGGTGTGCAGTATGTTGAAGCCGTGCCACTCGGGTGTCAGTGCACCCACCGATGCCGCCAACCGCCACGACGCGGCCAGCACTGCCGCTCCATCGGGGCGTGCCAACGCAGCCTGACCCACGATGATCATCGGGTGCGTAGCGGCGCGAAGCGCCTGCACGAAGTCATGTGAGCCGTTCTGCAGCGCTGTCAGAACATCCGGCGCCGTACCGAGCTGCTGCACGCGATAGGTCAGGTCCATCTCGCTGCCAATTAGGCCGATCGGTATGTTGGCCGCGAGCCAGCGCTTGCGGATGCGCGCGTTCAGCACCGGCGCCTCGCGACGCGGGTTGGTGCCGATCAACAGGACCGCGTCTGCGTCCTCGATGCCGGCAATGGAGGTGTTGAAGGTGTAGAAGTCGCGGCGCGTCGCATCGAGCCTGGCGCCATCTTGGCGGCAATCCAGATTGGGCGAGCCAAGCGACGCCATCAGATCCTTGAGCGCCAACATGCTCTCGGCGTCGCACAGATCGCCTGCGATTGCACCGATGCGATCTCCGTGAGCCCCGTGCAGCTTCTCGGCGATCGCAGCGAAGGCCTCGGACCAGGTTGCCTCTATCAGTTTGCCGTTGCGCCGAACCCAGGGTCGATCGAGCCGACGTCGTCGCAGACCATCGAGCGCGAAGCGCGACTTGTCCCCGAGCCACTCCTCGTTCACGTCTTCGTTGAGTCGCGGCAGGATGCGCAGCACCTCGGGACCGCGCGCATCGATGCGGATGTTGGTACCGACCGCGTCCAGCACGTCGATACTGTCGACCTTCGACAACTCCCATGGCCGCGCGACAAACGCGTAGGGTTTTGCGGTCAATGCGCCGACCGGGCAGAGGTCGATGATGTTGCCCGAGAGCTCGGAACCGAGCGCCTTCTCGACGTAGGTGCCGACCTCCATGTGCTCGCCGCGCGAGGTGGCGCCAAGGTCGGGAACGCCGGCGACCTCGGTGATGAAACGGATGCACCGCGTGCAGTGGATGCAGCGCGTCATCACCGTCTTGACTAGCGGCCCTAGGTTCTTGTCCTTCACTGCGCGCTTGTTCTCGGCGTAGCGCGAGTGGTCCATACCGTAGCCCATCGCCTGGTCCTGCAGGTCGCACTCGCCACCCTGATCACAGATCGGGCAGTCGAGCGGATGATTGATCAGCAGGAACTCCATCACACCGCGGCGGCCGTTGCGCACCATCGGCGAGTCGGTGTGCACCACCATGCCGTCGGCAACCGGATAGGTGCAGGACGAGATTGGCTTCGGCGGCGTCTTCTCGATCTCCACCAGGCACATGCGGCAGTTGCCGGCGATCGACAGGCGTTCGTGGTAGCAGAAGCGCGGGATCTCCTTGCCGGCAGCTTCGCAGGCCTGCAGCACGGAAGAGCCATTGGCAACTTCGACTTCAATGCCGTCGACGGTGACTTTCGCCATGCGTCTACTCCGCCGCCATGCGCATCGGCGTGCGCGTCCTGTAGGAAGCGATACGCTCCTCCATCACCGGACGGAAGTGGCGGATCAATCCCTGGATCGGCCAAGCCGCCGCATCGCCGAGTGCGCAGATCGTGTGGCCCTCGATCTGACGTGTCACTTGTTCGAGCGTGTCGATCTCGGGAATCTCTGCCCTGCCCTCCACCATGCGCATCATCACACGCCACATCCAGCCTGTGCCTTCGCGACATGGCGTGCACTGGCCGCAGCTTTCGTGCATGTAGAATTTGGCCAAGCGCGCGATTGCCTTGATGATGTCGGTGGACTTGTCCATCACGATAACGGCTGCCGTGCCGAGCCCACTCTTCACGTCACGCAGCGAGTCGAAATCCATCAGCACGTCGTCGCAGACACTCTTCGGGATCACCGGCACCGAAGCGCCGCCCGGTATCACCGCCAGCAGGTTGTCCCAACCGCCGCGCACACCACCGGCGTATTTGTCGATCAATTCGCGCAACGGGACGCCAAGCTCTTCCTCTACATTGCACGGCTTGTTCACATGGCCGGAAATACAGAACACCTTGGGACCCGAGTTCCTCGGCCGGCCGAGCGAATTGAACCACGCTGCGCCGCGCCGCATGATGGTCGGCGCCACCGCGATGCTCTCGACGTTGTTCACGGTCGATGGGCATCCATACAGCCCAACGGCGGCGGGAAATGGTGGCTTTAGTCGTGGCAGGCCCTTCTTGCCTTCCAGGCTTTCGAGCAGGCCGGTTTCCTCGCCGCAGATGTAGGCACCGGCACCACGGTGAAGGATCACGTCAAAAGCATAGCCGGACTCACACGCATTCTTGCCGATCAGCCCCGCAGCGTACGCCTCGTCGATCGCCGCCTGCAGTACCTTCGCCTCATTGGCGAACTCGCCGCGGATGTAGATGTACGCTGCACACGCGCCCATCGCGAACCCAGCGACAAGGCAGCCTTCGATGAGCTTGTGAGGATCGTGGCGGATGATATCGCGATCCTTGCAGGTGCCAGGCTCGCTCTCGTCGGCATTCACCACCAGATAGCAAGGCCGGTCCGACTGCTTCGGCATGAACGACCATTTGAGCCCAGTGGGAAACCCTGCGCCGCCGCGCCCGCGCAGCCCCGAGGTCTTCACCTCCTCGACGATAGCGTCACGGCCCTTCTCAAGGATCGCCTTTGTATTGTCCCAGTCGCCGCGGCTGCGCGCGCCCTTTAGGTAAGGATCATGAACGCCGTAGAGGTTGGTGAAGATCCGGTCCTTGTCCTGCAACATCGGATCAGCTCTCCGCGCCGAAATGCAGTGTCGTCAGCGTCGTCGCTCCGCCTTCGGGCGCGGATGTCTGTCGGCCCTTCGTCGAACCGGGTTTCGGCTGTTCGCCACGGCGCAACGCTTCCAACAATTGCTTCGTGCCCTCGGCATCCAGGTCTTCGTAGAAGTCATCGTTCACTTGGATAACCGGCGCATTGACGCAGGCACCGACGCATTCCACCTCGGTCATCGTGAACATTCCGTCCGAACTCGTCTCGCCCCAACCCTGGATGCCAGTCACTGCGCGGCACGCCGCCACCACCTCATCCGAACCGCGCAGCCAGCAGGGTGTGGTGGTGCAGACTTGCAGATGCCATTTGCCGATCGGGCGCAGGTTGAACATGAGATAGAACGTGGCGACCTCATAGACGCGGATCGGCGCCATATCGAGCCGTCGCGCGACCTCGTCCATTCCCGCGGTGGGAACCCAGGCACTGCCGGTCTGCCGCTTCATCTGGTTCTGCACGAGATAGAGCATCGGTAGCACCGCGCTCGCCTGCTTGCCGGGTGGGTACTTCGCCAAGAGGGTCGGAATTTCCGACTCGCTCTCCACGTCGAAAGCGAAGTTGGCCGGTTGCACGAAATCGGTCTCGTTGTTCCCGGCCATGAACTACCTGTCGATCTCGCCAAACACGACGTCTAACGACCCGATGATCGCCACCGTGTCCGCCAGCATATGGCGTTTCGCCATCACGTCGATCGCCTGCAACAGCGCGAAACCGGTCGAGCGGATCTTGCAGCGGTAAGGGCGGTTGGTGCCGTCGGCGACAAGATAGACGCCGAACTCCCCCTTTGGGCTCTCCACCACGGTGTAGGTGGCACCGGGCGGAACATGGTAGCCCTCGGTGTAGAGCTTGAAATGATGGATCAGCGCTTCCATCGAGCGCTTCATCTCGGAGCGGTGCGGCGGCGTGAACTTGCGATCCTGCACCTTCACGGGTCCGGGCTTCAGCTTCCCCAACGCCTGACAGATGATCTTTACGCTCTCTCGCATCTCGGCAAGCCGCACCAGGTAGCGGTCATAGCAGTCACCGTTGCGTCCGACCGGAACCTTGAAGTCCACCTCTGCGTACTTGTCATACGGCTGCGACCGACGCAGGTCCCACGGCACGCCACTTGCGCGCAGACACGGCCCGGTGAAGCCCCACGCAAGCGCCTGCCGCGCGTCCATCACGCCGATATCCACCGTGCGCTGCTTCCAGATCCGGTTGCCGGTGAGCAGCTCTTCCAGATCATCGACGAATTTCGGGAACGTCTCGGCCCACGCCGCAATGCGCGCTTCCAAACCCGCAGGGAGATCTTTCGCCACGCCGCCCGGGCGAAAGTAGTTCGCATGCAGCCGTGCACCTGATGCGGCTTCATGGAACTCCATCAGCTTTTCGCGCTCCTCGAACCCCCAGAGGCTCGGCGTGATTGCACCGACATCCAGCGCATACGTCGTCACGTTCAGCAGATGGTTCAGCACCCGCGTGATCTCGGCGAACAGAACGCGGATCCACTGCCCGCGCTCCGGCACCTCGATACCCAGCAACTTCTCGGTCGCCAGCGCGAAGGCATGTTCCTCGCACATCGGCGACACGTAATCGAGCCGATCGAAATACGGCACCGCCTGCATATACGTCTTGTATTCAATCAGCTTCTCGGTGCCGCGATGCAGCAGGCCGATATGCGGATCGGCGCGCTCCACAACCTCGCCGTCCATCTCCAGGATCAGCCGCAGCACGCCATGCGCCGCGGGATGCTGCGGACCGAAGTTGATCGCGTGGCTGTCGAATTCGACGACCCTGCTTGCGGTCGGGCGGTCTGCGATGTCCGGCGTCTCGCTCATCGTCTCATGTCTTCGTCTCGGATGGTGGCTGCGCCTCCTGCGCACGCGCCGTATGCACCTTCTCGTCGCCTGGCAGCGTGGTGATCGCCTCCCACGGCGACAGGAAATCGAACGAGCGGAAATCCTGAGTCAGTCGCACCGGTTCGTACACCACCGCCTTGCGATCCTCGTCGTAGCGAACTTCCACATAGCCAGTCAGCGGGAAGTCCTTGCGCAGAGGATGACCTTCGAATCCATAATCGGTCAGAATGCGTCGCAGGTCGGGCTGGTCGGAGAATACGATGCCGAACAAGTCCCAGGCCTCGCGCTCCCACCACGTTGCGACCGGCCACACGGTGTGCACCGACGGTACGGGGGCGCTCTCATCGGTTGTGACAATGACGCGCAGTCGTTGGTTCAACGACACCGACAGCAGGTTGTAGACGACATCGAACCGCTCCTCACGTTGCGGCCAATCGACGCCGCAGATGTCCATCACCTGCTCGAACGCGAAACGCGGATCGTCGCGCAGCGTCGTCATCAGTTCGAGCAGCACGCCTCGATCGGCATGTGCGACGACCTCCCCCTTTTCCATAGAGGCGGAACGAACACCAGGCAGGGTCGCGACGGCTTCGGCGAGATCAGCCACGGAGAATCGTCCCCGTGCGGCGGATCTTCTTCTGCAACTGCATGATGCCGTACACCAGCGCCTCCGCGGTCGGTGGACAGCCAGGCACATACACATCCACCGGAACGACGCGATCGCACCCGCGCACGACCGAATACGAGTAGTGGTAATACCCGCCGCCGTTGGCACAGCTTCCCATGCTGATGACCCAGCGCGGCTCCGGCATCTGGTCGTAGACCTTGCGCAACGCGGGGGCCATCTTGTTGGTCAACGTGCCGGCAACGATCATCACGTCGCTTTGCCGTGGCGATGCGCGAGGGATGATACCGAAGCGATCGAGGTCGTAACGTGGCATGTAGGCGTGGATCATCTCCACGGCACAGCAGGCCAGGCCGAACGTCATCGGCCACAGCGAACCGGTGCGCGCCCAGTTCACCACCTTGTCGATGTTGGCGACGATGAAGCCCTTGTCGCCGATCTCGCCGGTGATGCCCTTCACCACCGCGTCCTGCTCCGGCCCCGGCGGCAGCGCGTCACGGTTCCAGGCGATTGCAGTGCTTCCGCTCATGCCGCTACTCCCAATCCAGCGCTCCCTTGCACCACTCGTAGACGAAACCCACGGTGAGCACGGCAAGGAAGCCGAGCATCGACAGGAAACCGAACCAGCCGATGTCCTTCAGCGATACTGCCCAAGGAAATAGGAACGCGACCTCCAGATCGAAGATGATGAAGAGAATCGCCACCAGATAGAACCGCACATCGAAACGGCGACGCGCATCATCAAACGGCTCGAAGCCGCATTCGTAGGCGGAGACTTTCTCGGGATACGGCTTCTGCCGCGCGGCGAGCAGCGAGCCGCCCACGAGCGCCAAGGCGATTCCCCCGGCGATCACCATGAACACCAGGATGGGCAGGTATCCGAGAATCAAAGGCTGCATCTCAGGTCCGATCGAACAGGCGGGCGTCGCACACCGGGCCGGCGCTCAAAGGCCATGCCAACGCCCCCCACGCGAGACGCGGCGGACACTAGCCTCAACCACGTCGCACCGCCATAGGCCCGAAGTTTTTCTGGCGCGAGCGACGGGACTTGAACCCGCGACCTCCGGCGTGACAGGCCGGCGCTCTAACCAACTGAGCTACGCCCGCGCAAACAGGGGCCAGCACTTACGGCGCAGAGATTGCCGGGTCAAGCACTCGCCACTGGTGGGCGGTGACGGGTTCGAACCGCCGACCCTCTCGGTGTAAGCGAGACGCTCTACCGCTGAGCTAACCGCCCGATCATTGAACAGCGTCCTTCAACCCCTTGCCTGCCTTGAAGCGAACGGTCGTCGAAGCAGGGATCGGCATCTCCTCGCCAGTGCGCGGATTACGCCCGGTGCCGGCCTTGCGCTCCGCGGTCGCGAAGGTACCGAAGCCGACCAGGCGTACCTCCTCCTTGTTCTTCAGCGCACCCTCGATCGCGCCAAACACCGCATCAACCACCTCGGACGCCTTCGTGCGCGGCAGGTCGGTCTGGTCGGCGACAGCCGCGATGAGATCCATTTTGTTCACTGACTCACTTCCTCTCGATGCGGTGATGCAAGTGGCGCCGGCGCGGGGTCGACCGGGGGCGCGACACTAATGGCGCAGTTTCCGCTCCGTCAATGCAGCAGAAAGGCCCGCCGGACATGCCGACGGGCCCTTCCTGAAGGCCTTGGTCAGTGCGGCAACGAAGCCGTCGGCTGCTCCGGCGCAGGCGGCGCCACCGGCTCCGGCGGCTCTTCCCATTCGATCGCCTCCGGCCGCTTCGCCAGCGCCTGCGAGATCAACTCGTCCACGTCGGACACAGGAACGATCTTCAGGTGCTTCTTCACGTTATCCGGGATTTCCGCCAGGTCCTTCTCATTCTCTTTCGGAATGAACACGGTCGTTATCCCGGCCCGCAATGCCGCCAACAGCTTCTCCTTCAGTCCGCCGATCGGCAGCACGCGACCGCGCAACGTGATTTCGCCGGTCATCGCAACATCACGCCGCACCGGTATGCCGGTGAGCACCGACACGATCGACGTCGCCATCGCGATACCTGCCGAAGGTCCGTCCTTCGGAGTGGCGCCCTCTGGCACGTGTACGTGGATGTCGCGCTTTTCGAACAGCGTCGGTTTGATGCCGAACTTCGCCGAGCGCGACCGCACGTAGCTCAGCGCTGCGGACACGCTCTCCTGCATCACGTCGCCCAGCTTGCCGGTCTGCTTCACGTTGCCCTTGCCAGGCAACAGCACGCTCTCGATCGTCAGGATCTCGCCGCCGACCTCGGTCCAGGCCAGGCCGGTGACCACCCCGACCATGTCCTCGGCCTCTGTCTCGCCAAAGCGGAACTTGCGGACCCCCGAGTACTTTTCGAGGTTCTTCCGTGTGATCGCCACCCTCTTGGTCTTCTTGGTGACGATTTCCTTCACCGCCTTGCGGGCGAGGTTGGCGATCTCGCGCTCCATGTTCCGCACACCCGCCTCGCGGGTATAGTACCGGACAAGGTCGCGCAACGCGTCATCAGAGATGTGCCACTCGGTCTCCTTCAGACCGTGCGCCTCCGACTGCTTGGTGATCAGGTGGCGCTTGGCGATTTCCACCTTCTCATCCTCGGTGTAGCCGGGGATGCGAATGATCTCCATGCGGTCCATCAGAGGCTGCGGCATGCGCAGCGAGTTTGCCGTGGTGACAAACATCACATCCGACAGGTCGTAATCCACCTCCAGATAGTGGTCCTGGAACGTCGAGTTCTGCTCCGGATCCAGCACCTCCAGCAAAGCCGACGACGGATCGCCGCGCCAATCGGCGCCGAGCTTGTCCACCTCGTCGAGCAGGAACAGCGGGTTCGAGGTCTTCGCCTTCTTCATGCCCTGGATCACCTTGCCGGGCATCGAGCCGATATACGTACGCCGATGCCCGCGGATCTCCGCCTCGTCGCGCACGCCGCCCAGCGACATGCGCACAAAGTTGCGTCCAGTGGCACGCGCCACCGACTTGCCCAGGGACGTCTTGCCGACGCCAGGCGGTCCCACCAGGCAAAGGATCGGCCCACGCACCTTCGGCGACCGCGCCTGCACGGCGAGGTACTCGATGATCCGCTCCTTCACCTTCTCCAGCCCATAGTGGTCGGCCTCCAGCACCTTCTCGGCCGCCACCACGTCGTTGCGGATCTTGCTGCGTCGCTTCCACGGAATCGACAGCATCCAGTCGAGGTAGTTCCTCACCACCGTCGCCTCGGCGCTCATCGGGCTCATGGTCTTGAGCTTCTTCAGCTCCTGCATGGCCTTGTCGCGCGCTTCCTTCGACAGCTTGGTCTTCTTGATCTTGGCCTCGAGTTCGGCATTCTCGTCCTTGCCGTCCTCGCCTTCGCCAAGCTCCTTCTGGATCGCCTTCAGCTGCTCGTTCAGGTAGTACTCGCGCTGCGTCTTCTCCATTTGGCGCTTCACGCGGCTGCGGATGCGCTTCTCCACCTGCAGCACGCCGATCTCGGACTCCATGTGTCCGAATACGCGCTCTAATCGCTCGCCGACCTTGGAGATCTCGAGCAGCTCCTGCTTCTCGGCGATCTTCAGGTTGAGATGGCTCGCCACCGTATCGGCAAGCTTGCTCGGTTCCTCGATCTGGTTCAGCGAGACCAGAACCTCAGGCGCAATTTTCTTGTTCAGCTTGATGTACTGCTCGAACTGCGAAACCACGGTGCGGCCGAGGGCCTCGAGCTCCTTGGCATCGGCGCCCTGGTCGGGCATCGCCTCAACGAATGCCTCGAAGTAGCTGTCAGTGTCACGGAAGCCGGTGATCTTGGCCCGCTTGCCGCCTTCCACCAGCACCTTCACCGTGCCGTCCGGCAGCTTCAGAAGCTGCAGGATCGTCGAGACGGTGCCGACCCTATAGATGTCGTCGGCCGACGGATCGTCCTGTGCGGCATTCTTCTGCGCCACCAGCAGGATCTGCTTGTCCTCCTTCATCACCGCTTCCAGCGCGCGGACGGATTTTTCGCGTCCAACGAACAGCGGCACAATCATGTGGGGAAACACAACGATATCGCGCAATGGCAGCACGGCCAGAACGTCGCCGCTCGCTGTGGCGGCAGGTGGCTCCTCCGGGCGTCCCTGTGGTTCGGGCACAGGCTGATCGGTATCAGTCATGGTTGACCTCCTTATGGACAGTCGACGCCCAATCCGCCCGACTTATCGCGATCCTTGCGGCGCGGGAGGCGCCCCAGCGGGCCTGGGACGCCCACTGGTCAAAATCGCATATCGGCTGCCGGGCAAAGCAGCGCAAGACCTTGAATTCCAGGGTCGCAATTTCGCGAGCGACCGCTACCGGTAGCTCAGGCGGAGCTTTCCGCCCGCTCCTTGCCATACAGGTAGAGCGGGTTGGCTCGCGATTCGGCGACTTCGCGGTTGATCACCACCTCCTCTACGCTATCGAGACCGGGAAGATCGAACATGGTCGCCAGCAGAATGGACTCCATGATCGAGCGCAGGCCCCGCGCGCCGGTGCGCCGGGCGATCGCCCGTGTCGCCACCGAACGCAGAGCGTCCTCGGTGAAGGAGAGTTTGACCCCCTCCATCTCGAACAGCCTGCCGTACTGCTTGATCAGCGCGTTCTTCGGCTTCGTCAGAATCTCCATGAGCGCGCCTTCGTCCAGGTCCTCGAGCGTGGCGACCACCGGCAGGCGGCCGATAAACTCGGGGATCAGGCCGAACTTCAACAAATCCTCGGGTTCCACCTCGCGCAGGATGGCGCCGGTCCGCCGTTCGTCGGGCGACCGCACCTCTGCGCCGTAGCCAATGCCGGAACCCTTGCCGCGGGCGGCGATGATCCTCTCCAGCCCGGAGAATGCACCCCCACAGATGAACAATATGTTGGTCGTGTCGACTTGCAGGAACTCCTGCTGCGGGTGCTTGCGCCCGCCTTGTGGCGGCACTGAGGCGACCGTGCCCTCCATGATCTTCAGCAGCGCCTGCTGCACGCCCTCGCCGCTCACGTCGCGCGTGATCGACGGGTTGTCGGACTTGCGGCTGATCTTGTCGACCTCGTCGATGTAGACGATGCCGCGCTGCGCTCGCTCGACATTGTAGTCAGCGGACTGCAGCAACTTCAGAATGATGTTCTCGACGTCCTCGCCCACATAGCCCGCCTCGGTCAGCGTTGTGGCATCCGCCATGGTGAACGGCACATCCAGGATGCGCGCCAGCGTCTGCGCCAACAGGGTCTTGCCGGATCCGGTGGGGCCAACCAGCAGGATGTTCGACTTGGCGATCTCGATGTCGTTGTTCTTCTGGCTGTGCGCCAGCCGCTTGTAGTGATTGTGCACCGCGACGGAGAGCACCCGCTTGGCGTGATCCTGGCCGATGACATAATCGTCCAGCACCTTGCAGATCTCGCGCGGCGTCGGCACCCCGTCGCGTGACTTCACCAGGTGAGTCTTGTGCTCCTCCCGGATGATGTCCATGCACAGTTCGACGCATTCATCGCAGATGAACACGGTCGGCCCGGCGATGAGCTTGCGCACCTCATGCTGGGACTTGCCGCAGAATGAGCAATAGAGGGTGTTCTTCGAATCGCCGGATTTGCTCATGCGTACTCCTGCCCCGGACTCGCGGGGAGCCAAGGGCCGACTTTACCCTCCAGGGGCCGGAGGGGACAAGAACCACGATCGGCCCCGGGAAGTTGCCGTCCCCGCAGCCGGGCCGTCAGCACTCTATCGGGCAGCAAATCGCGTGCCAGCCCGGATTGTGAAAGCCTAAATCAGGATCGCCCGCCAACCTCCTCCGGTGTCGGGCGGTATTCGACCACCTCGTCGACCAGGCCGAAATCACGACTCTCCTCGGCCGACATGTAAGTGTCGCGCTCCAGCTTACGTTCGATGGCCTCGATAGGCTGGCCAGTGTGACGCATGTAGATCTCATTCAACCGCTTCCGCAGCGTCAGGATCTCACGCGCCTGGATCTCGATGTCGGTCGCCTGACCCTGGGCGCCGCCTGACGGCTGGTGGACCATGATGCGGGAGTTGGGCAGGGCGTAACGCTTGCCCTTGGCCCCCGCGGTCAGCAACAGGCTGCCCATCGATGCCGCCTGGCCGATGCATACGGTGGAAACCGGGCTACGGATGTACTGCATGGTGTCGTAGACCGCGAGGCCGGCTGAAACGACCCCGCCGGGGCTGTTGATGTAGAACGAGACGTCCTTGTTGGGATTGTCTGACTCCAGGAACAGGAGTTGGGCGCAGATCAGCGCGCTCACCTGATCGTAGACCGCCCCGGTGAGAAAGATGATCCGCTCCTTCAGCAGGCGGGAGTAGATGTCAAAGGCGCGTTCTCCCCGGGCGGTTTGCTCCACCACCATCGGCACGAGGTTGTTGGCATAGATCTCAACAGGATCGCGATCCTTCATGGTGCACCTTCAAGTCGGATGGGTCCGTATAGATAAGCGGATCCGCGCCGGACTCCAACTGGCCAGACGGCCAGCGTATCAATCAGGATCAGGATGCTCCCCCTCCCCTTGCGGGAGGGGGTTGGGGGGAGGGGGAGTGTCTTCCCCCTGCCCGGCTGCTGCTTCCTGCGCAACCGGCGGCAGTTCGGCCAATTCTTCAAGGGTTACCGTCTTCTCCTCCACCTTGGCCAGCTCCAGGATGAAGTCGATCACCTTCTCCTCGAACAGCGGGGCCCTCAACGTCTCGGTGGCCCTCGGGTTCTGCCGGAAGAACTCGAAGACCTGCTGTTCCTGCCCTCGGTAGCGCATCGCCTCCGCCCGCATCGCCCGGGTCATCTCATCCTGCGCCACCGTAATGCTGTTGGCCCGGCCGATCTCCGCCAAGAGCAGCCCGAGCCGCACCCGCCTCTCGGCGATGGTGCGATAGTCCGCCTTCAGCGTTTCCTCGTCCTTGTTCTTGTCGTCGTCGTCCAGCCGCCCCGCCTGGCGATCCGCTTCCAGGCGCTGCCAGATCTGGGAAAATTCCTGCTCCACCATTCCCTCGGGGGAGGTGAACTTCGTCACGTCAGCCAGCGCATCCAGCAGTTGGCGTTTCAGCCGCAACCGGGCCATCTGGTCGTATTCCGCCTGGAGCCGTCGCGTGACGGTGTCCCGCATATCCGCCAGATCTTCGAAGCCCAGCTTCTTTGCAAGCTCGTCGTCCAGCGCCGGCACGGCCGCACGGCCGAGCGCCAGTCCAGTGACCTCAAAGCTCGCAGCCTTGCCGGCCAGGGTCGGCACGCCGTACTCGGCGGGGAAGGTAACTTCGATCGTGCGGGTCTCTCCCGGCCTCATGCCCTCGAGCTGCTCGCTGAAGCCGGGGATGAAACCCGTGCCGCCGATTTCGACCTCGATCCCCTTGCCGGTGCCGCCGGGGAACTCCGCCCCTTCGATCCGCCCGACATAGTCGGCGGTCAGTATCTCGCCCTTCCCCGCGCCGCGGTCAGCCAGCTCCTCCTGTGCGATCGGCTCAACCGTACGGTTGCGCTGGGCGATGTCCGCAAGCGCCTTGTCCACCGTCTCCGATGGCGCCTCGACCTTCATCCGGGTGAGCTCGATGGCGCCGAAGTCGGGCAAGGTGATCTCGGGCAGCAGTTCGAGCTCGACCTTGAATTCCAGGTCCTTGGCCGCGCTACCGCTCGGATCGAGGCTGAGGACATCGATCTTGGGTTGCAGAGCCGGTCGCAGGCCGCGCTCGGTCAGCACCTGCTGGGTCGCCTCCGAGACCGACTCCTCCAGCACTTCGGCATTGACGGCTGTGCCGTAGCGTTGGCGGACCACCGTCGGTGGGATCTTGCCGGGCCGAAAACCCGGAAGACTTAACGTCTTGCCGAGATTGGCCAACCTGGCAGCGCGCTTGCCCTCGATATCGGCGGCCGGCACCACCACGGTGTAGGCACGCTTCAGCCCCTCGGAGAGAGTTTCGGTAACCTGCATTGTCCAACCCCGTCGTTATCCGCCCGCGGCATGGTGCGGGCGGAGGGATTTGAACCCCCACGGCTTGCGCCACCAGAACCTAAATCTGGCGTGTCTGCCAGTTCCACCACGCCCGCGCGCGGGTGCCCAATCCCGAGCGTGGGCGCGGGGATAGCGCACGCCGCCAAGCGGGACAAGGAAGCGCATCGTCCCGCTCACCGCGACCTTTGACCTGAGCCTGTGACGGTGCCAAATTCCGATCACGTCCCGGATCGTCGCTCAGGAACTTGCGCGTTACCTGCTCACATACCCTCGCTTGCCCCCATGCCAAACCAGTCGGTCCCGTGCTAACTTGGTTTCAACCGGTATCATTGCGTAGGTGTATGAATGGCGCAGGCTAGCCGAAACAAGGGAAAGGCCCAGGCGCGGCCCCGTTCCAGCAACGGGTCACACGAATCGGCTGGGTCCGGGCGAGACTACAGTATCGCCGCGGTCGGCCGCGCGCTCGACCTGCTCGAGGCGCTTTCCCGGATTGGCCCAGCGCCGCTGGCAGCCCTGGCCGACCAGGCACGTTGCACGCGCACGGCCGGCTTCCGCCTGCTACGCACCCTGGAGGCCCGCGGCTTCGCCATCCAGGACGAGGCGCGCGGGATGTGGCGACTAGGCGCCCGCTGGGGCGTTCTCGGCCGTGCGGCGGTTGAGCAGGGCGCGCTCGAGGCCACCGCCATGCCGTTCCTCGCGGCGTTGGGTACGACCTGCGGGGAAAACGTCTATCTTCGCGTGCGCGACGGTCTGGAGAGCGAGACCATCGCAATCTACCAGGCCGACCCGGGCCTGAGGTTGTACAGCGAGGTTGGCAAGCGCCAGCCACTGCATGCCGGGTCCAGCCGCCTGCTGCTGGCCCACGCACCGGAAGCCGTGCAGACGCAGGTACTCGCCCAGCGCCTGCCGCGCTTCACGCCGGCCACACGGACCGACGCCGCCTGGATCGCTGCCGATCTCCAGCGCATCCGCACGCGCGGCTATCTGCTGACCACCGATGAGGTCGTCGCGGGCGCGGCCACTGTCGCCACGCCGGTGCGCGACGCGTCGGGCCAGGTGGTGGCGGTCCTCTCGGTCAGCGCACCCACCATGCGCATGCGCCCGCCGCGGCCCCGGGCGCTGCTGCCGACAGTACTGGATACTGCCGCAAAGTTGTCCCGTGCGCTGGGAGCCAACGCTGGCGACACTGGGACCAGAGCCGATTCAGGACGCAAGGGTCAGGGCGCATCCGCTGGATCCAGCCACGAGACACCTGATGCCGCGCCGGCCCTGGCGGCTTCCGGACCGCATTCGATATTTCGCTGATCGTCAGGCCTCTCCCGTGCGCTGCGTGTTCGGCGCTCGTCTGGCCGGCTACGGCCACCAAACAAGAATGGCGCCAACCGAGTGTACTGACATTGATCGCGAAGGTAGCCGCCATGCCTGGCGCGCGCGCCAGCGGCCCGAGGAGATAGCCGGCCCAGAACACCAGCCGCGCCAGAGCGAAGACCAGGCCAGCGGCGACAACGAACCGCATCCAGCCCGATGCCACGCCCGCTGCCAGCGCCAGCAGTGCAGGGACGAAGCCTGCGAGCTGCTCCACGGTGTTGGTCAGTGCCCGCTGGTTCACCTGCAGCCAGGCATCATCACGCCCAGCAAGCGGATCCACCGCGCCGGTCCGGACGCGCAACCGCATCTGCACCACGATCATCAGGTTCAGCACGCACACCACCGGCAGCAGCGCCGCGCACGCAAGGGCCAGACGCTCCGGCAGACCGCCGGCCATACCGACTGGAAGAATTCGAGCCAGACCTTGCCATATCGCAAATGCGAGGCTGATCCCCACCGCCGATCCCAGCAACGTCCACCAACGCGATTGCATCACCCCAGCCCTTCGCGGCCGGCCTCCAAAAACTTCTCGCGCCGTCGCGCCTTCAGGGTGGCACGGTCCAGCCCGACCAGCGGCGGCAGGGCCTCAGCTACCGTCTCCCCGACTGCCTCAATGGTCGCTGCCGCGTCGCGCTGGGCGCCGCCGAGGGGCTCGGGGATCACTGCGTCGACCAGCGCCAGCCGCTTCAGGTCCTCCGCGGTCAGCCGCAGCGCTTCCGCCGCGGCCGTCGCCTGCGCCGCGTCGCGCCACAGTATCGAGGCACACCCTTCAGGCGAGATCACCGAGTAGATCGCATGCTCCAGCATCAGGACCCGGTCCCCGGCGGCGAGTGCGATGGCGCCGCCCGACCCTCCTTCGCCGATGATCGTGGCGATCAGCGGCACCGGAGCCTCCAGGCACGCCTCGATGGAGCGTGCGATGGCCTCTGCCTGGCCGTGCGCCTCGGCGTCGATCCCGGGAAACGCGCCCGAGGTGTCGACGAAACTGAGAACTGGCAGGCCGAAGCGGCCGGCAAGCTCGATCAGCCGCCGCGCCTTGCGGTAGCCCTCGGGCCGCGCCATGCCGAAATTGTGCTTCACCCGGCTGTCGGTGTCGGCGCCTTTTTCGGTCCCCAGCACCACGACCGAGCGCCCGCGGAATCGCCCCAACCCGCCCAGCACCGCCGCGTCCTCGGCGAAAGCGCGATCACCCGCGAGCGGCGTGAAGTCGCTGATCAACGCGGCAATGTAGTCCATCGCCTTGGGGCGGTCGGGGTGACGCGCCACCAGTGTCTTCTGCCAAGGGGTCAGCTTTGCGTAGGTGAGCCGCAGCTGCCGATCCGCCACCGCGGTCAGCCGCGACACCTCTTCGGCGATGTTGATGCCGTCGGGCTCCGACATGCGCCGGAGCTCCTCGATCTTGCCCTCCAGCTCGGCGATCGGCTTCTCGAAGTCGAGGTAGTGGCGCATGGGGCGCGGGCTTTAGCACAATTCCCCGCGGCGGGAAGGTCGCCGCACCGGGATCGCGCTACGCCGAACGCTGCGCACGGTCCGTCAATTGGCCTGATGCTCGCGAGCCATAGAGGGGGCGAATGCCGGATCATGGGCGGCTGGGAGGATATAGCTGAGCGGAACCCCGAATATCTCGCTCAATCGGACGAGGTGGTCGGACGGGACGCGCTCAGTCGCACGCTCATAAGCCTCGATAAGCCGGGCTTCGATTCCCAGCTGCCGGGCGAGAACATCCTCGCTGAGCCCTAACGCGCGGCGCTTGCCCCTGATGCGCCTGCCGATATGCCGATCATCCGGCGTCATGACCGCGGCTCCAACCAAGTATTATCCTTGCGTCATTAGTCCGTTAATGCCCGTGGACCAAGCACAAAAGCGCATGAACAACTGCCGCGCCACAAAAAGAGCCGTGCGCGTCGTCAAACGCTATGATCAATTTCACTGCGTGATGAATTAGCCGGCGGCGGTAGTGGCTAAGCTCGCCGCTTTCCTCGCCGCCGCGAGGAATTCTGACGCAAGCTGTGGATCGTCACAGAGTCGCGCCAGCAAGACCGCTCCGACCATGCCCGACAGCGTCTCCAGCGCACACTCCCGCCCCGGCTGGCAGTCTGTCAGCACGTCGAGCATGCGGCGGATCGAGGCGGTGATGGCCGGTCGCGCCTCACGTCGTCGTGCGACCTCGGGTCCCAGAGCTGCCAGCACACACCCGTGCTCGGTCGCCGCGACGTGCGCCGGATCGAGGTAGCTCTCGACGATGCGCCTCAAGGCGGTCGCCGGGTCAGCCTCCTGGCTGATCCGTTCCCACCCCGCCGCGGAGCGCGCCAGCGCGGCTGCGGACACTTCAGCCACCAGCGCCTCCTTCGAGGCGAAATGGGCATAGAACCCACCATGCGTCAGTCCGGCCTTGTGCATGATGGCGTCCACCCCCACGGCATCAATGCCATGGCCGCGGAACAGCTCACCGGCTGCGGCGAGGATGCGCTCGCGCGTCTCCGCCTTCCGCTCATTTGTCGTCCGCATCCTCCGCATCCCTGTATTGCATGACGAGCGTCATTTATTGGCTTGACCAGGATATGACGATCGTCATGCTCAAAGCAAGCACGGAGGAGAAGAGGATGGCGCCTCACCACTTGGCTCGGCTGCTGGCCGGGCGCATTCATTACGCCTGGATCGTGGTTGGCGTGATGTTCACCGTCATCCTCGCGACCGTCGGGGTGCGGGCGGCTCCTGGTGTGCTCATCGTGCCGCTGGAGCAGGCGTTCGGCTGGGACGCGGCGACGATCTCTGGCGCGGTCTCGCTGAACATCCTGCTTGGCGGCCTGGTTGGACCATTTGGCGCCGCCCTTATCCAGCGAATCGGTATGCGCGGCACGGTGCTGAGTTCGCTGTCATTGCTGGCGGCCGGCGCCTCTGGTGCCGCCTTCGCGACCCATCCCTGGGAGCTGTATGCCACCTGGGGTGTACTGGTGGGCATTGGCTCGGGTGCCGGCATGGTCGGGATGGCAACGGCCGTGGCGAACCGCTGGTTCGTTGCGCGGCGCGGCCTCGTGGTCGGACTGCTCACAGCGAGCAACGCCAGCGGCCAGCTTGTGTTCCTGCCACTCCTGGCGAGCTTCGCCGAGCACCTCGGTTGGCAGAGCGTGCCGTGGGTCGTGGCGCTGGTGATCCTGGCACTGATCCCGATCGTGGCGATCGTGCTGGCAGAAAGTCCCGGCAGCGTCGGGCTTGGCCCATATGGTGCCGCCGCCGAGCCGCCTACCTCGGTGAGCACAGCCAACCCGCTTGTGGTTGCAATGTCAGGGCTCCGCCGCGGCATCCGTTCGTTGGATTTCTGGCTGTTGTTCTCGAGCTTCGCGGTGTGTGGCTTTTCGACCAATGGCCTGGTGGCGACACACCTCATTCCATACTGCATCGATCACGGCATTCCTGAGGTGAGTGCTGCCAGCCTGCTCGCGGCCATGGGCGTGTTCGACCTGATCGGCACCACTGCGTCGGGCTGGTTCACCGACCGCTGCAACGCACGCGTCTTGCTGTTCTGGTACTACGGACTCCGAGGCCTTTCACTGATGGCGCTGCCGTTCACCAACTTCGACATGATCAGCCTGTCGGTCTTCGCGGTATTCTACGGGCTTGACTGGGTCGCCACGGTGCCACCGACCGTGGCGCTGACCAACGAGGTATTCGGCAGGCGCGATGCCCCGGTCATCGTCTCGTGGATCGTTTGCGGCCATCAGATCGGCGGTGCCGTGGCGGCACTGGGCGCCGGTGTCATGCGCAATGCCACCGGGAGCTATCTCGCTGCGTTCATCGCCAGCGGCGCCGCTTGCCTGATCGCATCGCTGCTGGTGCTGCGGATTGCGCGGCGACCGGTGCTTGTGCTCGCGGAATGATACCGGTCAACCTGACCGACGGGCCAGCGGATGATGCGCCTCAACCAGCCGCTGCAGCCGCTCCGCCAGCACATGCGTGTAGATTTGCGTTGTGGCGATATCCGCATGTCCCAGAAGCATCTGCAGGCTCCGTAGGTCGGCACCGTGCGCCAACAGGTGCGAGGCGAATGAATGCCGCAGCACATGCGGTGACACGCGTGCCGGGTCGAGCCCCGCCTCCAGCGCCACGTGCCTGAGCAGCAGGAAGAACGCCTGTCGCGTCAGCGCACGACGCGGATCCCGGCCAGGAAACAGATACCGGACATCTTTGTCTTGTTGCGCTGCCAGGTCGGCGGCGGCCTGCTTCGCCAAATCGGACAGCGGCACGATACGTTCCCTGCCTCCCTTGCCGCGGATCAGCAGCACGGCGGCATCACCGGCCAGCGCCCGACGCGGCAATGCCAGGAGTTCCGACACGCGGAGCCCCGTCGCATAGAGGATTTCCAGCGCCGCCCTCGCCAGCACGCCACGCTGCCCGGCCATGCGCTTCGCCGCGTCCAGCAGCGCCTCCACCTCCGGCTCGCTCAGGTATTTCGGCAGTGTCCTGGGCAGACGTGGTGCATCGAGCAACGTAGTGGGATCGTCGTCGCGCACGCCTTCCCGCAGCAGGAACCGATGGAACTGCCGCAGCGCCGAAAGCCGGCGTGACGCCGTGCGGGCGGAGAGGCCCGCGCGCTGCAGGTTCGCCATGTAGGCCTGCAGCAGCGCCGCATCGCACGCCGCCGGCAGCTGGCCACGTGCGGCGGCGAATGAAGCGAAATCGTCGAGATCGGCCTGATACGCCAGCAGCGTGTTGCGCGCCGCGCCGCGCTCGGCGGCCAGCATTTCGAGGAACGCCTCGACGTGCCGGTCCACTCAGTGGCTCTGGAACTTGTCGTTCGGCAGCACCTTCTCCACCGGATGAGGTGACGGGTTGGGGGGATACACGCCAAAGAACACCACAGTGGCGCCGATTATCACCAGCCCCGCCGCGACGACGACCAGGAAGATGCGGATCATCGTCTGCTCCACCGACTCCTGCCACT
Source organism: uncultured Alphaproteobacteria bacterium (assembly GCA_963791495.1). Taxonomy (GTDB): domain Bacteria; phylum Pseudomonadota; class Alphaproteobacteria; order Acetobacterales; family Acetobacteraceae; genus JAMXLO01. Next base: position 298,315 of record CAWBST010000009.1, read on the forward strand.
CACGGATTCGCCGCCGCTATCTTGGCCCGTTTGGCGGCCGGTGTGCTAGCGTTCAGTGCCATGACACGCAACACCGCGCTCAAGGAAGCCGTGCCGCTGCCTGAGGCAATCGCCGGGCGCAGCATCGTGCTGGTCGGGCTGATGGGCGCCGGCAAGACCTCGATCGGCCGTCGGCTGGCCGCGCGACTCGGCCTGCCGTTCCGCGATGCCGATGCCGAGATCGAACTGGCAGCAGGCTGCACGATCCCGGAGCTGTTCTCTCGTTACGGCGAGAGTGCCTTTCGCGCCGGCGAGCGCAAGGTGATCCACAGGCTGTTGTCCGGTGATCCGCTGGTGCTCGCATTCGGCGGCGGCGCCTTCATGGATCCCAAGACACGCGCAATCGCGCGCGAGGCGGCGGTATCGGTCTGGTTGCGGTGCCCACTGGCCGCTCTGCTGCGCCGCGTTGCCGGACGCGACAACCGCCCGCTGCTGGCTGACGGCAATCCTGCAGAGATTCTCGAACGGCTGATGGATGTACGCTACCCCGTCTATGCGGAGGCTGATGTGATTGTCGATTGTGTCGATGAGAGCCCGGATGCAACCACCAGTCGGGTGATGAATGCGCTGCTGGACTGGCGTGCGCCGCAACGGCTGTCCGTCGCACTGCCGAGTACCACCTACGACGTCGTCATCGGCGACGATCTGCTGGCGCGTGCTGGCGCGTTGCTGGCACCGCGCATGGAACAAAAGCGGGCGGTGGTGGTGACGGACGAAACGGTCGCGCGGCTGCATTTGCCGGCCCTGTTGCGCGGCCTGGAGGCAACGGCGGTCGCGGCCACCCAGATCGTTGTGCCGCCTGGCGAGGCGTCGAAGAGCCTGGCGAGCTGGCAGAACGTGATCCATCAGCTGCTCGAGGCGCGCGTCGAGCGCCGCACCACCGTGATCGCACTGGGCGGCGGCGTCATCGGCGACCTGGCAGGCTTCGCCGCTGCCACCACGCTGCGTGGCGTCCCGTTCGTCCAGGTGCCGACCACGTTGCTGGCACAGGTGGATTCCTCGGTCGGCGGCAAGACCGCGGTGAACACGACGCAAGGCAAGAACCTCGTCGGTGCGTTCTATCAGCCGCGCATGGTGCTCGCGGATACCGCAACACTCGCGACTCTGCCGCCACGTGAACTGCGCGCCGGCTACGCAGAGATCGCCAAGGCCGGCTTGATCGGCGATGCGGCGTTCTTCGCCTGGTGCGAGGCCAATGGTGCGGCGGTGGTCGGTGGCAACCGCGAGGCTCAGGCTGAGGCCATTTTGCGCGCCTGCGCGTTCAAGGCGGCGGTGGTCGGCGACGACGAACGCGAGGAGAAGCCGAACGATGGCCGCGCGCTGCTGAACCTGGGGCACACGTTCGGCCACGCGCTGGAGGCGGAGTACGGCTACTCCGGCGGCCTGCTGCATGGCGAGGGCGTCGCGGTGGGGCTGGGGCTGGCGTTCCGGCTGTCGGCGCGGCTCGGACACTGCGCGGCGGAGGATGCATCCCGTGTGGTCTCGCACGTCGCCGCGATGGGGATGCCGGCTGAGCTGCGCATGCTGAACCGCCGGTTCTCCGCCGCAACGCTGATCGGGCACATGCAGCGCGACAAGAAGGTGCGCGATGGCGCGCTGAAGTTCGTGCTGGCGCGGGGCATCGGCCAGACGTTCACAGCGGGTGATGTTCCGGCGGAGGCGGTGACCGAGTTGCTGCGTGATGAGGGGTGTGGGCCCTAGCCGCTGTTATCTGTCGGGCGCAATCACGCGCACCGAGGGGAACCAGGCACGACGACGCGTGTCGCGGGTGATCAGGGTCATTCCTTCCACGGCGGCATGTGCCCCGATGAAGAAATCGGGCAGGACACCGGTACGAACGCCGCCACGTCGGCGATATGCTCGGAATTGCCGTGCTGCCAGGAACAGTGCCGGGCGAGGGATTTGGCGCAAGTCCACTTCAAGAACCGCAAGTATGGCGTCCAGTTGCTCGATGTCGGTATAGGCCAGTGAGAACTCCGCGTAGATTACGGGGTTGATCGCCAGCAAGCCGTCATTCGCCGCGGCTTCGAGGTTGGCGCGTGACCAATCGAGCCAGATGGGGTCTCTTCCGGCGAGATCCAGCAGTACGCTGGTGTCGATCAGGAAGCCGGTCATTCCTCCGGGTCGCCACGTGTCAGCGCCATGATCTCGTCGGTCGTCAGCCTCACGGTGGCGGAACCGATTAGCGCCGCGAACCGGCCGCCACGGCGGCGTGCGCGCGGGCCAACCTTCGTGGCCACGATCCGTCGGGTGACGGGTTCGTACGTCCACTCGAGCTCGGTTCCGGGAACGACGTGTGCCGCTTCGCGGATGTCAACTGGTATGGTGACTTGTCCCTTGCTGGTGACGCGTGTGGCCATGCTGGACTCCTGGTATTACGAGTGTAATACCCGTTGCTGCGACATTCTACAAACTTGCGCGCGCCGAAATTCGTGCTGCCACGCGGCATCGGTCAGACGCTCACAGTGAGTGACGTCCCGGCGGAGGCGGTGACCGAGCTGCTGGCCGCGAAACGCGAAGATCACCGGCCTGTCCGGAGTAAAGATCGAACCGAATTCCCGGTCGGAGAGGCCATGAGAATGTTCCGTCACCGGGCCGTGCGATGACAAACAGCCGCATTCACCGATAGCCACTGCAATTCCGGCTGCTTGCCTGCCACGATGACATTGACGTAGTTGCGGCTGAGCAGTCGTGATCGACCGCTGCGCAGCACAAGACCAGGAGTCCTGAATGCCGTTGAGCCCGCCCGAGCCGCGCGACCTGCTCCACTCGCGTGATATCATCCTGCGCGGCTATCGGCGAGCAGATGGTCTCTACGACATCGAGGCGCAGCTCACCGACACGAAAAGCTACGGCTCGGCCAACCGCGACCGCGGCTATATTCAAGCCGGCGAGCCCATCCACGGCATGTGGGTGCGCCTGACGGTGGATGAGGAACGGCGCATCGTGGCTTGCGAGGCAGCCAGCGACCATACCCCCTATGCCATCTGCTCATCCGCGGCGCCCAGCTTCACGCGGTTGGCGGGCCTGCAGATCAAGCCCGGCTTCCTGAAGGAGGCCGCCAAACGCGTCGGCGGCACGTTGGGCTGCACGCATTTGCGTGAGTTGCTGCAACAGATGGCGACCACCGCCTACCAGACGATCAACTCCGCAAGCGCGAAGCGCGAAGCGGACGCCGCCGGTGAGACGGACGAGCCCGGCAGTGATCGACTTGACGTGCGGATCACCGCCAAAATGGGTGGCGCACCGGCAATCCTGAACACCTGCATTGCCTACGGCACCGACAGCCCGGTGGTTCAGCGGCGTTGGCCACAGCTCTACACCGGGCCGATCGATGAAGTCTCGCCGGCGGCAGAGCAGTCGAGATAGAGGGTTAGGTCCTTACGCTGCCTGGCGCGCGTATCGACCGAACGCGCCGCGATCAAGCGCGCCGTGGTTGGCCGCCTCGTGGCCGGCCTCGATTGCGGCCTCCCGGAAATACTTCAGCACGAATACCCGTACGGCACTGGTACGGCCGCCACTGTGGCCGATCGCTTCGATCTGGCGGACCAGCCGGCTGATGTCCTGGCGCTCGCGCGCGCAGATCTCGGCGAGGGCGTCCCATAGCTCGGGCTCCAGGCGCATGCTGGTGCGGCCGCGCTCCGCCACGACGTTCCGATTGATCAAGCGACTGCTCGACACCGCTGCCCCCTGTCTGGATCTCCCCCAGTGGAACACAGGCATGCTAAGAAATGGTTGTCGTGTCAGATCGGTAGCGGCGCCGCCTTCAGCCGCTCCATCGAAAACCGGCTGGTTACGTTGCGCAACGGCACGGCAGCGATCAGCCGCCGATAAAAATCGTCGTATGCAGCGATGTCCGCGACCACCACATGCATCAGATAGTCGACGTCACCGCTCATCCGCCAGGCATCGACGATCTCCGGCATTGACCGGACAACCTCCGCGAACCGCTGAAGCCAGTCGCCCGAGTGATCCGAGGTCTCTACCTCGACGAACACCGACACCGGCAGTCCAACCTTCGCCGGATCGATCGTCGCCACCCGGCCGCGGATCACCCCCGCCTGCTCCATCCGCCGGATGCGCTTCCAGCATGGTGTGGAGGTCAGGCCAACCCGGTCGGCAATATCGGCGAGCGAAAGCGAAGCATCAGTGGCTAGCAGGCGCAGGATCTCGCGATCCACCCGGTCCATGTCCTTGTCAGCGGCCATCGTCATCACACCCTATTTGCCGCGCTTCATAGCAGAAAATTGCCGCAATGGGCCAGGACGCAGCATAATCCAGAAGGATCTTTCCCGCCCGCGGGTCAGCCGGCAGCGCCTGACCCTGCTTCCTCCGGTGAGCGCAGCGTCAGCGACAGCGCGTGCATTCCTTCTGCGAACTCCGCCGCCAGGGCTTCGTGGACCGCACGTGACCGCGCCACCCGATTGATGCCGCGGAAGGCCGCGGACACCAGCAGTACGTTGAAATGCGTCTCGCCGCCGGGCCGCGCGCCCGCATGCCCGGCGTGACGCGCGCTGTCATCGACCACACGCAGGAGCGTGGGCGAGAATGCCTGGGTAAGCACGGCTTCAAGTCTTGCGGCGCGGGACTGCATTGCCGACATATCGTCCGTTCTTCCAACCCCACCAAGAGCCAGTTGCCAAGCGCCCGTCAAGCTGCCCATAAGGGCACCATGAGCCGACGTGTTTCCCGGTCCAGAGCCTACGCGCCCGACCCCACCGCGCCGGGCCAGCCGTGTGACATGCCCGGCTGTGAGGCGATGGGCGAGTATCGCGCACCGAAGTCGCGGCGCAATCTGAAGGAATACTGGTGGTTCTGCCTGGAGCACGTGCGCGCGTACAACTCAACCTGGGACTACTACAAGGGCATGTCGCCCGGAGAGATCGAGGCGCAGCTCCGTGCCGACACCGCCTGGCAGCGGCCGTCCTGGCCTCTCGGCAGGCTGGGCAAGACAGCGGCGTGGGACGAGGAATTGCTGCGCGATCCGCTGCATCTGCTCGCCGCCGGACGCGTGAGGCGCGGCTCCTCCCAGCCGCCGGGGGAGACGCCACCGGAGCTACGTGAGCCACTCAAGACGCTGGGCCTCTCCTGGCCCACCACACTCGACGCAGTGAAGACGCGCTACAAGGAACTGGCGAAGCGGCACCATCCGGACGCCAATGGCGGCGACCGTGCCGCCGAGGAAAGACTGAAGACGATCAACCTGGCCTACGCCGCAGTGCGGTCGCGCCTGATGCCCGCGCCTTCCAATATGGCGGCTGCGGGGTGAACCCGCCGCTCTTGCGCCAGCGTCAGCCCAGGTTAGACTTTTCGCTGATCAAACAGGAACCGCCCAGCCGATGAACAAGGTTGCCACTCTGGCCGAAATTCGCCCGACCTCCGCCATTGATCTGCCGGACACCAAGGTGTCCGCGCGCGAGGCTTTCGAGATTGAGACGGACATGGTCGTGCCGGCTTTCTCGGTGCGCACCGAGCATGTCCCTGATATCGACAATGCGTACAAGTTCGACCGCGAGACGACGCTCGCGATCCTGGCGGGATTCGCGTTCAACCGCCGCACGATGATCCAGGGCTATCACGGCACAGGCAAGTCCACGCATATCGAGCAGGTGGCGGCGCGGCTGAACTGGCCCTGCATCCGCGTCAACCTCGACAGCCACATCAGCCGCATCGACCTGATCGGCAAGGACGCCATCGTGCTGCGCGACGGCAAGCAGGTGACCGAGTTCCGCGAGGGCATCCTGCCGTGGTGCCTGCAGCATGCCTGTGCACTGGTGTTCGACGAATACGATGCCGGCCGCCCGGACGTGATGTTTGTGATCCAGCGCGTTCTGGAGGTCGAGGGCAAGTTGACGCTGCTCGACCAGAACCGGGTGATCCGGCCGCATCCGTCGTTCCGGCTTTTTTCTACCGCGAACACGGTAGGCCTGGGTGATACGACCGGGCTCTATCACGGCACGCAGCAGATCAACCAAGGCCAGATGGACCGCTGGAACATCGTCGCCACGCTGAACTACCTGCCGCATGCGATGGAGACCTCGATCGTGCTCGCGAAACTCGGCGCCGATCCGAAGGATGCCGCCGTGAAGAAGCGGATCGAGGCAATGGTGGCGCTCGCGGACCTGACACGCGCCGGGTTCATCAACGGCGACATCTCTACGGTGATGTCGCCGCGCACGGTCATCACCTGGGCGGAGAACGCACGCATCTTCGGCGATGTCGGGTTCGCGTTCCGAGCGACGTTCCTCAACAAGTGCGACGAGGCGGAGCGGGCGACGGTGGGCGAGTACTACCAACGCTGCTTCAACGAGGAGATCCCGACCGGCGGGTTCACCACCAGGAAGTTCAACTGATCTCCGCCCGGACCTGACTCGCCCTCGCCTCGCGGGAGGGGACCGCGGAAAAAAGCAATGAGCGCCACAAGCAAAGACAACACCCGGGCCGAGGAATTCAAACGCGCCACAGCCGGCGTGCTGCGTGCGATCGCCGACGTGCCGGACGTTCAGGTGGCTTTCCAGCCAGGCCCATCCGGTCTCTCCGGCAAACGTGCACGCCTGCCGCTGCCGACGCGCGCCCTGCCGCCGGCAGAGATGGCACGTTTGCGCGGCGCCTCCGACGCCCTGGCCCTGCGGCTCCGCCACCACGACGACACGCTACACGCAGCGCGCATGCCGGCGCGGCGCGAGGCCAAGGACGTGTATGACGCGCTGGAACAGGTGCGCGTCGAGGTGGTCGGCTCGCGCCATATGGCCGGCGTGGCCGCCAACCTGCAGACGAAGCTGTGCGAGGAGTGCGAGGCGGAAGGCTACGACCGCATGACGCGCAAGGACCAGTTGCCGATCCAGGCGGCGCTATCGCTTCTCGCGCGCGAGCAGATGTCGGGCGAGAAGTCCCCGCAGGCGGCGCAGCGCATCCTGGACATGTGGCGCGACACGCTGGGTGAATCGGCGGAACTCGGCACTTGTCGAGATGAACCGCGCCAAGGACGATCAAAGGGCTTATGCACGCGCCGCACGCAAGCTACTGGCGGCGCTCGATCTCGCGGAGGCGGAGAGCGACGCCGAACCCGAGGACCAGAACGAGGACGGGGAGGAAGGCGGCGAGCAGTCCGGCCAACAGGACGAGCAGCAGGACGGCTCCGGTCAGAGCGAGGCCGAGCAGGACAGCATGCTCGGCGCCAATCCGGAGGAGATGGAAGGCGACGCAGCCGACGACGAAGGCACCGAATCGGATGAGGATGCCGCGATCGCAGAGGGCGACGATCGTCCCGGCGGACCGCAGCCGCGGCGCGAACGGCCGAACCCAGATCACGAGGCGGTATATCGTGCATACACTCGTCTACACGACGAGGAGATAGACGCGGAAGAGCTGTGCGATCCGGACGAACTGACGCGGCTGCGCCAGCAATTGGATCAGCAGTTGCAGCATCTGCAGGGCGTGATTTCCAAGCTGGCCAACCGCCTGCAGCGGCGGCTGCTCGCGCAGCAGACGCGGGCCTGGGAGTTCGACCTCGACGAGGGACTGCTGGATGCCGGCCGGCTGTCGCGCGTTGTGGTGAACCCGATGCAGGCACTGTCGTACAAGCGCGAACTGGATATGGAGTTCCGCGACACAGTGGTGACGCTGCTGATCGACAACTCAGGCTCGATGCGCGGACGGCCGATCACCGTTGCGGCGATGTGCGGCGACATCCTGGCGCGCACGCTGGAGCGCTGTGCGGTGAAGGTGGAGGTGCTCGGCTTTACCACGCGGGCGTGGAAGGGTGGGCAAAGTCGGGAAAAATGGGTGCAGGAGGGCAAGCCGCGCAATCCCGGCCGGCTGAACGATCTCCGTCACATCGTCTACAAGGCGGCCGATTCACCTTGGCGTCGCGCACGCAAGAACCTCGGACTGATGCTGCGCGAGGGACTCTTGAAGGAGAATATCGACGGTGAGGCGCTATTGTGGGCGTATCGCCGATTGCTCGTGCGGCCGGAGCATCGGCGCATCCTCATGGTGATCAGCGACGGCGCCCCGGTGGATGATTCGACCCTGTCGGTCAACCCCGGCAATTACCTGGAGAAGCATCTGCGCGAGGTCATTCGCGATATCGAAAATCGCGACCAGGTGGAACTGATCGCGATCGGCATCGGCCACGACGTGACCCGCTACTATCGCCGTGCGGTGACAATTGTGGATGCCGAGGAACTCGGCGGCACGATGATGAAGAAGCTCACGGAACTGTTCGACGAGGACATGGACGCAGCATGGGCGCGTGCAGCTTCTGAACGGGCCGCGCTGGTGGTGTAGCGCCGCCTCACGAACGATTTTCCGTGCAATGGTTCCGACGTGACGAACCTGGCTCTGCCCGCCGCGTTGCACAGTGGTGCAATCAAGGAGGGATCACGCCATGCGATCCGTTACCGCGATAGCTTCGTGTGCCCTGTTGGCGCTTCCGCTTGTGTCGCTTTCGGCGCCGGCGCGCGCCGACAACAACGACATCATGGGCCAGGCTAAGAAGTTCTTTAACAACGACAACGATCGCAACGCCTATGAACGTGGCCGTGACGACGAGCTGCGCCGCCAACAGGCGGAACGGGACCGCGATCATCATTACCGCCCAGATCGCGACAGCAACTTGACCCGCGACGAGCGTTACCGCGACTCAAACAACCGCTACGACTACCGCTAATCCAGCAACCACGGTGCGGCAGACGCTTGGGCGATCTGCCGCACCTGGTTGAGCAGCCCGGGCCCCACCGGGATCCCATCCGCCATCCGCTTCGCCGCGTTGTTCCATTGCGGATCGCCCGCGACCATCACTGGCTGCGCCGGATCGATCGGCTTTGTCGCCCGCAGATCGCTACAGAATTTCGCAACATCGCTCTGAAATTCGGACTGGTCTCTGAATAGTCCCGGATCGATGGCCATAAAGAAATGGCCGATGTCCATGCCCTGCGGCTTCTTCGTGTGCTGCGGGTCGGTGATCAATGTCGTGCCAGCGAGGCATGACGCCAGAATGTTCACCATTGCCGCCAGTCCATACCCCTTATAGCTCGAATTCTCCGGCGACCCGCCGAGCGACGTCAGGAACCCGCCTTTTTCCCGCGCTACCAAGGGATCGTTGCTAGGGCGGCCTTCGTTATCCAAGACCCAACCATCCGGCGTCGGCAGTCCCTCGTTCGCCTTGTTGCGAATACGCCCAGCCGCCACTGTGGTCGTCGCCATGTCCAAAAGAAACGGGTGATCATCGCCGGATGGTGCCGCGAACGACCAGGGATCGGTGCCGAGCTTTGCCTCCTTGCCGAAGGTCGGCGCGACCTGGATGCTGGACGCGGACGTGCAGGCCATGCCGATCAGCCTCTCCCTTGCCGCCATCAGCGTGTAGTAGCCGGTGGCACCGAAATGAGCCGAGTTGCGCACGGCCGCGATCGCCATGCCGGACGCCTTCGCCTTGTCGATCGCCACACGCATGGCGAAATGCGCCGGCACGTGGCCCAGACCGCCGCCGCCATCCACCAACGCGGAGATCGGCGTCTCCTTCACGATCCTGGGCCGCGCGTCCATCTTCGCGCGACCGTTGCGGCGCATCCGGTCATAGCCTGGCAGCATCGACATGCCATGGCTGTCCACGCCGTGCAGATCCGCCCATGAGAGGATATCCGCGGTCGGCTCGGCGTTCTCCTCCGGCATCCCCCAGGCGGCCAGGATCGCTTTGATCTGCGCGCGATGCGTTGCGTACGGTGCCGGCATGTCACTCTCCCCCACTCGCATCGCAGCCTTGCGCGGTCGCGACATTCCGGCAAGTGTGCGACGCAATGATCAGAGGTGCGCCATGGCGGATAGTGCGGAGTTGTTGCGGGCACGCTTCGGGATCGATCAGCGCGACGTGGATGTGCCGCCGGCGGTGGCGCCGCTGCTCGATCGGCGAGTGACACGGCGCTACACCGACCAGCCGGTACCGGACTCGCTGCTCGATGCCTTGCTGGCAGCGGCGCAGTCGGCGCCGACCAAGTCCGACCTGCAGCAATATTCGGTAGTCGTGATGCGCGACGCGGCGCGGATCAAGCAGATCGCCGACTGGATCGGCACAATGGACTGGATCGCATCGGCACCGGTGTTCCTGATATGGTGCGGCGACATGCGGCGCAACCAGCGCCTGTGCGAACGGCACGGCATGGCGCACGCCAACAACAACCTCGATACCTTCCTCAATACCGCGGTCGACTGTTCGCTTGCGATGGCGCAATTCATTGCCGCGGCCGACGCCGTCGGTCTCGGCACCTGCCCGATCAGCTACGTGCGCAGCCACATCGAGCGCGTCACGCCGCTGCTCTCACTGCCCTCGGGTGTCTACCCGGTATCCGGCCTCACCGTTGGCTGGCCAGTGTTCCGCCGCCCTGTTTCGATGCGCCTGCCGCCATCCGTCGTGGTGCATCGCGAACGCTACGACGACACGCGACAGGACGCAGAGATCGACGCCTACGACGAACGACGCCGCGCGCGCGAACCGGTCGCGCCAGGTGCCCTGAAGAACAACGACGTCTACCCGCCGCGTGAGGGCGTCGGCTGGAGCGAGAACGTCGCACGGCAGCTTTCCGTGCCGGAGCGCTTCGGCTTCGCTGCCTACCTCAAAACGCGAGGGTTCGATCTTGCCTGAAGACCACGCGCACCGCGCGCCGCTGATCGATCAACAGACGCCGCCGCGCTCGGGCGCGGTTCGTCCGCGACACGCCGCCAGCCTGATCGTCTATCGCGGCGATGGCGACGATGTGTCGATGCTGATGGGCATGCGCGGCGCCAAGCATCGTTTCATGCCGAACCGGCTGGTGTTTCCCGGCGGCGCGGTGGATCGTGCCGATCTCGACGCACCCAGTGCCACGCCGCTGTCGCCGCAGACCGAGCATCTGCTGCGCAAGAACGCCAACGCCAGGCTTGCGCACGGACTGGGCATCGCCGCTGCGCGCGAACTGCACGAGGAGACCGGCCTTTCTCTCGGAACGCCACCACACCTGCACGCGCTGTACCTGCTGGCACGCGCCGTCACACCGCCACCCGGCCCTATACGCTTCAACGCGCGGTTCTTCGTGGTAGATGCGCGCCATGTCGCTGGCACGCTGGGTGGCGACGGCGAACTCGAAGGACTGCGCTACTATGCGATGCGGGAAGCGCTGGCGCTTGATCTGGCAATGCCCACGCGCCGCGTGCTGGAGCAGCTGCGGGTTTGGCTTGCCACCAGCGAGACGGAGCGAGCAGCGCGGACCCATACACCGGTGATGCTCCACGACCGCGGCTGGGTGATGGAGTAATACAGCAACTTCACGCCGCGATCAGGCGGCGTGCCACATCTCCCCGTCGCGCCGCACCTTGCCCTCCGTCTCCAGCTTCAATAGATGCGCCAGCACATTGCGCTCGGCGGCGCGGCGCAGGCGTGGATGCACTTGTGAATACAACGTGTCCATCAGCACAAAGGTGCCGGTCGGCCCCTGCGCGAGTTTCCGCTGAATCGCCTGCTCGCGCATCATGCGATGGGTCAGCATCTCGCGCACCAGATTGCGCGGCTGCGGCAGCAGGGGCCCGTGGCCAGGCAAAAACGCGTCGTCGTTGCGATCCAGCAGCCGCCGCAGGCTCGCGAAGTAGTCCGCCATGTCGCCGCCCGGCGGACTGACCACGCTGGTGGACCACGACATGACGTGATCGGCGCTGAACAGCACCGCGGTCCCGTCCGTCGCGGGCAATGCGAGACAGAGATGATCCGACGCATGGCCCGGGGTGTGAATCGCCGTCAGGCCCGCGATCTTGTCGCCATCGGCCAGCTTGATGTCGGCGGTGAAGGTATCGTCGCCGCTGACGCTGAAGCCGACGGTGGGCGCACCGGTGGCCTCGCGTAGCGCCGGCACCGCGCCGATGTGATCGTGATGCGTGTGGCTCACCAGGATCAGCGCGACGTTGGAGCCGGTGGCGCGCAGGATTGCCTCGACGTGCTCCGGGTGGCCCTCCGGCCCAGGGTCGAGCACGGCGATGCCATCCGGCGTGTCGATCAGATACGTGTTCGTGCCATAGTAGGTCATCGGTCCGGGATTGGCGGCGACAATCCGTGAGATGCCGGGCATCACCGGCAGGACGGCGCCGCGTTCGGGCTCGGGTTCGGTCAGGAAGGGCATTGCGTCCTCGATGTGGTCGGCCGCCATAGTGGCAGCAGACATGGAACCGCGCCAGCGACGGCCGTCGTGCATCGTCGCCCGGAATGGCGGGTCTTGAACGCAGGCGGCAGGCCTGCGAAAAGCAATGCGACCGGCGGGGGACTCCCTTGAAGACACCAAAGACCCTGAGCGAAGGCCAGCGCGCCTACGAAGCAAAGCGCGCGGCGAAGGCTGGCATGAGCCTGGAGAAATGGCTCGTCAGCAAGCAGCGTCAGCAGGAGGCCGAGGCGCGCGCCAGGGAGAAGGCAACGGAGCCCGCAAAGACCACCAAGAAACCTGGCCTCCTGTCTCGCCTGCTGGAGCGTGCGCACAAGCCGCTGTAGCATTGGCTGAGCCGCGGCCATCGCGGCGGATAACGTCAGTGTACAGACACGGCGCCACAATCGCGGCACATGCGGACTGGAGCGTCGATCCGCGCAAGCGCTGGGTCGCCGTCGCACGATATGAGCAAGGCGTGTGGCGGCTGGCCGCACCAGCGCTGGTGGGCGAAGTCGCGACCCTCCTGAGCCGACTGCGCGCAATGGCGGCAGGCGGCGCGGTGGCGTTGGGGGTTGATCTGCCCATCGGCCTTCCACGCGCTTATGCGGCCGGATTGTCGGAACGGGACTTCCTGCATTTCCTGGCCACGATCGCGGAGAGACCGAACTTCTTCCAGGTCTGCGCTACGCTTGCCGAGGTGGGACTGGCTCGGCCGTTCTATCCGATGCGTGGAATACGCGGGATGACACGGGCGGCACATGCCGCGGCACTCGGGCTCGATGGTGCGACCGCGCTGTCGCGCGCTTGCGATCGTGCGACGGCGGAGCGGCCGGCTGGCGCTCCGTTGTTCTGGACGCTCGGAGCCAACCAGTCCGGCAAGGCGGCGATCGCGGCGTGGCAGCACATGCTGCTTCCCGCGCTCGCGAGCGGCGAAGATGTCCGCCTCTGGCCGTTCGCCGGAGCTTATCTAGGTTTGCTCACACCAGGCACAGTAGCGCTCGCCGAGACCTATCCCGCCGAGGCGCTGCGTCACCTTGGCATGCGCCTGAAGGGCAGCAAGCGACGGCAGGCCGATCGGGCAGCAGTAGCGAGCCAACTCTCCGGCGCCATGGCCGTATTGGGGGTGTTGCCGGATCCCCAGTTGCAGCAGGCCGCCGCAGATGGCTTTGGTGGTGACGCAGCAGGCGAGGACCGGTTCGACTGTGTTCTCGGCGTACTGTGTGTATTGAATGTCTTGGCCGGCAATCGGCCGGACACTGCGCCGCCGGATCCATGGATCCGCCGCTGGGAGGGCTGGGTGCTGGGGCAGACGGGGCTGCCGGCAGAAAGAAAACGGCGCGCCACACAGGACGCGCCAAAGGTTGTTTTCGGTAACGGGCATACGCTTACATGACTTGGAGCGGTCGGATCAATTTGATAACTCGCAAGAACGCGTGATGTCAGGCGGATGGAAAGGTTTGGATACTGGCCGCATGCCGGTGTTCCTCGGCTATGACCAGACCGAACGCATGATCGCTGCGCTGCTGGACCGTGCCGCCCAATGGCAGCCGGACACCGTGGTGGGCATTGCACGCGGCGGGTTGGTGCCGGCAACGATGGCCGCCGGCATCCTCGCGTTGCCTCTGGCGATGATCGGCTACGAGAGGTCCAGCGGCGCATCGCAATGGATCGGCGCTCCAGCAGCCGGCAACCGCGTGCTGCTTGTCGACGATGGCTGCAGCACCGGCCGCACGATGGAGGCCGTGCGCGAGACGCTGCTGCGCGAGGGGCGGGACTGTCTGACGCTTGCTGTGGTGCACGATCCCGAGGTGACGCGCTACGTGCCCGACCTGTCGCATGCGATGGGTGCGCTGTGGCGGTTTCCGTGGGAGCGCGGCGAGGCAACGCCGACGGGACGTGCCCTGCGAGCCACCGGTGCCGGACCGGACCGTTCTACCGAGCTGCCATTCTACGGTCTCGACCTCGACGGCGTGTTCCTCCCCGACGTGCCGGACGCGGTGTACCATGCCGACATCGCCGAGGCGGTGTTGCGGCGGCACGGATTGGAACCCTTCCCCACCCTGCCCTTCTTCTCGCCTGAGCGTGCCGTGGTGATCACCGGTCGGCCCGACTCGGATCGCGAGCGCACTCAGGCGTGGCTGACACGTTGGGGACACGGTGCGCTGCCTCTCGAATGTCGCCCGGCAGACATGCCCCACAATCCCGATACGGTCGCGCGCTACAAGGCCGAGGTTGCGACGCGCTGGGGCTGCACGCACTTCGTCGAAAGCGACGCCGAGCAGGCGCTGCGTATCGCTGCGCACGCGCCGCATCTGGTGGTAAGCTGGTGGTCGGCAACGGACGCACGCGCGTGGCTGATCGGCGTGGCGGCTCAGCCGGGGTAGAGGCCAGCCGAACGTGCGCGCACTTTGATCATCGACACCAGCAGATCGAGCATCGGCGTCTTCACGCCCATCAGCCGCGCCAGTTCCAATGGCACCGTGTAGAGCGCGTCGATCTCCATCGGCCGGCCGGCTTCCAGGTCCTGCAAAATGCTCGGCCGGTGCGCGAGCTTTGTGTTGGTCGCCACGACGCGCTCTGCATCGATGTCGAGCCGGTGGCCCATGGCGAGGGCGATCGCCTTGGCTTCCGCAAGCATGCGGCGCGAGCAATCGATCAGCGCCGGCTCCTCATGCGTGGCACGCACCGGTGACTGCGTCAGCACGCACATCGGGCCGGCACTGAGATTGAATGCCAGCTTCTGCCAGATGAGGTCGCGGATGTTGGGGGCTGCCGTCACCGGCAGGCTGGCGGTGCGGAATGCGGCAGCGAGCGCCTCGATGCGCGGCGTTATGCTGCCGTCGGGTTCGCCGAACACAGTACCGCTGCCAGCGCCGGTAAGCAGCCGCACCACACCCGGCGCCGGCACCGAGCACGCAGGCCAGAAGATGCCGCCGATCGCGCGCTGGGGACCGACCGCTCGCCAGAGTGCATCGTCCGGATCGAGGCGTGATAGGCGACGGTCATCGAGCGGGCCGCCATGCGCATGAAAGTACCACCAGGGAATGCCATTCATCAGGAACGCAACCGGTGTTCCGGGTCCGAGCAACGGCCCGATGGTGGCGGCAACCGCGGGCAGCGCCGGCGCCTTCACGGTGACGAGCACTGCGTCCTGCGGGCCGAGATCGGCGGGATTGTCGGTGGCTGACAGTCTTGCGGTGATCGAACTGTCCGGCGTCTCCACCGTCAGGCCATCGGCGCGGATCGCCGCGAGATGTGCACCACGCGCGATGACCGATACCTCGTTCCCGCCTGTCTGGAGATAACCGGCGAGGTACCCACCGACCGCGCCGGCGCCGAATATGCAGATCTTCACGCGGGAAGGATCGCCACCGCGCGCGTCCATCCCGCCGAAGCGCGATGCACCTTCACCGGGAAGCACACGACGTCGAACCCGTCGGCCGGCAACGCTTCCAAATTGTGCAGCTTTTCGAGATGCGAATAGCCGATCTCGCGCCCGGCTCGATGGCCCTCCCAGATCAGTCCGGCGTCACCGGTCTCCGCCACCTTCCGCCGCGTGTGCGAGAACGGCGCATCCCAGCTCCAGCCATCCGTGCCGACCAGGCGCACGCCGCGTTCCAGCATCCACAGAGTCGCAGCCTTGCCCATGCCACAGCCGGAATCGACGTAGTCGTCATCGCCGTATTTTGCGCCCGCCGCGGTGTTCACCACCACGATCTCCAACGGCTGCAACGTGTGACCGATGCGCTTCAGTTCCGCTTCCACGTCGCCTGGCGTGACGACGTAGCCATCGGGCAGGTGCCGGAAGTCGAGCTTCACCGCCGGCTGGAAGCACCATTCCAGCGGCACCTCATCGATCCGCCATGATGGTTCGCCACCGCGCTTCAGCCGGTGGTTCATCGACGAGAAGTAGTGATATGGCGCATCGAGATGTGTGCCGTTGTGCGTGCTGATGTTGCAGCGCTCCACCGCGGCATATTCGCCGTCCGGCAACTGATCGACCCGCACCCCCATGTACTCCGCCATTGCCGGCGCAGTCATGCGATGGTCCAGGTATTCGATCTTCGGCAATGAATGCGGGGGATCGCTTTTGATCCCCGCCTTCAACGGCACCGAGATGTCGACGAACCGGCGTGGCATCACTCGGCGGCCTTCATCAGCTTCGACGGATCGGCACCGACACGGCCGGTGTCGCCGGCCTCCGCGTGCGCCAGGCGGAAGTCGTAGCGCACGGCCTTCATCCCGGGGATCGGTGATGCCGGATCGCTCTGCGCACCCACAACCAGCGAGCCCGACACACCGAACACCGTATCCGAATCGATGTGCGCGTCGTCGCCGAAGTAGAGCGCTGTGACCAGTTCGCGATATCCGTCGCCACCGATCAGGAAGTGGATGTGCGAGGGCCGGAAGCCGTGGCGGTTCTGCGCCTTCACCATCTCGCCCACCGGCCCATCCATCGGGATCGAGTAGCCGAGAGGGCGCACCGTACGGAAATGGTAGCGGCCTTCCGCATCGGTGTAGAAGTTCGCGCGCAGATCCATCACGTCGGCCGCGTTCTCGGCCTGCAGGTCGTAGAGCCCATGCTCGCTGGTCTGCCAGACCTGCACCAGCGCGTTCGGGATCGGCGTGCCGTTGTTGTCGGTGACGCGGCCATACACCACGATCTCCGGCTCTGACGGCTTCGCGACGATGCTGGCGCCGAGAGGCAGCGCGGGTGCGCCCTCACGATAAAACGGACCCAACAGGCTGCTCTGCGTGCCGAGCTCGCGCGCCTTCTTGTCGTGCATCGCGTTGACCAGCGCGCTGACACCCAGCACATCGGCAAGCAGGATGAACTCCTGGCGGAACGGCGTGCACGCCTGTCCGACCGCGGTGAGGAACTGGATGCCCTTCAGCCATTCGTCCGGCGTCAGGCGCACGTCGCGGGCGAATGCGTGCAGGTGGCGCACCGCCGCGTCCATGATCTCCTTGAGGCGCGGATCGGACGTGTTCGCCATCTGCGCGAGGGCGGCTTCGGTGACGGTGGTTTCGTCAAGGTCCTGCATGGGACGCTCCTCTGGCTCGATCGGCGGAGCATAGCGCATCCCCCCTGGCGTGCCACTCCGCCGCACAATAGGATGCGGGGAAGCAACCATCAGGGAGGGGTTTTGCGATGCTGCCCAGGCGCCTTGTCCTCGCCGCCGTCGCGGTCATTAGCCTTGTCTGGCTCAGCCCGGCGCGTGCCGAGAACCCCATTACCGTTGGGTTCGGCATGGCGCTGACCGGCGGCCTCGCACCGATCGGCAAGGCTGCGCTGCTGGCGATGCAGATCTGGGAAGCCGAGATCAACGCGAAGGGCGGCCTGCTCGGACGACCGGTGAAGCTCGTCTACTACGACGACCAGTCCAACCCCGCCACCATTCCTGGCATCTATACGAAGCTGCTTGACGTCGACAAGGTGGACCTGATCGTCAGCGGCTACGCCACCAATATGATCGCGCCGGCGATGCCGATCATCATGCAACACAATCGCACATTCCTCAGCCTGTTCGGCCTGGCGGTGAATTCCGAGTTCAAGTATCCGAAATACTTCTCCTTCACGCCAACCGGCGGAATGGAGCCCAAGCAGAGCTTTGCAGCCGGGTTCTTCGCCACCGCGATGGCGCAAAATCCGAAGCCGCAGACGCTGGCGATGGTCGGCGCGGATGCCGAGTTTCCGCACAACGCCATGGAGGGTGCGCGCGTGCTGGCGAAGGAAGCCGGGCTGAAGATCGTCTACGACAAGACCTATCCACCGACGACCACGGACTACACACCGATCGTGCGCGCGATCCAGGCGACGAATCCCGACCTCGTGCTGGTATGCTCCTATCCGCCAGATACCGTCGGCATGATCCGCGCCGCGCATGAAGTAGGGCTGAAGACCAAGCTGTTCGGCGGCGGCATGGTGGGTCTGCAATCGACAGCCATCAAGACACAGCTCGGCCCGCTGCTGAATGGTATCGTCGATTATGATTTCTGGCTGCCGTGGTCGAAACTGGCCTCGGATGAATCGAAGGCATTCCTCGCGCAGTACCAGGCGAAGGCGCCGGCCGCGGGCGTCGATCCGCTCGGCTATTATCTCCCACCGTTCGCCTACAGCTACATGCAGGTTCTGCAGCAGGCGGTCGAGGGCGCCAAGGGCCTCGATCAGGAAAAGCTGGCCGATTATCTGCGATCGCACACCTTCCAGACGATAATCGGCGATGTGAAATTCGGTCCCAATGGGGAATGGGCCGAGCCACGCGTGCTGGAAGTGCAGTTCCAGAACGTGAAGGCGAGTGATATGGACCAGTTCAAGGATCCGAAAACCGAGGTGATACTCTGGCCTCCATCGCTGAAAACCGGCGACGTCATGTACCCCTACACGGATGTGAAGTAGTGGGACGCTGTCATCGCGAGGAGCGCAGCGACGAAGCAAGCCCCATCGTGTGAAGGTTCCAAACACTAGCGGAGCGGTGGCGTTCTCTGATCGGCTGAAGTGGTGCGCATCGGATCGAACGCCGCGATATCAAGCGACAGAGCTCGTCCCAGCGCTATGTCAGCCAGCAGGCGACCGGCAAAGGGGCCAATGGTCAGTCCGGCCGCGCCCAGACCGTTGCCGATCAGCAGCCCGTCCAGTCCTGCTATCGGACCGAGCAACGGCCTCACGCCCGGCCCGACCGGACGGAATCCGACACGCGTCTCGATGATCGTCGCCGTCGCGAGACCCGGGGCCACGTGCAGCGCCTCCGCCAGCACCTCGGCCTGGCCCGATGCGGTAACGCGATAATCGAACCCCACACCCGTCTCGCGCGTCGCTCCGGCAACAACGCGCGAGCCATCGAATGCCAGCAGGTAATGGCTGCCCGGCGGCAGCACGACCGGCCAGTTCCGCGTGTCCTTCCCCGGCAGATGCAGGTGCAGGATCTGGCCGCGTTGCGGCTCGATCGGCAATGTCGCACCGAGGGGCGAAAGCAGCGAAGGTGCCCAGGCGCCGGCGGTGACAACCACACAGTCCGCCGCAACCGTTGCATCGTGCAGTCTGACACCGGTGACACGATTGCCTTCGCTGATCAGTTCGGCGTGGCCCTCCATCGCACGAGCGCCAAGGCCCTGCGCGGCACGCAACAATCCCGCCGCCATACGGCGTCCGTCGACGCGAGCGCCGTTCGCGACATGCAGGCCCGCGAGATCGGCACGCAGCGGCGGAAACAGTGTCCTGGTCTCGCGCGCTGACAACAGACTGGTCGCGCCCATCTCAGGCGTGTCCGCGCGACGGCGATGGAGCACGTCATTGAACGCTGCAAGTTCGTCGGCATCGCTGGATACCACGAGTGCCCCGACGCGCCGGAAACCGAGATCGGCTTGGCCGAGCTCCGCCAGCGCGGCAATCAGTTCACCATAGTAGCGCGCACCTTCGACATAAAGCCGATAGAAGGCCGCATCATCACCGCCGGACACCCACGGACAGATGATGCCCGCGCCCGCGGCGGTGGCGCGCCCCTCATGCGCCTGATCGACGATCGTGACCTGGGCGCCCGCTCGGACCAGATGAAAGCCCGTGCTCGCGCCCAGTATTCCCGCGCCCACAACAACGATATGCATGACATCTCCCTTCGCTGGCATGATCCAGAGCAGGTTCGCGGGTTTGATCTCAGCCCTCGCGTGAGGACACCCCGGTGTGCTCGCAGCATTCCACGCCTTGGTGCCATGTCAAGTGGTATGCGAGACTCGCCGAGGAAGAACTGGAGGCGCGCATGACACCGGCGGAACTCGGCAGGGTGGATGTCCTGGTGATCGGCGCCGGCAATGCCGCAGCCAATGCGGCGCTATCCGCGAACGAAGCGGGTGCATCGGTCGCCATGATCGAGACCGCGTCAAGGGAGGCACGCGGCGGCAACTCCGCGTTCACGGGCGGTGCATTCCGCTTCACCTATTCGAGCGTAGAAGACCTGCTGCGGCTTGCGCCCGATATCGCCGACCTTGATCTGGCGAGCATCGACTTCGGCAGCTACACCGACGGCCAGTATTTCGACGACATGGGCCGGCTAACCGAGTACCGCTGCGACCCGGATCTCACGGAGGTGCTGATTGGCAACAGCTTCGACGCTGGGCTTTGGCTGCGCAAGCATGGCGTCCGGTTCCAGCCGGCGCTTGGCCGACAGGCATTCAAGGTGGACGGCAAATTCAAGTTCTGGGGCGGATTGGCGTGCCACATCCTGGGCGGCGGCCAGCATCTGGTCGCCACGCTGCACGAACGTCTGGAGCAACTCGACATACCGGTGCTCTACGACACCACGGCCACTGCGCTGCTGCATGGTGATGCGCGGGTCGAAGGTGTGCGAGTGCGGCACGGTTTCCGCCAACATGATCTGCGCGCCGGCGCCGTGGTACTTGCATGCGGCGGGTTCGAATCCAATCCGGAAATGCGCGCGCGCTATCTCGGTCCGAACTGGGACCTCGCGAAGGTGCGCGGCACCAAATACAACACCGGCAATGGCCATCGCATGGCGATCGACATCGGGGCGGCAGTCGCCGGTCACTGGTCGGGCGCACACGCCGTGCAGTGGGATATGAATGCGCCACCGTACGGCGACCTCACCGTCGGCGACCGGTTCCAGAAGCACAACTATCCGTTCGGGGTGCTGGTCAATGCGCGCGGCGAACGCTTCCTGGACGAAGGTCTGGATTTCCACAGTTACACCTATGCCAAGTACGGACATGAGGTGATGAAGCAGCCTGGCCTGTTCGCCTGGCAGATCTTCGACGCGAAAATCGTCCATCTGTTGCGTGAGGAATACCGCATCGCGCGCATCACCAAGGAGCAGGCGAATACGCTCGAGGAACTAGCGCCGAAGCTGACCGGCGTGGACACCGCGGCGGTGCTGGACACGCTACGCCAATTCAACGCGGCACCGCGTCCCGAGGTACCGTTCAATCCCAACATCCACGACGGTCTTCGCACGTTCGGGCTGACGATCGACAAGACCAACTGGGCGCAGAAACTCGACACCCCGCCATTCCATGCCTATGGCGTCACCGCTGGCGTGACCTTCACCTTCGGCGGGCTCAAGACCACGACCTCGGCCGAGGTCGAGGATGCATCCGGTGTGCCGATCCCCGGCCTGTATGCCGCCGGCGAGATCTTGGGCGGGCTCTACTTCCACAACTACGGCAGCGGCACCGGCCTGGTCGCCGGCGTCGTGTTCGGGCGCATCGCGGGTGAGCAGGCGGCGAGGTTTGTTGGCGCGCTCAGCCCACGGTGATCCGCGGCGGATTGCGCAGCGTCTGCAGGATGACGCAGTAGCGTTCGGTGGTCTGGATCATCCGCTCCAACTTCGCCTGATCGGCATCGCTGTCGATCTCGAAGCGCAGACTGATATCGGTCAGACCGACCGGCACGCTGCGGTCTATGCCGAGCGTACCGCGCGCATCCCAGGTGCCTTCCGCGATCACCCGGCCGCTGCGGATCGTCACGCCCGACGCAGTGGCGACCGCGCGCAGCGTGACACCGGCGCAGGCGGCCAGCGCCTCCAGCAGCATATCGGCCGAGCAGGCAAGGTCGCCGGTGCCGCCGGTTGCACGATGCAGGCCGGCCCGCGTCTCGCCGTGCCAGGATGAGACCGTGCAGGCGATCGCGTCAGCATCGAGCTGTGCCTCGGCCCGTGCGGGTACGCGAGCAGCATCGGGTGTGTCGCGATAGCGCTGTTTCAGCGGCGCCTGAGTGGCGCGAAGCTGTTCGGCGTTCATGCGTGATTCTCCCTCGCCCGATGGGGTTGGGCACTGTCTCACATGCGACGACTGATGCGTAGAGGGCGGCTGCACCTGTGTGGACTGTGAACAGCTTCATAGCTACCAAGTGCACCCGAACCTGATGATCGGCACGGCGCCACATGCTTCGGCGCCGTGGACGGTCAGGAGCGACGGCGATGCATCCCCTCCGCGTCAACGAGCGATGGTTCGACGATTACTGGTATCGCGACCACCCGGTCACCAAGCGCCGGCCATTCGTCAAGAGGCCTGGCAGGATCGCGGCCTGCCTGATCGTTGCCCTTGGAGGCGCCGTGCTCCTGATACAATACCCGGGCAACGGCAGGATGAGCGATTCGCACCCTAAGCCGCACTTCAGGCTGATGTAGCTGCGGCCACGCGAGTTCCGAACGCGATCCCCAAACGGGATGAAGCCTGCGGTTCTGGGAGAGCGAAAGGGCGTTCCTCTTGTCCCTTGCGCCCCACCCACTACGATACTGACCTATGCCTCCCTCTCAGCCGTCCCCAGTGGACGTCGTCCTCGTCCACAGCTCCGACCTGCATGTCGATGACGAACAGAACGCCACGAAGCACAGCGACGGCCTGACTGGCCTCGCCGCGGTGCTCGACGTCGCCCGGGCAGCGCGAGCCGACATTGTCCTGCTTGCCGGCGACACGTTCGACAACAACCGGGTCCCCGTCCCTGTGCTCGATCGCACCGGCCGCCTGCTGGCCGATGCCGGCATCCCGGTGGTGATCCTGCCCGGCAACCACGATCCGGCGCTGCCCAACTCCGTCTTCGTCCGCGGGGGGCTGACCACGATCCCCAACATCACTGTCCTCGGCATCACGCACGACGAGGCGGTCGATTTCGCGCAGCACGACGTCGAGATCTGGGGCCACGCGCATCGCGACTACGAGAACATGGCCCCGCTGCGCGGCCCGCGCGCGCGCTCCACGCGCTGGCAAATCGCCATGGCGCATGGCCACTACGAGCCGCCGCACAACCTCGCGACACCGCTGCGCCCGTCGTGGCTGTTCAGCGACGATGCAATCGCCGCCACCGAGGCAGACTACCTGGCGCTCGGCCACTGGGACCGACCCGAGCGCGTCGGCGACGGCACGGTGCCCGCCTACTACTCCGGCTCGCCGGACCTTGCGCAGACGGTCAACGTGATACGGCTGACAACGACAGGAGAGGTGCTTGTCACGCGCGAACGGCTCTTCCAACGTGATCGCTGCGCGGGCGGAGGCTCGGCGGCTGGATCCCCGCTTTCGCGGGGATGACGAAGAGCGCGGGGATGAGGACGAGCGACAAGCATGGGCCAATAACAAGTAGGAGGAAGCTGCGATGCCTCTGCTGTGCGAACACCGCGGTGCGGTCGCCGTCCTGACGCTCAGCCGTCCCGAGGCGCGCAACGCCTGGTGCGAGGAATTCCAGACCGGCCTGGTCCAGCGCCTGCCGGAACTGGAGGCCGATCCGGACATACGCTGCGTCATCCTCACCGGCGACGACAAGGGCGGCGCGTTCAGTGCCGGTGCCGACCTGAAGAACCCGCGCACCCACACAATGGACTCGGTCGCCGCGTTCCTGAAGGACCTCCCGAACCGCCGGCGCGCGCATCCGATCCCGATGCTGACCGACTTCGCCAAGCCGATCATCGCCGCGGTCAACGGCTATGCCGTGGGCATCGGCTGCATCGTCACCTATTGCTGCGACATGATCGTCGCCTCCGAGCGCGCGGAGTGGCGGCTGCCGCAGAGCGGCCTCGGCATCATCCCGGCGCAAGGCGGTGCCACGCGGCTGGCGCGCTGGGTCGGCAAGGGCCTGGCAATGCGCGCCGCGTTCGGCTTCCCGCTGAAGGCGGAGGAGGCGTATCGCATCGGTCTCGCGCAATGGCTGGTGCCGCATGATCGGCTGATGACGGAGGCAATGGAGGTGGCCGAACACATCGCCTCGCTGCCGCCGCTGGCGACCCGGCTGACCAAGGAGTCGCTGAACCGCGGCGTCGACGTGCCGTTGGCAGACGCGGTGCTGGGCGATCTGTACCGTTTCGCCATGCTGGAGATGACCGAGGACAAGCAGGAAGCGCACCAGGCGTGGCGCGAACGCAGGAAGCCGAAGTTCAAGGGACGCTGACCCGAACACGCACCCACGGAGGCACCATGCCACAGTCAATCCGCGCCGTTGTCGTCGATCCGTCGCACAGCGACAAGTTGACGTTGCAGTCCGTCGACCTGCCACCTGCCGCGAGTGGCGATGTCACCGTCCGCGTCACTGCCATCTCGCTCAACCGCGGCGAGGTCAACCGCGCGCTATCGCAGCCGACGCCGGCGCCCGTCCCGGGTGGGACTTCGTCGGCCTCATCGAGGAAGCCGCCGCCGACGGCACCGGACCGAAGCTCGGCACCCGCGTGGTCGGCATGCTCTCAACCGGTGCCTGGGCGGAGCGCATCCGTGCGCCAAGCCATGCCGTCGCCGCCCTGCCGGCTGCGGTGACCGATGCACAGGCCGCGACACTGCCCGTCGCCGGCCTGACCGCGTTGCACGCACTGCGTCAGGGCGGTCTGCTGCTCGGCCGCAAGGTGTTGGTCGATGGCGCGACCGGTGGCGTCGGCCACCTCGCCATCCAGCTCGCCGCCGCCGCTGGGGCGGAAGTCTACGGCCATGTGCGCCGCGCCGAGCAGATGGCAATGATCAACGCGTGGTGCGGGGACCGCATCATCGTTGCGTCGGACCTGCGTGCGGCAGCGTCCAGCGGGCCCTACCACCTGATCGTGGATTCGATCGGCGGATCAGCGTTGTCGGCAGCGCTGACGATGCTGCAGCCGAACGGCACCTGCGTGCATTTCGGTGTTTCGGAGGCGCCGACAACAACGTTCGAAAGCGGCGCGTTCTTCCGCCAGGGCGGCGTAAAACTGTACGGCCTGATCCTGTTCCACGAACTGCGTCAGGTGGAGCCGGCAGGTGAAGGCTTGGCCGTGCTGGCGCGCGAGGTTGAGCGCGGCGGGCTTCGTCCGCACATCGAAATCGAGGCGCCTTGGACCGACATTGCGTCAATTGCCCGCCGCCTGATCGCGCGGGAATTTGCCGGCAAGGCGGTGCTGCACGTGACGTGACCGGAGCTAGCGGATAACACGTGCTACAATCTCGGCGAGGCGCTCGTAATCCTCGATGTCATTGTACGCAGCCGCGGAAATCCGCAGCCATATGGCACCGGCCTGCACATGTGTCGGGGCGTCAGTCCCGGCTTCCAACAGTCGGGCGCGTAATTCGCTCGAGCGTTCTGTCGTCGCTGATCCCGCCAGTGGCAGTCGCACCACACCCATCGAACCGGTGAGATCGTCACCGGCACCCGGTTCCGTGTTCAGTCGTCGCGACAGAATTACGGTCGCTTCCGCTGCAAGCTCGATATTGCGCGTCATCATCGCTTCACCACCGAGCCGCACGTGAAAGTCGATCGCGACACCGGTCGCAAGCCAGGCGCTTGGATCACGCGTGCCGGTCCAATCGAATTCTTCCAGATATCCCTTGCCCAGTCCGTGCGAGATCGTCGCCGGATGCAGATCGGCCTGGCGATCGGGCCGTGCGTAGAGAAACGCCGAACCCTTGGGCGCGCAGAGCCACTTGTGACAGTTGCCGGCATACCAGTCCGCGCCAAGCGAACGCATGTCGAGCGGCACCTGCGCCGGCCCGTGTGCACCATCGACCAGCACCGGAATTCCGGCCGCATGACACGTCTCGACGATACGACGCAGCGGCAATACCAGCGCACTGGCCGAGGTGATGTGGTCCACCACTGCGAGCCGCGTGCGTCGCGTCAGTGTTGCCGCGATGTTGGCGACGATCGCGTCCGCGTCGGGATGTGGGAACGGCACCGTGGCCTCCACCAGGCGCGCGCCGGAACGCTCACACACGAAACGCACCGTATTGCGCACCGCACCATAGCCATGGCTCAGCACCACGACCTCGTCATCCGGTGCAAGCCGCAACGAGCGTAGCACGGCGTTGCAACCGGTCGTGGCGTTCTCCACGAACGCGATGTCCTTGCCATCGGAGCCGATGAACGCGCCAAGCCGGTCCGCGGCATGACGCAGCGCGCCCGGCAGCACGGCGCGCATGAAGCGGCCGGGCTGCGCCTCCAAGCGCTGCTGCCACTCGCGCTGGGCAGCCAGCACCACGCGCGGTGCCGCGCCGAAAGAGCCGTGGTTGACGCTGAGAAAATCCCAATCCAACGCCCACTCGTGGCGCACCGCCTTGCCAAGCATCGGCATCGCGCTACTCGGCGGCGAGACGTGCGCGCTCGGCGATCAGTTGCCGAGTCAGTGGCAGCAGGGAACGCCCGTATTCGATCGCGTCCTCCAATGGATCGAAGCCGCGGATGAGGAATGTGGTGACGCCGAGGTCGTAATAGTCGCGCAACGCCTCGGCCACCTGGTGAGGTGTGCCGACGAGGCTGGTGGTGTTGCCGCGTGCGCCGGTCAGCAGAGCGGCGCCGGTCCACAACCGTTTGTCGAGACGTTCGCCCTGTGCGGCCGCAGCGAGCAGCCGGCGCGAGCCCTCGTTGGCCGGGTCACGCGGACCGAGCCCGGCCTTCGCGCGCAATTCCATGATCCGCTGCTTGATCTGCTCGGCGCGTGCCCAGGCTTCGTCCTCGGTCGGAGCCAGGATCGGCCGTAGCGACAGGCTGAAACGCACCTCGCGGCCATATTGGGCTGCCGCCGCGCGCACCCGCTCGGTCAGTTCGCGCACCTGTGCATGCGTTTCACCCCATAACGCATAGACATCGGCATGCTTGCCGGCGACTGTGATCGCCGCATCGGAGGCACCGCCGACATAGATCGGAATCCGCGGTTGCTGCACGCAGCGCATCGCGGTCGACGCGCCCGTGAAGCGATAGTATTTCCCCGCATGATCCACCGGGCCGGTCTCGGTCCAGATTCGCTTGAGGATGTGCACATACTCGTCTGTTCGCGCGTAACGCTCGTCCTTCGGCAGCGTGTCGCCGTCGCGCAACTGATCGGCGTCATCGCCGCCGGAGATCACGTGGATCGCCGCACGTCCGCCGGTGACCTGATCCAGCGTGGCGAATTTGCGCGCTGCCAAGGTCGGCGCGACGAAACCCGGCCGATGCGCGATCAGGAAGCCGAGGCGTTCAGTGTGCGCTGCCGCCGAGGCCGCGAGCAAAAAACCGTCAGGCCCGTCGGAGAAATATCCCACCAGGACCCGATCGAATGTCGCCACCTCCGCGGCCTGGGCGAAATCGCGAACATAGCCGCGATCGAATATCGCACCGCTGGGCGGATGTATCTCCGAGGCATGCCGATGATGGATCATGCCGATGAACTCTATCGTCATAATAGATACCTCCGGGGCCAGCCTCACTATACCCGCGAGGATCATCCAGTGACGAGACCGGCGACCTCGGCTAAGGTCGAAACGGGTTGAAACCACGATAAACGGAGGGGGTTATGTTGCGGTTCCGTTCCTTAGCAACCGCGGGTTGCTGCGCGCTTGCCTGGCTGCTGGCGCCCGTCAGTCCCGCCACGGCGCAGAACGACGTGAAGAGCGTCACCCTGGACACGGTGAAGAAGCGTGGCCAGTTGATCTGCGGTGTCGACACCGGCATTCCGGGCTACGCCTTCCAGGACTCCAAGGGTGAATGGCAGGGCCTCGACATCGCCTATTGCCGCGCCCTCGCCGATGCGATCTTTGGCTCACCCGACAAGGTCAAGTATATCGGCACCACGTCGAAGGTCCGCTTCTCAGTCCTCCAGTCGGGCGAGATCGACGTGCTGATCCGTGATTCAGAACACACCTTTATCCGCAACACTCAGCTCGGCCTCGATGAACCGGCGGTCAACTTCTTCACCGCGCAGACCTTCATGGTGAAGAAGAGCCTCAATGTCGCGCACACCAAGGACCTGAACGGAGCGACGATTTGCCTGCTGACCGGCACGACGCTGGAGACCAACATCGCCGACTACAATCGCGCCAACAACATCAAGATCAACACGCTGCTGTTCGACAAGTCGGAGGAGGCGTTCGCCGCCGCCGATGCCGGCCGCTGCGACGGCTACACCGATGACGGCGGCTCGGTCGCCGCGGCGCGGTCCACGATGAAGAAGCCGGACGACTGGATGTTCCTGCCGGAGACGATTGGCGGGCTGCAGCCGCTCGGTTCGTTCACCCGCCAGGGCGACGAGGCATGGACGCGCCTGGTGAAGTGGGTGCACTACGCCATGGTGGCAGGCGAGGTGTTCGGCGTCAGCAAATCCAACGTCGATCAGATGAAGGCCGCGATCAAGGATCCAGATGCACGGCGCATGCTCGGTCTGGAGGGCGATTTCGGCAAGCTGCTCGGCGTCGATAACGACTGGGCCTATCGCATCATCAAGGACATCGGCAACTACGGCGAGAATTATGATGCCACCTTTGGCGACAAGGGTGGCCTTGGCCTGCCGCGCGCACTCAACAACACCTACCAACACGGCGGGATGATGTACACGCCCTCCTGGAAGTGACGTGGTCAGGCGACCGTCCCCACGCGCTCGCGCGGCGCAATGGCTGCTGCTTGCGATCGTGGTGGCGGTCGCCTGGTATCTCGGCTCGCAGGCCGCCGCGAACATCGCGCGGCGGCACGCGACCTTCGGCTTTGTCTTCCTGTTCGAGAACACCAACTTCGACATTCCGTTCCGGCTGATCCCCTGGTCGGTCGGCGATACCTATGGCCGGGCACTGCTGGTCTGTGTGCTCAACACGCTGCTGGTCGCTGCCATGAGCATCGTGGCCGCGACGCTGCTCGGGCTTCTGGTCGGCGTCATGCGGCTATCGGCGAATTGGCTGGTGCGCAACATCGCACTCGGCTTCATCGAGCTGGTGCGCAACACGCCGCAGCTGGTGCAGATCATCTTCTGGTACGTGGCCGTGCTGCAGACGCTGCCGGGACCTCGCCAGAGCATCACCCTGCCGGCGGGTACTCTGCTGAACGTCCGTGGCATTTATCTGCCAAGCTTCGCGTCAGGTGCGGGCGCCGATGTGCTATGGCCGCTGGCGCTTGCCGTTCTGCTGGCGACGCCGTTCGTCTGGCGCCTGCGCTGGCGCGGCCTGCCGCTGGGCAGCAGATCACTGCTGGTATCCCTGCTTTCTGTACTGCTGTTCGCTGGCGGTATCGACCACATCGACTACCCCGCGTTGCGTGGCTTCAACATCGCCGGCGGGATCCAGGTGGTTCCGGAACTGGTCGCCCTCTGGGCGGGCCTCACGATCTACGCGGCCGCTTTCATCGCGGAGATCGTGCGTGCGGCGATCCTGTCGGTGCACAAGGGACAGCGTGAAGCAGCCCTCAGCCTGGGGCTGAAGCCGCGGCAGGTGCTGTCGAAGATCATCCTGCCGCAGGCATTGCGCGTGATGATACCGCCGATGACTAGCCAGTATCTCAACATCATCAAGTCCAGCTCGCTGGGAGCCGCGGTGGCATACCCCGAGCTGTTTCAGATATTCGCCGGAACCGTGCTCCAGCAGACGGCGCGCGAGCTCGAGACAATGTTCCTGCTGATGGCAATCTTCCTGTCGATCAATCTCGCCACCTCGGCACTGATGAACTGGTACAACCACCGCGTCGCCTTGGTGGAACGATGAGTGCCACGGCCGAAGAACGCCTGTCGCTGCGGCGCAATTTCGCGCCTGGCACGCCGGGCGCTCTGGCGATCGAGTGGCTGCGGCGCAATCTGTTCGGCTCGGTGTTCAATACTCTGCTGACGCTGGCGGTGGTGGCGCTGGCCGCGCTGATCCTGCCGCCGCTGTTCCGCTGGGGAATCGCGCAGGCCTCGCTGTCCGGCACCAGTCGGGCCGCCTGCACCGGCGATGGCGCCTGCTGGACGTTCATCCGCGTGCGTCTGCCGCTTTTCTTTTATGGCCGCTATCCGTCAAGCGAATATTGGCGTGTCGATCTCGTCGGCGTGTTGCTGGTCGCCTTCTGCATTCCGGCTCTGCGCGACAACGTTCGGCATCGCTGGCTGTGGCTTCTGCTGCTGCTTGCGTTGTTTCCCGCCCTGGCATCGCTACTGCTCTGGGGCGGTGCGTTCGGCCTGGACTATGTCGACACGACGTTGTGGGGCGGGCTGATGCTCGACGTCATCATCTCGTTCGTCACCGTCGCGGGATCGCTTCCTCTCGGCATCCTGCTGGCCCTGGGTCGCCGCTCGCAGTTGCCGATCGTGCGCGTGCTGTCGGTCGGCTACATCGAACTTTGGCGCGGCGTGCCGCTGCTGACCGTGCTGTTCATGTCGGCGGTGCTGGTGCCGCTGTTCATGCCACAGGGCGTTTCGGTCGACCGTCTGTTGCGTGCGATGGCAGCGCTGGTGCTGTTCAATGCCGCCTACATGGCCGAGGTTGTGCGTGGCGGCCTGCAGGGTGTCGATTCCCGGCAGGAGGAAGCGGCTTATTCGCTCGGCCTGCGCTGGTGGCACGTGCAGGGCTTCATCGTGCTGCCGCAGGCGCTGCGCATCGTCGTCCCCGGAATCATCAACACCGTCGTCGATCTTTTCAAGGATACCACGCTGGTGACGATCATCGGCCTATTCGACCTGCTGGGGGCGGTCGAGCAGGCCCTGAAGGACCCAGCGTGGCTCGGTTTCGCCACGGAAGGCTACGTCTTCTCGGCGCTGGTCTTCTTCGTCTGCTGCTATGCGATGTCGGCCTACGGCCGCAGCATGGAGCGGCGGCTCGCACGCGGACAGTGACTACCGTCAGGTCCAGCGGTCAGGGCAGCCGTCCGGTGCAAACGAAGTGCGGGTTTTCCCAACCCGGCTTGCCGTAGCGCAGTTCAGCGCCATCGAACGTGCGGACCGTCCCGCCCGCCGCCTCCAGAACCGCCTGTGGCGCACAGGTATCCCACTCCATCGTGCGGCCAAAGCGTGGATACAGATCGGCAACCCCTTCCGCCAGCCGGCAGAACTTCACGCTCGATCCGAAATTGATCACCTTCGCCACGCGCTTGTCGCGCAGAAACTCGTCGAGTCGCGTGCTGCTGCCGTGATAGCGACTGGCAAGCACCGTCAGTCCTTCCTCCGGTGGGACCCGCGCGCTGACCTCGGTCTGCATCGAGCCGACACGCTTCCATGCACCACGCCCGACAATGCCGCCGAACAATTCGCCCGCCGCCGGGATCCCCACCACACCTAACACGGGCCTGCCATCACGCACGAGGCCGATGTTCACGGCAAACTCGTCGTTGCCGGCTGCGAATTCGCGCGTGCCGTCGAGCGGATCGACCAGCCAGTATTCCGCCGTCGGCACGGTAATCCGGCCCGCTGCCACTTCCTCCTCGGCGATCACCGGAATGCCCGGCGCCGCATGACGCAGACCGGCAACGATGATCGCCTCTGCCCGGTGGTCGGCCTCGGTCACCGGGGAGCGGTCCTCCTTGCGAACCACATCGAAGCCGCGCTGGCGGATCGTGAGAATGGCGGCGCCGGCATCCAGTGCCAGGGCGGCTGCCAGTGCGATCAACGCGTCGTCATCCATAAACCGGTCATACCGGTCGTGCGCGGCGCTGGCAACGAATTCCGCCCTACGCGATCGACGCCTCGGCTAGTCGTTCCGCGTCAGCCGCTGTATCACGAAGTCCGTGTCCATAACGTCGCCGAAGATCGCATAGAAGGCGACCAAGGAAGCGTTATGCTCCTCCATTGTCATCGCCGCATTTGCGTCGCTGACCATGACCGTCTTGAAGTTGGTCATCATGGCGTCGCGCGCCGACAACTCGCAGCAGACATTGGTTACGGTACCAGTGATAAGAACAGTATCGAAACGCCTCGCCCGCAACCGGTATGGCAGATCGCACGTCCCTGGCATGAACGCGCTGAAGCGATACTTGCGGACGATCTCGTCCTCCGGCCGTACGTCGAGCTCCGGCCAAAGCGCCTGGCCCTTGGTGCCCTCGCTCATTGCAGCCACCCGCCGGTCACGGTACGCCGGGGTGAGCATGGCGTGCGCGTGGCTCCATTCATACGCACTGCGTTCATCGAACGTGTTCATGACCCAGAACACGCCGCCTCCCGCGGCACGCACCACCGAGGCGAGGCGGTTCACATTGGGCACGATGTCGCGCGCCATCGGGCACACCGCATGCCCGACCGCGTCATCCATGAAGGCATTCTGCAGATCGACCACGATGAGCGCGGTACTCTTCGGATCCAGATCGGCATGCGGATGCGCCACGCCGGACCGCGCAACCACACGCTGTGTGACGGCTTCAGGCGCATCGAACCAGTTCATCCGTGTCATGCGCCGGCCTCCACGCCAAGTGCTGCCAGCTCCTCGATGATGCGACGGCGGCGCGCATCGAGCTCCTCCACCGCCAACCGCTGCAAGCCGCGCAGGAATTCCGCCGAGGCCGAGAATCCCTGGTAATGGGTTGAAGCGGCGCCTTCGCTTGACAGCCGGATCGAGGAGTCACCCGGCAGCTTGATGAACAGCTCGCAGTCCGCCGGGTCGGCGCGTTCGGCGTGAGCGATCAGCTCCTTCATGCCGTTCAGCTCGCCAATCAGGTGATTGACCTTGTCGATATCCTGGATCTTCATGCCACTGCCTCGAAGCCCTGCGGCAGTTTCCAACGTCTCCGCCGGGTTTGGCTAGTAGGCCAGCGCGTGATCCACCACCGGCTCCCAACGGCCGTCGTGCACGACCGACAGGAATGCGGCCGTCGCGCCGTGATGGTTGGTCGGGCTGAACGAGTAGGTCCCGCCGAATATGTCGTGGTAATCCTGGATGCTCTCCATTGCCTTCACCAGGCTGTCCACCGTCAGGTCGCGCCCCGACCGCTGCAGAGCCTCGATGACGATCTGCGCCGAGGTGTAGCCCATCTGACCGAGGTAGTTCGCGTCGACGCCGTATCGCGCCTTGTACTTCTGCATGAACGCCTTCACCGCCGGCCGCGGATCGTCAGGATAGGCGTAGAGGGAGGGCGCCATCGAGAAGAAGCCTTCGGCGACCTTGCCCGGCGCCTCGGCGACAGCGGTGTCATAGGTGGCCACCTGACCCAGCAGATCGACGTCCCAGCCAAGCTTCTTGGTGGTCGAGATGATGAGCGTGGTGTCGCGCACGATGGTGCCGAGGACGATCACGTCGCACTTTGCTTCGCGCAGCTTGGCGACCGCTGCGCTGAAGTCGGTGTCGGTTGGCTTGTGTGCCGTGGTGGCGACGATCTTCATGCCCATCGCCTCGGCCTGAATGGTCGCGCCGGCGAGCACGTCCTTGCCGAAGTCGGTATCCTGATACATCGCGCAGATCGACTTCCTGCCGCGCTGTTCTATGAAATACTTCACACCCGCACGCATCTCGTCGACGTAGGATGAGGTACTGGCTGAACTTGAGCTTGTGGAACGGCTCGTACATGGAACGCGCGGCGGACAGCGGCAGCAGCTTGGGCACGTTCTTCTCGATTGCCATCGGGAAGGTGGCGTTGTTCATCGGCGTGCCGCCGTCCTCGATGGTGAAGAACACGCCATCGTTGTTGATCAGCTTGTTGATCGCCTGCACCGCGCGCGGCACCTGGTACTGGCTGTCCTCGACGATGTAGCGGATCTTCCGGCCGTGAATTCCACCCTTTTCGTTCGCTTCATCGAACGCCAGGCGAACGGCGTTGGCGTTGTTCACGCCTTGTACCGCGGTGACGCCCGAGAGGTCAGTGATGGTGCCGACCAGGATTTCGGTGTCGGTGACGCCACGCTGGGTTTCGGCGAAGGCGGCGGCTGCGAGCAATATAAGTGACGCCGCAGTCAGCAGGCGCGTGGCAACACGTCCCATTGTTGTTCCCCCCGTGAGTGCCGGGGAGGCTAGCGCAGGAGCGACGCGGCCGCCAAGCGAAGGCCAGCAATCAGGCCCCTGGGACCACCAGGAACAGGTCGGTGTCGCCGGTATCCTGACCGTACGAGGTAAGCAGCGCGTGCGCCTGGCCGCGATGGTGCGTCTGGTGATTGAAGAAGTGCACCACGAGCGGGCCCTTCTGTCGCCGCATCTCCATCCCCGCCGAGCCGCTGAACCACACCAGATCATCGGCCAGCCAGGCATCGTCCACGCGATTGGCCCAGGCGATGATATCGGCATCCGCCGTCACGCGGCGCGACTGCAGCGTGGCGAAGTCGTCAACCATACTGGCGCTCTGCTTCTGGCCGACCTCTGGCTTCGGCCAGGCGTCGAAGCGCGACATCCACTGTGTGTCGCCCCACAGCAGGTGGGTGAAGGTGCCGTGGATCGACCGCCAGAATGCCCCACGATCGGCCTTTCGTTCGGCGTCGGTCAGCCGCGCGGCGGCGGCGTAGAGGCGGCGGTTCATTTCGGCGTTGTACTCCGCCATCAGGCGGACATAGGTGGGTGTGATCATGCGAGCGAGATCTCCGTGGCGCTTCGGTTAGGCGGCAAATTCCCGCCGAGCGTCAATCTTGATCGAGCGAGTCAACATGTCGCCAGCCGCGGCGCGAAGACACCGGCAGTTACGGAAAGTTACACTTGACCGAAGGTATTAAATTGAAATGTTTGACTGGCCAGCAGGCAAACGAAAGGCTTTACGCTGTCAAGCCAAAGGAGCACCGGTGGCAAGCATTTGAGCAGTCTCAGCCGGCGAGACATCGTCCAGTTGGCGGCACGCGAGTTCTGACCCGTTGCTCGAACCGTCGCCAGCCGACCCTGGGCATTGCGCCCGAAGCCCTCGATCCAATGGCCATGTTTCGCAATGCTCACCGAGCCCTTTACTGTACTGCCGCCATCGATATCTGTAGAGTGAACGGGTATCCGACGCGGTATAGATGGCGCAGTCCGGAGCTTTGTCGCAAGATGCCGCCAATGGCGGCTGCTCGATACCAGGGCCGCCGGATCACTTCGCAGTGCCCGCGCGACGCACTCGCTGGCAAAGTTGTGCGTCGAAACAGGATCTCGCGGCGAGGCTAATGGATTCGGACCGGTGACAGACAGAGACCAGGCCTTGCCCACGGTTGGACATGACGGTGGAATGACCCTGCGGTTCTGGGGCGCGCGAGGAAGCCTGCCCGCACCTGGGCCCTCGACGGCGCGCTATGGCGGCAACACCGTTTGTGTCGAACTGCGTTGTGGCCCACACCTGCTAATTCTCGATGCCGGCAGCGGATTGCGCGAACTCGGCGCCGCGCTGGCCGAGGACGACGTATCGGTGGATGCCGATATCCTGCTCAGCCACACGCACCTCGATCATATCTGTGGGTTGCCGTTCTTCGCAGCAATGCACGACCCGAAGGCGCGTATTCGGTTCTGGGGCGGCCATCTGGCGCCGCCCGCGGGCATCGCCGAAGCGCTCCTGACCAGTTGGCGCGCTCCTCTCATGCCCGACATGGATGCGGAATTTCGTGCAGAGATCGCGTTCCATGACTTTATTGCGGGGCAGTGCCTGCAATTGCGTCCAGACCTCTACGTTGGAACCACAACCCTGCGTCATCCCGGCAACGCGGTTGGCTACCGAGTCGAGTGGGCTGGAACGAGCGTGTGCTACATCACCGATACCGAGCACCCGCCGGATGGGCTTGATCAGAACCTCCTCCGGTTCGTTGCGGGGGCCGATGTAGTGATCCACGACGCCACCTACACCGATGCGGAATATCAGTCCCGCATCGGTTGGGGGCATTCGACCTGGCAGGCTGCGGCAAGCCTCGCCGACGCAGCCGCGATTGGGCGACTGGTGCTGTGTCACCATGACCCGAGCCACAACGATTTAGCGATGGACGCGATCGCCAGCGCCGTTGCGGAGAGGCGCCCGGGTACACTGGTCGCCAGGGAAGGCATGCGGATCGTCGTCGGTGATACGACGGCAGAACCTCGAGGCGTTCCCTCGCTGCGTTCGCGTGTCGCAGACTGACCGAGTTTTTACCCGTTTTCGCGGCTGCCGGCGAGGTCTTGGATATCACAGGCAGGAGACTCTGGATTGCCCTTTTTACAACGCGCGATTCACGGCGGCCATTATAGATCGACCACTCGTGTGACGATACTGAACGAGACGCGTGCGACCACGCACTGATCGCTCCACTCGGTTTCGAGAGCATCCCGAGCGTGCCGGTCCGTTCCCAGCGCTGCTAAATATCGCGCAGGTCTGACTCACAGCGACGTGCGCTGAAACGTCACATTGCGGCCAAACTCATCGCCTTGTTCGTACCAGTCTGGCCGGTGCGGAGGTGAATCCTGTCATACGTGGCAAACTCGGGCACGCTGGCGCGCGCGGATCCATCCGCCGTCACAGCACGCACCGAGAGCAAGCTGGTACAGCTCGAGGCGTTGCGTGGCCTGGCAGCCTTCATCGTTGTTGCCTGGCATTTCCTCTGGGCGTTCGATCCCGCCCGTATCGGCATCGTCGACGGCTTCGATCCATCGTCCGCACTGCTAGGTAGTGTCAGCTTCGCGTCGATTGACGGGCCTGCGGCGGTGACGCTGTTCTTCGTACTGTCGGGTTTCGTGTTGCCGCTGGGCTTCTTCCGCTCCGGTCGCACCGAACTCGTGGTGCGTGCCACCGCCAAACGCTGGTTGCGCCTGGTCTGTCTCGTCATGCTCGCCGTGCTGCTGTCATGGCTGCTGTTCCGCTGTGGCCTCTACCGTCACCGCGAAGCGGCACAGATCAGCCAATCAGCCTGGCTGGACACATTCGGCGGCTCGCATCCGCAGCATACCTTCACGCCGTCGCTGTTCGGCGCCGTCCTGGAAGGCTCACTGTTCGCCTTCTTCCGCGAGCCGGACATGTACGATCCGGTGCTGTGGACCATGCATCATGAATTTTTTGGCAGCTTCGTCACATTCTTTCTTGCAGTGACCCTTTGGCGTGCACGACCCGCCGCCGCGGCGTGGCTGCTGGCAACTGCCGCGATCGTGGTGCATTTCACCGATCCGTACCTGTTCGCATTCGTGGCCGGCACTGGGCTCGCCTGGCTCATGTCGCGCTGCGATGTGCATCTGTCGCCGGGCATGGCCCTGGCCTGCATCGCCACTGGCATCTTCCTGTTCGGCTATCTGGAACCACGCGGCACCTATGCCGCGTTCTCTGCGGTACACGATGCGAGCCCGGCCCGGTTCGATCGCATTGCCGTCCATACGGCAAGCGGTGTGATGATCATCATCGGCCTGCTGGGCAACGATCGCTTCGGCCGATCATTGGCAACGGCGCCGTTCCGTCTGCTCGGCCGCCTGTCGTTCCCGGTTTACTTATTCCACTTCCCGTTGCTGTGCTCGCTGGCCAGCGGACTGTTCGTCCTGTTACGGCCATCCTTGTCGTTGCATCACACCCTGCTGCTGGTAGCCGCCGTTTACGCACCGCTGGTGATCGGCGTCGGTTATCTGTTCGCCTGTGTAGACGAAGCCTGGCTTCGCTGGGTCAACCGGTTCGCCGCCCAACTGACCAGACCGGAACCGAGCTGATGATCAGCCGCAGGCGTTGCCGCGCAAAGTGGCCGAAGTCACGGTCCCGTCGGTTACCGCAAATGTCGTTTCGCACTGCAGGTCGATGACCTGTGGCGGGAAGCCCGCGCCATACCAGCCCGTGAAGAACGGGCTGTATGACGGAAACGATGGAACGAGATCCACACGGCGCTCATCATAGGCAAGGTACTTCACCCCGGTGGTCTCGTAGGTGCGCGAGGGCACACCCATCTGCTGCACGAGCACTGCTTCCGGTTGGCCCACCAAGCTGTTGACGTAGGCTTGCCGTGCCGCGAACTGATTGACACAGCCTGCCATCAGTCCTGTCAACACGATCAGAAAGGCGCGGCGCATTCGGGCGCTCTCCGATTGTCCCGTGTGCCAGGATAGATCGGCCGTCGTCAGTTTGACAGGCTGCCCGCCGCGACCAGCACTGGATCGGCGCGGTAGAATTCCGAAAAGATCCGCCGCAGCGCATCGAGCTTTGGCAGGTCATTCACGACGATATACGCGTTGCCCGGATGCCGCGTCAGGAAGTCCTGATGATAAGCTTCGGCCGGATAGAACGGACGATCCGGTTCAATGGTGGTGACGATGGCGGCGTCGAACGCGTGCGCCGCGTCAAGCTGGACAATATAGGCCTTGGCGATCTCCGCCTGTTGCGCACTGGTCGGGAAGATCGTTGAACGATATTGGCTGCCCCTGTCGGGACCCTGACGGTTGAGCTCTGTCGGATCGTGCGCCACCGAGAAGTAAATCTGCAGGATGCGTCCGTAGGTGATGCGCTGCGGGTCGAAGCTGATGCGCACGGTTTCCGCATGACCGGTCCCGCCGGAGCTGACCGTCTCGTACAGCGCAGTGCGCTGTTCCCCACCGGCGTAGCCGGACACCGCACTGGTCACGCCGTTGACGTGCTGGAACACCCCCTGCACACCCCAGAAGCACCCGCCCGCCAGGACGGCCACCTCGACCGTCGCACCCTCGGCCGGTTCATCCACGACGGGAGCGGGAATTGCATGCGCTTGCTCGGCATGTGCTCGCGCGATTGACACGAGGCCGACCAGCAACAGCATGGCAATGCGCGCGAACATCCTGGTCATTGGTCGCCTATCTGCTGGTACACACACGGTGGAGCGCGAGCAGATGTTTGCGTGCTGCCAGCGCCGTATCGATCTCTATAGCACGATAGCGCTCGATGATCGTCTTGCCCGCGTGCGGAAGGGTCGCGCCGCCACCGCCGCTGCCTCCGGCTGCCGTCTCCACCACCGGCGTGCCCAGGCTGCGGTTGAGGTCCTCCACCAGTTCCCAGGTCCGCCGGTACGACATATGCAACGCACGCCCGGCTGCGGAGATCGAACCTGAGCGGGCGATTTCCTCCAATACCGCGACCTTTCCGGGGCCAATACGCGCTCCGGAGGCAAGGTCGAGTCGGATGCTCAGCCGATCGTTGAGACCGGATGCTCGTTTTCTCCATCTCCGGACACCCCAGGCGCGCCCGCTGCCATGGCGCAGCGTAACGCGCCGCCGGGTCGATGACAAGCAGGTCGGAGCGCAGCATTGGCGGCGGCTTGCCGCTGTCGGGCGGCGAACGCCAACGTGTCGCGATCGGCCGCGCGTTGCTGGCGCAACCAAATCAGCTGCTGATGGACGAACCACTGGCCAGCCTGGATGCACCGCGCAAAGCTGAGATTATGCCGTATCTCACGCGTCTGAAGAATACGCTGAAGCTCCCCGATCGCGGCGCCCCACTGTCGCGCGTCACGTCGGATGCGATCGTGCGATGGGCCTGGCACTGGGCGCGCCGGTGCTGGCGCTGATCAAGTCAACCTCGATAGAGGTACTGCGAGGCTAGTGGCCGCCCTGCTTTGCAAGCTGTGCCGACAGCCGGCCATAGACGCGTCTTGCGTTGCCCTCATAGAGCCTGGCCTTGTCACCGGGCGACAGCGGCAGTTGTTCGATGTAGCGCTTGGTGTCGTCGTAGTGATGCCCGGTCTCCGGATCGATCCCGCGCACCGCGCCGATCATCTCCGAGGCAAACAGGATGTTGTCCAGTGGAATGACCTTGGCCAGTAGTTCCTGCCCCGGCAGGTGATAGACGCAGGTATCGAAGAACACATTCTTCAGCAGGTGTTCGGTCAGCGGCGGCAGCTTCATGTCCTGCGCGATGCCGCGGAACCGCCCCCAGTGATACGGCACCGCGCCGCCGCCATGCGGGATGATGAACTTCAGCGTCGGAAAGTTCTTGAACAGATCCGAGGTCAGGCACTGCATGAACGCTGCGGTGTCGCCATTCAGGTAGTGCGACCCGGTGGTATGGAACGCCGGATTGCACGCCGCGCTGACGTGGATCATCGCCGGAACATCGAGCTCGACCAGCTTCTCGTAGAGCGGATACCAGTAGCGATCGCCGAGCGGCGGATCCTGCCAGAAGCCGCCTGACGGATCGGGATTGAGGTTGCAGCCGACGAAGCCATATTGCAGCACGCAGCGTTCCAGTTCGGCGATGCAGTTGCGCGGCGATACGCCAGCGGTCTGCGGCAGCATGCAGACACCGACGAAATTGCGCGGAAACTGCGTGCAGACGCGGTGGATCAGCTCGTTGCAGGCGGTCGCCCACGCCTCGGAGGTTGTCGCGTCGCCCAGGTGGTGTCCCATGCCGGCGGCACGTGGCGAGAAGATCGTGAGGTCGGTGCCGCGCTCCTGCTGCAGCTTGAGCTGGCCGTTCACGATGCTGGCATGGATCTCATCGTCGCTGATCGCGGGGCGTGGCGGCGCGGCTCTGCCCTCCTTGTGAGCGGCGATCTGCTCGGTCCGCCAAGCCTCGTGCTGGCGCGGCGACGTGGTGTAATGGCCATGACAGTCAATAATCATGGTTCCTCCCGGGGGTCAGCCCACTGACTGTAGATGACCCGCGGGGCACTGCGAAGCCGGCCGGTTTTTTGCACGGCGCTGTCGGCAACGGGCAAACTCGAACGTCCTGTGGAACACGAGAGGACGAACCGCATGCTCTACACCATCCTCTGTTACAACGACGAGGACGTCGTCTGGTCCTGGAGCAAAGAGGAAGACGCCGCCGTCATGGCGCGGCTCGGCGTCGTGCAGGACCGGCTGACCAAGGCGGGCAAGCTGGGGCCGGCGCTGCGCCTGTTGCCCACCACCTCGGCCACGACGCTGCGGAAGACGCAGGACCCGCCGCTGGTGATCGACGGCCCGTTCGCCGAGACGAAGGAGCAGCTGCTTGGCTTCTACGTAATCGATGTCGCCAACCTGGACGCGGCGCTGGATGTCGCGCGTGAACTGGCCGCGGCCAACCCTGGCGGCGCCTATGAGATCCGCCCCGTCGCGTTGTACGTTGCCGACAGTCGAAGCGGATGACCGACGTCACATGGATCAATGGGGCGCTGACCGCGGCGCGTCCCCAGGCGATCGGCGCGCTGCTGCGCTACTTCCGCGATCTCGACGTCGCCGAGGAGGCGTTCCAGGAAGCGTGCCTCCGGGCGCTGCAGAACTGGCCACGCAACGGGCCGCCGCGCGATCCGACATCATGGTTGATCCTGGTGGGACGCAACGCCGCACTCGACGGCACGCGGCGGCGCTCGCGGCTTGACCCGCTACCGCCGGACGAAGCGATCTCCGATCTCGACGATGTGGAGACGCCGCTGGCGGAGCGGCTCGACGTGTCGCAGTACCGCGACGACGTGCTGCGCCTGCTGTTCATCTGCTGCCATCCCGACCTGCCGGCAACTCAGCAGATCGCGCTGGCGCTGCGCATCGTCTCGGGGCTGACCGTCGCGCAGATTGCGCGTGCGTTCCTGGTAAGCGACGCGGCGATGGAACAGCGCATCACGCGTGCCAAGGCGAGGATCGCGCGCGCCGATGTGCCGTTCGAGACACCCGGTGCCGTAGAGCGCGCCGAACGCCTCACCGCCGTGGCGGCGATGGTCTACCTGGTATTCAACGAGGGCTACTCCGCGGCTGATGGTTCGGCGCGTGCGCCGCTGTGCGACGAGGCGATCCGCCTCGCTCGCCTTTTGCTACGGCTGTTCCAAACCGAGCCGGAGATCATGGGACTGGCCGCGCTGATGCTGCTGCAGCATGCGCGCACAGCGGCCCGCTTCGATGCCGCGGGCGAGATCGTGCTGCTGGACGACCAGGACCGCGGGCTGTGGGACACCAAGCTGATCGCCGAGGGTCTGGCGCTGATCGACAAGGCAGTGCGGCATGGCTTGCCAGGTCCATACCAGATCCAGGCAGCCATCGCCGCGACCCATGCACGTGCGAGGCAGCCGGAAGAGACCGACTGGGCGCAGATCGATGCGCTTTACGCTGCACTTGAACGGCTGCAGCCCTCCCCGGTGGTGACGCTGAATCGCGCTGTCGCGGTAAGCAAGGTCAGCGGGCCGGCGGCGGCGCTCGCGTTGATCGAACCGCTGGCTGATCGGCTGTCCGGCTACTTCCACTTCTTCGGCGCCAAGGGCGCATTTCTGCTGCAGCTCGGCCGCACGGACGAGGCGCGCGTCGCCTTCGACCAAGCGATCGCACTGGCCAACACGCCGGCGCAAGCCGCGCATATCCGCCAACATCTCGACCGCGCGATGCGCGAGAACTCCCGCTGACTTTCTTGTGATACTGCGCTGTCGGCGCGCGGACTGGTGCTGCGTCCTTGGAACGTTGAGCAATCGGAGACCGAGCCAATGACCGACATCACCGAGACCCAACCTGCCGCCGCCGAAGTGAAGGAAGGAGTGATCGCCTACCTGCAATTGGACGGCGCCATGAAGGCTGCGGAGTTCTACCAGCGCGCGCTCGGCGCCAAGCTGCTGCATGCGCTTCCGGTGGACGACAAGGGCCGCACCATGCACGTGCATCTGCAAATCAACGGCAGCTCCGTCATGCTGTGCGATGGCTATCCGGAGTCCGGCCATCCCACGCAGAAGCCGCAGGGGTTCCACCTGATGCTTGACGTTGACGATATCGACGCGTGGTGGCAGCGCGCCGCTGACGCCGGAGCCGAGGTCGTCCTGCCGGTTGCGGAAATGTTCTGGGGCGCCCGCTACGGCCAGCTGCGCGATCCGTTCGGCGTGGTGTGGGCACTGAACCAGCGACTTGGTTCGTAGCAGCGGCGTACAACGGAGAACCGACATGACAGACGAAAACTCGGATCGTGAGCTGGTGCTGACGCGCCTGATCGACGCACCGCGCGAGAAGCTGTACCGGGCCTGGACCGATGCGGAGCTGTTGAAGCGGTGGTTCGCGCCGAAACCGTGGACGACGCCGCACGCTGAACTCGACGTGCGGCCTGGCGGAGCGAGCCTGGTCGTGATGCGCAGCCCCGACGGCAATGACATGCCGTGTCCAGGCGTTTACCTGGAAGTCGTGCCGAACCAGCGACTGGTATTTACGGATGCCTATACCAGCGCGTGGCAGCCATCACAGAAGCCGTTCATGACGGTCATCCTGACGTTCGAGGACGAAGGCGGAAAGACACGCTACACAGCGCGCGTGCGCCATTGGACGGTCGCCGACCGCGAGGCGCACGAGAAGATGGGCTTCCACCAGGGTTGGGGCCAGTGTGCCGACCAGCTTGCAGCATTGGCAGCGACACTGTGAGACGAGGCGGAAACTAAGAGACAAAGAAGCTCCCCCTCCCCTTGCGGGAGGGGGTCAGGGGGGGAGGGGGCGTCGCCAGTTCCCCGCACTCACGCTGCCTTCGCCACCTCTGCCACTATCTCGAACGACCGCTTCCGCTTGTCGTGGTCGAAGATGTTTGCCGTCACCATCAGCTCATCGGCGCCGGTGCGCCGCACGAACGCATCCAACCCAGCCCGCACGGTCGCCGTACCGCCGGCGATCGCGCAGGCCAGTGCATCATCCAGCATCGCCCGCCCATAGCGATCGATCCGTGCATCGAACCCCTCCACCGGCGGTGGCAATCGCCCGGGCTGGCCACTCCGCAGGTTCAGGAACGACTGCTGCAACGACGAAAACAGATACATCGCCTCGGCATCTGTCTCTGCCGCGGTGACGTTGATCCCCAGCATCACATACGGTGCGGCGAGCTGCGCCGACGGACGGAACCGCGCCCGATAGATCGCCATCGCCTCCATCATCATCGCCGGCGCGAAATGGGACGCAAACGCAAATGGCAAACCAAGGATCGCCGCAAGCTGCGCGCCATACGTGCTGGACCCCAGTATCCAGATCGGCACATCGAGGCCGGCACCAGGCACTGCCTGAACGGCCTGGCCCGGTTCAGCCGGCTGGAAATAGCTCATCAGCTCGACGACGTCCCGCGGGAATTCCTCGCCGGAACTATGCAGC
This sequence comes from uncultured Alphaproteobacteria bacterium, assembly GCA_963791495.1. GTDB lineage: Bacteria > Pseudomonadota > Alphaproteobacteria > Acetobacterales > Acetobacteraceae > JAMXLO01. The sequence continues at coordinate 342,018 of CAWBST010000009.1, forward strand.
GTCCGCCGCATCGCTCGCGCGGTGATCTGATCGGATCCCGGTGCGCGGCCAAGCCCCAGATCGATCCGCCCCGGATGCAAAGCGGCGAGCGTGCCGAACTGTTCGGCGATCAGCAGCGGGGCGTGGTTCGGCAGCATGATCCCGCCGGCTCCAATGCGGATTCTGTGCGTCCCGGCACCAATATGCGCAAGCGCCACTGCGGTCGCCGCACTGGCGATCCCCGGCAGGTTGTGATGCTCGGCCATCCAGTAGCGGCGATAACCCAGTGCCTCGACATGGCGCGCGAGGTCCAGCGAGTTGCGCAACGCACGTCCGGCATCGCCGCCTTCGACGATGGGCGAGAGATCAAGAACGGAGAGTGGGATCATCCACTCACTATGGTGCAGCCCCCTGGAGTTCGGAAGCCTCGACACGACTGCCCCGGAATGCCAACAGGGCGACGGCGGCCGCCGCTATCAACGCGAACAGGCAGGCGCTCAAGAAGATCTGCGTCGGCGGCAGACCGAGCGTCAGCAGGTAGCCGCCCAATGCCGGTGCGGCGATGCCACCAAGCCGTCCGATGCCGAGTGCCCATCCGAGGCCACTCGTGCGCATGCGCGCGGGATAGAGTTTGCCACAGGTCGCATTGGCGCCGGTCTGACTGCCGATGATCGTCATGCCGGCCAGGAAGCTCATCGCAAGGAGCAATGCGTATGGCAGGGCGACGAGAGCGATCGCCGCGATGAACACCGCGCCGACCGCGTAATGCAACGCCAGTGAGCGTTCCGGCCCGATCCGGTCGATCGCGAGGCCCAGATACAGGACAGCGAAGATCGCGCCGAAGTCACGCAGGCTCGATGCGAACACGGCTTGGGGCGGACTCATGCCGATCAGGGTGAACACGGTCGGCATCCAGTAGGCGAACAGGAACAGATTCATCAGGCTGCAGAAGAAGATGATCCACAGCAGAATGGTCTGCAGCGCATAGCCTTGGCTGAACAGCATGCCGACCGGGTTGCCTTGTGCCACGTCCACCGCATGTCCGGGCGTCGGCGTGATGTCGAGGCGCCGCAGCAGTGCGGCGTGGCGCGGCGACAGCCTCTCCTGCCTGGCCAGGAACCGCGGTGACTCCGGCAGCCACAGCGCAAGCGCCAGCACCAGCACCAGCGGAAATACGCCGCCCAGAATGAAGATCACCGGCCAGTCGAAGTGCGTGAGCAGCAATGCGACGATCTGTCCTCCGACGAATCCCCCCAGCGGGGCACCGGTGAACGTCGCCATGATCATCGTCGCGCGTAACCGGTGCGGCGCATAGTCGCCGGTCAACGAGGCCGCGCCGGAAAAACCGCCGCCGATGCCGACCCCGGTGAAGAAGCGCCATACGCTCAGCCAGAGGAGCGAGTCGGCCGCGGCGCTGAGCAGCGAGGCGATCCCGAAGATAGTGAGGCTGGCAAGCAGCAGCGGCCGACGGCCGAAGCGATCGCCGATCGGCCCCGCGGAGAGCGCACCGGCCATGATGCCGATGCTCGACCACAGGAACGCCATCGTGAACGCCGACGGCGGCAGGTGCCACGTCCTGATCAGTGATGGCACCGCCCACGCGACCGAGTTGATGTCGTACCCGTCGCAGATCTGCACCAGCGTGCACAACACCGCCACTCGCAGCTGCAGGCCGCCGACCCGCTGGTTCTCCAGCGCGGTCTCGGTCGCCGACAACGCACTATTTGCCATGTTGGCCTCTTAGACGTGTTCTCCCTTCGGCCCGTCTTACATCACCCCCGGCGCCACGCAAGCCTCGGCTGAGGGAACCGGCGCTACGCTGGCTGGTTCCATTGCAGGTCCGGATCCAGCGGGAATACCGGCCTGCGAACCTTCCGGAACGTCAACTGCCCGTAGTCCGATGTGCAGACGCCCACGCCGGCACATTCGACGATCTCGCGCGCGATCTTGCCGAGGTCGGCGCGCCAGTGCACCCGGCTCTTGATCGCCACGAATGTCTTGCGCGACGGATCGATGCCCAGGACCTGCAGCATCTCTTGCGCGGTCGGCTCGATGTGTCGGCTGAGCAGCACGATCTGCACCTTGCCAGTGTCCAGCACCACCGTGCGGCCCATGTAGATCCGCAGCCCCGGCGTCAGCCCGCCCTTCAATCTGAAACTGCCGGACGAGATCGTCTGCACCACACCGGTGACGGTCAGCGGCGCGCTCGCCACTGGCAGCTGCGACATCGGCAGCTTCGCACCGATCGACAGCGTGACGGTCTCGCCGACGCCGGCTCGAACCGCCTGCTCCACCGCATCCGGATCGTAGATACCGAAGAACACCACGTCATCGAGGCCCTGCCGCATGATCTCGCGCAGCGTGTCGGTGGTGTCCATCGTGCCGCCGCTCGCGCAGTTGTCGTAGTGATCGAGCAGCACCACCGGGAGCTGCCCTGGTGCACCCAATGCCTTGGCGCGGCGCACCGATGCCTCCAGCGGCTCGATGTCGAACATGAACTCACGTCGCGCCTTCCACGCGGCACTGATCAGTTCGTCCACCATCGTCTGTGCGTCACGCGGATCGTTGTCGGTGACCACCACGGCCGACAGTCCCGCCATCTCGACATCGGCATGCGGGAAGCCGACAAACAGGCTGGCGGCAACGGCTCGCCCGCTCGCCTCCCATGCCGCGCACATCGCCTGCAGGTCCTTGTTGGGTGCGCGGTGAGTACCCTGCGCCATCACGTGAGGCAGCATCGGCGCGGCGCCCCAGGCGGCGGTCGGCCGTACCTCGCCCCGCATCATGCGCAGCAGCGCTCGCGCGGCGCGTTCCGCTGTCTGCCGCTGGTCGATGTGCGGATACGTCTGATAGCCGGTGACGATCTGCGCGTTGCTCACCATTGCGTCGAAGAAGTTGGCGTGCATGTCGTAGGCCACACAGATCGGAGTCTTCGGATCAATCGCGCGGACGCGACGCAGCAGTTCGCCCTCGCCGTCGTCGAACCGGTCGGTGACCATGGCGCCATGCAGGTCGAGCCACAGCGCATCAAAGCCACCCTCTGCCACCGCGTCGGTGATCATGCGGCAGCACGTCTCGTAGGCCTCGCTGTCCACTGGTCCACTCGGCGGCGCGCTGGCACAGACCGGCACCACAACTTCGGCGCCGATCTCGTCCGCCACCGCCAGATAGCCGCCCATGCACGTACCGGTGCCACGATAGTAATCGATCGCCGTCTGGCCGCTGAGCAATGTCGTGCCGTCGCGACAGAAGCGCTCCAGCCTGGTGGGGACTGGAGAGAACGTATTGGTCTCGTGCGACAAGGTTGCCAGCAGCAGGCGCATCGGTTTCCCCTCGTGTTTCGATCCGCCAGCATAGGACCGCATGCGGCGCGATGACCACGTGCAAGAAGGCAACCCGCTCTCAGATGCGCCGCGTCGTTCCGCCTGTCGGGATCAGCGCGCCAAGCCGACCGAACAGATAGCCCAGAGTGAACACGATCAGTGCGGCTGTGATCGGCTGCGCGCGGATCACTGCGCGAACCTCGCCGACGCCGGCATTGGCGTGGCACGCTGCATGTCCTGCCTGCTCCGCCGCATTCTGCATGCCGCCAGCTACGTGCTGAGCGGCACCAGTGACCGAATCGCCGATGGAGCCTGAAACCGAGTCACTCATTGCCACCTCCCGCGTTGAGTTCGCCTGCCTGATCCGCCGTGATCTCCACCTCAACGCTCAAGTCCTGGAATGCGTTCGCTGCGCCAGTGAAGCTGCCGCTCAGAGGAATGGCCTGACTGGGATCTCGCGTCACCGCCACGCGGATCAGGTTGCGCCCGCCGACCAGCCCGTTGGTCGGATCGAATTCCACCCATCCCCCGCCCGGTAGATAGATCTGCGCCCACGCGTGCGTTGAACCGCCACCAACGACACTCTCCCCACCAACTCGGCCCTCGTCGTACAGGTAGCCTGAGACAAAACGCGCGGCGAGGCCCAAGCTGCGCGCGGCTTCCATCAGGAGCAGCGCGAAGTCCCTGCAGGTTCCGCCACCCGACTCCAGCGTGATGAGCGGGTCCTGCGTGCCCATTGTATCGCGCCAATTGTAGCTGAAGTCATTGCAGATTGCCGCCACCATGCCGAGCAGGATCGCCATCGTGTCGCGGTCAGTGTGTTGCTCGACGAAGCGGCGTACCCATGCATCGACCTTGTGCTCGGGGTCGGGATAGTGCCGTTCCATCGTGCGGCCGATGTCGGGAATCTCCTGCGCGTCATAGCTGAACGGATAGCGCTGCGCGTACTGCTCCAGGTTCACCGCCTCCTGCAGCGGATAGTGTTCGGCGCGGAATGACGAGATGACCAGCAACTCGCTTGCCCGCTCGGCGAATTCGGCGATCGCGACGGAGTTTCCGAACACGTCGTGCAGCCAGCGCACCGATGCGGACGGCTGGATGCTGAGACGGGTATCGAGCAGCCGCAGATCGTGGCTGTCGCGCGGCCGCATCATCAGGCGGTGCGGGCCAAAACTGACCGGCGCCGAGTAGCGATACAACGTACGGTGAACGACATTCAGGATGGTCATCGGACATTCAGCAACCCGCGCCGCAGGTTTCGGCTGCATCACGTTTGCGTCGTCACCTCCTCAAGAAAGACCTCGACCGTCAGCGTCTGCTCGCCTCCACCCAATATCACGCCACGCAACGGCGTGACATCGGCGAAATCGCGTCCCCAGCCGATGACGACATGCTCATCGCGCACCACAATGCCGTTGGTTGGATCGAGGTCCACCCAGCCATGCTCATGCCCAAGCCAGCAGCCGACCCAGGCATGCGACTGGTCAGCGCCGCGGCGCACGAGCGTCGGACGGGTGCGCACATAGCCTGAGACATAGCGCGCCGGCAGACCAACGCCGCGCAGCACGCTGATCATCAGGTGGGAAAAATCCTGGCACACGCCCTCGCGCCGTCGCAGGACCTCGGCGATCCGCGTGCTCGTCGTCGTCACACCTGGGCGAAAGGCAAAGTCCCGGCGGATGCTGACATTGAGATCGAGCAGCGCCTCCAGCACTGGACGCCCCGGCACGAAGCAGCGTTCCGCATAGGCACTTGCGTCGGCATCAGCCGGGGCGTGCGGGCTGTCGAACAGGAACTCGGCGACCTGACAGGATGCACCGCCGGCATCCCAGGCCTGCTTTGCCACGGTCTCCCAGGACGGTGTTGCCACGCGGTGCGGTGGTTCGGGAAACGCCACATCGACCGTTGCGTCGGCAATCACCTGGAAGGCCGCATGCGCCTCATCCAGAAACAGCCATGTCACCTCATTGCCGAAATGATCATTGCCATCGCGTCGCCACGACACCGCTGGCACGGCATCGATGCCGGCGCGCAGCACCTGCTGATGCGGCAGGGACCGTGGCCGCAGATGCGCCAGGTGCGCACCCAGATCGACCGGCGTCCGGTAGTCGTACCGCGTCAGGTGTCGCACGTGGTAGATCATGTGTCCCCACGCATCGATCGGGGCGACGCCTCGACGCCCACCATTCGAGCGGGCGGTAGCAGCGCGAAATACTGCCGCGATACGCGATCCGACAGGTCGGCGACCGCGTCGTGCATCGAGCGCAGCCGAGCCGGCAGAAGCAGCGCCGCCGCGGATTGATCGGTGGCCTCACTGACCGTGCTTACCATCGCCTGCGGCTCCTCCTGCAGCGCCGCTGCAGCAACGGCAAGCGCAGTGTCTGCTGCGCCATCGATCTCACTCAGCAGTGCGCGCATCGCGTCAAGCTGGAACGCGAGGCCGCGAGGGTTGCCGTCGTCCGCGAGCAAAAGGTCGAGCGCCGGCGCCGGCTGCACCACCGCCAGATAGCGGCTGCGGTACGTGATGGACGAATCACACAACTCCAGCGCAAGGCGAAGGCCATGCTCCACGCGCGCCGGCTGGTGTGCCGCGCCAGGGAACTCGAGTGCGCACGCCATCTGATCGGCCACACCCTGCGCACGCTCCACACGCCGACCCAGGTCCAGAAACAGCCGCCCGCCGCCGCGAACCATGTTCTCCGCCGCCAACCCGGACAGGGCGGCAGTGAATGCCAGGACCCGCGACATCGCCTGAAACACCACATCCAGCGCCCGACCATCGCCGCGGGCGGGGATGCGGGCGAGAGCTTCCTCCACCTCGCGCAGGCCGCGCGTCGTGACGGCGTGCATCTCGCCTGTCACCCGGTCACGCAGCAGGCCTGTCACGCGGGAGACATGACCAAGCAGAGTGTCGATCGAGCCCAATCTTCCGGCGACGCGCATCAGTTCCTGGCGGAGTCCCAACGGCCCGAGGCCAGTGATCGCCTCAATGTCGAGCAGCCCCATCCTGGTGAGGCAGGTGATCAGAACGTCCAGTTCAGCGGTCTCATGCGGCGTCGGTACCGGCTGGCCAACGCGGCGGATAGTGATGCGCAGCAGTCGCGCCGCCCCGTCCAGCCGCTCGAGGTAGCGCCCAAGCCAGAAGAAATTGTCGGCCACCCTACTCGGTAGATCGCCGGCGGTGCGCCGGATCGGCAGCGTTGCCGTGCTCACCGCAGCCACAGCCTCAATGGCCGCTGGATTCTCGGCCAGCACCCAGACGTCCTTCGCGAGCACCGGTCCAGCACTGGGCCATGCCTGTGCATGGTCGGGCAGCACACAGCCGAGCCCACCGGGCATTGCGCGCCAGCCGCCGCGGTCGCGCACCAGGAATATGCGGACCAGCACTGGGCGCGGCACGAGTCCATCACCATCGAGGCATGGCGCCATCGAGGGCTTCAGAACCGTACTCGCCGCGAAGCGCCACGGAGCCGCTTCCGCCCTTGCGAGCAGTGCACCGCGTTTCGCTGCCCCCATCGCGGCCAGAGGCACCGGCGGCTGGCCGCCCTCCAGTGCCGGGCGGAGGCTCCAGGCCTTCTGGGTGCGCAGGACGGCCTCGCGTACGGCACCGTTGCCCAGCCAGACGGTGGGCACGCTGGGCAGCGCCAGTTTCTCGCCGATCAGCCGCATTGCGAGATCTGGGAGAAAGGCCGCCAATGCCGGCGCCTCGACGAGGCCGCACCCCGGGCTGTTGATGATCCGCACCTGATCGCGTGCGGCGGCGAGCAGCCCGGGGACACCCATCCCATCGGGCGCCAGTTCCAGCGGATCGACCGCATCGCCGCCGATGCCCCGCAGCAACACACCGATCGGCCGCGGGCCGCGCAGCGTTTTCAGAAACAAACCGACATCACGTACGGTGAGGTCGCCGCCCTCCACCAGGGCGCAGGACAGTTCGCGCGCCAGCAGCACGTGGCCATACCATGCGGGATCGGCATGGCCCGGCGTGAGCAGCGCTGCCGTTCCACCCAGCGAGGCCCGCCGCAGCATGTCCATGCAGAGCTCGACGAATGGATCGATGTGGCAGGGAAGCTGCGAGGCGAACAGTTCGGGCACGACGCGCCCAAGGCGCCGACGGTTCTGCAAGGCATGCGCAAGACCATCAGCAAGCCCGGTGCGATCGGCGGTCACGTTCCACGTCCCATCGGGCATACGCGCGAGATCGGCGGCATAGAACTGCAGCGGCTCCGCCGTTGCGTGCCGGCACGGCCGCAGGAACGCCGGATTGGCATAGACGAGCGCTGCCGGCAGGGCACCATCGGCCAACAGGTCCTGCGGTCCGTAGAGGTCGGTCAGAACGGCGTCGAGCAGCCTGGCGCGCTGCGCCAATCCGGCCTCTAGCGTGAGAAATTCCGCGTGCGACAGCGGCAACGGAATCAGATCGAAGCGCCATGGATCCGGCGGCGAGCCGGGAAGCAGGCTCGCCACACCCTCCTCTTCCATCACGCGCTCGAGCCGGCGAGCCCGCTCCGCCAGCACGCCGTGGCCAAGCCCCGCGAGCATGCCAAGCAGGCTGCGCCATTGCGGGCGAAGCCCCCCGCTGCCGTCCACCATCTCGTCGCGTTCCATCACCGAACGCTGACCAGTCAGGGAAATCCGCGCAAGTCTGGCGTGCGTCTGCTCGATTACATCGAAGGATCCTGATCGGTTGGCCTAATTTCCCTATCGAAATGGATCCGCTATGGTGCTGCACGCCTCCCGATCGGGAGCCCTTTTATTCAGTCAGCTTTGCTGAGTTCTCCTTTCCCAGGTGTAAGCGCGATGGCTGACGATCTTGGCGACGACGCGGCGTGTCTCAGACAAACGGCATCCGGGTTCCGCCATCTGGCCGCCCAAATCCTCGGCGGAGCCTTCCGAAGGAGATTATTAGAGCTCGCCCTGGAGTACGAGCGTCGAGCAACAAGGCTCGAAAGAAGCGGCATCGAGCGCGCAGGTATCACGGCGGACCGCAGCGCCGACGCACGGGATCAGGCGCAGGGGTGACCGTAAGCCGACTGCCCAGTCGTTTATGAAAGGTCCTCGGCACGTTGCTCGACTGATGTATCCTGCACTCCGATATCGGTGCGGATGCCAGACCGAGAGGTCGGCGCCATAACTATGGGCGGCACACTGACCTTGGCAGCTTCGGCCATATCCGCGTGCATGCGCCGGGTCAGTAACGCCACCTCCGTCCGGTTGCCAACCTGCAGCTTGCGGATGATGTGGTGCACATGCGCCTTGACTGTGCTCAGCGACATGCCCAATCGATGGGCTATGACTTTATTGGGCATGCCGCTCGCCAGCAGGCCCAGTACCTGCTCGCTCGCGCGACGTCAGTTCGGCTATCCTCGCGGGGTCAACCGCCGGATGCTGATAGCTTGGCAGTACTTCGCCATGCCGGGGCTCGACGTTCTGCGGACGCGGGAAGTAGCTGCCACCCGCCAGCACAAGGCGAACGGCCGCGGCGGCAACTTCCAGATTGCTGGAAACCGGGATGTATCCCTGCAGATCCAATTCAGCGGCCAGGTTGGCGGCCGCCCTGACGTACTCGGCTTCCACGATCAGTACAATGGGAAGCCTCGCATGCCTCGCACGCAACCACGCGATCTGGCGGTACAGCCACTCAGGTTGCTCCGAGGGCTCCATCCCGATGATGGCGCCCGTTGCGCCAGACAGCGTATCTGGCGGCAAGCCAGATTCGACATCTGCCACAGGCACGGCTCCGATTTCGCCGCAGTATTTGGCGAGCCAACAGGTCAGGCAACCGCGGATGAAATCCCGTCTCTCGACAACGATGAGCGCACTAGGCAACACGCTGACCTGACCCCCCACGTGTGGATCGACACGCCAAGATCCGAGCGGTCGGAAAACGTTCGATCACTACAGCCTGATCCTCTATTCTCGGAGTGGTCTTTACTGTCACGCGGATCACCAAAACGCGGCGAAGGACCGCAATTGCGCCTCATCTGCGCGACTCCCATAACAATCCATTGCTTCACGTGTGACCAGCCGACCATGAGATCACGGCCCGGATATTGTCCGATCGATCTAGTTCCGAGGTTGGCCGAAGGCGCCCCTAATCGGACTTCCGTTCGTCGCGCAGCTTAGCCCAGTAGTCGAGCCGCTTGCCGATCTCGCGTTCGAAGCCGCGATCGCGCGGGCGATAGAACTGCTGGCGCATCATGTCCTCTGGGAAGTAATTCTGCCCGGAGAACGCATCCTCGGTTTCGTGGTCGTACTGGTAATCGGCGCCATAGCCGAGGTCCTTCATAAGCCGGGTCGGCGCGTTCAGGATGTGCGTCGGCGGCATCAGCGATCCGGTCGCCTTGGCTGATGCACGAGCCGCGCCGTACGCGGTATAGATCGCATTCGATTTCGGTGCGGTGCCCAGATAGACCACCACCTGGGCGATCGCCAGCTCGCCCTCAGGCGAGCCGAGACGCTCGTATGTCTCCCATCCCGCCAACGCCAGCGTCAATGCATTGGGATCGGCCATGCCGATGTCCTCGGCCGCGAAGCGCACCAGACGACGCGCGATATAGCGCGGGTCCTCGCCGCCATTCAGCATGCGCGCGAACCAGTAGAGAGCTGCATCCGGATCGGACCCGCGCAGCGACTTGTGCAGCGCGGAGATCAGATTGTAGTGCTCCTCGCGATCCTTGTCGTACAGCGCGGCGCGGCGGGCGAGCAGCGCGGCGAGCCCGGTCGCATCCATCACCGGTGTATCGGCGGACAGAGCGAAGATCTGCTCGGCCATGTTGAGCACATAGCGGCCGTCGCCATCTGCCATCGCACGCAAAGTGGCGCGAGCTTCCGCATCGAGCGGCAGCGCGCGGCCGGTATCGGCTTCCGCGCGCGCAAGCAGCAACTCCAGCGCCGTGTCATCGAGCCGGCGCAGCACCAGCACCTGGCAGCGCGACAGCAGCGCGCCGTTCAGCGCGAACGACGGGTTCTCTGTGGTGGCGCCGATCAGCGTGATCGTGCCGGTCTCCACTACCGGCAGGAACCCGTCCTGCTGCGCACGGTTGAAGCGATGGATCTCGTCGACGAACAGCAGCGTCCCCTGCCCTGTCCGGCGCCGCCGTGCGGCCTCGTCGAACGCACGCTTCAGGTCGGCAACTCCCGAGAACACCGCCGAGAGCTGCACGAAATGCAGTCCGGAACGTGCTGCCAGCAACCTGGCGATGGTGGTCTTGCCGCAACCGGGCGGACCCCAAAGGATCAGCGAGGCGAGCGACCCGCGCTCCAGCATGCGTGACAGCGTGCCGTCGGGGCCAAGCAGGTGATCCTGCCCCACCACCTCGTCGAGCGAGAGCGGACGCAGCCGATCAGCCAGCGGCCGCGGACCGGCCTTTCCTCCGCGTTCCGGCGGAGCACCGAACAGGTCATCGGCGGCATCTGTTCCGTTTGGCACAGCCGGAGAATAGCGCCACGGGCGCCCGAGGCGAACCGGTCGGATTACCTGCAGCCGAGTCGGGCCCAGCCAAGGCTCCGATACACACTATTTTTCGCGTGTATTCGTAGTCGAATGGATTACAGCAACAAGTAGCGCCAGGTTGCATCCCAATCGCCGCCTTCGTAAGTCTTACGGAAAGAATTCTCTCTGTAACAGCAATTTAGCAGACGATCTTTGGCGCAATACTAATTCGCTCTTGCTGCGCGTCGCAGGCAAGGCCTACGGTACAAAAAAATGTAGATACCAATGGGGAGATTACAGATGACAAGCTTCCACCAAGACCCTCGATGGCAGGGTGCGGATTGCTCCGACGCCCTCGCCGAACATTGAGGCGAAACTACAGCAAGATACGACGCCTGACTGAGACGATCCACGCAGCGCAGCAGGCGGTCTCTTCGATCAGTTCAGCGGCAACGCAGTGCGCGAATGCAAGCGTAACACGGGGACCCGCATTGGCGCGCGGCAGCCGAACCGGCTTTGGCTGACCAAATACAGGTTGGCTACCGGACCAAGTCCACGCCGGCGCAGTTCCTCGTTGGCTTGGGGGACACGCCGCCCAACGCAATGCGGTGAGTCATGGCGGATGAGAGTGAGTCGAAGATTTCAAGCCTCAAAGAAAAAGCCTCGGCGCTTCGCAATCTCGCCCAAGGAATTCTTGGGGGAGATTTCCAAGGCAGGCTGCTTGAACTCGCCCGCGAGTACGAACTCGAGGCCACGAACCTAGCGGGTGCGCGCGCACGGCTGCTGGGGTTCGATCGGTCTCTGCCTGCGCAACACCATCACCCAAGGCAACCACCATACCGCGCTGCCTTCGGTGTGCACCGCGCATTGTTGGCCCGATGGCTGGACACGCGCGATGTGCACGTTCTGCACGCCGCGCAAATCTGGCAGCGCGTCGCCAGGGAGGAGATGGGGGCACGGCGCGCGCAACTGGCGTTGGATCGTATCGTGCTTCGCATGGCCCGAGAGCGAATGGACAAACTCCGGGACGAGCGACGGCGCAGCGGACAGTGAAATGCGGCTGGAGCGCGCCTACGGTGCGGCCGGCTCTTCCTCCTGCACCTGCCTGGGGCCGCTGTCCTGCCCCTTGGCGGTGACGTCGCGATCGACGAACTCGATCACCGCCATGTCCGCCGCATCGCCGTAGCGGACGCCCGCCTTCAGCACCCGGCAATACCCGCCGGCACGCCCGCGATACCGCTCGGCCAGCGGCCCGAACAGCTTCGCCACCATCGCATCATCGCGCAGCTGCGCGTGAGCCAGCCGCTGGTTCGCCAGCCCACCCTTCTTGCCCAGCGTGATCAGCTTCTCCGCCACCGGGCGCAGTTCCTTCGCCTTCGGCAGCGTCGTGGTGATCTGCTCGTGCTTGATCAACGCCGCCGCCATGTTGCGGAACATGGCCTGGCGGTGCGACGATGTGACGCCGAGCTTCCGGCCGGCTACCCCGTGACGCATGTCCCGCTACCCCTTCAGAACGGCTCTTCCATCCGCTTGGCCAGGTCCTCGATGTTCTCCGGCGGCCAGCCCGACACCGTCATGCCAAGCCCAAGCCCCATCGAACCAAGCACCTCCTTGATCTCGTTCAGCGACTTACGCCCGAAGTTCGGCGTGCGCAGCATCTCCTGCTCGGACTTCTGCACCAGGTCGCCGATATAGACGATGTTGTCGTTCTTCAGGCAGTTCGCCGAGCGCACCGACAGCTCCAGCTCGTCCACCTTGCGCAGCAGGTTGCGGTTGAACGGCAGATTGTCTTCCGGCTCCTCGGCGCGGATCTGCTGCGGCTCCTCGAAGTTGATGAAGAGCTGCAACTGGTCCTGCAGGATGCGCGCCGCCACCGCCACCGCGTCCTCCGGCGTCACCGCGCCATTGGTCTCCACGGTGAGCAGCAGCTTGTCGAAGTCCGTCACCTGGCCGACACGGGTCGGCTCGACCTTGTAGGAGACGCGGCGCACCGGCGAATAGATCGAGTCAACCGGGATCAGCCCGATCGGTGCATCCTCCGGCCGGTTCACGCTGGAGGGCTGATAGCCCTTGCCCAGGTTCACCGTGAACTCCATGCCGAGCTTCACGCCGTCATCCAGCGTGCAGATCACCAGCTCGGGGTTCATGATCTCGATGTCGTGCCCCGCCTGGATCGCGCCGGCGCGCACCTCGCCCGGACCGGTGGCGGTCAGCGTCATGCGCTTCGGGCCCTCACCGTGCATGCGGAGCGCGAGCTGCTTGATGTTCAGCACGATGTCGGTGACGTCCTCGCGCACACCGGGAATGCTGCTGAACTCATGCAGCACACCATCGATCTGCACCGCGGTCACCGCGGCGCCCTGCAGCGACGACAACAGGATGCGCCGGATCGCATTGCCCAGCGTCATGCCGAAGCCGCGCTCCAGCGGCTCGGCGACGACGGTGGCGACCTGCGCGGGATCGGCGCCCGGCTCGACCTCCAGCTTCTCTGGCCTGATCAGGGACTGCCAGTTGCGCTGGATGACTGCACTCTGCCTCATATATTCAACCTTTCGGACCGCGGCTCAGCCGGACGTCCATCAACGACCCACTGGGATCGGCACGCTTCCTCCCGAAGTTTTCCCCTCGGGGCGGGCTCCGCCTTACACGCGCCGGCGCTTGCGCGGCCGGCAGCCGTTGTGCGGGATCGGTGTCATGTCGCGGATGGCGGAGATGGCAAATCCCACCGCCTGCAGTGCCCGCAGCGCGCTCTCGCGCCCCGAGCCAGGCCCGCTCACTTCGATGTCCAGCATCTCCATGCCGTGCTCGCGCGCCTTGCGGCCGGCGTCCTCAGCCGCCACCTGCGCCGCATAGGGCGTGGACTTGCGGCTGCCCTTGAAGCCCTGGCTGCCAGAGGACGACCAGGCGATCGCGTTGCCCTGAGCATCGGTGATGGTGATAACCGTGTTGTTGAACGTCGCCGCCACATGGGCGACTCCGGACGTGATGTTCTTGCGCTCCTTCCTGCGGGGGCGCGTAGTGGCGGGTCTCGCCATGATGCAAAATCCTGCTGCTGGTGAACGCCGATAGCCGAAGGCGAGACTACTTGGTGACCTTCTTCTTCCCGGCGATCGCCACCGCCTTGCCCTTGCGGGTTCGTGCGTTGGTGTGGGTCCGCTGGCCATGCACCGGCAGGCCGCGCCGATGCCTCAGTCCCCGATAGCAGCCTAGATCCATCAGCCGTTTGATGTTCATCGCGACCTCGCGACGGAGGTCGCCCTCGACGCGATAGTCCCGGTCGACCATCTCGCGGATCCGCAACACCTCGTCGTCCGAGAGCTGATTGACCCGACGCTCGTCCGGAATGGTGAGCTTCTCGCAGATCTCGGCGGCCTTGGAGGGGCCAATGCCATAGATGTAGCGCAATCCGATAGTCACCCGCTTATTGGTCGGGATGTTCACGCCGGCAATACGTGCCACGCCGATACTCCTAGGGAATGCCTGCAGGGGCGCAACCCCATCACTGATTGCGCCGGGACCCGGGAATATAGTGAGCGCTGGAGTGGTGTCAACGCGACGACATCAAATCCTTGTGATACATAAGACACTACGCCAGGACGCCGTCGATCTGCCGGCCTACCTCTTCGATATCCGCCATCCCGTCCACCCCGCGGAGCAGACCGAGGGCCTCATAGTGCGGCAGGATCGGCGCCGTCTGGCGATGGTAGGCCTCGAGTCTCGCCACCACAGTCTCGCGGTTGTCGTCGGCGCGGCGAGTGAACTCGTGGGCGCCGCACACGTCGCAGACGCCCGCCACCGCGGTGGGCTTGAACGTGTCGTGGTAGCCGGCGCCACATCCGGCGCACGTGAAGCGCCCACTGATACGTTCAATCAGTGCGGCATCGTCCACGCGAAGCTCGATGACAGCGTCGAGCCTCATGCGCTTCTCCACCAGCAGCCGATCGAGCGCCTCGGCCTGCGGCACAGTGCGCGGGAAGCCGTCCAGTATAAAGCCGTTCGCTGCGTCGGGTTGCTCTACCCGCAGGCCGAGCATGCGGATGATGATGTCGTCCGAGACAAGCTGCCCGGATTCCATCACCGCCTTCGCCTCGCGGCCGATCGGCGAGCCGGCGGCGACCTCAGCCCGCAGCATGTCGCCCGTGGAGATCTGCACGATGCCATGGCGATCGACGAGACGCTTGGCCTGCGTGCCCTTCCCGGCACCCGGTGGGCCGAGCAGGATCAGCCTCATAAGTGGTTCCGGGCGCCAGCCCGGCCTTCATCCGTCATGGCCGGACTCGATCCGGCCATCATCTGTGGCCCCGGACGCGCGCCTTGCGTATCAGGCCCTCGTACTGGTGCGCCAGCAGGTGGGACTGTATCTGCGTGACGGTATCCATGGTGACCGACACCACGATAAGGATGGACGTCCCGCCGAAGTAGAACGGCAGACCGTAGTCGCTGATCAGCACCTCGGGCAGCAGGCACACCGCCACAAGATAAAGGCCGCCGACCGTGGTCAGCCGCGTCAGCACATGATCGAAGTACTGCGCCGTGGCGCTGCCGGGGCGGATGCCGGGTATGAAGCCGCCGTATTTCTTCAGGTTGTCCGCCGTCTCCTCGGGATTGAACACGACGGCGGTGTAGAAGTACGAGAAGAAGATGATCATCGCCGCATAGAGCGCCATGTAGATCGGCGAGCCGTGCGACAACTCGGTGGAGATCCACTGCAGCCAGGCCGAGCCGCCCGCGGAGAAGCCGGCGACGGTCGCCGGGATCAGCAGTATGGAGCTGGCGAAGATCGGCGGGATCACGCCCGAGGTGTTGATCTTCAGCGGCATGTGCGTCGAGTTGCCGCCGAACATGCGGTTGCCGACCTGCCGCTTCGGATACTGGATCGCGATTCGTCGCTGCGCTCGTTCTATGAACACGATGAACGCTATGACGAACACCGCCAGCACGATGAAGCCCACGATGAAGAACGGCGACAGCGCGCCGGTGCGGCCCAGATCGAGCAGCGAGGCCAGCGCGTTCGGCAGGTTGGCGACGATGCCGGCCATGATGATCAGCGACGTCCCGTTGCCGACGCCGCGGGCAGTGATCTGTTCGCCGATCCACATCAGGAACATCGTCCCGCCGACCAGCGTGATGACGCAGGAGAAGCGGAAGAACCATCCCGGGTCGATCACAGCGGCACCGAAACTGCCGCGCATGCTCTCGAGCCCGACGGCGATGCCGTACGACTGGAACATCGCGATCAGCACCGTGAGGTAGCGGGTGTACTGGTTGAGCTTCTTGCGCCCCGCCTCGCCTTCCTTCTTCAGTGTCTCAAGCGTAGGGACGGCCGCGGTCATCAACTGGATGATGATGCTGGCGCTGATGTACGGCATGATGTTCAGGGCGAAGACGGTCATGCGTCGCAGCGCGCCGCCAGTGAACATGTCGAACATGCCCAGGATGCCGCCGCCATGCTGCTGCAGCATCTCGGTCATCACCGAGGCATCGACTCCGGGGACCGGAATGTAGGTGCCGATGCGATAGACGATCAGCGCTCCGAGGGTGAACCAGATGCGCTTCTTGAGCTCGGTTGCCTTGGAGAAGACGCCGAGATTGAGATTTGCCGCAAGCTGTTCGGCAGCGGAGGCCATGGAACGTCCCTCGTCAATCGCACCTTATTGTCGGACCGAGGCGGTGCCAAAGCAAGGTTCAGAACGTGAAACCTCTATGGTTCGGCCGGGGTCTCTGCTTCTGCCTTCACCACTGTGGTGGTGACGCTTCCGCCCGCCTTTTGGACCGCCTCGATCGCCGACGCCGACGCACCCGACACGGTGATGGTCACCGCGCGCGAAATCTCGCCGTTGGCCAGCAGCCTCACCCCATCCAGCTTTCCGCGCACCAGACCCGCCGCCCGCAGTGAGTCCTCATCGATCGGCTGGCTGGCATCCAGTCTGCCTGCCGCGATCGCTGCGTCCAGCGTCCCGATGTTCACCGGGGCATATTCCTTGCGGAACGGGTTCCAGAACCCACGCTTCGGCAGACGCCGAAACAGCGGCATCTGCCCGCCTTCGAAGCCGTTCAGCGATACGCCGGCGCGCGCCTTCTGGCCCTTCACGCCCTTACCTGCCGTCTTGCCCTTGCCCGAGCCAATCCCCCGCCCGAGCCGCTTCGACTTCGGGCGCGCGCCGGCATTGTCGCGCAGTTCGTTCAGCTTCATGCGTGTCCCCGGGCGCTAGCCCGACCTTCCATTCGTCATGGGCGGGCTAGACCCGCCCATCATGGCTGCTCCTCCACCTTCACCAGGTGGGCGACCTTACGGATCATCCCGCGTACCGAGGGGGTATCCTCCAGCTCGCGCGTCCGCCGCATCTTGTTCAGCCCAAGACCGATCAGCGTCTCCTTTTGGCCGGGCTTGCGCCCCGCCGGAGAACCGGTCTGCGTCACGCGCACCTTAGGCACCGGCGGTCTCCTGTGGTGCTGCGGGCGGAGCGGCATCGCGCCGGAACAGCTCCGACACCTTCTTGCCCCGACGGTTCGCCACCGAGCGCGGCGATGCACAGCGCTGCAGCGCCGCGAATGTCGCCTTGACCATGTTGTGCGGATTGCGGCTGCCGAGCGACTTCGCAACCACATCGCCGATGCCGAGAGTCTCGAACACCGCGCGCAGCGGACCGCCGGCGATGATGCCGGTGCCGGCGACAGCGGTCCGCAGCACCACCTTGCCAGCGCCGTAGCGGCCCTCGATGTCGTGGTGCAGCGTGCGGCCTTCCTTCATCGGCACACGGATCATCCCGCGCTTGGCACGCTCCGTTGCCTTGCGGATCGCCTCCGGCACCTCGCGCGCCTTGCCGGCGCCGTAACCGACGCGGCCCTTCTGGTCGCCCACCACCACCAGCGCGGCGAATGCGAAGCGACGTCCGCCCTTCACCACCTTCGCCACGCGATTGATCGTCACCAGCTTGTCGGTCAGGCCATCATCGTCGCGATCCCGGTCGCGATCACGACCCCGCCCGCCTTCTCTCGGTTCACGTGCCATGGTTCAGCTCCTCAGAACGCCAGCCCGCCCTCACGGGCGGCATCGGCCAGCGCCTTGATGCGGCCGTGATAGAGATAGGCGCCGCGATCGAACACCACTTCCTTGACCCCCGCGGCGACCGCGCGCTCTGCCACCAGCTTGCCCACCGCGGCGGCGGCCGCCTTGTCGGCACCGGTGCGCAGGCCCTCGCGCAGCGTTTTGTCGATCGACGACGCAGCGGCCAACGTGCGGCCCTGCACATCGTCGATCACCTGCGCGTAAATGTGCTTGCCCGAGCGGAACACCGACAGCCGCGGCCGTCCACCGGCCTTGTGGCGCAACTGGAAACGCAGGCGTTCGCGCCGCCGCGCCCGCAGGTCCTGCAGCGTGCTCATGCGCGCATCTCCTGTCGCCACCCGCCCCCTGTCATTGCGAGGAGCGAAGCGATGAAGCAATCCCCATCAAGGTGCGCACTTCGATGGAGATTGCTTCGCTGCGCTCGCAATGACAGGTGCGGGGGCGTGTAGTGGAACACCGTCACTTCTTCTTGCCTTCCTTGCGACGGATCTGTTCGTTCGTGTAGCGCACGCCCTTGCCCTTGTAGGGCTCAGGCAAACGGAACGAGCGAATCTCCGAGGCCACTTGGCCGACCAGCCGCTTATCGACACCCTCCACCCTGATCGCCGTCGGACGCTCGCAGGTGATCTTGATGCCGTCCGGGATCGGAAAGACGACCGGATGCGAGTAGCCCAGGCTCAATTCCAGGTTCTTGCCCTGCACGGCCGCACGGAAGCCCGTACCTGTGATCTCCATCGACCGCTGGTAACCGCTCGACACGCCGTGCACCATGTTTGCGACCAGCGACCGCGTGGTGCCCCACATCATGCGCGCCTGCCGCTCCCCGGTGCGCGGCTTCACCGTGACCTTGTTGCCCTCCACCACCGCCTCGATATGCTCGGTGAGCCGCAGCTTCAGCTCGCCGAGTTGCCCCTTGGCGGTGAGCAGGCCGCCGGCGATCGCCACCTGTACGCCCTGCGGAATTTCCACCGGGTATTTGCCGACGCGCGACATCGCTCGTTCTCCGTCAGAATACGCGGAAGAGGACTTCGCCGCCGACATTGGCAGCGCGCGCCTCTGCGTCACTCATCACGCCACGCGGCGTGGACAGAACGGAAATGCCGAGACCTGCATAGACCCGCGGCAGCTCCTTGATCTTGGAATACACACGGCGGCCTGGCTTGGACACACGCGTGATCTCCTTGATCACCGGCTCGCCCTCATTGTACTTCAGCTCGATGCGAAGCCGCGCCACGCCGGGCCGCAGCTCCTCGGCCGCAAAGCCGCGAATGAATCCCTCGCGCTTCAGCACGTCCAGCACATTCGCCCGCAGCTTCGACGCCGGCGCCAGGCACATCGTGTGGCGCGCGCGTTGCGCGTTGCGGATGCGTGTCAGCATATCGCCCAGGGGATCGGTAACCGCCATCTGCCCGTTCCCTCCGTTACCAGCTCGCCTTGACCATGCCGGGTATCTGCCCCTCATTCGCAAGAGAGCGCAGCTTGATGCGGCACAGCTTGAACTTGCGGTAGTTGCCGCGCGAACGGCCGGTCAGTTCGCAGCGCAGCCGCACCCGCACCTGAGCGCCGTTGCGTGGCAGCTGAGCCAGCTTCAGCGTGGCGTTGAAGCGGTCCTCCACCGGCAAGGTGCGGTCCATCACGATCTCTTTCAACGCGGCGCGCTTTGCCTTGTCGCGTTTCGCCTTGTATTCGCGCATGGCGTTGCGGTTGACCTGCGAGGTCTTGGCCATCCCAAATTCCTCAGTTGGCGAACGGCAGCTCGAAGGCCTGCAACAGCGCCTTCGCTTCCGCGTCCGTCTTGGCGGTGGTGACGAACTGGATGTCCATCCCGCGCACCAATTCCACCCGGTCGTAGTTGATTTCCGGGAATATGATCTGCTCCTTGACGCCCATCGCGAAATTCCCGCGCCCATCGAAGCCCTTGCCGGCAATGCCGCGGAAGTCGCGCACGCGCGGCATGGCGATGGTGATCAGCCGGTCCAGGAACTCGTACATCCGCGCCTTGCGCAGCGTCACCTTGCAGCCGATCGGCAGGCCCTTACGGATCTTGAAGCCGGCGATGGCCTTCTTCGCCAGCGTCTTCACCGGTTTCTGGCCGGAGATCGCGGTCAGCTCATCCACCGCCGCGTCGAGCTTCTTTGCATCGCCGGTCGCTTCGCCGACGCCCATGTTGATGACGATCTTTTCCAGCTTCGGCACCTGCATAGGGTTCTTGTAACCGAACTCCTGCCGCAGCTTGCCGCGCACCTCGTCGAGGTAGCGCTTCTGCAGCCGAGGCATTTCCCCAGGCGACGCAGCCACCACCTCCGCACCCGCCGCAGCCTGGGCGACGCGCGCACGCTCGGCGCGAGCTTCCACCTTGCCGCCACCCCTCAGTGGCGGGCCGGAACCTCTATTGCCACCGCCCTTCGGCGGCGCCTTCGGTCGATTCTTCGATCCGCTCATGGTCTGGACCTCATGCGTCGTTCCGGGCGTCCGCCCGGTCCTCATTCGTCATGGTCGGGCTTGTCCCGACCATCAGCTCTCGATCACTTCGCCCGTCGCCTTTGCGACGCGCACCTTCCGCCCGTCGTCGAGTACGCGGAACCCGACCTTGGTCGGCTTCTCGCTGCGCGGATCGACGAGCATCAGATTGGACAGATGGATGGCAGCCTCCTGCTCGCGAATGCCGCCGGGCTCCTGCATGCCGCGCGGCTTCACGTGCCGCGTTGCCATTGCCACACCCTGCACCACCGCACGCTCGGCCTTCGGCTGCACACGCAGAACCTCGCCGCGCCGTCCCTTGTTGACACCCGAGATCACCACGACCGTGTCGCCCTTGCGGATGCGCGCCGCCATCACAGCACCTCGGGCGCCAGCGACATGATCTTGGTGAATTTCCTCGCGCGCAGCTCGCGCACGACGGGACCGAAGATGCGCGTGCCGATCGGCTCGAGCTGCTTGTTGATCAGCACCGCCGCGTTGCGATCGAAGCGAATGGCGCTGCCGTCGCCGCGGCGCACGGGAAACGCCGTGCGCACGATCACCGCCTGGTGCACGTCGCCCTTCTTCACCTTGCCGCGCGGGATCGCCTCCTTGATGGAGACGACAATGATGTCGCCCACCGAGGCCGTCTTGCGCTTCGATCCGCCCAGCACCTTGATGCACTGCACTCGACGCGCACCGGAGTTGTCGGCGACCTCCAGGTTGGTCTCGACATGGATCATGCCGCCGCTCCTTCCTTCGCCATTGCTTCGCCCCCGAGAGGCGATCCGTTACGCTCGACCACCAGCCAGGTCTTGCGCTTGCTGATCGGCGGACACTCCTCGATGCGCACCATGTCGCCGGTCTTGCACAGGTTCGCTTCGTCGTGCGCCGCGTACTTCTTCGAGCGCCGGATGAACTTCTTGTACAGCGGATGCATGACGCGACGATCGACCAGGACCGTCACGGTCTTGTCCATCTTGTCACTCGTCACCCGCCCTGTGAGCACGCGCTTCGGCATATCGCGCAGGTCTCCTTACGACTTCGCCGCGGAGCGAGTCTTCTCCGCCATGATGGTCTTTACCCGCGCGATCTGCCGCCGCACCTGACGCACGCGGCCCACGCCCTCCTGCTGCCCCGTGGCACGCTGGAAACGCAGGTTGAACTGCTCCTTGCGCAGATCGAGCAGCATGGTGCTCAGCTCGTCCTGTCGTCTTCGCGCGTACATCCACCGCCTTGTCCGCCATCACGCGTCTCCGACGCGGGCGACGAACCGCGTGCGGATCGGCAGCTTCGCGGCACCGAGTGTGAGCGCCTCGCGCGCCAGATCGGCAGGCACGCCATCCACCTCGAACATGATCTTTCCTGGAGCGATGCGGCAGACCCAGAATTCCGGCGAGCCCTTACCCGACCCCATGCGCACCTCGGCCGGTTTCGTCGAGACCGGCACATCGGGAAAGATACGGATCCACACGCGTCCGGTGCGCTTCATCGCACGCGTGATGGCGCGCCGTGCCGCTTCGATCTGACGCGCCGTCACCCGCTCCGGCTCCAACGCCTTCAGACCATACGTTCCGAAATTCAGCGTCACGCCGCCCTTGGCATTGCCGCGAATGCGGCCCTTGTGCGCCTTGCGGTACTTGGTGCGCTTCGGTTGCAGCATCGAATGTTACCCTTCCCCACCGTCATGGCCGGGCTTGGCCCGGCCATCCACGTCTTTCGTCCCGCACAAAGGAAAGACGTGGATGCCGACCTCCGTCGGCATGACGGACGCGGCACGCAATGCCACTGCGTTCAACCAATGCCTCGCCATCGCGTCCGTCACCGTTGCGGCGCCTGTTCGGCCGCACGGCGGTCCTGCGCCGTAGGGTCGTGCGCCATGATCTCACCCTTGAACACCCACACCTTCACGCCGCAGGTGCCATAGGTGGTCTTCGCCGTCGCCTCGCCGAAGTCGATGTCGGCGCGCAGCGTGTGCAGCGGGACGCGGCCCTCGCGATACCATTCGACGCGCGCTATCTCCGCGCCGCCGAGCCGACCGCCACAGTTGATCCGGATGCCCTGCGCGCCCAACCGCATCGCAGACTGCACCGCGCGCTTCATCGCCCGGCGGAACGCGACCCGCCGTTCAAGCTGCTGGGCGATGTTCTCCGCCACCAACACGGCATCGATCTCCGGCTTGCGGATCTCCACGATGTTCAGCGCCACCTCGGCGTTGGCCATCTTGCTGAGGTCCTTCTTCAGAACCTCGATGTCCTGGCCCCGCTTGCCGATCACCACGCCAGGCCGCGCCGCATAGATCGTCACGCGCGGCTTCTTCGCCGGCCGCTCGATCACCACGCGCGACACGCCGGCACCGTGCAGCTTCTTGCGCAGATGGCCACGCAGCTTCAGGTCCTCGTGCAGCAGCTTGGAATAGTCGTCGCCGGCGAACCAGCGGCTGTCCCAGGTGCGGTTGATGCCGAGCCGGAGCCCGACGGGATTGACCTTGTGACCCATCTATGCGGCCCCCGATACCTGTTCGACTTCCTGTGCGCGTTCGGCGACGACGATCTTCAGATGGCTGAACCACTTCTCCACCCGCGCCGCGCGACCGCGACCGCGCGCATGGAACCGCCGCATCACCACCGAGCGCCCCACCTCGGCGCGTGACACAATCAGCCGATCGACGTCGAGCTGATGGTTGTTCTCGGCGTTGGCGATCGCGCTCTCCAACGCCTTCTTCACCTGCTGCGCGATGCGGCGCTTGGAGAATGTCAGCGTCGCCACGGCCTGCTGCGCCGGCCGATTGCGGATCAGCCCGGCAACCAGGTTGAGCTTGCGCGGTGACACACGCAGGTTCGACACTATCGCCTGCGCCTCGGTGTCCGCGATGCCGCGCGGATGACTGGGCTTGCTCATGAGCGCCTCGCCCGCTTGTCGCCGGCGTGTCCGGTGAATGTGCGCGTCGGGGAGAACTCGCCGAACTTGTGGCCTACCATGTTCTCGTTCACCTGCACCGGCAGGAACTTGTGCCCGTTATAGACACCGAAGGTCAGCCCGACGAACTGCGGCAGGATCGTCGAGCGGCGCGACCAGATGCGGATGATCTCGTTACGACCCGATTGGCGCGCGGCATCCGCCTTGTTCAGCAGATAACCGTCGACGAACGGACCCTTCCAGACGGAACGCGCCATCTTACTTGCCCTTGTTGCGGCGGCGGATGATGAATTTGTCCGTGCCCTTGTTGCTGCGCGTCTTGTGGCCCTTGGTCGGCTGACCCCAGGGCGACACCGGATGCCTGCCGCCGGAGCTGCGACCCTCGCCGCCGCCCAGAGGATGATCGACCGGATTCATCACCACACCGCGGTTGTGCGGCATGCGTCCCATCCAGCGCGAGCGACCGGCCTTGCCGATCTTCTGGTTCATGTTGTCGGGATTCGACACCGCACCGATCGAGGCCATGCATTCAGCTCGCACGATGCGCAGTTCGCCCGAACCAAGCTTGATCTGCGCCCAGCCGGCGTCCTTGCCGACAAGCTGCGCGTAGGTGCCCGCGGAGCGCGCGATCTTGCCGCCGGCGCCTGGCTTCATCTCGATATTGTGGATGATGGTACCGACGGGAATCGTCGCCATCGGCATCGCGTTGCCGGGCTTGATATCGACACGCTGGCCGGACACCACGCTATCGCCGGGGCGCAGCCGCTGCGGCGCGATGATGTAGGACAGCTCGCCGTCCTGGTACTTCACCAGCGCTATGAAGGCGGTGCGGTTCGGGTCGTATTCCAGCCGCTCCACCGTCGCCGACACGTCGAACTTGCGGCGCTTGAAGTCCACGTAGCGATAGGCCTGCTTGTGCCCGCCGCCCATGAAGCGGCTGGTGATGCGGCCGTGGTTATTGCGCCCGCCGGTGCCCGTCTTGCCCTCGGTCAGCGCCTTGACTGGCTTGCCCTTCCACAGCTCGGAGCGATTGATCAGTACGGTGCCGCGCAGGCTCGCGGTGACCGGATTGAACTGTCTGAGTGCCATCTTATGCCAGGCCCGTGGTGAAATCGATCGACTGGCCGGCGGCCAGCTTGACGAACGCCTTCTTCACATCCGAACGGCTGCCGGGTCGTCCCCGGAAGCGCTTGCTCTTGCCCTTCTGCACCAGCGTGTTCACTGCCAGAACCGACACGCCGAACAGACCCTCGACCGCCGCCTTGATCTCGCGTTTGTTGGCATCCGACGCGACGCGGAAAACGAACTGGCCGCTTTCAGACAGCATCGTCGCCTTCTCGGTGATCACCGGCGACCGGATGATCTGGTACATCGCCTCGCGCGACAGCGTTGGCTTCCGCTTTATCGTGCCGCTCATGCCGCGTCTCCGCCGTTCGCCAGGGCTGCCTTCGGTCCGAGCCGCTGCTTCAGGCCCTCGACGCCGGCGGTGGTGATCGCCAGCAGATCGTGGTTCAGGATGTCGTAGACGTTCGCACCGATAGTCGGCAGCACATCGATGCCCGCGATGTTGCGGCTCGCCCGCAGGAAGCCGACATCGACCGCATGATCGACGATCAGCACCGAGGTCCAGCCGAGCAGCTTCAGCTTCTTTGCCAACTCGCCGGTCTTGGTCGTGCCGTTCGCGGCGTCGAGCACCACCAGCTTGCCGTCAGCCTGCTTCTGCGACAGCGCCGAGATCAGGCCAAGCCGCCGCACCTTCTTGTTCAAACTGTATTCGTGTGAGCGCGGAATGGGCCCGTGCACGACGCCGCCCTTGCGGAACTGCGGTGCACGCAGGCTGCCCTGGCGCGCGTTGCCGGTGCCCTTCTGTCGGTACGGCTTGCGCGTCGTGCCGGACACATCGTCCATGCCCTTGGTGCTGTGCGTACCGGCGCGGCGCTTCGCCAGCTGCCAATGCACCACGCGCGCCATGATGTCGGCGCGCGGCTTCGCGGCGAAGAGATCATCCGGCAACTCGGCGTTGCCGGCAGCCGTCTTGTCGAGGGTGGTGACTTCGATCTGCATCGTTCAGCCCGCCTGGTCCGTAAGCGCTGCTTCCGAACCGACAAGAGCTGCCGGATACGGCGCATCCGCAGGCCTCGCACGCTTCACCGCGTCGCGCACCAGCACAAAACCACCCTTCGCTCCGGGCACCGCGCCCCTGATCATCAGCAGGCCCTTTTCCGTATCCACTGCAGCAACCTGGAGATTGAGCGTGGTCACGCGCTCGACGCCAAGATGGCCCGCCATCTTCTTGTTCTTGAACACCTTGCCGGGGTCCTGCCGGTTGCCGGTGGAGCCATGGCTGCGATGGCTGATGGAGACACCATGGCTCGCTTCCAGGCCGTGGAAATTCCAGCGCTTCATCGATCCAGCAAAGCCCTTGCCCTGCGTCGTGCCGCAGACATCGACGTGCTGACCCACCGCAAAGTGCGCCGCTGACAATGTGGCACCCGGCTCCAGCAGCGCATCCGGCGCTACGCGGAATTCCACCAGCTTCGCCTTCGGCTCGACCTTGGCCTTGGCGAAGTGACCGCGGTTGGGCTGCGACACATTCTTCACCTTGGCCTTGCCCCAGCCGAGTTGCACCGCGTCGTAGCCATCCTTCTCCGCGGTGCGCTGCGCGACCACCTGCAACCCATCCAGCTGCAGCACGGTCACCGCCACATGCGTGCCGTCGTCGCGAAAGATCCGGGTCATACCCAGCTTCTTGGCCAGCAATCCGGTGCGCATGGCTGCCATCGCTCAGATCTTGATCTCGACGTCGACGCCGGCGGCGAGGTCGAGCTTCATCAGTGCATCCACCGTCTGCGGCGTCGGCTCGACGATATCGAGCAGCCGCCGATGCGTGCGGATCTCGAACTGCTCGCGGCTCTTCTTGTCGACATGCGGCGAGCGGTTGACGGTGAAGCGCTCGATATGCGTCGGCAGCGGGATCGGTCCGCGAACCCGGGCACCCGTGCGCTTGGCCGTGTTGACGATCTCCTTCGTGCTGTTGTCCAGCACGCGGTGATCGTAGGCCTTCAGCCGGATGCGGATATTCTGGTTGTCTACAGCCATCGGTCTGTTCCGGGTCCCCTGCAAACGCCACCGGCGCCCCACGTTGCCGTGGAGCGCCGGTGCCGCTTATCTCCGCTAGGCCGTGATGCTGGCGACGACGCCGGCGCCGACCGTTCGGCCGCCTTCGCGAATCGCGAAGCGCAGCTGCGCGTCCATCGCGATCGGCGCGATCAGCTCCACGTCCATCGTCACGTTGTCGCCCGGCATCACCATCTCGATGCCTTCCGGCAGTTGCACGACGCCGGTGACATCGGTGGTGCGGAAGTAGAACTGCGGGCGGTAGTTGGTGAAGAACGGCGTGTGGCGGCCACCCTCCTCCTTGGTCAGGATATAGGCCTCGGCCTTGAACTTGGTATGCGGCGTGATCGATCCGGGCTTGGCGAGCACCTGGCCGCGCTCGATCTCCTCGCGCTTGGTGCCGCGCAGCAGCGCGCCGATGTTGTCGCCGGCCTCGCCCTGGTCGAGCAGCTTGCGGAACATCTCCACCCCGGTGACCACGGTCTTCTGCGTCGGACGGATGCCGACGATCTCCACCTCTTCACCGACCTTGATCACACCGCGCTCGACACGCCCGGTGGCCACCGTGCCGCGGCCGGAGATCGAGAAGACGTCCTCCACCGGCATCAGGAACGGACGATCGGTCGCACGCGCCGGCTGTGGGATGTAGCTGTCCACCGCGTCCATCAGCTCCATGATGGACTTTTCGCCCATTTCCGGATCGCGCTCTTCCAGCGCGCAGAGCGCGGAACCCTTGATCACCGGGATATCGTCGCCGGGGAACTGATAGGAAGACAGCAGCTCGCGGACCTCCAGCTCAACCAGCTCGAGCAGTTCCGGATCATCCACCATGTCGACCTTGTTGAGGTAGACGACGAGAGCCGGCACGCCGACCTGGCGGGCGAGCAGGATGTGCTCGCGGGTCTGCGGCATCGGGCCATCGGCGGCGGAGACAACAAGAATGGCGCCGTCCATCTGCGCGGCGCCGGTGATCATGTTCTTCACATAGTCGGCGTGGCCGGGACAATCGACGTGCGCATAGTGACGCTTCGACGTTTCGTATTCGACGTGCGCCGTGGCGATGGTGATGCCGCGCGCCTTCTCTTCCGGCGCCTTGTCGATCTGGTCGTAAGCGGTGAACGTCGCACCGCCGGTCTTTGC
Organism: uncultured Alphaproteobacteria bacterium; assembly: GCA_963791495.1. Classification (GTDB taxonomy): domain Bacteria; phylum Pseudomonadota; class Alphaproteobacteria; order Acetobacterales; family Acetobacteraceae; genus JAMXLO01. Next base: position 369,460 of record CAWBST010000009.1, read on the forward strand.
CAGGATCTTGGTGATGGCGGCTGTCAGCGTGGTCTTGCCATGGTCCACGTGACCGATCGTGCCGACGTTGCAGTGCGGCTTGGTGCGCGCGAATTTCGCCTTGGCCATCTTCGTTGTCTCCGGTTAAGTCAGTTCACCAGCGGTAGTGGCTGAAGGCCTTGTTCGCCTCCGCCATCCGATGGGTGTCTTCACGCTTCTTCACCGCCGCGCCGCGATTGTTGACCGCGTCCAGCAGTTCGTTCGACAGGCGGTCTTCCATCGTGTGCTCGCCCCGCTTGCGCGCGGCGTCGATCAGCCAGCGGATCGCCAGCGCCTGGCGGCGCTCCGTACGGACTTCCACCGGCACCTGGTAGGTCGCGCCACCAACGCGCCGCGAACGCACCTCCACCGCCGGCTTCACGTTGTCCAGCGCCTCGTGGAACATGCGCACCGGGTCGGCCTGCGCACCGCCGCGGCGCTTCATCACGTCGAGCGCGCCATACACGGTGCCCTCGGCCACCGACTTCTTGCCGTCGTACATCAGCGCGTTCATGAAGCGTGTGACGACGATGTCACCGAACTTGGCGTCCGGCAGGATCTCGCGTTTGACGGCGCGGCGGCGACGGCTCATCGCGTGTCTCCTTACTTTGGCCGCTTGGCGCCGTAGAGCGAACGGCGCTGGCGACGCTTGGCAATGCCCTGGGTGTCGAGCACACCGCGCAGGATGTGATAGCGCACACCGGGCAGGTCCTTCACGCGACCGCCGCGGATCAGCACCACCGAGTGTTCCTGCAGATTGTGGCCTTCGCCCGGGATGTAGGACACCACCTCATACCCGTTGGTCAGCCGCACCTTCGCCACCTTGCGCAGCGCCGAGTTCGGCTTCTTCGGCGTGGTCGTATAGACACGCGTGCACACACCGCGCTTCTGCGGGCAGCCTTGCAGCGCCGGCACCGTGTTCCGCGTCTTCTGTCGCTCACGCCCGTGGGTGATGAGCTGATTGATCGTCGGCATCGCGCCTCTTTCATTCCGTTCGGTCGGCCCCGCCATAGGCAAAACCGCCATTTGACAGGCATAGCCCGCCGGCTGGGAGCATCCCATCCTGCGGGTCCTGGAGCCCACGGCCTCGGCCCGCCGGTGTCTCCGGAGGCGGCGCCGCACGCGACTTCGGCCTGCAAACGACGGCCGCCGGTGCAACCATGCCGGGTCGGCCAGAGGGGGCGGAACCTAGTGGCGGGTCAGAGGGGTGTCAATATCGACGCGGCAGGATTCGCGGTGCCTGAACACCGGTATGTCAGGCGGTTGCGGGAGCGAGCTGAGCGTGCAGCAGGTGACCCGCCTTGACCCACAGCCGACAGCCCCCTGCGGCCGCCGTGGCTCGCAACCGCGCGCCGGGCGGAAGCCGGATCCATGACTGAGGTTCGAAGCTCTCGCCACCTTCGGTAAAGCCGCCGTCCAGGACCAGTAGTTCCATTCCGCCCGGCACATCGAGATCGACCTCGGCGCCCGGTACCCAGCGTTCCAGACGCACAGTCTCGCGCCGGTCATGAAACAGCGGCATCACCTGGACCCCTGGACGCGCAGGATCGGGGACGAACGGCCTCTTGGCGGTCTCGATCCGTACATGGGCACGATCGTCCGGATCGAACTGCCAGAGCTTGACGAAGATCATGCAGCCCGAGGCCGATCCTGGCGTGTGCGCGGACGTCGGCGGGTTGCGGATATAGGAGCCTGCCGGGAAGTCGCCATGCTCGTCCTGGAACACGCCCTCGAGCACCAGGAACTCCTCTCCGCCCCCGTGCGTGTGGGCCGAGAAGCGAGACTTGGGTGCGTAACGCACGATCGATGTGGCGCGCGCCACCTCGCCTCCGATCCGGTCGAGCATGCGCCGCTCGACCCCGGCCATCGGCGAGGGCGTCCACGACAGCCGCGCCGCATGAACCACGACACGCCGAGAGAAGTCAGCGTTGAGTTCCACCGTCTATACCCCCTCCGTCACAAGGCCCTCGCCGCCAGATAGGGCTGCGACAGCCGTTGTTGCAGTCGTCCTCCATTGGCGAGGATCGCCGCCGAAAGCTCCGCCGCCGGCCCGCGCTCCTGCCGCGTGCCGCCCAGCACCACGAACTCGACGTCTCCCAGATCGGGAAGCCGGTAAGCCGGCGGCATCTCCGAAAGTCCCTCCGGCATCAGCCCGTGCGCGTGCACCGTGACCCCGAGACCCGCCAGCGCGGCGGCCCGCAATCCGCTCAGGCTGCCGCTCGAGCACACGATCCGCCACGGCCTCCCGGCGCGCTCCAATGTTTCGAGCGCCATGACACGCGTGAGGCTGGGCGGTGTGCACAGGATCAGCGGCAAGGGCTGCATCGGGTCAATGCGCGTCGCGTCGGTGCCGATCCACGCCAGCCGGTCGCGCCAGACCAGGCGTCCTCTTTCGTCGCCGGGGCGGCGCTTGCACAGCACGACATCCAGCTCACCCGCATCCAGCATCTGGTACAGCGTGGCGCTCATCTCGACGGACAACGCGAGATCGACCAGCGGGTGCAGGCGGACGAAGTCAGCCAGCACCTCAGGGAGGCGGGAGGCCACGAAATCATCCGACGCCCCGAACCTTACCCGTCCCCGAAGCTGCGAGCCCGCGAAATAGCGCCGAGCGCGCTCGTTGGCCTCCAGGATGGAGCGGGCAAAGTCCTCCATCGCTTCGCCATCGGCGGTCGGCATGACGGAGTGGGTGTCGCGCACGAAGAGCCGCCGTCCCGCCGCGTCCTCCAGCTTGCGGATGTGCTGGCTGATGGTGGACTGGCGCAGGCCCAGCCGCCGGCCCGCCTCGCTGAAATTGCGCGCCTGGGCGACGGCCAGGAAGCTCTCCAGCAGCACTGGCTCCAGCATGACGGTCCTCCCGCTCATCACAAATCGCGATCACACTAAGAGGGATAAGCGGCGTTCACAATGACCCAGCCGGGCCGGATACTTCCTGCCCATGCAGGCGATGCTCTCCCGGCTGAAGATCGATCCATACATGGCGGGCATTCTGGGCATGGTGGCGCTTGCCTCCGCGCTGCCGGCCGAGGGGAACGGCATGGCGGCTTCGAGCGACATCCTCGCCGCCGTGATCGCGCTGATGTTCTTCCTGCAAGGTGCCCGACTGGCGCCGCAAGCCGCGTTGACTGGCGCGCGGCACTGGCGGCTCCATGCGGTGGTACTCTGCAGCACCTTCCTGCTGTTCCCGGCACTTGGGCTGATGGCGCGGGCGGTCGCGCCGGGGCTGCTGACGCCGCCGCTCTGGGCCGGTCTACTGATGCTCTGTGTGCTGCCGTCCACGGTGCAGTCATCGATCGCCTTCACCTCGATCGCGCGTGGCAACGTGGCCGCGGCACTATGCGCGGCAACCGGGTCGAATCTGCTCGGTATCCTGCTCACCCCGCTGCTCGCCGGGCTTCTGTTGAGCGCGCACAGCGGCTTCACCGTGCGCGGCGTGGGCGACATCGTGGTGCAGCTTCTGCTGCCGTTCGCCGCCGGCCAGCTTGCCCGGCCGTGGATCGGCGACTGGGTCCACCGCCACGGCTCACTGGCAAGCCTGGTCGATCGCGGCTCGATCCTGCTCGTCGTGTACGTCGCATTCAGCGAAGGCGTGAGGCACGGCATCTGGCACCAGCTCGACGCCCGCCAGTTTTCCACGCTGCTGCTGCTGGATGCAGCGCTGCTCGCGCTGGTCCTGCTGGCAACCTCTGCGATCAGCCGGCTGCTCCGATTTGATCGCGCCGATCGGATTACCATCGTGTTCTGCGGCTCGAAGAAGAGCCTGGCGAGCGGCCTGCCCATGGCGAGCGTGCTGTTCGCCAATCAGTCACTCGGGCTGATCGTGCTCCCGCTGATGCTCTTCCATCAGCTACAGCTCATGGTCTGCGCCGCGTTGGCGCGAAGGTATGGAGCCGGATCTGTTGTTCGGCCAGCGGCAAACACGCTCGCCGCCCGGTGATCTGTCGCCTCAGAGCTGCTCGCTCCTCAGGAACTCGATCACTTCACCGTTCGGCCCGACAACAAAGGCGATCTGCACCTCCGCAGGCGGCTCGCCACCGAGCCTCGCGATACGAGGCGCAATTCGGGATACGGCGCCGGCCGCAAGTGCACGCGCGTAGGACGCCTCCACATCGGTGACCCGCAGACAGAAGTGCAGGAGTGCTCCTTCGGTCGGCTCCTCGTCCGGTCGCCGCCGCCGTCCCTCCGACTGAACAGTCGAGCCCTGGCCGAACACTTCGATGTATCGACCATCACCGGCGTCGAGGAATGCCGCACGATCGATCCGATCGGGCACCGAGAAGCGATAGTGTACCTTGAAGCCCAGCCCCTCGGTGTAGAACCGAATGGTTGCGTCAAAGTCCACAGCGCGGATCGCAACGTGATGGAATCCCGCAGCGGTGCCTGCACTGCTCATCGCCTGCCAACCTCACATGAAAAGGCCGGCGGCACGTTAGCACCGCCGGCCTCAATCATATCAACAGGCTGATGACTACTCCGCCGCCTTCACCTCCTCGGTGATCTGCGGCGTCGTCGCCATGTTCAGCATCCGCTGGTCGCGACCCGCAGCAATCGCCCGCAGCCGGTTCATCACCGAGCCCGTGCCGGCCGGGATCAGCCGCCCGACGATCACGTTCTCCTTCAACCCGGTCAGGCTGTCGGTCTTGCCGGCCGTCGCAGCCTCGGTCAACACCCGCGTCGTCTCCTGGAACGACGCCGCCGAGATGAAGCTGTTGGTCTGCAAGGACGCCTTGGTGATGCCCTGCAGCACCGGCATCGCCAGCGCCGGCTTGTCGTCGCGGCCAAGCTTGCCGTTCACCGCATCGAACTCGGTGCGGTCCACCTGTTCGCCGGCCAGATATGTCGTGTCGCCCGGATCGAGGATCTCGACCTTCTGCAGCATCTGGCGAACGATCACCTCGATGTGCTTGTCGTTGATCTTCACGCCCTGCAGCCGATAGACGTCCTGGATCTCGTTCACCAGGTAGTCCGACAGCGCCTCGACGCCGAGTACCTTCAGGATGTCGTGTGGCACACGCGGGCCGTCGACCAGCGGGTCGCCCCTGCGGACGAAGTCACCCTCCTGCACCGAGACGTGCTTGCCCTTGGGGATCAGGTACTCGGTCTCCTCGGTCGTCTCGTCGTTCTTCACGATGATGCGGCGCTTGTTCTTGTAGTCCTTGCCGAACTCCACGCGGCCGTCGGTCTCGGCGATCACCGCGTGATCCTTCGGCCGGCGCGCCTCGAACAGTTCGGCGACGCGTGGCAGACCGCCGGTGATGTCACGGGTCTTGCTGCCCTCGCGCGGAATGCGCGCCAGCACATCGCCTGCCGCCACCTGCGCGCCCGCATCCACCGACAGGATCGAGTCCGGCGCCAGGAAGTAGCGGGCGTCCGTGTTGTTCGGCAGCCGCACCACCTCGCCGTGCTCGTCCTTCAGCTGCAGCCGCGGCCGCAGATCGACGCCCTTGGCTGCCTGCTTGTAGTCCACCACCACCTTCGACGTCAGGCCGGTGACCTCGTCCATACGCTCGACCAGCGTGATGCCCTCGATCAGGTCGATGTATTCGACCTTGCCTGCCCTCTCGGTGATGATCGGCAGCGTGTACGGATCCCACTCCGCCAGCTTCTGCGCACGCGCCACCTGCTGGCCTTCGTCGACCAACAGCCGCGCGCCGTACGGCACACGGAAGCGCGCTCGCTCGCGCTGCTTGTCGTCCGTCAGGACGATTTCGCAGTTGCGCGACATGACGACCGGCACACCCTGGCTGTTCATCACGACGTTGCGGTTCTTCACCGTGACGATGCCTTCGTGGCTCGCCTCCACGTTCGACTGCTCGGCGCCACGCTGCGCCGCACCGCCGATGTGGAAGGTGCGCATGGTGAGCTGCGTGCCAGGCTCGCCGATCGACTGCGCCGCGATCACGCCCACCGCCTCACCGATGTTCACCGGTGTGCCGCGGGCAAGGTCACGCCCATAGCAGTGCCCGCAGACGCCGACGCGCGAATCGCAGGTCAGCACAGAGCGGATCTTCACCGCCTCGACGCCGGCCCTCTCGATCGCCTCGGACGCCTCTTCCTCGATCAGCGTGTTGCCCGCCACGATCACCCGGTTGGTGACCGGATCCAGCACATCCTCCGCCGCGGTGCGGCCCAGGATGCGCTCGGACAGCGCGGAGACAACCTCGCCGCCATCCATCACGGCACGCACCGTGAGGCCGCGGTCCGTCCCGCAATCCTCCTCGACGATGATGCAGTCCTGCGCCACGTCCACCAAGCGCCGCGTCAGGTAGCCGGAGTTCGCGGTCTTCAGCGCGGTATCAGCGAGCCCCTTGCGGGCGCCGTGCGTGGAGTTGAAGTACTCCAGCACGGAGAGGCCTTCCTTGAAGTTGGCGATGATCGGCTGCTCGATGATCTCGCCCGACGGCCTCGCCATCAGCCCGCGCATGCCCGCCAGCTGACGCATCTGCGCCGGCGAACCACGGGCACCCGAGTGGCTCATCATCCAGACCGAGTTGATCGGCCTGCCGAGCTCCTGTTTGGAGATCTCCTTCATCATCGCCCCGGCCACCTCGTCCGTGCAGCGCGACCAGGCATCGACCACCTTGTTGTAACGCTCGCCGGCGGTGATCAGTCCGTCCTGGTACTGCTGTTCGAACTCCTTCACTTCTGCGGTCGTGTGATGGATGAGCTCGTCCTTCTCCACCGGGATGATCAGATCGTCCTTGCCGAACGAAATACCGGCCTTGGCCGCCTGACCGAACCCAAGGCCCATCAGCCGATCGGCGAAGATCACACACTCCTTCTGGCCGCAGTGACGATACACCGCGTCGATCACGTCGGAGACGTTCTTCTTGGTGAGCTGCTTGTTGATCAGCTCGAACGGCACGTTCGGATGCTTCGGCAGGATCTGCGCGATCATCATCCGCCCAGGAGTCGTCACCACGATCTCGCGCACCGAATTGCCGCCGGCATCGATGCTTTCCCAGCGCGCCTTGATCTTGTCGTGCATGCTGACGGCTTCGGCATGCAGCGCATACTCGATCTCGCCGATGGTGCCGAACGCGGGCGCGTCCGCGTCCGCGACCGCCTCAAACTCCGGCGTTTCGAGCGACAGATAGTAAAGCCCCAGCACGATGTCCTGCGACGGCACGATGATCGGCTTGCCGTTCGCCGGGCTGAGGATGTTGTTGGTCGACATCATCAGCACGCGCGCTTCCAACTGCGCCTCCAGCGACAGCGGTACGTGCACCGCCATCTGGTCGCCGTCGAAGTCGGCGTTGAACGCGGTGCAGACCAGCGGATGCAGCTGGATCGCCTTGCCCTCGATCAGGACCGGCTCGAACGCCTGGATGCCCAGGCGGTGCAAGGTCGGCGCCCGGTTGAGCATCACGGGGTGCTCGCGGATCACCTCTTCGAGGATGTCCCAGACCTCGGGACGCTCCTTCTCCACCATCCGCTTGGCGGCCTTGATGGTGGTGGCGTGGCCGTACTTCTCCAGCTTCGAGTAGATGAACGGCTTGAACAGTTCGAGCGCCATCTTCTTCGGCAGCCCGCACTGGTACAGCTTCAACTCCGGCCCGACCACGATCACCGAACGGCCGGAATAGTCGACGCGCTTGCCCAGCAGGTTCTGCCGGAAGCGCCCCTGCTTGCCCTTCAGCATGTCGGACAGCGACTTCAGCGGACGCTTGTTGGCGCCCGTGATGGCGCGGCCGCGACGGCCGTTGTCGAACAGTGCGTCGACGCTCTCCTGCAGCATGCGCTTCTCGTTGCGCACGATGATGTCCGGCGCGCGCAGCTCGATCAGCCGCTTCAGGCGGTTGTTGCGGTTGATGACGCGGCGGTACAGGTCGTTCAGGTCCGATGTTGCGAAGCGGCCGCCATCCAGCGGCACCAGCGGACGCAGTTCGGGCGGGATCACCGGCACCACCTCGAGGATCATCCACTCCGGCCGCGCGCCGCTGTCGGCGAACGCCTCGATCAGCTTCAGCCGCTTGACCAGCTTCTTGCGCTTGGCCTCGGAGGTCGTCTCCTTCAGATCGCCGCGCAGCTTCACCTTCTCTTCGTCGAGCTTGATCTTGTGCAGCACCTTCTTGATCGCCTCGGCGCCAATGCCGACCTCGAACTGGTCGTCGCCGAACTCATCCTGCTTGGCGAGCAGCTGGTCCTCGGTGAGCAGCTGATGCAGCTTGAGATCGGTGGTGCCGGGCTCGAGCACGACGTAGCTCTCGAAGTACAGGATCTTCTCCAGCTCCTTCAGCGTCAGATCGACCATCAGGCCGATCCTGCTGGGCAACGACTTCAGGAACCAGATATGCGCCACCGGCGAGGCGAGCTCGATGTGCCCCATGCGCTCGCGGCGCACTTTCGCCAGCGTGACCTCGACGCCGCACTTCTCGCAGATGATGCCGCGGAACTTCATCCGCTTGTACTTGCCGCACAGGCACTCGTAATCCTTGATCGGACCAAAGATGCGTGCGCAGAACAGACCGTCCCGCTCGGGCTTGAACGTGCGGTAGTTGATGGTCTCCGGCTTCTTGATCTCGCCGTACGACCAGCTCCGGATCTGCTCCGGGCTCGCCATCTGGATCTTGATCTGATCGAAAGTCATTGCCTGGCCGGTCTGGCCGAGAATCTTCATCAGCTCGTTCATGCGTGCGATGCCCTGCTATTCAAGGGGTGCAACAGTAGTACCGTCACCCCCGCGCAAGCGGGGGTCCAGGCCTGGGTCCCCGCTTGCGCGGGGATGACGGGGTTAGGCAGCCCGGCTGTCCAGATCGACGTTCAGCCCCAACGACTTCAGCTCCTTCACCAGCACGTTGAAGCTCTCCGGTACGCCGGCCTCGAAGTTGTCCTGCTCGCGCACGATCGCCTCGTAGACCTTGGTCCGCCCGGAGACGTCGTCCGACTTCACCGTCAGCATCTCCTGCAGCGTGTACGCGGCGCCGTAGGCCTCCAGCGCCCAGACCTCCATTTCGCCGAAGCGCTGGCCGCCGAACTGCGCCTTGCCGCCCAGCGGTTGCTGAGTGACCAGCGAGTAGGGCCCGATGGAACGCGCGTGGATCTTGTCGTCCACCAGGTGGTGCAGCTTCAGCATGTAGATGTAGCCGACCGTCACCTTGCGCTCGAACGGCTCGCCGGTGCGACCATCGACCAGCACCACCTGACCGGATGTATCCAATCCAGCCTGCACCAGCATGGCCTCGATGTCTGACATGCGTGCGCCATCGAACACGGGTGTTGCGATCGGCACGCCCTTCTTCAGGTTGTCGCACAGCTCGACTAGCTGCTCGGTGTTGAGGTTCGCGATCTGGTCGCGGAACTCTTCCTCGCCGTACACATCGCGCAGCCGCTCCAGCAATGCGTCGCGCTGCGCGCCGGTCCGTCGATAGGTTTCCACCAGTTCGCCGATCTGTGCGCCGAGTGTGTGACAGGCCCAGCCCAAATGCGTTTCCAGGATCTGCCCCACGTTCATGCGCGACGGCACACCGAGCGGGTTCAGCACGATATCGACTGAGGTGCCGTCATCGAGGAACGGCATATCCTCCACAGGCACCACCTTCGACACCACGCCCTTGTTGCCGTGGCGGCCGGCCATCTTGTCGCCAGGCTGCAGCTTGCGCTTCACCGCGATGAAGACCTTGACCATCTTCATCACGCCAGGCGGCAGCTCATCGCCGCGCTGCAGCTTCTCCACCTTGCTGTCGAACCGCGCCTGCAGCCGGCCGACGGCGGCATCGAACTCGCGCTTCAGAGTCTCGATTTCGCCCATCACCACGTCATCCTGCACGCCGATATGGCGCCAGGCGCCGCGCGGATGCTCGTTCAGCACGTCCTCGTCGATCAGCGTGCCGGCCTTGATGCCCTTGAACCCACCCGTGGCCTTGCGGTCCAGCAGCTTCTCGCGCAGCCGGTTGAGGAACGACCGCTCCTGGATCGCCTTCTCGTCGTCGCGGTCCTTCGCCAGACGTTCGATCTCGGAGCGCTCGATCGCCATCGCGCGCTCATCCTTGTCGACGCCGCGACGGCTGAACACGCGCACATCGACCACCGTTCCGGTGACACCGGGCGGCAGCTTCAGGGACGTGTCACGAACGTCGGACGCCTTCTCGCCGAAGATCGCGCGCAGCAGCTTTTCCTCCGGTGTCATCGGGCTTTCGCCCTTCGGCGTGACCTTGCCGACCAGGATGTCGCCCGGATTCACCTCCGCACCGATATAGACGATGCCGGCCTCATCGAGGTTCTTCAGCGCTTCCTCGCCCACGTTGGGGATGTCGCGCGTGATCTCCTCCTGACCCAGCTTGGTGTCACGCGCCATCACCTCGAATTCCTCGATGTGGATGGAGGTGAACACATCGTCGCGCGCAATGCGCTCAGAGATCAGGATCGAGTCCTCGAAGTTGTAGCCGTTCCACGGCATGAACGCGACCAGCACGTTGCGCCCCAGCGCCAGTTCGCCGAGTTCGGTGGAAGGCCCATCGGCGATGATCTCATGCTCCTGAACGGTGTCACCCACCTTCACCAGCGGACGCTGGTTGATGCAGGTGGACTGGTTGGAACGCATGAACTTGCGCAGCCGATAGATATCCACGCCCTTCGTCGTGCTGTCGTCGTTGGTCGCACGCACCACGATGCGTGCGCCGTCGATCTGGTCCACCACGCCGGGACGCCGCGCTATGATCGTGGCGCCGCTGTCGCGTGCGACCGCCGCCTCCATGCCAGTGCCGACCAGCGGCGCATCCGCCTGAATCAGCGGAACCGCCTGGCGCTGCATGTTGGAACCCATCAGCGCGCGGTTGGCGTCGTCGTTCTCCAGGAACGGGATCAGCGCAGCCGCCACCGAAACCAACTGCCGAGGCGACACGTCGATCGCGGTCACATCCTCGGGCTTCGCCAGACGGAAGTCGCCCTGCCGCCGCACCGAGACGAAGTCCTCGGTGAGCTTGCCGGTCTCGTCCATCGGCGCATCGGCCTGGGCGACGACGAGCCTCTCTTCCTCCATCGCCGACAGGTAGCGCGGCTCGCGCTGCACCACGCCGTCCTTCACCAGCATGTACGGCGTCTCGATGAAGCCGTACTTGTTGACCTTGGCGTAGGTGGCCAGCGAATTGATCAACCCGATGTTCGGGCCTTCCGGCGTCTCGATCGGGCAGATACGGCCGTAGTGAGTCGGGTGCACGTCGCGCACCTCGAACCCCGCCCGCTCGCGCGTCAGGCCACCCGGACCGAGTGCCGAAAGACGCCGCTTGTGCGTCACCTCCGACAGCGGGTTGGTCTGGTCCATGAACTGCGAAAGCTGCGAGGAGCCAAAGAATTCGCGCACCGCCGCCGCTGCCGGCTTGGCGTTGATCAGGTCGTGCGGCATCACCGTATCGATGTCCACCGAGCCCATGCGCTCGCGGATCGCCCGCTCCATGCGCAGCAGGCCGATGCGGTACTGGTTCTCCATCAGCTCGCCGACCGAGCGCACGCGGCGGTTGCCGAGATTGTCGATGTCGTCGATCTGCCCGCGGCCGTCCTTCAGCTCGTTGAGGGTCTTCACCGTGCGCAGCAGGTCTTCCTTGCGCAGCACGCGCATGGAATCCGGCACGTCGGTAAAGCCCAGCCGCATGTTCATCTTCACGCGACCCACCGCTGATAGATCGTAGCGGTCGCCATCGAAGAACAGCCCGCGGAACAGCCCCTCCGCCGTCTCCGGGGTCGGCGGCTCGCCAGGACGCATCACGCGATAGATGTCGATCAGCGCATCGTCGCGGTTGGAATTCTTGTCCACCGTGAGCGTGTTGCGGATCCACGGCCCGTTGGACTGATCCACCGCCAGCGTCGGCAGCTTGGTGACTCCCGCCTCCTCGAGAGCCGTCAGCTTCGCTTCGGTCAGCTCCTCGCCCGCCTCTGCCCAGATCTCGCCGGTCTCCTGGTCCACCAGGTCCTCGGCCACGAACCGGCCGAGCAGATCAGTGCGCCCGACCAGCACCTCCTTGGTCTTCTCGGCGATGCGCCGCGCCTGGCGTTGCGTCAGCTTGGCCTCGGCGTCCGCCACCACCTCGCCGGTCGCGGCGTCGATGATCGGCTCGAGCTGCTTCACACCGCGGAACGCGTCGGGATCGAATGGGCGCGCCCAGCCCTTCGGCGTGTGGTCGAACACCACCTGGCCATAGAAGTACGAAAGGATCTCCTCCTGATCCATGCCGCGGACTTCGCCGGGCTCCAGCTGCTCGCCTTTAGCCTCGCGCTCAGCGCGCAGCTTCGCCGTCGCCGCGCCCTCCAGAGCGTAGAGCAGCGTGGTGACCGGCAGCTTCCGCTTCCGGTCGATGCGGACGTAGACAAGGTCCTTGCTGTCGAACTCGAAGTCGAGCCACGAACCGCGATACGGGATCACCCGCGCCGCAAACAGGTATTTTCCAGACGAGTGGGTCTTGCCTTTGTCGTGGTCGAAGAACACGCCGGGGGAACGGTGCATCTGCGACACGATGACACGCTCGGTGCCATTGATGATGAACGTGCCGTTGTCCGTCATCAGCGGCATGTCGCCCATATAGACGGGCTGCTCCTTGATGTCGCGGATCGACCGGGCGCCGGTGTCCTCGTCCACGTCCCAAACGATCAGGCGCAAAATAACCTTCAGCGGCGCCGCATAGGTCATGCCCCGCTGGATGCACTCCTCGACATCGTACTTCGGTTCCTCAAGCTCGTAATAAACGAACTCGAGCCGTCCGCGCCCGGCGAAGTCGTCGATCGGAAATACCGACTTGAACACTTCCTGCAGCCCGGCCTGCAGCCGGCTGTCAGGCGGAACGTTCATCTGCAGGAACGCCTCGTAGGAGGCGCGCTGCACGTCGATCAGGTTCGGCATCGGCGCCACCTCGGGGATCCGCCCGAAGTTGCGACGAACCCGCTTGCGCCCGGTAAACGACCTCGTAATCGCGTTCATATACTGCCCGCCTGCTTGCCAATCCGCTCGTCTGCGGCCACGAAAATCCCGGCCGCCCGGTCCATTCTGTCGCCGCAACGCGGAACGGGGCGGGAACCAGCGCGATTCCCGCCCACATTCAGATCAGGCCGGACGGCGATGCGGCGAGCCCGCGCGCCCGGTACGGTTCGTCTATTCGTGCTACTTGACCTCCACGGCAGCGCCGGCGTCCTCGAGCATCTTGCGGATCTTGGCAACCTCGTCTTTGCCAATGCCTTCCTTGACCGGCTTGGGCGCACTCTCGACCAGGTCCTTGGCCTCCTTCAGGCCGAGGCCGGTGATCGTCCGGACCTCCTTGATCACGTTGATCTTCTTGTCGCCCGTCTTCGCCAGGATGACGGTGAACTCGGTCTGTTCCTCGGCCGGCGCGGCAGCTGCCGCTGCGGCAGGCGCCGCCGCGGCCACCGCCACGGGCGCAGCAGCAGAGACGCCCCACTTCTCCTCGAGAAGCTTTGAGAGCTCCGCAGCCTCCAGCACCGTGAGGCCGGACAGCTCGTCCACCAGCTTTTGTAGATCAGCCATATGTGTGTGTCCCTAATCTAGTCGTTGGTTGGTTCCATGCAAGTGCTTCCCCGAGTCGGGGCTCGGGGCTAGGCCGCTGCGGCCACCTCGCCATCCTCGCTTTTCCTGGCAAAGGCGCCAAAGACTCGAGCAAGCTGCCCGGCCGAACCCTGGAGGACGCCGGCGACGCGGGTCGCGGGGGTGGCGATCATCCCCACGATTCGGGCGCGCAACTGATCCAGGCTCGGCAGTTCGGCCAGCGCCCGCACCCCCGACGCATCCAGCGTCTGGAGGCCGAGCGCCCCGCCGATCAGAACGAGCTTCTCGTTGGTCCTGGCGAACTCGACGGTCGCCTTGGCCGCCGCCACTGGGTCCTCCGACCACGCGAGCGCGGTCGGTCCCCGGAGCATCGGCTTCAGGCCGTCGAATTGGGTCCCTTGCAGGGCGAGGTGGGCCAAGCGGTTCTTCGCGATCCTGAAGGTCACGCCGGCTGCCCGCATCCGGCGCCTGAGATCCGTCGCCTCTGCGACCGTGAGCCCCGTGTTGTGGGTGACCACGATCATCGAGGTGGCGGCAAGCGCCTCGTGCAGACCGGCGACGAACTCCCGCTTTTCAGTCCGGTCCACTTACCATCTCCACTGTGGCCTGACGCGTTTGGACCGCGCCGAGCCGGGGTTGCCCATCCTCGGGCTTGACCCGAGGATCGCCTGTCCTGAAAGCCGGAACCAACCCAGGGACCTGCGGTCCATGGGTGCCTCCCGTCTCCCGCGCGCGGACCGATGGTCCATTATCACCTCGACGGTGACGTGCGGTCTTGGACAGGTTCGGGGACCTGCGTCCCCTGCCCGCCTGCCCAAAAGGACAGGCGTATCCTATTACAGCCCTCCCCCTCCCCTCGCGGGAGGGGTCGGGGGAGGCGGCTGTCCTAACTCGCAGCCAAACTCCCTATATCGACCCGTACTCCAGGCCCCATTGTCGAGCTGAGCGACACCTTCTGCACATAAGTGCCTTTGGCGCCTGCGGGCCTCGCCTTCTGGATCGCATCGGCCAGCGCCTTGGCATTCTCCAGCAGCTTGTCGTCCTCGAAGCTCACCTTGCCGATGCCGGCGTGGATGATCCCCGCCTTCTCGGCCCGGGTACTCGACCTGCCCGCCCTTGGCCGCGGCTACGGCGCCCTTCACATCCATCGTCACCGTGCCCAGCCGAGGATTCGGCATCAGCCCGCGCGGTCCGAGGATCTTCCCCAGCCGCCCGACGACTCCCATCATGTCCGGCGTCGCGATGCAGCGGTCGAAGCCGATCTCGCCAGCCTGCACCTTCTCGGCCAGGTCCTCCGCCCCCACCACATCGGCACCCGCCGCCTGTGCCTCCTCGGCCTTCGGCCCGCGCGCGAACACCCCGACCCGCACCGTCTTGCCGGTCCCGTTTGGCAGCGATGTCAGGCCGCGCACCATCTGGTCGGCATGCCGCGGGTCGATGCCGAGGTTCATCGACATTTCCACTGTCTCGTCGAACTTCGCCTTGGCGTTCTGCTTCACCAGCTTGATCGCGTCGGGCAGTGGGTACGCCTTCGAACCGTCTACACTCTCGTACGCCTTCTTCAGCCGCTTGTCCTTGGCCATCCCTCAGCCCTCCACCACCGTGATGCCCATCGAGCGGGCGGAGCCCATCAGCATCCGCACCGCGCCGTCGATGTCGTTGGCGTTCAGGTCCTTCATCTTCTCCGCGGCGATCTCGCGCAGCTGCGACATCGTCACCTGCCCGACCGGCGCGCTCTTGCCCACGGTCTGGCTGCCCTTTTCGATACTCGCCGCCTTCATCAGGAAATAGGTATTGGGCGGGGTCTTGGTGATGAAGGAGTAGGTGCGGTCGGCAAAGGCGGTGATCACAACTGGCACGGGCATGCCCGGCTCCATGTTCTGCGTCTGAGCGTTGAAGTCCTTGCAGAACGCCATGATGTTGAGCCCGCGCTGACCGAGCGCGGGGCCTACGGGCGGCGAGGGGTTCGCCTTCCCGGCCGGAATCTGCAGCTTGATATAGCCGGCGATCTTCTTTGCCATATCCCTGGTCCTCGTCCTCTGGTCCCGGGGACCGCGGTGCAAACGGCGTGGCCACCGCGCAACCGGCGGTGGGACAGCCTCCCGCGTTCCGATGGAGCGGCGGCGTTTAGCGGACCGCGGGGATAGAGTCCAGGGGCTTGTCGGCAACCGGATTGGTGGAGCGCCGGCCAAGGCGGGCCAGCAGGGCGACGAAGCGCTTCGCAAACTCCGTCCGCTCCTGCCGCACGGACGCCCGCTCCGGCACGGTGGCGGCGAGGACGCCCGCCAGATCGGCCGTCAGCGGATACCGCGGGGCTGGGCAGCGTCGGTCACGCACGCGATGTGCTCCGGAAATCGGCCATCACTCCGGCATGGTCCAGCCAGCGCAGGTCGTCTTCGATCCGCTGGTCCAGGCGGCGGGTCCATGCTGCAGTCAGCGAGGGCCACAGGCGCATGGTGCGGGCAGTCGCTTGCCCCGGCCGCGTATTCGCGCCCACGGCAGCGAGCGAGGCCGTCGTCGCGGAAATATTCATTGGTCTCCCCTTCCCTTCAGGCACGAGCAGACTGCCGCGGTGACAAACCCTGATGCAGTGAAACGCCTCACATCCGCGCGCCCAAAATGAAACTCGCGCCGTTCACTGACCTCCACTTGAACAAAGGCCATGCACTGGGGCGCCTGGCGGACGATACACGTCGCGGTATCGCCGCAATCCCTCGGCAATAGACGGCAACGGACACGACCGTCTCTTGCGCCGCCAGGGAAGTGCCACGTGACCAAGACTGCGCTGGCGGCCAATGGGCCTCTCGACTGGCTTAATCTTCTCCTCGCAGACGTCACGGGCGGAGCCGGTCCGTTCCTCGCCATCTACCTTATGGCAAGCCAGCAATGGAGTGCAGGACGCATCGGCATCGCCGCGTCAGCTCCCGAGCGCGTGGCGGGCGCAGATGGCGCCGGCCGTTGCGCCGCCCACGACGATCCTCGGAGGACCGCCCGATTTGCGAATCACTCGCAATTCCGTTGACAGCCTTCCGCAACCGCTGTAACAGGACTTCTCAATTGCGAATCATTCGCATCTTTGATCGGAAGTCCACCAATGCACCTGCACCGTGCCAGCTTCGCTCTGTTGCCTCTGCTGTTGCTCGCCGGCCCACCGGCTGCGGCCGAAGACCCCGCCTTCACCCTGACCCTGAAGGACCACAGGTTCACGCCCACTGAGCTCACTGTTCCGGCCAACGTGCGGGTCAAGCTGACGATCAGGAACCAGGACCCGACCCCGGCGGAATTCGAGAGCCATGATTTCAAGGCCGAGAAGGTCATCGCCGCCGGGCGCGAGGTCACCCTGAC
Organism: uncultured Alphaproteobacteria bacterium; assembly: GCA_963791495.1. Classification (GTDB taxonomy): domain Bacteria; phylum Pseudomonadota; class Alphaproteobacteria; order Acetobacterales; family Acetobacteraceae; genus JAMXLO01. Next base: position 386,312 of record CAWBST010000009.1, read on the forward strand.
GATCGGTCCACTGAAGCCGGGCAGCTACGGCTACTTCGACGATTATCACGAGAAGGACGCCAAGGGGCGGCTGATCGCGCAATGACGGAAGAGCCCCAGCCAATGTCCGGATCACTGGAGCCCACCGCGTGGGTCGATGCACCTGTCCATCGCTCGATCGCCAGCCATGAGCTGATGGCCGGCGAGCGCGTCATCATCATTCGCCACGGCAAGGACGAATACCGGTTGCGTCTCACCGCATCCGACAAGCTGATACTGACCAAATAGCGCGGATGCTTTCCCCGAACCCTGCCAGCCACCGGACCTCCCCAGCAGCGCCGGAAGCCAGCCAGGAACACGATCCTGATGACCGGCGGCAAAGGGAGACTACCAACGATGCCTGCGCAACCGACCTGCCGTGCAACGGCAACCGCCTGTCTCGCATTCGCTTGTTGGGCAGGTGCGGCAAGCGCGGAGGAGGCGCCGCAGCCAGGCTTCGCCACCGGTCTCTGGACCCGCGGCAACCTTCTGGGTGATGCCGGCGGCGTTCGTTCCGGGCTGTGGAACCTCGGCATCACCTTTGGCCTGCAGGACATCAACGAGGTGTGGGGCAACGTCACCGGCGGCATCCAGCGCGGCGCCACGTACAATGGCGCCACGCTAATGAGCATCGGGCTCGACACGCAAAGGGCATTCGGCTGGGAGGGCGGCACGATCAACGTCAGCGGCTGGAACATCCGCGGCCGCAACATCGCCGCCGACAACCTGCTCAACCTGCAGACCCCGAGCGGCATCCTCGCCGACAATACCACGCGCCTGTGGGAGGTCTGGTATCAGCAGTCGTTCCTCGACGGCGAGGTCGACGTGAAGATCGGTCAGCAGAGCCTCGATCTGGAGTTCATGACCAGTGAGGGCGCCGGCCTGTTTCTCAACTCGGCCATGGGCTGGCCGGTCCTGCCGGCGGTCGACCAGTATGCCGGCGGACCAGCCTATCCGCTGTCCTCGCTTGGCGTGCGGCTGCGCGCGCAGCCCGGCGGCGGCTTCACCGCGCTGCTCGGCGTATTCGCCGACAACCCGCCGGGTGGCCCCTTCGATGATGATGGGCAACTCCGTGGCAGGTACTCGCTGGGGCGGGAACTTCAATCTGCGCACCGGCGCGCTGGTGATCGGCGAAATCCAGTATGCGCTGAACCAACCCAGCGCCGGGGACATGGACAGCCACAGCACGACACGCGGACTGCCCGGCACCTACAAGCTAGGCTTCTGGTACGACAGCGGGCCGTTTCCGGACCAGCGGTTCGATAGCACCGGGGTTTTGCTCGCCGACCCCACCACCACCGGTATCGCGCTGCTGCGGCGGAACAACTTCAGCATCTACGCCGTGGCAGACCAGATGGTCTGGCGGCCATCCGATGACAGTCCGCGTGCGCTCAACGTATTCCTCCGGATGATGGGCGCACCAGGCGATCGCAATTTGGTCAACTTCAGTGTCAATGCCGGCCTTACCGTCACAGCACCATTCGAAGGTCGCGACGACGATACCTTCGGCATCGGTTTCGGGATCGCCAAGATCAGCCCGGCTGCTGCGGCTTTCGACCGCGACACCGCCTTCTTGTCGGGAACTGCATTTCCAGTTCGTGGCAGCGAGACCTTCATCGAGGTCACCTACCAGTTTCACGCCACCGGCTGGTGGCAGGTGCAGCCAGACTTCCAGTATGTGTTCAATCCCAGTGGCGGGATCCCCAACCCAAACAATCCCAGCCAGCGCATCGGCAACGAAGCGATCTTTGGGCTGCGCAGCACCATCACCTTCTGACGATAGCCCAACTTGACCCAGGCCGGAGGCGCGCTAAATGCAACTCACTCGCAGTTTCAAGCAATCGGACGGGCAACTCGTGAGCCGGACAGGAATAGCGATCGCTGGCTGTGCGGTCGCCTGCATGACCTTGGCGGCTGGTGTCCTTACGGTAGCGCTGGGCGCGGAACCCAAGGGCTTCCTCGAGACTGTCAGAAGACACAGCATCGTCACATCCACCGTGCCGGCGAATGGCGATCAGAACCCCTATGCAATCTTCATCGCACCGGTCTCCGCCGGGAAGATCCAGGAAGGCGACGTGTTGGTCGACAACTTCAACGACCGCAACAACCTCCAGGGGCTCGGCAGCACCATTGTCACCTACCGGCCGTCGACAAAGCGGCTTGCCCTGTTCGCTGCCATTCCCCGCAATCTTCCCCAATGCCCCGGTGGCGTCGGCCTCACCACCGCCATGGCGATGCTGAAATCCGGCTGGGTGATTGTCGGCAGCCTGCCAAGTCAGGACGGCACCACGAAGACCAAGGGCGAAGGCTGCCTGATCGTGCTCGACGCGCAGGGGAACGTCGCCGGCACCATCGCGGGACCGAACATTAACGGACCCTGGGGCAACATGGCGGTGATCGACAACGGCAGCACTGCAACACTGTTCGTCAGCAATACCGGCTTCGACGTCGGCCCCCCCGACGATGAACCGCCGGTGGTAAACAAGGCGACCGTGCTGCGGCTCGAATTGGCCATCGCCGGCGACAAGGCGCCGGTAGTGACTCGTCAGACCGTGATCGCCAGTGGCTTCGGTGAGCAGGCCGACAAGGACGTGTTCATCATCGGCCCGACCGGCCTCGCGCTCGGCAAGGGCGGCACGCTCTATGTCTCGGACGCGCTGGGCAACCGCATCGCAGCGATCCCCGACGCCGCGACACGCACCGACAGCGCCGGCACAGGACGCACGGTGACAGAGAACGGATTCCTGAAGCGCCCGCTCGCAATGACCACCGCGCCGAACGGCCATCTGCTGGTGACCAACGGGCTCAACGGTCAGGCAGTCGAAATAGATCCTGACTCCGGCACGCAGATCTATGCGCGCTGGATCGATGCCAACAAGGCTCAGTCCCCACCCGGCAGCGGCGACCTGTTCGGCATCGCTATCACGCCAGCGGGTGACGGTTTCTATTATGTGGAGGACGAGGTGAACATGCTCGTTCTGGCACATTGAGCGGCCGTCGCGCTTTCCTGGCCTCGGCCGGCGGGCTGATCGCCGCCGCCAGCATGGCACGCGCTGTCCGGGCTTCCCGGGCAGAATCATTTTTCGGCGAACATCAGGGCGGGATTGCGACACCGCAGCAGACACAGACCTACTTCGCCGCGCTCGACCTGATCTCGAAGAAGCCAGGCGACGTCGTTCGTATGCTGCGCGCCTGGACGGATGCTGCCGCACGCCTGACCCGAGGCCAGGAAACGCCCGCGGACAGCGGCGAGGCCATCGGCATCGGCGCGGCCGGACTGACGGTCACCTTCGGCCTCGGCGCAGGACTGTTCGACAATCGCTACGGTCTCGCCGCACGCCGGCCGGGGGCGCTGGTGGACCTCCCCGCGTTCAACGGCGACCAACTGGTGCCCGAACGCAGCGGCGGCGACATTTCGATCCAGGCCTGCGCCGACGATCCGCAGGTGGCATTTCACGCCGTACGGCAACTGGTCCGCCTGGCGGAAGGCGTGGCACGCGTCCGCTGGACCCAGACCGGCTTCCTGCCCGCGACCGCACCGGATGAGACGCCGCGCAACCTGATGGGCTTCAAGGACGGCACGCGCAACGCGCAGGACCTCGCGAAATCCGTTTGGGTCACCGACGAAGGACCTGCCTGGATGCGCGGCGGCAGCTATGTGGTCGTGCGCAAGATTTCGCATGGCGCTCGAGCACTGGGACAAGACAGACGTCGATTTCCAGGAAGAGGTGTTCGGCCGCCATAAGCGCTCTGGCGCGCCAGTCGGACGCGAGCGCGAACGCGATGCGCCGGATTTCGAAGGAGCGGATCAGGATGGCAACCCAACCATCGCGGAGAACGCGCATCTGCGGCTGGCGGCGCCCGAGACCAATGGCGGCACGCAGATCCTGCGGCGCGGCTACTCATACAATGACGGCGCCAACTTCACCGCGGAACGCTGGCCGCCGTGGCGACAGGGCATCGAGTACGATGCCGGGCTGCTGTTCATCGCTTACCAGCGCGATCCGCGCACCGGCTTCATTCGGCTATTCGAGAACATGGCGAAGATGGACGCGCTGAACCAGTTCACGACGCATGTCGGCAGTGGTTTGTTCGCCTGTCCCGGCGGCATTGGCGAGGGACAATTCCTGGCGCAGGGGCTGTTCGACGCAGCATAAGGCCGCACGACCTACGTGCACACGCTCGCTGGCACGCTGGCCGACGCGTTGCAGAGAAATGCCTCACATCGGCCCCTTGGAACGTGCCGTTCAGGGCCCGCATCGAAGCCACGCCCAAGCAACCAGTTGTTCACTATTCTCAGTTACCAGCGCAGTCCTTGGATGGTGGCCAACCGCGGTTGGCTGGCGGCGCGCGCAACGCTGCCGCACACAGTGGAGATCACCTCGATGCGCGGACGCCCGAGCAAGCGGCAAAAAATGACATGGCTATCAGGTGTGGCACTGGTGCTCGCGTTGGCATCCGGATCACCCGCCGCCTGGGCATTCGACATGAACGGCTACAAGACCCGTCTGGACGCTGCGATTACCGAGGTCGGCGCCAAGTCGCTGTCCGACAGCAAGGCAACACTGTCCCAGCTTGACGAGATGGTCACCCTGGGCGTCGTGGGTGCCAAGGAATATGGCGCGAAGCAGCCCCGCTTTGCCAAGCTGATGGATGCGGTCGTGGCCGACGCTCCCGCCATGAAGAACTACACCGACGCTCAGATTGAAGACAAATGGGGTGAGAACGGCAGTGGGGGCGACGCACTCGGCGTTCCGCTGAAGTCCCTGGGGCAGTTCGATGCAACCCGTGCCGCTATGGAACTCATCATCGGACCTTCGCACGCCTACATCTTCGTCAAGAAATGGGAGTCGGCTCAGCGCGCACGCTGGCTCGAACAGGCGCGCGACGAACTGAGCGAACTGCGTGAGCACCTCAAGGAAGTACACTGATCGCTGCGGCATTCGATCGACCGGAGCGTCGCGGTGAAGATCCTGCCAGGGGCCCCGATCAAACTCGCAGACGTGCCGATCGGCGTGAAGCTTGCGACCATCTTTGGTGGCCTGTTTCTCGTCGTCGCCGCCCTCGGCGCGCTGTCGGTACTGCGCATCGGAATGGTCAACCGCGCCGGCGACGCCATCATCAGCAACTGGCTGCCCGGACTGCAGCTCGCTGGCGAAGTCCTCGATTCTGCCGACGCCTACCGTCTTGCCGAGTCCAGCCTGGTCATGTCTCCGGACGAGGACTCGATCAGCGAATACGAGAAGGGCATGGCCTTGGCGCTGAGCCGCATCGGTTCGGCGCGAGAAGCTCTGGCACGGTTGCCGACCTCCGCGGAGGAGGCGGGCTATATCGACGAGTTCGCCAAGGCATGGAACGTCTATCTCGGCACAAGCCGCAAGCTGGTCGCACTCGTGCGGCAGAAGCAGGCCATGGACGCCGCCGACCTGTTCACCGGTGAGTTGGCCTACCAGTTCCGCAAAGCCAAGAGCTTCATCGCACGCACCGTCACGGGCAAAGTCAAAGGTGGCGGCGAGGCAGTTTCTGAAGCCGATGCCACCTACCGGACGACCATTCCAATCATGATCGGCGCTGCGCTCGTCGCGGCCCTGTTATGCATTGGCGCCGCGGTAGGCGCAGCCTTTGGTGTGGTCCGTCCGATCCGGCGCATGACCGTCGTGGTCGGCGACCTTGCGGCCGGCAACCTCACCGCCGCCTCCGCCGGCCTGACCGGGGTCACCCGGGGCGACGAATTCGGCGCGCTGGCCCGCGCGCTGGCGGTGCTGAGGGATGGCGTGCTCAAGCGGAACCAGCTTGAGCGCGAGGCGGAGACCCAGCGCGCCACGGCCGAACGACGGACAGCCACGCTGGAACAGCATACCCAGGAATTCGGCGCGACGATGACCGATGTGATGGGCATGCTGGGCACAGCGGCCGACGGCATCCGCCAATCGGCAACGAGGATGGCCAGCACGGCGGAGAGCACGCGGACCCAGGTGACCAGCACCGCGGCCGGCGCCACCGATGCTGCGCGGAACCTGGCGTCGGTCGCCGCGGCAGCCCAGCAGATGGCAACAAGTGCCAGCGACATTGCCCGTCGGATTGGCGACGTCACCACGGCGACGGAGGCCGCGGTACAGGCGGCACAGCGGTCGGATGAGATCGTCCGCGGTCTTGTCGTCGAGGCTGGTGAGATCGGCGACGTGGTCAGGTTGATCTCGGAGATCGCCGCGCAGACCAACCTGCTTGCTCTGAATGCGACGATCGAGGCTGCACGCGCCGGCGCGGCGGGCAAGGGTTTTGCTGTTGTAGCCGGAGAAGTGAAGGGGCTGGCGACACAGACCCGTGGCGCCACAGAACAGGTCAACCGGCGCATCGATGCCATCCGCGCCTCCACCGGCGAGGCAAGCAAGGCCATCTCGGGCGTGAACGGGGCGATCGAGCGAGTGCGCGATGCCGCAACCGAGATCGCCATGTCGATCGAGCAACAGGGCGGAGCTTCGAACGAGATCGCGGCTTCGGTGCAGACGGTGGCGGCCGCTACCGACGATGCAGTGCACGCAATGGCGAACCTGTCGGAAGTCGCAGACGAAACCAGCGGTGCGAGCCAGTTCGTATTGAGCGCGGCCGACGATGTGCGGAACCAGGCGGCGACGCTCCGCAAGAAGGTGGACCAATTCCTGCAGGCGGCGCGAACCGCCGGCTAGGAGTGGCGCGCCTGCGCACGGGCCAAGGGCCTTGGGGTGGCAGGTCGAATTGCCGGGCGGCCGACCAACCGCAGCGGGGACAGCGCGCCCTGGCAGCGCCAGGAACCGCACCTCATCACTGGCGCATCGGCAGCACGCCACGGCATAAGGGGGCATGGGCCGCACCGGGTCAGATTCCCCCTTCGCGTTGCGCGAGCAGATACGGGTGCGCGGCCTGCTCGCCGGCGTCGCGGGCAGGCTCGAATGACCTACGCGCACACACTCGCCGGCACGCGCTACGTTTTTGACGACCTGCGCACCTTGCTGGCACGCGCTACGCCGTTCCGTTCCGGCGACGCGCTCGCCGGGGTCGCCGCGGCATCCGCTGCCGAGCGCGTGGCGGCACAGATGGTGCTGGCCGACGTGCCACTCGCAACGATCCTCGCCGAGCCGGTGGTTCCTTATGAAACCGACGAAGTCACCCGGCTGATCATCGACAGCCACGACGCGACCGCGTTCGCGCCGGTGGCCTCACTCACGGTGGGCGCATTCCGCGAGTTCCTGCTGGCTGCCGAACCGGAGGCGCTGACCGCGCTGCGCCCCGGCCTTACGCCCGAGATGGTTGCCGCCGTCAGCAAGCTGATGCGCCTGCAGGACCTCATCGCCGTCGCCGCCAAGTGCCGCGTCGTGACGCGCTTCCGCAACACAATCGGATTGCCTGGGCGTCTCTCGGTGCGCCTTCAGCCAAACCATCCGACCGACGATCCTCGCGGCGTCGCCGCATCCACGCTCGATGGGCTGCTGCTCGGTGCGGGCGACGCGGTGATCGGCGTCAATCCGGCCACCGACAGCGTCGATGCCGCATGCACGCTGCTGACGATGCTCGACGCCGTGCGCGACCGCTATGCCATCCCCACACAGACCTGCGTGCTCGCCCACGTCACCACCACATTGCGTGCGATCGAACAAGGCGCCCCGGTCGATCTCGTGTTCCAGTCGATCGGCGGCACCGAGGCGGCGAACACCAGCTTCGGCGTCTCCCTCGCGCTGCTGCACGAGGCGCGTCAGGCGGCGCTGTCGCTCAATCGCGGCACAGTCGGCGACAACGTGATGTATTTCGAGACCGGCCAGGGCAGCGCGCTCTCGGCCGATGCGCATCACGGCGTCGATCAGCAGACCATAGAGGCCCGGGCCTACGCTGTGGCGCGCGCATTCTCGCCGCTGCTGGTCAACAGCGTGGTCGGCTTCATCGGTCCGGAGTACCTGCACGACGGCAAGCAGATCACCCGTGCCGGGCTCGAGGACCACTTCTGCGGCAAGCTGCTCGGCCTGCCGATGGGCGTGGACGTCTGCTACACCAACCACGCCGAGGCCGATCAGGACGACATGGATGCGCTGCTCACGCTGCTGGGCGTCGCGGGCGTGACCTACGTGATGGGCGTGCCCGGCGCCGACGACGTGATGCTGTCGTACCAGAGCACGTCGTTTCACGATGCGCTTTATCTGCGCGGCGCTCTCGGCCTGCGTCCGGCACCTGAGTTCGAGGCGTGGCTCGCCCGCATGGGCCTCGAGGGCTCGCTCGCGCCTGAACAGATCCCCGCACCCTTGGCGCCAACACTGATCGGCCTCGAATAGCAAGCGACCAACTCAGCTCAGGGGGACCTTTCGCAGGGCGCTGAGGAGTTCAGTGCCCATTCGGCGCCCGTCCGGGAATTGGTCATTCCGATCCCAGCGCCACGCAGCAACCATAGCAAGGACGAGGGTCCGGCACTTGCGGAGCAATTCCTGGTCAGCGTTCTGGTAGCGCTCGATGACCTCTTCGGGCGCGTGGGCGAGGTCGAACTCGATAGGCCCACGACAACAGGTCTCCAGGTCTATGAACAGCGGCCCGTTCTTCGTGTTGAGCACGTTGCCCGGGTGTGGCTCGCCGTGCAGCAGTTGCTCGGCCGCGGCGTGGTCGACGATCGCTCGTCGGAGGCTTCGTAACGTGTGGCTGAGAAACTCCCGGTCCGAGTCCGCGAGCGCCGGAGTGTGGTCGCAGCTGGCAACGAGCCGTTGGGCCTGCGCGACTCGATCCGTGAAATGCGGCGTCGCGACATCGAGCTTCCGCATGCCGGCATGCAGCCGTCCGAGCGCATTTGCGTAGTCGGCGGGTGAGACCTCCCGAGGTGACAGAGGTTCGTAGTAGGTCCACAGCGTGATCACGAAGCCGTCACACTCGTAGACGCGTGGTTCCACTCGGGGCTCAAGGGTAGCCACCGGGCTCTCGGTCTCGGCGAGCCGCTGGGCAAGCTCGACTTCGAACTGTGCGTTGTGGTTCGCTACATGTGCGACTCGGGCGAGGGCGTCACAGGGCAGCAGGCGCAACGCGAGCCTATTCGAGTTCTGAAGAACGACCGCGTCGTCCACCGTCAGACCAAGCGCTGAGGCGGTCGACATTGCCGCAGGCACCGCACGCGTAGCCTCTGATGCCTGCAAGGGAAGGCTCCCTCTGCACCTACTCAGGCACCGGTACTACGTGAACAAGCGTTTCCTGTCACTCGCCGCGCTGGTCCGCAAGGTCGGCAGCCGTGCCGCTACCATTCAGAAACAGGCTCTCAGGCACGATGCGGCTGCAAAACGACATCATCCTCCGGCAATTCCAGTTGCGCCACCGTCGCACCAAGCGCATCGGACGGATGCTGATCGATCGTCGCCACCTGCGGACACCTGACGCATGCCGCCGGTCCTTCCTGCTTGAACCACAGACAGCGCGGGCGAATAGCACAGCGCGGCAGCGCTGAAACCGCGGGCGGCAGCATCGTCGCCACACGCGTCGCCAACCGACAACCTTCTCCGTTCCAATGCGGGCACTGGCCCTCGATGCAGTGCGCGGCAACGCGCAGCACCTCATGTGGCGCCCCCGAACCTGCAAGCTTCATCACCTTCTCGGTGATCGGGTGCGTCTCTGTCAGGTAAGCAAGCTGCCGTTCGCCCCCTTCCGTGCGCACCTGCACGCCGAACAGACGTGCGCCGGGCGCGGCGGTGTGGGCGCTCGGGCACAGAAGAGGGCCCGCATCATTGGCTCTTTTCATGACCAGATTTCCGAACATAACGGCGTTGCAAGTGGAGGACCCGCCTGGCGCAGCCCCGCGCGAAATCCGCGCATGACTGCCATCCAGGCGGGCGTTCGACCGCGGGGCGGCCTTGCTCAGCTCAGGGCAGTCAGCCTCCCAAGACCTGTCCTGCTCCCCCAACGGCCACATTGCCGGGCAACGTGGCCTGGCTGGCCGCGCTCAGCCAAGCCGGCTGGCCGTACCACCACCAATGCGCAACAGCGCTGACGGCGAGTGTGGTCGTACCGCCAGCCACTTCGCGAACTTCGTCCAGGGTGAGCGACAGCGGCGCCGGAAGGTCCGCCCCCGTTTTAGAGGTGTTCATCCTTGTGTTCCTCATTGTTCTGATCGCGGTCTGACATTTGACCGCAATTCTTGCTGATAAAGAACGGACGGGTGAAACACAGTGAGGAGGCTCACATAGGATGATGTATATCGGAGGCTGCCCATCAGCCTTGAATTAGCACGGGGTGTATGAGGTTCCGGAGAGCCGAGAGAAGCGATGCAAGACAGTACACCGGCACGCTGGATCGATCTGCGGCGCTTCACGCCGGCACGCGTAGCACTTGGCCGCGCAGGCAACGGATTGCCGACAGCAGCGCATCTCGAATTCCAGGCGGCACACGCGGCGGCGCGCGATGCAGTGCACGCGGCGCTCGATGTCGCTGCGCTGAGCGCGGAGATGAGCGCGGCTGGCATGGTCAGTCTCGCTGTGCACAGCGAGGCCGCCGACCGGCGCACCTACCTGCTGCGGCCTGACCTCGGCCGCCGTCTGCGCGATCGAGCCGCGATCCCGTCCGCGCCGGGCGTCATGCTGTTCGTGGTGTGCGACGGCCTGTCAGCAATCGCGGTACAACGCCACGCGGTGACGCTGCTGCGACACGTGCTTCCCCGTCTGCAAGGCACGGTGGCACCGATCGTCGTCGCCGAGCAGGGCCGCGTCGCACTCGGCGACGACATCGGCGAGGCAATGGAAGCCGAAGCGGTGGCGGTGCTGATCGGCGAGCGCCCCGGACTCTCCGCGGCCGACAGTCTCGGCGTCTATCTCACCTGGCAGCCGCGTCGCGGCCGCACCGATGCTGAACGGAACTGCATCTCCAATATCCGTCCGGACGGCCTGCCCCCGGAGGTCGCCGGCGACAAACTGCTCTGGCTGATCGCCGCGATGCGGCGGCTGCGCCTCACCGGTGTTGCGCTGAAGGACGAGCAGCCGGCTACGCCTCCCGCCCTGGATTGACGGATTAGGCGCCAGTACCAGATGGTTGGCGACAAATAAGCAAAGGGAGGAGAACATGCCGTCAGCGTTGATGCGGGTCTTTCTCGGCTTCATCGCCGGAGCCATCGCGGTGCTGACATTCCATCAGGGAATGGTGGCGGCCTTGCACGCGGCCGGTTGGGTCCAGTTTGCACCATACCCCACGGCACCGGTGCCGCCTTTCGGCGTGCCGCGCATCGCCGATCTCTGCTTCTGGGGCGGGCTCTACGGTGCCGCCTTCGGTCTCGCCATGCCGCGCTTCACCTGGCCGGCCTGGCTGAACGGCCTGATCCTGGGCGTGATCGCCGCGCTGGTCGGCATGTTCATCGTGGCACCACTGAAGGGTCTGCCGATCGCCGGCGGCTGGATGCCGGCAAACATACTCCGTTCCCTCGTGATCAATGGGTTCTGGGGATTGGGTGTCGGCATTATCCTGCCGCTGCTGATGCCGCGCTCACTGGTGCGGTTGCAGCACCCGTAGCTATCTCTCCCACCGCCCCATCGGCTCCGGCGGATGGGCGCGGATCACGTCCTCGTTCACGTCCACGCCCCAGCCCGGCCCGGTCGGCAGGACAAGCATGCCGTCCTCGATCACCGGCACCGGTGTAACCAGATCGTCCTTCCACGGCACATCCTCGATGTCGATCTCCATCACCCGGAAGTTCGGAATCGCCGCGCACATGTGCGCGCTCATCAGCGAGCCGATGTGACCGTTGAAGTTATGCGGCGCCACGTTCACCTCATAGGCGTCCGCCATCGCCGCGATCTTCATCGATTCCAGGATGCCGTTCCATGCCACGTCGATGATCGCCACATCGACCGACTGCTGCTCGAAGAACGGTCGGAACTGCCGCCGCCCGTGCAGCGATTCCAGCGACGCGACCCGCGTACGCGCCGAACGCCGGATGGTCGCCAGTGCGGCCGGGTCGTAGCTGTCGATCTCCAGCCACACCAGATCGAACGGCTCCAGCGCCTGCGCCAGCCGGATATAGCCCTCGGTCTTGAAGTTGAAGTTCAGATCCAGATGCAGCCCGACATTCGGACCCGCGCCGTTGCGGAACGCCGTCATCTGCGCCACCAGCCCATCAACAAGGTCGCGGCTGATATTGAGCTCCGGCCAGCCCGGCCCATTGAATCCAGGCATATGAATATACGGCCTTCGGCCCCTCGAAGCGCATGATGTTGGTCTTCAGCCCCTTGAAGCCGCGCCGCGCCACCTCGGCGCCGGCCCGCTCCACATCGTCCAGCGAGCGGATCGGATCGAAGCCGGTCCACTCCTTGATGCGGCTCGCGTGGCTGATCCGCCAGGTGCCGCAATGCGACCAGTAGAGCTGCAGCCGATCGCGCACCGGCCCGCCAAGCATTTCGTACACCGGAATACCGAGAGCCTTCGCCTTCAGATCGACCAGTGCATTCTCGATCGCCGCGATCGCCTGCTGTGCAATTCCACCGACCGACTGCCGCGTCACGCCGTGCAGATAGGCGGTCACTTTCTCGACCGGCCGCGGGTCCCAGCCGATCAGCCGCGCGCCAAGCTTGCGGATAACGCCGGCAAGTCCCTCAGAACCGTACAACTCCATGAACTCCGACCAACCCACCAGCCCTTCATCGGTGCTGATCTTCAGGAACGAGAAGTCGCGCCATCCCGCATTGCAATGCAGGTCCTCGATCTTCGTGATGCGCATGATCGCCCTCTCCGCACGGTCCGGCGGATGCTAGGCCGCCGCAATCACACCCGGAAGCCTCGGCATCGCATCGGCAACCGCGATGGCGCCCGCACCGCGCAGCCGTTCGGCGTGGCCCGGCCGGCAATGCGCACCACCGGTAAAGCCGATCACCGGAATCCCCGCCGCCACCGCGGCCTGCACGCCTGGCACGCTGTCCTCGATCACCAGGCACGTCGCCCGCGTCGCCCGCAGCGAGTCGGCCGCTAACCAGAAGAGATCAGGCGCCGGCTTGCCGCGCCTCACCTGAGTCGCGCTGAAGACGTTCGGTTCGAAGTAGCCAAGCAGCCCCGTCAGAGACAGCGAATGGCGCAGACGTTCCACCGCGCTGCTGGAGGCAACACAGCGGCGGAACGGCAATGCCTCCAGCACCGCCTCCACCCCTGCGATCGGCGCAAGCTCCGTGTCGAACACGGCAGCGACACGCGCGCGCAGAATTTCAGCGAAATTCGCCGGCAGGCTGCGCCCAAGCCGAAGCTCGATATCGGTGCACATCTCCGCCGCGCTGATCCCAAGGTAGCGATCCATGATCTCCTCGGCCGAGATCGCGATGCCGATCTCGGCAAGGCACAGGGCGTCCGCCCGACAGGCGATCACCTCGCTGTCGACCAGCACGCCGTCACAGTCGAAGATGATGAGTTCCGGTCGCACGGAAACTTCGTATACCAATTCCGGTCACGCTTCTGCTATAGAATTGCTACGATCTCCAAAGGATTCGCCGATCATGCAACTCGTGCTGCGCCTGTGCCTGGCCGCGGTTCTGCCACTCCTGCTGAGCGACGCCGCACCACCGCCGCGCACTGTGCTTGCCGCCACGCCCATCTCGCGTATGGACACGCACTGGTGGCGCGCGCGCTTCGAGGCCAAGCAGCAAGAGCTGCGCACGCATCATGTCGATCTGATCTTCCTCGGCGATTCGATCACCCAGGATTACGAGTTGAGCGGCCCGCCCGAGTGGCACGATTTCGCGCCGGTCTGGCGGCGGTTCTATGGCGATCGCAACGCGGTCAATCTCGGCTTCAAAGGCGATGCGACCTCGCACCTGCTGTGGCGCATCGAGAACGGTGAAGTCGCCGGCATTGCACCGAAGGTCGCGGTGATCCTGATCGGCGCAAACGATCTCGGCCGGTTGCACTGGTCGGCGGACGACACCGTCGCAGGCATCGATGCCATTGTCGAGCAACTGCGCAGCCGACTGCCACATACCAGGCTGCTGCTGCTCGGCGTACTGCCGTCCGATCGCTCCGCCTTCGTCACCGAGACGACGCTGGCGATCAACCGCACCCTTGCGGAGCACTACCGCAGCCGCAACGACGTTACCTACCTCGATATCGCGCCGACGTTCATGAAGGCCGGCAGACTGGACCGCGATCTGTTCTTCGATCCTCGGCTGACGCCACCCGAGCCACCGCTGCATCCGACAGCGGAAGGCCAGGCACTGATGGCCGAAGCCATCGAACCGACGCTTGCGGCACTACTCGGCGACACGAAGCACGTGGCGGCGCGCTGACGTTATTTATTCCCTCTCCGCCCCTCGGGGCGGAGAGGGTCAGGGTGAGGTGGGGGCTTCTTCAAGCGCCATCAGGATCGCCTGCACTACCCCGTCGAGATTTTCGACGACCTCATTATTCCAGAACCGAATGACACGATAACCAAATTCGCCAAGCTCAGCGGAGCGCGCGGCATCGGCTTCCTGCCGTTCCCCGTGCTGGGCACCGTCCAGTTCAATCGCCAGTTTGCGTGCCGGACAGGCGAAGTCGACGACACGACGTCCGATCGGATGCTGTCGCCGAAACTTCCACTGTGTGTGCATCATCCGCAGCGCCTGCCAAAGTCGCTTCTCGACCACGGTGGCATCGCGCCGCAGCCTGCGTGCAATCGAAGTCCTTTGCCGCAGTGCCATCGGCAAGCCCCCACCTCACCCTGCCCTCTCCGCCCGAGGGGCGGAGAGGGATATAGAGGCCCTCGGCTTGCCAATGTGTAAATCTATCCCAGCGCCTCTGCCAACAATTCCATCGCTCGCTTGGAGAACGCACGCATATTGGCGACCCGGTCAGCACTGCCCGTCTCCAAGGTAATCGCGCGCGAGAAGTTCGGACCTTCCAACCCGATGCAGGTATGCCCCGCAGCGTCGCCATAGCGATTCCCGGTCGGTCCGGTGGCACCGGTCTCGCTCAGCCCCCATGTCGAACCGAGCCTGCTCCGCACGGTTGCAGCGAGCAGCGCCGCATAGGGCTCGGACGAAGCGCGCATGCCATCAGGCAGCGGATTGGGAATGTCGAGGAAGCCCGACCGTGCGTAGTGCGTATAGATCACGCTCCCGCCGCGGAAATACGCTGACGCGCCGCCAACCGAAAGCAGCGCCGCGGAAATCAGCCCACCCGTCGAGGATTCGGCAATTGCGATGGTATCGCCACGCGCCTTCAGTCGCGCGCCGAGCTTCTCCGCCAATGGCAGCAGGTCCTGCATTCAACGTCCTCCCTTGTTCAAGATAGCCTCGATCACGCGCTGGGTCGCCAGCGCCTCCTCACCTGGAATCGCCGGGTCGCGTCCCTGCTCGATCGCATCGAGGAAATCACTCAGCACAGCCCGGTGAGCGTCGTGCGAAAAGCTCATCACGTTGGCGCCGCTCCCGGAACCCGCAGTGTCGGCCAGCACTTCCTCACGCCCATCGACAAATGCAAGCCGCAGACTGCCGCCTTCCAATCGCGCTGTGCCCTTGGAGCCGACGATGTGCAGCCACTCGGGGCTGCCGGGCCATGCAGCGACCGTGGCGATGATGGTACCTGGCGCCCCGTTGCCCAGGCGCACCAGCGCGGATGCGTAGTCCTCTGTCTCCATGCGGTGCAATGCGGTGGTGCGCACCTGTGCTGCCTCGATGCTCTCGATGCCGACCAGCCACCGGAACAGATCGAGCGTGTGGATCGCCTGGGTGATCAATACGCCACCGCCATCGCGCGCCTTCACGCCACGCCCAGGCTCGTCGTAGTAGGACTGCGGGCGCCACCACGGCACCATCATCGTCGCCGCCTGGACCTCGCCGAGGCCGCCGTCGCGCAGCACCTGATGCAGACGCTGGCTGCCTGGCCGGAAGCGCATCTGAAGACAGATGCCGAGGCGGCGATGCGCCTGCCGTCCCGCGGCGACAAGCTGCTCACCGCGCTCGATCGATACCTCCAGCGGCTTTTCGCACAGCACGTGCCTGCCGGCGGCGAATGCGGTCTGCGCGATCGGCAGATGCGCGTTCGCCGGTGTCAGCACCATCACCGCATCGACCGCCTCATCCTCGATGGCACGCGCGACGTCGGTGGTGGTGGGAAAACCATAGCGCTCCGCCACGGCGTTCAGCCGCGCCTCACTGCTCGCCGCGGCCCAGACCACACGCACGCGATCGGCAAGATCGACCAGTGCGCGTGCATGCGGCTGCAGCGCGTTGCCCAGGCCGATGACGGAAATGCCGATCACTGGCGTCTTGCCGTGTAGCGCAGCCCCTGAGCCTGCGCCTGCAACGCGAGCCGGCAGACGCTGAACACCTGCCGTTGCGGCATGGCGGTTTCGCCCCGCTCCGCGATGTCACTGAGAAAATTCCGGTAGTAAGTCACCGGCAACTTGCTGCAATCGACGTAGCGCGTCGCGGTCCGGTTGGCGATGAACATGTGGTCGGTGCCTTCACGGCCCTCGATGTCGAGGTTCTTGCGCAGCTCGAGCGTTCCCTCGGTCCCGACGATGAAGAAGCGGCCGTCGCCCCAGGTGGGCAGCCCATCGGGCGTGAACCAGTCGAGCCGGATATAGCCGCGCACCGTCGGTGTCGCCAGGACGAGCTCGGCAAAATCCTCGAACCCCGGCGGCTCGGTGCCGAAGGCGCCGACGCTGCACGACACGATCTCGGCATCGTCAGCCTCGGCAAACGCAAGAAACTGATCGATTGAATGCACGCCGATATCGTTGATGATGCCGCCGTACGCCGGCGTATCGAAGAACCACGGCGGTCGCAGTGCGCGGTTCAACCGGTGCGGACCGAGCGACGTCGTGTGCACCAGCCGTCCGAGTTCACCAGACCGGACAATGCGCAGCGCCTCCTGCACCGCGGGCGAGGCAAGCCGGCCCAGACAGATCGACCAGATGCGTCCGGTCTCCTTCACCGCCTGCTCGACGGCAACAAGCTGCTCGAAGGTCGTGATGCCAGGCTTGTCCACCATCACGTCCTTGCCACGCCGCATCGCCGCGATCGCCAGATCGGCGCGGTCGCACGGACGCGCCGCAATCACCACGAAGTCAATCGACGGATCCTCCAGCAGTCGCTTCGTCTCTGCCTCGGGCACATGCGGGAAGCGCTTGCGAAAACCGGCAAGCACGCGCGGGTCCGTCGTGTCGGGATTGTAGCCGACACACTCCGCGCCTTCGTCCAGCAGGTCCTGCGTCAGATCGTAGATGTGGCGGTGATCAAGCCCGATCGCGGCGAAGCGCGGCATGTGCGTCCCTCTCGTGGGTCAGGCAGACGCTTGCACCATCTTCCCCACCCCGCAACCACGGTCCACAATGCCGTCGGCCAAGAGGAACCGAGGGGAGAAGCACCATGGCAGACCGTTTCGCCGTCATCACCGGCGCAGGCAGCGGCATCGGGCGCGCATCGGCGCTTGCACTGATGAAGGATGGCTGGTCCGTGGCGCTGGCCGGCCGACGCAAGGAAATGTTGGAAGAGACCGCCGGCATGAAGACCGGCGGCCGTGCGCTGGTGGTGCAGACCGACGTGACGGACCCCGCCCAGGTGGACAATCTGTTCGCGCAGGTCAAATCGAACTTCGGCCGCGTCGACATGCTGTTCAACAACGCCGGCGGCGGGACGCCCACCACGAATTTCGGCGACTTCACCTACGAGATGTGGCGTCGCGTGGTCTCGGTGAACCTCGATGCCATGTTCCTCTGCGCCAATGCCGCGTTCCGCATGATGCGCGACCAGTCGCCGCGCGGCGGGCGCATCATCAACAACGGCTCCATCTCGGCGCACGTGCCGCGGGTAGGTTCCGTCGCCTACACCGCGTCCAAGCACGGGGTGACCGGGCTGACCAGGTCGATCTCGCTCGACGGCCGCGAATTCGACATCTGTGCCGGTCAGATCGATATCGGCAATGCGGCAACGCCGCTGACGGCGCGCTCGACCGCCGGGCAGATGCAGCCGCATGGGCAGTTGATGCAGGAGGCGCGCATGGACGTGAACCATGTCGGCCAGCAGATACTGTTCATGTCCAACCTGCCGCTGGAATCGAACGTGCAGTTCGTCACCATCATGGCCACGAAGATGCCATTCATCGGGCGCGGGTAACGTCACCGACCGCGGCAGAGCGCACGTTCACCTCGCCCGCTTGCGGGAGAGGTCGCCGCGCTCCGCGCGGCGGGTGAGGGTGCTGTGCGCGGGGGAATACCCTCACCCGGCGCTACGCGCCGACCTCTCCCACTGCGTGGGCGAGGTGAACATCGAAGCAGCGCCAGTTTCATCCAGGGCGGGTCTGCCGCAGGCCGGCGTGGAACTCGCAACCACAGCAGCGTCCTACCGCAGCTCAACCCGCCAGCTTCTCGCCTCGATCGCGTCAAACAGCGCGTCGACCATCATCCCCGGCAATCGTCGCAGCAAACCGCGGCGCCGCGGACGAAACACGCGCGCCCTCGCCTTCGCGCCGCCGAGCGTGCGCACCAGGCTGTCGATATCGCCAAAGCCATCGATCAGGCCAAGTTCCAGTGCACGCTCGCCCAGCATGAAGCTGCCATCGAACAGCGCCGCCTCGTCGCCCTTCAGCTTCCCGGCGCGCCGTGTTCGCACCCACGCCTTGAAGCGCTCGTGCAGCGCGTCCAGCAACTGCTGCACGAACGCGACATCCTCCGGCTTCTCCGGACTGAACGGATCGAGCCGCGCCTTGTTGGCACCGGCAGTGTAAAGCCTACGTTCGACACCGACGCGCGTCAGCATATCGGGAAATCCGAACCCGCCGCCGCGAACGCCGATCGATCCGACGATGCTCATCGGATTGGCGTGGATCTCATCCGCGGCGCACGCGAGCCAATAACCTCCCGACGCCCCGACCTCGCGGATCACGGCATGCACGCGCAGCCTCAGCTCATCGGCGCGGCGCCGGACAAGCGCGGCGATCAGGTCGGACTGCACCGGCGAACCACCCGGACTTTCAATGTCCAGGATCACCGGCCGGCCGCGCGCCGAACGGAACGCGCGGTCGATCAGCGGCGCCATGGTTCCCATGCCGACCGCGCCCGGTCGCGGCGCGATCAGTCCATGCATCTCGATCACATTGACGCGCGGCTTGCGCCACGGGAACAGACGGATAGGCATGGGTCCTCCGATCGATCCGACCATGGCAAGATGGCCGCCATTGGGCCATACACAACCCATGATCGAGCTTCACTTCGCCGGCTATCAACCCGCGCGCTCCGTGCACACCCGCGCGCTGCACGCGTTGCGCGACCGCGTCGCACGCCATGCGGGCGATGCGCTCCGCATCAAGGTGACCGACAGCATCGTCGCCACCGGCCGCAAGGCCAGCGATCTGCTCACCATGGTGGACACGGGCGAACTCGACGGCTGTTATTTCGCGTCGAGCTATCTCGCGAGCCGCGTGCCGGCCCTCGGCGCGTTCGACCGGCCGTTCCAGGCCGGCACGCGCGAGAACGTGTTCGGCGGACTGGATAGCACAACCGGAGCGGCCCTCGCCGAACAGGTGGCATCGGCAACAAATTATCGCGTTCTCGGCTGGTGGGACAACGGCATCCGTCACATCAGCAACGCCGTCCGGCCGATCCGAACGCCCGCCGATTGTGTCGGTCTGCGCCTCCGCACGCTCGACAACGCGCAGCATCAATCGGCGTTCCGTCGGCTCGGTTTTGTCCCGACGTTCATCGATGTTGCCGATCTGCCGCGCGCGGTGGCCGACCACACGATCGACGCACAGGAGAACCCGCTCACCAATATGATCAACTTCAACGTGCACGTTCACCACAAGCACGTCAGCCTGACCGGGCATCTGCTCGGCATCGCAACCCTGCTGATGAACCGGTCGCGCTACGACGCGCTTCCGGCCGAACTGCGCGGCCTGCTCGACGCCGCGGTGCGCGACAGCGAAGCGGCACAACGCGCGCTGGCGGAAGCAGAGGACGCTGTGTGCCTGGCGCGTCTAAGCGACTCAGGCGTCGCCATTGTCAGTGCGGATGCCATCGATTTTCCAGCGTTTAACGCTGTTATAACGGTATAGGCGATCGTAGTGCGCGGGCCGGAAGATGCCCGCTGAACTCGCGGGTAAAGCTCTTGCGCGCAATCTGAGCGCACCCCATCTGGCTGCATTCGCATCATTTGCTTTGAGGACTTGTCCCCCCATCATGCTACAAAAGCGAAATCGATGCGCCTGGTCGTGCCGGATTTATCGTGAAGCCCTATCAACCGGTTGAAGTCGTGGCCTGACATGCACCTCGTCGCTCTCGACGATGACGAATCGATCGCACAGTTCATGGCTACCGTGGCCAGGGATCGCGGCTGGACGGCGCAGACAGTCACCCACGAGGCGGACTTCCAGGCTCTGATCAGCGCCACACCACCGGACGCGATCATGCTGGACCTGCAGCTCGGCGCCAGCGACGGGGTCGAGCAACTGCACTTCCTGCACAGCGAGGGCTACGGCGGCGCGATCGTGCTGATAAGCGGGTTTGACTCGCGCGTACTTGCCTCGGCGCAGCAGATCGGTGATTCGCTGGGACTGAGCGTCGCGGCGGTGCTCGAGAAGCCGGCACGCGCGGCGCGGATACACGAGGTACTGGCAGCGATAGAGCGGAATCCGGTCACCGTAACGCCGCCGGCCACCGTCGCACCGCCAGAACATGCATCAATCTCGGCAGACGACGTCGCTCACGCGATCAGTGCCGGCCGGATGGAGCTGTATCTGCAACCCATCGTCTCCGCCAAAGGGCATGGCGTGACGTGCGCCGAGGCACTCATCCGCTGGCACCATCCGGTGCTGGGACTGATGCAGCCGGATAGCTTCATTCCCGTTGCCGAAGAGAACGCCGATATGATCGACCGGCTTACCATGTGGGTGGCGGAGACCGGCGTGGCGCACTATCGGCGGCTCGCGGAGCTGGGATTAGAAACCCAGATCTGCATCAACATTTCCGGCCGAAACCTGTGCGCGCGCGACTTTCCCGATCGCATGGCGGGCGTACTGGAGCGCTGTTCGGTCCCCCTTGGCGCGATCGCGCTGGAGATCACGGAAAGCGTCGCAATGCATGATCTGGAGGCGACGGCCGCTGTTCTCACGCGCCTCCGTCTGAAGGGGTTTCCGATCGCCATCGACGATTTCGGCACCGGGCATTCGATGCTGAAGACGCTGCGACGGATGCCGTTCACAACGATCAAGATCGACAAGTCGTTCGTCAGCGATCTGGCGACTTCGAACAACTCGCTGACGATCGTCCGATCGGTGATCCAGCTTGCACGCGACATGCGGCTGGCGAGCGTGGCAGAGGGCGTGGAAACCGCCGAGACGGCGCGGCTGCTGACCGAACTCGGGATCGACAGCCTGCAAGGTTTCCATTTCAGCCGGCCACTGCCGTTCGACGCGTTCGCGACGTGGCTGCGCGCATGGTCGCGCGATCACGCAGCGCTTACGCCCGCGGATCAGGGGCGGGCCTGAACCCGCCCCCTCGCCGACCTACACGGTCTGCAGGATTGTCTCCCGCTTCATCTCCGGCACCAGTTCCGCGCGCCAGTCCAGTGCGCTCGAAACCACTAACTCATGGGCGCGCAACGGGTAGTAGCTGGTACCGGTGCCGTCGGGTGTGCCACCTGCCTCCACCGTCTTCACCGCCTGGCGCAGCAGCTTGCGCGCCTGGATGATCGCCTTGTCGGCTGGCCCGAGATGCTCCTTCGAGCGATCGACAACGGCGCCCATGCTCTCCTGCAGCGCACGGTCCTGAGCGTTGATGCCGTCGATGCCGGAGAAGGTCTCGGTCCGCTGTACCGCGCGGTCGAGCAGGTAGTCGTTCAACCGGTTCGCCTTGGAGCGGAACGTTTTCGGATCGACGTGCAGCGGGCCATTGCCCAGGCCGCGCTCGAGCTTGTCCTCCTCGGTCAGCGGCCCGTCCGGGCAGTAGCTCCAGTTGTACACCGTGCAGTTCTCGTCATCGATCGGCACCCAGATATGGCCGGCGTCGAGTTCCAGTCCGCTCTCCGAGCGCGACGGCCTGATCTGGTGGAACGGCATGACGAACTGGTAGGTGCGGATATGTACGTTGTCGCTGTCGTCGAGCGGCCGGATGCCGGCATACTGGTAACCGTAGTCGGTGAGATCGACGACCAACTTCGGCGCCTTGCCGCGCACAAACGGGCTGGACGGCTTGATGCCGCCGCGCTTCGAGCTGTCGGTCAGCAGCCGGTGCAGGATGGGCGCGTGCGACGTGTCGATGCCGCCTTCCAGCGCCTGCAGCCAGTTGCACTCCTCGATCACCTTGGTGACGTGGCGATTGGCTTCCGGCGCCTGCGTCCAGGCGAACTTCGGCAGCGGTGGCATCTTCTCGGCGGGGCCGAGATAGGCCCACACGATCCCGCCCAGTTCGCACGTTGGATACGCCGTGGTCCGGACCTTGTGCTTGAAGTCGTATTCCTCCGGCTCGTTCATCATGTCGACGCAGGCGCCGGTGACGTCGAACTTCCAGCCATGATAGATGCAGCGCAGGCCGCATTCCTCGTTCCGCCCGAAATACAGCGAGACGCGACGATGCGGGCAGAACTCCTCGATCAGCCCGATGCGGCCCTCGGTGTCACGGAACGCCAACAAGTCCTCGCCGAGCAGACGGACGCGGGCAGGGGGGCCATCGGGTTCGGCGATCTCGCTCGCGAGCAACGCGGGAATCCAGTACATCCGCATCGCATTGCCCATCGGGGTGCCCTGCCCGACCCGGGTGATGAGTTCGTTTTCCTCGCGTGACAGCATCGGCGCGTACTCCTTCCCTGGATTGCCGGGAGCGTAGCGCCGCGGGACAGATACGCAACACCCCCGGATCCGGTCCGGGGGGACAATCCGCCGTGTTACCGCTTGATGGAATCCCACCACGGGCACACGCCACTCATCCGGTGGTAGTTGCCCTCCATCACCTGCAACGGCGCACGCAGACCTTCCTGCGTCAGCATAGGCGGCGCGCCATCCGGTCCCATCGCGTCGAACAGCCCGTGATGGCCCCAGTAGCTGGCGACGCTGGTCATCTCCGACGGCTGCCACGTCGCATCGTCCACCTCGACGCCGCCCCAGCCGTACTCGACCAGGATGTCCGACGGCGTGTGCATATAGAACGATGTGACCAGATCATTCGGATGCCGCCCGAGCGTCGCGACGATCCGCTCCTTCTCGCCGAGTGCGATGTCGTAGCCCTGGCCGACATCGTCGAACGAATAGAGCTCCACCATCAGGTGATGCATGCCCGTATGGGGCGCCTCGAACAGCGCAACGCTGTGATGCCGCGGATTGGCGTGCAGGAAATACGCAGTGATCGGCTTGCGGATGAAGTCGCTGACACGGAAGCCGAGCAGATCGCAATAGAACGGCAATGCCGTGTCGATATCGGTCACCAGCAGCACCACATGACCCATGCCCATCGGCCCGGTGCGGAAGCCGGAAATGGAGCGGCCAGGTCGGAACGGTTCATCGGCGATATGCGCGCCATGGAACGCCTCCAGCCGATTGCCGGACGGATCGGCGAACGAGATCAGCCCGCGCACGAAGCGCTGATCGGCGAGCGCAGAAGGTTCGCGCTTCACCGAAACACCCGCCGCTTCCAACCGTGCCGCCAGCGTATCTAGCGAAGCGGCGTCCGCCACCTCCCAGCCGAAGTAACGCTGCCCTTCAGGCAATGACCGATCGATCACCAGGCGCTGCTTCCGGTCGTCCATGCGGAACGCGCGAACGCCGGCGCCGCGATCCACCGCCTGCATGCCGAGCCAGTTGGTCGCGTAACTGGTCCAGTCGTCGAGCCTGTCGGTGCCGATGCCGAGATAGCCGAGTGCCTGGATTGTCATGGTCTGGTTCCTCCCCGGACGCAACGTTATCACGCCACGACGCGCGCCGCATCCTGCCCGCTGATCCACGCGCCGGCGACGGTGCCCGCCATGCCGTTGTGACAGGCCTCTCCCGCGAACAGCAGGCGGCCCTCGGCCAGGGGCTTGCGCGAGGGCGGTGCGCGCATCGGCGTCGCCCGGACGCACGAACGAATAGGCGCCGCGCACGAACGGATCGGCGTCCCAGTGCGTCACCAGGTAGCGGCCCGCCCGCGAACAGCCTGTCCACCCGGCTGCCGAACAGCGAACGCAACTGGCCGAGAGCGAAATCGACTGCCGCCGCCTCGCCGGCGCGGGCCAGTTCCCAGGCGACCGGACCGCCGACCCAGCCCTGCACGTAGTCACGTTTGTAGGGCCAGCACTGGAACCCCATGGTGGGATCGCCGCTGCGCTTCACCTGGCGATCGACCGAGCAATGCAGCGGCAGGTCCAGCCGGTCCGGTCCGGTCGCGCGCAACGCCACCTTCATCGCCAGCCCCATGGGCAGCGCATGGATCGCCGCCAACGTCTCGGGCGGCAGCGGCGGGTCGAAGGTGATGGCGCCCGCGCCCAGCACGCCGGTGGAGACCGTCACGATCGCCGAGTTCGCCGTGATGGTGCCGCGCGCCGTCTCGACCGCGACGCCTGCACCGCTCCAGGCCACCCGCGAGACCGGCGTCGCCAGCCTGATGTCGAGACCCTCGCCCAGCCGCCGGGCAATGAAGGCGCCGATGCCGCCCTGCGGCACCAGATTGCTGCCCGACAGCAGATTGCCCAGCCAGTCCCGCAGGCTGAAGTCCTCGGCGGCAGCACAGCAGATGATCGGGCCTTCCCAGGTCTCCACTGTCACCGCCCAAGGATCGTCCTGCATCGACCGCGCGACCTCGGCCAGCGGCGCATCGCCACGGGTGCGGAGGATCTCGGCGCCTCGGTTCTCGAAACGGTCCCAGGCACCGGCGTAGTCGGCGTATTCCTCCGCCGTCGCCTCGCGCGTGCCGACGAAGGTGCGCTCGACCCGCAGTTCGTCCGAACGGAGCAGCGTCTCGCCTGTCGCCCGCGCGATCGGCACCAGCGGGTTGGTCTCCGCGTTGTGCAGCCACACCGCACCCATGTCGAACCAGGCGCCGCCGAGTTCAGCGGGATGCGTGGTCCAGGCGCGGCCGCCGATCCGGTCCGACGCCTCCAGCACCAGCGCGCTCCGGCCCGCCTCGCGCAAAGCGGTCGCCGCGCCCAGCCCGGCGCATCCGGCCCCGATCACCACCACATCGACATCGGACACGACGGCAACCTCCTCGAGTTCGCGGCCGGCAGCCAACCTTGGTATCGTGGTGCCCGCAAGGAGGCCAGCCATGCCCGACCATACCCCGATCGGCACCAATTCCCTCGTCATCGACATGGCGCGGCGGTTCGCCACCGAGCGGCTCGCCCCCGGCGCCGCGGCGCGCGAGAAGGCCGGCGCCATCGAGCCGGAGATCGTCCGCGAACTGGGCGAACTCGGCATACTCGGCGCCACCACGCCGGCGCAGTGGGACGGCTCGGAGATCGATCCGGTGACCTACGCGCTGCTGCTGGAGGAGATCGCCGCCGGCGACGGCTCGGTCTCCACCTTGGTCAGCGTGCACAACTCGCCCACCTGCATCATCTTCGACCAGTACGGCACCGACGCACAGAAGGATCGCTGGCTACGCCCGCTGGCGACCGGCGCCGCGGTGGGGTCGTTCGCGCTGACCGAACCGCAGGCGGGGTCCGATGCGTCCAACCTGCGCACACGCGCGGTCCGCAAGGGCGATCGCTACGTGATCAACGGGGCCAAGCAGTTCATCTCGTCGGGCAGCGTGCCGGGGAGCACGGTGCTGTTCGCGGTCACCGATCCGTCGGCCGGACGCAAGGGCATCTCCTGCTTCGTGGTGGACAAGGCGGCGCCGGGCTACGTGGTGGTGCGACGGGAAGAAAAGCTCGGGCAGAAGGCGTCCGAGACCTGTGCGCTGGCGTTCGAGGACATGGAGGTGCCGGAGGACCAGCGGATCGGCGCCGAGGGCGAAGGCTACAAGATCGCGCTGTCCACGCTGGAGAGCGGGCGGATCGGCATCGCGGCGCAGAGCGTCGGGATGGCGCGCGCGGCATTGGACTACGCGGTGGAGTACGCCAAGGAACGGCAGGCATTCGGCGGGCGGATTTTGGATTTCCAGGCGGTGGGGTTCCGGCTGGTCGATGCCAGGACGAAGCTGGAGGCAGCACGGCAGTTGACGCTGCACGCGGCGCGGCTGAAGGCGGAAGGCGCGCCGGCATTGGAGGCGGCGTGCATGGCGAAGCTGTTCGCGAGTGAGGCGGCCGAGGCAGTGTGCACGGCGGCGATCCAGACGCTGGGAGGGTACGGTTACCTGGCGGACTATCCAGTGGAGCGGATCTACCGCGACGTGCGGGTGTGCCAGATCTACGAGGGCACGTCGGATGTGCAGAAGCTGATTTTGCAGCGGATGCTGTGACCTAAAGTGTTTACGGGGTGTCGAGTGATCGTCCAGACGGGTAGAAGCAACTGCGGATCTACAGTGTCCGTGCGACTTCATAGCGGGACGTTCTGCCGTCTGTCAACGAGCGCAAGCTCAGTCCGTCTGGGGACATCTGCGGGAACCCTCCGTCCAAGTCTGTAAACGGACTGGTGCATGGGAGATATCAATGGTAAGGCTCAGTTCCTCCCAACCAAGCGTGCCTGGAGTAGACTGGCCGACAACTATCGAGTTGATAAACCGAGCACTAGGGAGCACGTAACTGAGGAGATGTATGTCACTACCTGGACGCGAACGAACGTCCAAAGCCTTTGCGTACCTGTTGCGTCTGCGTTTCTGATGCAAACCAGTACTGATGACACTCCTATGCCAGAAAGAGAGGCCCTCGGAAACGGGATTGTACGGAACATACGACCGAATTGAGCTCACGAAATGACGGTCGTCGTCGCCGTAAACACTATTGATACGCAGTCGATCATTACGCCAGCGATCGATGAATCTCTTGTGCGCAAGGCTTGTAATCGCGCCTCTCCTGTAATGAAGCAAGGCATGAAATAACGTAGCATCTGTGCACTTCCAATAGTTACAGATCATACGTAGGCCTGTCACGACCCTTAAATGCAGAGCGACGTTCACCGAGATGCGTCACCTGGTAATTGGCACACAGTGACTATTGATGCGTTCGTCCGAAAAATCGAGCTGACCGGTCGGAAATTATATAGTCGCACACTACGAAGAGCGATGGAGGCGGAGTACAGAATATTGATACTCCACTTGTAGCGCAGCGTATTTACTCCTACTTTCTCAGACCAGAACAGCACTACTAGAGTTACGCTCGGCCCGTCGTTCCTCCTTGCAACGCCCGCTTCACCGCCTCCGGCTCCCGCGCGATCACCGTCAGATACGCAAGCATCGCGCTGTCAGGTTGTGTGCGCCCCTGCTCCAGATCGCGCAGCCGCGCGACCTTGAACCGATATACCCCGGCAAAGCCACGCTGGCTCAGCCCCGTACGGGCCCAAACGGCCGCGCCAAAGCATGCGCGGGATATGTCATGCATGAGACGGTGAGGTGGCTTCAAGGGGCTGGGCGTTGGCGAAGCGGAGCATTACACTGACGGCGATGCCAACCGATCGCAGTTACGACGGTGATCTCGTCCTGTGGGCCGAAGACCAGGCTCGGGCCCTGCGCGACGCGGCGCGCGCGCGCATCAACGTGCCGATCGATTGGCAAAATGTGGCCGAGGAGATCGAGGCCTTGGGCAAGTCGCAGGGGCGTGAACTGGCAAGCCGCGTCCGGACTGTCCTTGTGCATCTGATGAAGCTGCAGGTCTCACCGGCCACCGAGCTGCATGCTGGATGGCGCGCTACGATCCGGCGCGAGCGAGCCGAGATCGAAACCCTTCTGCGCGAACTCGCCTAGCCTCAGACCGACAGTCCCGGCGGTCGTCGCAGACAAGTCTGCCACGGCGTCACGCATCGCCGCGGCAGACATGGCCGATTTCGGCGAGTCGCCGAAGATCGATCTCGCGCGAGCCCAGTATGCTTCGGAGCAGGTACTGGGCGACTGGTTCCCAGGCTGATCCCGGTCCCTCGCCACATACTGATCGGCACCAGCTCCGCCACCGGTACGCGCCGCTGCTGCGCCGCCGCGGCCGGCGAACTGATCAACCATGCGAAGATGCGCGTGCAATACTGGCGGAGGAGGACGGCCATGGCGGACCCACTGGTCCTGTATGATGTTGACGACAAGGTCGGCATCATCACTCTGAATCGACCGGACAAGCTCAATGCGATCAGCCACGAGCTGCAGCACGCGCTGACCGAGACCTTCGCGCGCGCCGATGCCGATCCCGCGACCAGCGTCGTGCTGTTGCGAGCCGAGGGGCGCAGCTTCTGCGCAGGCTACGATATCGGCGCCAAGGGCCCCGACGCCGACGATTGGCGCAGCGATCCGACCAAGGCGCATGCGCATCTGCAGCCGCAGCTCGAATTCGAAATGATGCCGTGGCTGATGACGAAGCCGGTGATCGCATCGGTGCAAGGTCACGTGCTCGGCGGCGGATGCGAGCTCGTGATGCTGTGCGATCTGACGATTGCCGCCGACAATGCGACGTTCGGCGAACCTGAAGTGCGGTTTTCGTCGGTCGGCCCGGCAATCGTGATGCCGATGATCATCGGCTACAAGAAGGCGCGCGAACTGCTCTACTTCGGTGATCAGATCGACGCCCGCACCGCCCTCGACCTCGGCATGATCAATCGCATCGTGCCGCTCGCCGAGTTGCGCAGCGTGAGCCTCGACTACGCAAGGCGCCTGTCGCTGATCTCGCCGGAGGCGCTGTATGCGACGAAGCGCGCGGTCAACCGGGTCGCCGACGCCGCGGGGTTCCGCACCGCGCTCTACGCCGGGCTCGACGTTGTCGGCCCACTCTATGCTACGACCACCGAGCTCGGAGCGCGGTTTCGCGAGATCGCGAAAACCGAGGGCGTGCCGGCCGCGGTAAGGTGGCGCTCGACTCAGTTCGAGAGATAGATCGAGCGACGACACAGGATACGGCTGCCCAACCTGTACCCACCAATCATAAGGGCTCCCACCCAAGCACCGCCGTTCACCATCGAACAGGCACTTGCCGCGTCGCTGCCTGATGAGTGAGCGATCGCCGCGAGACAATCCGTGGCAGGCGGCCTTACGTGTAGCGGCGCACAATGATGAACCGTTCGGCGCGCAATACAGCACCAGTTTCGACGCACATTACTTGAGACACAGCGCACGCTCGGTGAGACGGACGCGCAATAGATGACTGGCGACGCACGACCGCCGCAGTCGACCCTGAGCCGATCTTCCGCCTCGCACACATAGCGTCGCCTCGGCTATTTTGGCGTCGGCGTGAACGCCGCCGCGCTCGATGGCGCTACAACGCCCCACCTCGATAATCCATAACGGAGCCCATTGAGTTCTCAAATGCGAGCTTAACTTCGATCGTCCATTAACAAGAGAACGCTCGCTCGCATGTCCAGATCCAGGAACGCCTGACCGGCCATTTGATAATTGGGCGACGCCCGGGTGACGTGCTGGCCTGCCGCATGGACGTCGTGCACGCAGCGTTCGAGCCCGCCGCTCGTATACGGAGAGGCGGGGCACTGAGGACTTCTCTTCCGAACCGGGAGACTTCGGTCGTCGTTTCATCCGGTCAGATTAGCGCCCACCTGGCCGGCTGGCGCCGGACACCCCAGACATCCTCTACGGTCGACAGCCTTGTGACCGCTTTTTGCACGTATCTTCAACTTACCCCTGAAGGAAAATCCATGCGCTTCGGTATCGGACAGCCCGTCCCTCGCAAAGAAGATCCGAGGTTCCTGACCGGACGGGGGCGGTTTGTCGCCGACATTGATCTCGCCCACCAGACCTACGCGGTCTTTATCCACGCGCCGCACGCCAGCGCCCGCATCCGCGGCATCGACAAAGCCGCCGCCGAGCATGCCCCGGGCGTTCACGCCATCCTGACCGGCGACGATTGGGCCGCCGCCGGCCTCGGTTGCCTGGAGACCAGGCTCATGTCCGAAGACGTCGGCGGGCCCAAAGGAATTCGCACCAGCATCTGGCCACTGGCCCGCGACCGGGTGCGCCATGTCGGGGAGCGTGTCGCCGTCGTCATCGCCGCGACTGAGGCGCAGGCGCGTGACGCGGCCGAAATGGTCGCAATCGACTACGATGTCCTGCCCGCCGTCGTCAGTCTGGTGGATGCCCGGCACGCGGATGCGCCGTTGGTGCATGCCGAAGCCCCGGGCAACACCAGTTTCACGATGACCATGGGCGACACGGACGCGACCGCGCGGGCCTTCGCACGGGCGCGCCACGTCACCAAACTGACGGTCCGCAACAGCAGGCTCACCGCCGTCAGCATGGAGCCGCGCGGCTGCCTCTCCGATTACGATCCCGGCACCCGCCGTCACACGCTCTACACCAGCACGCAGAACGTGCATGGCGTCCGCACGGCGCTGGCAAACGAGGTCTTGCACATTCCGCAAAACCGCATCCGCGTGATCGCGCGCGATGTGGGCGGCGGTTTCGGCATGAAAGGCCATACCTATCCCGAGGAAGCCGTCATCACCTGGGCCGCGCGGCACGTCGGCCGACCGGTCAAGTGGATCCCGTCCCGGACCGAGGCGCTGCTGACCGACTTTCACGGCCGCGACCAGACGGTCGACGCCGAACTGGCGCTGGACGCGGATGGACGGTTCCTGGCGTTGCGCTGGACCGGGGCGCACAATGCCGGAGCCTACGTCGCCGCCACTGGCGCCTTGCCGATCCTGGGTGCCATGATGTTGGCGCCTGGCGCATACGACATCCCCGCCGCCGCCGTGACCGGCAGCCTGGTGTTCACCAACACCACGCCGACCAAGCCATATCGCGGCGCGGGCCGCCCCGAGGCGATTTACATCATTGTGCGCCGCTACATTTACGCGCCCGCCTTCTCCTCCTCCCGCAACGCCCGCTCCACCGCCTCAGGCTCCCGCGCGATCACCGCCAGATACGCCAACATCGCGCTGTCCGGCTGTGTGCGCCCCTGCTCCAGATCGCGCAGCCGCGCCACGTTGATCCGATACGCTTCTGCGAACTGACGCTGGCTCAGGCCGGTACGTCCCCGCACCGCCTGCACCCGCCGCGCCAACCGCACGCGCTCCAGCTCGTCATCGGTCAATGGTGGATTGTCGGGATCAGACTCGGCCGCCGCTGTGATCTCCTCATCTGTCATAGCATCCAGTCGTGCCTGCTCTTCTTTGCTCAAGGATGGCAGATTCTTTGGATCAAGAGTAAACCGTCGCATACGCTCTGCGCTCCTTCGCGTTCGATCGACGCACCGATATGATCCGGATAGCGCCTTGGCGCATCGTGTAGACGACCGTGCATAGCCGTCCGTCGACGCTGCCAATGGCCTTGCGGCGCTGCTCCGCCTCCGCGGCCCGCGAGACATCAAAATCAACCGCCGCTTCATCACGGAACACACGAGCAGCGAACTCAAACCGCACGCCGTGTTTAGTCAGATTGACGGCCGCCTTCGTGTCATCCCATTCAAATTGTGCCTTGTCACTAATACGGGATTTCCGTATAGATGTCAATCGGAACGAGAGGCCGTCGTATGGCAATCGCGTAAACGAAGCGTTGCGGATCCGATGCCCCGTACGCCGCCGCCAGTCTTTTGTGCTAATAACCTTGACAGTCATGCATACTAACTGCTATCGTCCCGCCATGGACGCCACGCCTCAGCCTGACCTCCCCACGCTCCCCCGGGATCTGTACTACCTCGCCGTCCACGCCCTCCGCGGCGCGCTCCCCCCGCCCGTGACCAACTCAGCCGAAGACCGCAGCCGCCGCGACCACGCCATCATCGCCGACGTCGCCTCGCTGCGCCCCGTCAACACGGCCGAGGTGATCCTCGCCTCGCAGTGCGTCGCCGCAAACGCCCAGGCGCTCGACTGCCTGCGCCTCGCCCGCCTCTACCCGGCGGACGTTCCGCATGTCCTGAAATGCTCCGCGCAGTCCGCCAGCATGATGCGGCAGTCGCGCGGCGCGCTCGGACAATTGCTGCGCCTGCAGGCCGCACGCGAGACGCACAAGCCGGACACCAACACGCGCGATACGGCTGCAGCGAAAGAGGCCCGTGCGGCGCCCACCGCGATTGCCGAACCGCCCGCGCCGCAACCCGCACTCGAAGACAAGCCCCACAACCTCACCAAGGCCGAGGAATACGCACTCGCCAACCCCAGTAGTGCCGCACTGATCCGTTCGCTCGGCCGCCTGCCGAAAAAATTCGACGACGGCACGATGTCACCCGAACTGGTCCACGACATCGTCAACAGCGACAGCCCCATCCTCCAGACACTCGTCAAGAAACCCGCTCACCGCCTCGCCGCCGCAGCCTGAGCACCCGAGCATCGTCAGTCATAAATGCCGGCCTTCGCCGGCATGACGAGCCGTTCTGCCGCAGCGGGCACAATAGAAGAAGGTTGAACCGCAGATGCACGCAGATAAACGCTGATAAGATCAGCGGCAATGCGCCCAAGGCCGGCGCCCCTCGCACTGGTGAGACGGACCTCATCTGCGTTTATCTGCGTGCATCTGCGGTTGAAAATCCTTTTTTACTTCTAAAGCTGCGTCGCTCCGTCTCACCCACAGCGAATTGAGACGCTGCCGAGACGCGAGTTCCCTTCCGCCCGCCATGTATTCAGATCGTCCGGCCCGGCTGGATCAAATCCCAACGGTTCCCGTATAGGTCTCGGAATACGGCCACGACACCATAGGCCTCGTATCGCGGCGTCTCCTCGAAGACCACACCGCGTCGGACATAAGCCGCGTAGTCTCTTGTGAGATCGTCAGTGTGCAAGAACAGGAACACTCGCCCACCAGTCTGCGCCCCGACTGCGGCGATTTGGCGGTCTCCCGCAGCCTTGGCCAACAGCAACGCGGTCTGCGGCTGACCTGGGGGGCGCACAACCACCCACCGCTTGTGGTCGCCCAACGGCGTATCTTCGACGAGCTCGAACCCCAGCCGATCAACGTAGAATTCGATCGCCTCGTCATAGTCGCGCACAACCAGAGCGACCAAAGCGATATGCTGAAACATGGTTCGTTCGTCTCCTCCTTGACGCTCCGTGGATCCGGCATCGCCGCAAAGCAGTCACCGGGCAGTCCCATGGACCCCTCCAGCTCAAGGAGTCGACACATGAATCCTTATCCCGTAGCCGGGGGAATAGCTCAGTCAGTCAAATGCGATTCCCCGATGGTCTGAGGCAAAAGTTACGGGAGGTAGCATCCATGGCAGCCACATACGCCTCCGCGACCGAGACGGCACTGGAAGGCCAGCGGCTCGGTGCCTTGCAGATCCGCGTCGCCATCCTGTGTGCACTGGCACAGGGCTTCGACGGCTACGACATCAGCGCGATCGGCATGGCCGCGCCGTCGCTGTCGCACGCCTGGAACGTGCCACCGGCGGCGTTCGCAAGCGCCTTCGTCATGTCGAATGTCGGCGTCATGGTGGGCGCGCTGGCATCGGGTCCCGCCGGCGACCGCCTGGGCCGCAAGCCGGTCATTCTGACCAGCCTGCTGTTCCTCGGCGTGTTCTCGTTCGCCACCGCGTATGCCGGCTCGATCCCGATGCTGGCATTCCTGCGCTTCATGACCGGCATCGGCATCGGTGCACTGATGCCGTCCACCGTCGCCCTGACGTCCGACTACGCGCCGGACCGGCTGCGCGCCACCGTCACCATGTGGGTGTTCGCCGGCAATCCACTGGGCGGGTTCCTCGGTGGCCAATTGATCGCGGCGCTGCTGCCGATATTCGGCTGGCAGGTGATCTTCCACATCGGCGGCGCACTGCCGCTGCTGCTGTTCCCGGTGCTGCTGCTGTGGCTGCCGGAGTCGCCGCGCTTCCTGCTGACGCGCGGCAGGCGCTCGCCCGCCGCGCTGCGCATCTTCGCCGACATGGGCATCGATCCCGACGCGGCTGTCGCGGGTCCTGCGCAGCACGTCGACGTGGCACGCGGCAATCCGATCCGGGCCTTGTTCGCCGACGGATACGCACTGCGCACTGTGCTGTTCTGGATCATGTTCTTCGCCAGCCTGCTCAGCCTCTACCTGATCGGCTTCTGGCTGCCGACGGTCCTTCACCTGGAGGGATTCTCGCCGGCTCAGGCGGTATTCGCGTCGAGCCTCTATTCCGCCGGTGGCGCACTCAGTGTGCTGCTACTGGGCCCGCTCGCGACCAGGCTCGGCACGGATCGTGTACTGACGGCCTGCCTGGCGTGCGGGGTCATCGTAATCGCGGCTGTGGCGCTGGCAGCTCTGCCGTACCTCGCGCTGCTGGCAACGATCTTCATCATGGGCGTGTGCGTGGTCGGCGGACAGTTGGGTGCCAACGGATTGTCCGCCGCCAAATACCCGGCCCGCATGCGCACCACCGGCGTCGGCTGGGCGCTGGGCATCGGCCGGCTCGGCGGCATCTTCGGCCCCGGGCTGGGCGGCTTCCTGCTGGCGCAGGGCTGGCAGGCGCCGCACATCCTGCTGTGCGCCTGCCTCACCGCCGCCATCGCCGCACTCTGCGTCGTGGTGATGCAACTACCTGCGGCGCAGGTGGAAGACGATCCCATCCCGCGACGGACGTGACCGACGAGGCCTGAGGCAGTCGCGCTATTCAGCCGACCTTCTGGCCACCCATCGCCTGCTTGATCAGCCCTACGATGGCCATCAGGACGCCTCCGCCGACACCGCCAGAAACAATCTGGCCGATGATCGAGCCGATATCGAGACCTCCTGCACCGGCTGCTTCGCCGCCACCGCCAAGGAACTGACCGATGATCTGCGCGCCGACACCACCGCCGATCACACCGGCGATCGTATTTCCGACAACTCCCAGATCAAACTGCTTCAGTAGCGAGCCGGCAATATTGCCGCCCGCGCCACCGGCAACCAGCTGAATGATCAGCCCGACAATTCCACCCCACATGACTTCCCCCTTTCGTATAACGGTGATCACGGCCCGCTTTCACGGGCCGTGACGGTGAACGCTGCGTCAGGCAGCTGCCTTCACCTCGATCTTCTTCTCTGCCTCCTTCGCCTTCGCTGTCTTCGGCATGCCGATGGTCAGCACACCCTTGGCGAAGTCAGCGGTGATCTTCTCGCGATCAACGCCTTCAGGCAGCGTGAAGCTGCGCTGGAACGAACCGTAGGAACGCTCGGACAGGTAGAAGTTCTTCTCCTTCTGCTCCTTCTCGGCGCGCTTCTCGCCCTTCAGCGTGAGCGTACCGTCCGACACCACGACCTCGATCTCCTTCTCGCTCATGCCCGGCAGTTCCGCCGTCACCTTGTAGCCGGCCTCGTCCTCGGTGATGTCCACCGCCGGCGTCGGCATGGTGAACGCACTCTCGTAGCGGGCCGTCGGCTCCATATCGAACATGCGCCGCAGTGACGGCATCCCCCAGCCGCCCGCGAACCGGTCGAACAGCCGGTCCATCTCGGTGCGGAAGGAACGCCAGGATTCGGGTGCTCCGGCTGGCACAGGAGCGGTCTTCTTCACTTCGACAGGTGTATTCGCCATTGGATGTTCTCCAATCTTGAGTTTGGAAGTCTGCCTTCCCGACGGCGCACGTTGTCAGCCGTGGCGTGACGCCGCATTGATGCAGATCAAACAGGCGGACGCCGCGCCGGACTGACCCATTCACGAACGTGTGGCCACAGCTCGTGATCCGGTGTCTTCACCAGATCCTTCTCGAGCGCGCCGACCAGCTTCACCTGCGTCGCGGCGTCGAGTGCCTCGCGCAGTTCATGCAGTGCGCGCGGCGGCGCCACGATCAGCAGTTCGTCGAACTCATTGCGTCCCGACGCCGCGTTGAGCTGCTCGCCGACCAGCCGTACGAACTTCTCCATCTCCATCGCGTGCAGATCGTGCCGTGGGCCGACTCCATGCCGCGCTGTCGAACCACTCTCGAACGACCGGCCGGGCCGATCGGAGCCGATGTCGCGCGACCGCAGGTGGGCAGACGTGGAGTCGAGCGAGCCGATCGTTCGCAGCACATTGTCAGCATCCGGCTGGACGAAGCGCGCGTGCTCGCCGTCGGCGATGGCGATGCGTAGGGTCACTGGTCTTGCCATGATGGCACCTCCTTGGTGGAGGCCATGCTGCGCCGCTCCGAGCCGCCGCGCTTTGATCTGGATCAGCGATCCATCGAACCCTCAGCCGGCACCGCCATACTGCCCGCGCACGATCTCGGCCAGGCGCCGCAGTTCTGTCGGCGGCAGCTTGCCCACCACGGTGTAGCCGACACCCTTGTCGATCCAGGCGCAGCCATCGACGTGGGCGAAGTCGATGTGCTGGATCGGCAGGCTTGCCGCGGCGTGCAGCGGCAGCACGAACACCGTGAGGCGCACGCCTTGCGGACCGTCATACATGAAGAGGCCGGCCGGCCCGTCCGGTGTCGCGGCGAGGCGGCCGCCGATGTAGTTGAAGCCGTCGGCCGACAGGTCCGGCGGCGCCACCTT
The DNA here is from genome assembly GCA_963791495.1 of uncultured Alphaproteobacteria bacterium. Classification (GTDB taxonomy): domain Bacteria; phylum Pseudomonadota; class Alphaproteobacteria; order Acetobacterales; family Acetobacteraceae; genus JAMXLO01. Next base: position 422,694 of record CAWBST010000009.1, read on the forward strand.
ATGGTTGAGCCGGTTCGATACCCAGCGAGACAGGTCGTCGCGCTGCAAGGCGCCGAGTTCGGTCGGGCGCCGCAGGTCGGCGGTGTAGACCACATGGTTGGCCACGGCCTGCTGGGCCAGCAGCGTGAGTGCGGCGGTCGGCTCCTGGCCGCCATGCAGGAACCAGCCGCTTGCGCCGCCCAGGCCGAACGACAGCAGCACGGCGGCCGCCGCACGCCAGGGCAGCCGCCGGCTCAGCCGCGCCTGCACCAGCCGCTCCAGCCCGAGCCGCGGCGGGATCGGCTCCGCCGCGACGGGAGCAAAAGCCGCCCGCAGCGCGTCCCGCTGCGCCTTCCACGCGGCCACCTGACGCGCGACGTCCGGGTGATCCTGCAGGTAGCGCAGCACAATCGGCCGGCGATCCGCATCCAACCGGTCGTCGACATAAGCGTGCAGCTCTTCCTCGGCGATCGGCCGGCCAGGGTCGCTCATTTGACCCTCCGCAGCGCCGGTCGGGCCTCATCGCCCTCCTCGGTCATCTGCCGCAGGCGCTCGCGGCCACGTGCCAGGCGCGACATCACCGTGCCGACCGGGATACCCAGCACGTTGGCAGTCTCGGCGTAGGAAAGGTCCTCGACCGAGACCAGCAGGATAACGGTGCGCTGCTCCACCGGCAGCGCGTTCAGTCCGCGGATCAGATCGCGCCACTGCAGGCCGCTCTCCTGCTCCGGGCGCATGCTCATGGCGGCTTCGTGCGTCTCGTTCAGTGGCTCGCCGGCCGGCCGCGCCTTGGCGCGCCGCAACTGGCTGACGAACAGGTTGTGCATGATGGCGAACAGCCACGCCCTCACATCGGCATCGTCGCGGCGCGTGTGCAGCTTGGCGAGCGCGCGTTCCAGGCAGTCATGCACCAGGTCATCGGCATCCTCACGGTTGCGCAGCAGCGCGGCGGCGTAGCGCCGCAACGCCGGAATGCAGGCCTCGATGCGGGTCAGCGTGCCGGACACGACGATGATCCGGCGAAATGGGCTCTGCACATCGGCAGCGTCTGCTCCAGCCCCCACGGATAGGACGCCGGTGACGCTGGCTTATTCCTCCGGCTGGACGCCGGATGGCGGCTGCCCGAAGCTGCGCCGACCGAAGGAGGAACCGCCATGAAGATCACCAAGGTTGAACCACTGCTGCTCGACCGGTTCCTGTATGTGCGCGTCAGCACCGATGCGGGCATCACCGGGATAGGCGAATCCGGCACGTGGGGCCAGCTTGAAGCATCGGCGGCGTCGATCACGAAGTACGGCGAGTACCTGGTCGGCAAGGACCCGTTTCCGATCGAGCACCACTGGAACGTCATGCTGCGCGCCAACCATTTCACCGGCGGCGCGATCACCGGCGCCGTGTCGGCGATCGACATCGCACTGTGGGACATCAAGGGCAAGGCGTTCGGTGTGCCGGTGTACGAACTGCTCGGCGGCCGCATGCGCCACAAGGCGCGGCTCTACGGCCACGTGAAGGGACGCACGATAGAGAAGCTGGTGGAGGAGGCGGTGCGCCTCAAATGCGCCGGCTTCACCGCGCTGGGACATCTGAATCCGCTGCTCGACGAGAGCGAGGACGAGCCGTTCTACAAGTCGCACGCGGCGCGGATCGAGGAGGCGATCGACAACGTACGCCGGCTGCGCGAGGCGGTCGGGCCGAAGGTTGATCTGTGCATCGAGATCCACCGCCGCCTGACGCCGCCCGAGGCGATCGCGCTCGGACGCGGCATCGAGAAGTACACGCCGATGTTCTTCGAGGATCCGCTGCGGCCGAACAGTTTTGACGCGATGGCGGACGTGGCGCGGCACATCGACATCCCGATCGCGACCGGCGAACGGTTCACCTCGCTGTTTCAGTTCCAGACGCTGCTGACGCGGAATGCCGTGCAGTACCTGCGGCCGGATGCATGCCTCGTGGGCGGCATCACCGGGATGAAGAAGGTGGCGGCGATCGCCGAGGCACACGACGCGTGGGTGGTGCCGCACAATCCGCTGTCGCCGATTTCTACTGCGGCGTGTTTGCAGATCGCGGCGTGCATCCCGAACTTCGCGATCCAGGAGTATCCGTCGCGCACGCCTGATCTGGATGGCGGGAAGGAACTGCTCGGCAACGACCTGGCCAGCGGTCTGGACGAGCAGGTGGATGGATTCATCGCCATTCCAAGCGGACCGGGGATCGGCGTGGAACTGGTGGAGGATGTGGAGCGGCGGTTCCCGTACCGGCCGCGGCCGATCAAGATGCGGCCGCATGTCGATGGTTCGGTGGTGGATATGTAGAGACGCTACCCTACCTTGATTTCGAGGGCGACTCTTCAGGGCAATTTCGAGCCGGCACCGGCTGGGTTCATCGCCCGAGCATCATGCTATCCATGGCTCGTCATTGGAACGACCTGCATCGGCGCGTTCATCGGTCAGCTCGATGCCAGCATCGTCCAGCTTGCCCTGCCGACGCTCGAGCATGAGTTCGCCGCACGCCTGAGCGCCGTAAGCTGGGTTGCCATTGGCTATCAGCTCGCCTTCGCCGCAATCCTGCCGGTGTTTGCCCGGCTTGCCGAAATAGCCGGACGCAAGCTGATGTATCTGATCGGCTTTGCGCTGTTCGCCTTGATGTCCGTCTTGTGCGGACTGGCGTCGGACCTGACGCAACTGATTGCGTCCCGCGTACTGCTAGGCATTGCCGGGGCAATGCTGGGAGCCAACAGCATCGTCATTCTGGTGAAAGCAGCCGGCCCTGGCAGGCGCGGACGCGCCATGGGGATATTCGCGGCGGCCCAGGCGATCGGTGTCAGCATGGGTCCCGTCACCGGTGGGCTGCTACTGGCCGCACTCGGCTGGCGCTGGGTCTTCTGGGTCAGCGTACCGTTCGCACTCGCCGGCGCGGTCAGCGGGTGGTTGGTGGTTCCCAAGACGACCGATCTCAGCACAGATCGGCGGTTCGATTGGCGGGGCGCGCTGGTGCTGATGCCGGCATTGACCTCACTTCTCCTGCTGATCAGCGAAAGCTATACCTGGGGTCTGACCTCGCCGGCGATCCTCGGCTGCGCGATCATCGCCGTTGCGCTGCTGTACGCGTTCATTCGACAGGAGCGCCGGACGCCGGCGCCGCTGATCGACCTCGATCTGTTTCGTATCGCTGCCTTTGCCTCGGGCATCCTCGCGATCGTTCTGTCCTATGCCATGTTGTATGGCATGTTCTTTCTGATGTCGTTCGCCTTGGTGCGTGGATATCACGACTCGCCGCTGGCAGCCGGGCTCAAACTCGCCATCGTCCCCGTGGCACTCGGCATCGTCGCGCCATTCAGCGGTGCGCTCAATGAGCGGATCGGGACAAGGGGCGTGTTGCTCGGCGGAATGGCGATCTGCATCGCAGCCATGATCCTGCTGCGCGTGGTCCTGACGGGGACGGCGGACAGTTTCATCGGTGTCATGATCGCGATGGCCGTGTTCGGTGCCGGACTAGGCCTGTTCATTGCGCCCAACAACAGTTCGACGATGGGTGCCGCGCCTGGCGACCGCAGCGGCGAGGCGGGTGGACTGCTCAATCTCATGCGGGTGTTTGGCACCAGCGTCGGCGTCGCGTGCGCGTCCGTGGTGTTGTCATGGAGACTGGCGACGCTGACAGGCACCGGCGATACCACGCTGAGCGCATCGAACCAGGCGTTGCTCGGGGCAGTGACCGACGCGTTGTTGCTGCTGATCGCTTTTGCCGCCGTCGCCGGTGTCACGTCGATCGTGCGGGCGCCGCCGGCCGCCGTCGCGGACGTCAAACCCGCCTGAAGGCAGAGCCCGATGGAACAGCCACCGCCGACCGAGGATGCCCGCGAAGCCGCGCAGATCGCCTATTGGAACGATGCGACGGCAGCGAACTGGGTGGCGTTGGAGGAGCGCATCGATCCGGTTCTCGCGCCGCTCTCGACGCTGGCGCTCGAAGCAGCAGCTCCAAAGCCCGGCGAGCGTGCGCTCGATATCGGCTCGCGGTTGTGGCGGGACCGTCCTGGCAATTGGCAGAACGCGTCGGTCCACTGGGGCACTTCCTCGGAATCGACGTCTCCGTGCCGATGTCGGCCCTTGCTCGGGAACGGATCGAGTCCGCCCGCCTGGCCAACACCGACATTGTCGTCGCCGATGCCACGACCTACGGCTTCTCACCTGGCGACCGCGACCTGCTGTTCTCGCGTTTGGGCGTCATGTTCTTCGCCGACCCGGCGGCAGCCCTGACCAACCTGCGGCGGGCGACCCGCACCGGCGGCCGGATCGAGTGGATTGTGTGGCGCGCGCTTGCCGAGAATCCCTGGTTCGCCGTGCCGCTGCGAGCGGCGCTCCCGCTGCTGCCACCCGCGCCCGTCGTCGACCCCCTGGCCGCCGGGCCGTTGCTTTCGCCGACGCCGATCGTGTGCAGCACCTGCTGCAAGCCGCCGGATGGCGCAATTCAAAGGTTGTGCGTCATGACGTGAAGCTGCGACTTGCGGCGACGGACGACTTCGCCGCGGCCGCGGAGATGACCACCTGGATGGGGCCGCTGTCCCGACGGCTTGCCGGCAGCGGCGGCGATCCGGAATTGCGTGCCGCCGTGCAACGCTCGATCGAGAATGCGCTGCGCGCTCACGCCGAGCCCGACGGCATCATGCTGATTGCCTCCGTCTGGCTCATTTCCGCCAACGCCTGAAACGGCATAAGGAAAAAACAATGCTGCGCCTCGATCGGCTTGCTCGCGTCCTCGGCGTTGCCGTCGTCTCGCTCGGTTTGGCGCAACCGACACTCGGCCAAGTTGTCACACCGCCCAAGGGAACCGGACTGGTCATCGACAACGTCCTGCAGGTGCGGCCGGCGAAGGTCATCATGAACATGGACCACGACGCGTTCTCGGGCAAGCTGCCGACCGGCCTGTATTACATGGAACTGATCCTGTCCAACTACAAAGGAAGTAATGCACCTCTCGAGATTGTATCCTTGTTTCACGACAAAGGCGCCTACTTCGTGCTGAACGACGCCGCCTATAACCGCTTCAAGCACACCGACACCGGCAATCCGTGGAAGCAGAAGATCGCCGAACTGCAGAAGACTGGCATCGCTTTTGAACTGTGCGCTTACACCGCCTACAACAACCACTGGGTCAACGCTGATCTGCTGCCCGGCGTCAAGGTCGACAGCGACGTCCTGATCCGCCTGATCAATCTGACGCAGGAAGGTTACGTCCAGATCCAGCCGTAGGGCGCCGCATTAACGCAGAGAATCGCGCCCCATATTCTGCTGCACCGGCAATGACGTAATCTGTCGCTCCTGCCTGCAGGAGCGCCGGCCCTATGCCTAACCTCGAAAGCGCCCTCGTCGCCCACATCCGCGACAACTCCGCTCGCCTCGCGGACGCCTGCACGGCGTGCGGCGAGTGCTACCGCGCCTGCCCCATGGTGCCCCGGACCCCGGCGCTGGCTACTGCCGCACCCGAAGCAGTGATGGCGGGCATCCGCGACATCCTTCGCGACGGCACCGGCACGGCCGACGCGATCGCATTTGCCGGCGCCTGCGTCAGAAGCGGCGAGTGCACGGCGGCCTGTCCGGAGAAGCTTGACGCGGCCTTCCTGATGCGGCTTGCATCGCTGCGCGTACGCGGCGCGCTTGGCGACCCGCCGCGCGTCAAGGCGCCACACGACCCAAGATGGTCCGCGCGCGTCAAAGCGTTCGCACGCCTGACCATGAGCGAGGAGGAGCGGACCGAATGGCTGTGAGCCCGGATGCCAACGTCACCTTCTGGTACGGCTGCAACATGACCCGCCACGGCGAGATCGTGCGTCTCGTCACGCACATCCTGGATGCCGTCGGCGTGGCCGCGGCGCCGGCCGGCGGCCCCGGCTACTGCTGCGGTTCGACGCAGGAGGCGAACGCGCGCATCGCCGCGGGTATGGCGGCCCGGACTGTGGAAAAATTCAATCAGGCCGGTCGCGACACCGTGGTCACCTGGTGCCCGTCCTGTCACATGAACATGGACGACTTGATGGCCCCGGTGACCGAGACCGCGTTCGAGACTCAGCACATCACGCAACTGCTGGCGGCGCGCGCAGAACGGCTGCGTCCGCTGCTCACCCACGCGGTTCCGGCGCGGGTTCTGCTGCACGCGCATCACGGCTTCCATGGCCGCGTGCCGGTCAACACGGACGTGCCGATGCTGCTCGGCATGATCCCCGGGCTGACGGTGCTCGATCACCCTCTGCGCATTCCCGGCCACATGTGCTCGGCGATCGCGCCGCGTCCTGGCGTGCTGGCGCAGGCTCACCAGGACACGCTGGCTGCGATGGCGGAGGTTGGCGCGGACACACTGGTGACCGTCTTCCATTCCTGCCACCGCGACGCCGTGGCGCTGGAGCGTGGCCGCCCGATCCGCGTGGTGAACTGGATCCACCTGCTGGCTGAGGGCATGGGCCTGGCGCACACCGACGAATACAAGCTGTGGCGCAATGCCGAGGACCCGCGCGCGGCCGTTGGCACTGATCGGATCACCAACTCCGGCGACGCCGCATTCGAGCAACTGGTGGAACCGGAACTGCGGCGCGCACCGACAATCTGAGCGAACGCCCCAGCACTACGCCCGAAGGAGAACCAAGATGATCAACCTGCACGACATCCGCTACGCCCGCCTCGGCACGCAGGACCTGGAGTCGTCGATCCGGTTCGCCACCGACGTCGTCGGGCTGCAACTGGTCGCGCGCGAAGGCAACGCGGCCTATTTCCGCAGCGACAAGGCTGAAGTTCGCGGCGATACGCGTGACCATACACTTGTGTATTTCGAGGGCGACCCTGCGGATCAGACCATCGGGCTGGAGCTGATCGACCCGGACGATCTGGACGCGGTCGGCGCGGCATTGGAGCAGGCGGGACGGCCGGTTCACCTCGGCACCCGCGCGGAGTGCGACAGCCGGCGCACCCGGGCCTACATCGCCTCATCCGATCCCAGCGGCAACAAGCTCGAGATCCTGGCACGCCCCTACAACAGCGGCGGGAAGTACTTCCCCGGACGACAGGTTGGCATCACCAATTTCAGCCATGTCGCCCTGTTCAGCACCGACACCAAGCGCGACACCGAGTTCTGGACCCGGCTGGTCAACGCGCGCGTCTCCGACTGGCTTGGCGAGGCGACCTTCCTGCGCATCGGCACCGTGCACCATTCGGTGGTGCTGATGCCGTCGTCGCGGCCAGGCATCCAGCACATCAATCATCAGGTCGAGGACATCGACGACGTGATGCAGTCCTACTACTGGTTGAAGCAGCAAGGCGTGAAGATCGTCTACGGCCCCGGACGGCATCCGATCTCCACCGCGATGATGGTGTATTTCGAAGGACCGGACGGCATGGTCTATGAGTATTCTGTCGGCGTGAAGCACATCATGCCGGAGCAGGAGGCCACCTACCGTCCGCGCCAGTTTTCGGTCGAAGGCTACAACGGCGACATGTGGGGCTCGTTCACGGAAACGCCGGGCCTGCCGCGCGAACCGGTGGCCGGGGCGAAGATCCGCCTGGTTGTGTAGCCCGAAAGGCAACCAAGACCTAAGCGCCGCAACGATCGTCCGCCCCTTCACGCAGGACGATGCGGCGCAGGTGCGTGAACTGTTCGTTGCCGTCAATCGGCTGTTGGCGCCGCCGCATTTGCGCGACGCGTTCGAAACCTACATTGCCCGCTCGTTGGCCGAGGAGATGGATCGCGTCGCTGCCTACTATGGCGAGCGAGGTGGCGGCTTTTGGGTCGCGGTCAGGGCTGAGAAGGTCGTCGGCATGTTCGGCCTGGAACCCGCCGCTCCCGATGCCCTTGAGCTGAGGCGCATGTACGTTGATCCGTCCATGCGGCGCGGCGGGATAGGCCGGCTGATGCTGCGGTTCGCGGAAGACGAATGCCGTCGGCTGAAGGTTCGCAGGCTTGAACTGAGCACGTCCGAATTGCAGCCGGCCGCCCTCGAACTCTACCGGAACGCCGGATATCGACTGGTGCGTGAAGCCATTGCAGAGCGGGCCAGCAACAAAATGCTGGGTGGTGGCATTCGTCGCTATTACTTCGAGAAGATCCTATAGCTGTAGATCGAGCCAGGAGACGAGGCTCAGACCGTATCGGCAAATTGCCGCGCCGCCTGCCGTGCCGTAGGCTCCGCGTCCTCGCCAACACCGAAGCGACACAACAAGGGGGCTCTCCGATGAAGCAACGCAAATGGCAACTGGCGGCGCTGCTGCTCGGCCTGGTTCTGCTGCCGATCCTGGATCCGCTTCCGGCGCGCGCCGAAGACACCGTGAAGATCGCCCACTCCACCTGGGTCGGCTACGGTCCGCTCTACATCGCGCGCGACAAGGGCATGTTCAAGAAGAATGGCGTCGATGTCGATCTGATCGTCATGGAGGACCCGAAGGAGCGATTCCCAACCCTGATGGCCGACAAGATCCAGATGATCGCCAGCACGGTCGATACCGCGCTGCTCTATCTGAAGAAACCGACCGACTTCCAGTATGTCGTGGCGATCGACGATTCCAACGGCGGTGACGGCATCGTCGCGATCAAGGACATCAAGTCGATCGCTGACCTGAAAGGCAAGAAGGTCGCGGTCAATGAAGGCTCGGTGTCCGAGTTCTACCTGAACGTCCTGCTTGGCAAGGCGGGCCTGAAAGAGTCCGACCTCAACACGGTGAACATGACCGCGGCCGATGCCGGCAGCGCCTTCGTCGCCAAGCGCGTGGATGCCGCGGTGACCTGGGAGCCCTGGCTCACCAAGGGCAAGACCACCGACTTCGGCCATCTGCTGACCGACAGCTCAACCACGCCCGGCCTGATCACCGACGTGCTCATCGTCAAGTCCGCCTGGGCGAACGCGCACAAGAAGGATGTCGAGGCCATCGTCAAGTCATGGAACGAAGCCGTCGCCTACTATCGCTCCAATCCGGATGAGTCGATCGCCATCATGGCGAAAGGCGTCGGCGGTTGGCTAAAGGATCCGAAGGAGTTCAAGGCCACGCTGTCAGGCATCAAGTTCTACGGCGGCGACGACAACAAGGCGTTCTTCGGCACCAAGGCGAAGCCAGGCCCGCTTGCCAATACGGTGAACGAGGCAATCGAGATCTGGTCGAGCCACGGCAAGCTGCAGGTCAAGACGACCCCGGCGGACCTGATCGACTACAGCTACGTCGGCGGTTGATGGCGTCGTTCCTCGACGCTTACGTCGCACCGAAGAAAGACATCCCACGGCGTGCCTACCTGACGGTAAGCACGCTCGTGGCTGCTTCTATTCTGGCGCTCTGGTGCGCGCTGTCCTATGGCGGAGTGGTGCGCAGCGACTTCCTCCCGACGCCGGACGAGGTCGTGACAGCGGCGATCAACGGGATCAATGATGGCTCGCTGCTGGTGAACACTGCTGTCAGCGTCACCGAGATCATGTCCGGCTTCGTCATCGCCTCGATCTTCGCAGTGCCACTCGGCATCCTGATGGGCAGTTTCAAAATAGCAGAGGCTGCGCTGGAGCCGGTGACCAACTTTGTGCGCTACCTGCCGGTCTCCGCGCTGATCCCGCTGCTGATCCTGTGGGTGGGGATCGACATCGAGGAGAAGATCTCCGTCATATTCATCGGCACGTTCTTCCAGCAGCTCATCCTGATCGCCGATGTTTCGCGCGGCGTATCGCAGGACCTGCTGGACGTGTCCTATACGCTCGGCGCCAACCGTCGCACTGTCGTCGCGCGCGTGCTGATCCCGGCGACATTGCCAGGCGTGATGGATACGCTGCGCGTCACTCTTGGCTGGGCCTGGACGTATCTCGTCGTGGCCGAGTTGGTCGCGGCCAACAAGGGGCTCGGCTATTTCATCCTGAATTCGATGCGCGGGCTGTTCACCGACCAGATATTTCTTGGCATCATGGTGATCGGGCTGCTCGGTCTGATCACCGATCAGGTGTTCAAGCTGCTGCGCAACTGGCTGCTGCCCTGGGCGGTGTAGGTGACGCCGCACAAACTTCGCATCGACAATGTCGCGCTGCGATTTAGCTCACGAGGCGGCATGCCGGTCACCGCGCTCGAGAACATTTCTCTCAACGTCGAGGACAAGGAGTTCTCTGTCATCGTCGGGCCTTCCGGCTGCGGCAAGACCAGCCTGTTGCGGCTTGTTGCCGGTCTGATTGAGCCCACGGAAGGTACGATCACGCTCGACAACACGGCCATCAGCGGGCCAAGCAAGGACCGCGGCATGGTGTTCCAGTCCTACACGCTGTTTCCCTGGCTGACGGTGCGGGACAACGTGGAATTCGGCCTGCGGATCGCAGGCGTTCCAGCGGCGCAGCGGCGCGAGACGGCCAGCCGGTTCATCGGCCAGGTCGGACTGAACGGGTTCGAGCGGCTGTATCCGAAGCAACTCTCCGGCGGGATGATGCAGCGGGTGGCGCTGGCGCGTGCGCTCGCCAACGATCCGGCGATCCTGTTGATGGACGAGCCGTTCGGTGCGCTCGACAGCCAGACGCGATCACTGATGCAGGAGTTGCTGCTCGACATCTGGCAGGCGTCGCACAAGACGGTGCTGTTCATCACCCACGATATCGATGAGTCTATCCTGCTTGGCGACCGCGTCTACGTGATGACGGCACGGCCCGGCCGCATCAAGGAGATGGTGGAGATCGCCCTGCCACGACCACGCACGGTGGACATGCTGACCACCGATGCGTTCATGGCGATCAAGCGGCGCATCATGCATCTGATCCACGAAGAGGCGATGCGGAGCATTGCGTCGGAGAGGCCGCGCGCAAGTTGACGCCTCACCGCGTCACGAGGTTCGCGATGAGCGCGCTCGCCGCCCCTGTCATGCCGAAGAACATCGCGAAGTCCACCCGGCTCACCGCGACGAACAGTCCGACATCGCGACCCGGAGCGAACGCGATGTAGCTCATGAAGCCCGCGCCGCCACCGCTCTTCGCCACCAGCAGCGGACGAATGCCATCGCTCGCAATGGTGACCCAGCCGAGGCCGAGGCCGGCCATCGGTCCGGCTTCGTCGAAGCCGATCGCGGCCGGCAGCGACTGACGCGGGCGGTAGACGGCGTGGCTCAACATCAGGATGCCGTCTGGATCTTGGATGTTATGGCGCAGCCAATGTGCCATGTCGTCACCGGTGCTATAGAGCCCGCCGCTGCCATCGGTTGCATGTGTATCGACACACGTAGCTGCGCCGCCGAGGCCGGTGCCGACCATGAGGCGGCCGCACTGCTCTTGTGTCGGCGCAAATCCAGTGTCCGCCATGCCAAGCGGCGCAGTGACCCGTGCGCGCAGCAGTTCGGGATAGGACTGCCCGCCGGCGGTTTCGATGGCATCGGCAAGCAGGTCGAAGCCGACGTTGGAGTACGAAGCGACCGTGCCGGGCGCCCAGGGAAGCTTGTAATCGGGCAGCCACTTCCAGCGATCCGCATGGGTCGGCCAGGCGCGTGGGTTCACGCCCTCGGGGGCGCCTTCCATGTCGCGCGGCAGCCCAGCCGAGTGCGTGGCGAGATCGATCAGCGTAATGGGGCGCGATCCGAACGTCGGCACCTTCACGTCCCCGGCGTATCGCTGCAGCGGATCGGTGATGCGGAGCTTGCCCTCGGCCGCGAGGGAGACGAGTACTTCGGTCGCGAAAACCTTGGTGATGGAATTCAATCGCAGAAGGCTCTTGCCGTCGGGCGTGTGCTTGTTGCCTTTCTCGGTCTCGCCGTAGCCGAGTACGACCTGGCGGTCGCCACGCACGATCACCAGGACCATGCCGGGGGCGCCGGAATCGATGAACATGACGGCGCCGGTGAGGTCGCTCGCCTCGGCCAGGACCGGATCGGTTGGCGGTGTGTCGGCGGCAAGCGAGCGCACAGATGCCGCGACGACCAGCATGAGCGCAACAAGCATGAATCGCATCGCCGCCTTCCCGTTCCGTTGTTCGTAACAGTCCCAGGGACAATACAGGCTGTCCACCTTGGCGTTCGGTTCAACAGCGCCCAGGATCGGATCGACATGGGGGAGGGTCCGAGACGATGCATGCCACGCACCTGGTGATCGGCGGTGGCTCTGCCGGCTGCGTGATGGCGGCGCGCCTGTCGGAGGCGCCAGGAAACAAGGTCGTGCTGCTGGAGGCGGGGCACGACTACCCGCCGGACCAGACGCCCGAAGACATCCGCGACACCTATTCGGGCAGCGCACTGATGAACCCGAGCTATTTCTGGAAGGGTCTGAAGGTACGCCGCAGAGCGGATGTCGCGCCGGTCTACTACGAACAAGGTCGCGTGCTCGGCGGCGGGTCGTCGGTCAACGGGCAGGTGGCGCTGCGCGGAGCACCGGAGGATTACGACCACTGGAACGCGATCGGCGCAAAGGGCTGGGACTGGAACTCGGTGCTGCCCTATTTTCGCCGGTTGGAAACGGATTTGAACTTCACCGACCAGTTGCATGGCGCGCAGGGCCCCATCACCGTCCGCCGCATGCCGATGGAGCAATGGGACGACTTCACCCTGTCCATCACCAAGGTGTGGAACGAACTCGGCTACCAACTGCGCCCGGACATGAACGGCGAGTTCGGCGAAGGCTACTCGCCGCTGCCGCTGTCCAACGACGGCAGTGCGCGACGTTCCGCGGCTGTGGGTTATCTGGACGCGTCAACACGGCAGCGTCCAAATCTGCAAATCCTCGGCGAGACGCAGGCGCGGCGGATCCTGTTCGCCAATGGCCGTGCCAGCGGTGCAGAGGTGCGCCGCAACGGCTCAATCGAGACGATCACCGCCGACAACGTCGTTGTTTCCTCCGGCGCGCTCCACACGCCATGGCTGCTGATGCTGTCGGGCATCGGTCCGGGCGAGCATCTGCGCCAGCACGGCATCGCGGTGCAGTTGGATCGGCCCGGCGTTGGCGCCAACCTCATGGATCATCCGGCGATCCACATCTCCGGCTATCTTCAGCCGGTGGCACGACACAAGATGGTGCTGCGGCGAAACTACACCTATCTGCGCTGGTCCTCCGGTCTGGCGGACGTGCCGAAGTCGGACATGGTGATGATGGCAGTCTGCCGCTCCGCCTGGCATGCGATCGGCATACGCATCGGCACCTTGTCGTCCTACATCGGCCGGTCTTACTCGAAGGGAGAGGTGCGGCTGACCTCGCCCGATCCGGACGACGAGCCGTACGTCGACTTCAACTGGCTGAGCGACCAGCGCGACTTCGACAGGATGGTGGATGCATTCCGTCGCATGGCAAGCATCCTGACCAGCGATCCGGTACCGCAGTACATGTCCAACCTGTTCGCCTCGAAATTCTCCCAGCGTGTGCGCAACGTCAGCCAGAAGAACTTCCGCAACATGATGCTGACGAATGTGGCGGCACTGATGATGGACTCGTCTTCCGGCCTGCGGAAGTTCCTGTTCGACAAGGTCATCAGCAATTCCAGACCGCTGCCCGAGCTGCTCGCCGATCCCGCCGCGCTGGAGCGCCACGTGCGCGACAACGTGCAATCCGCCTGGCACCCGTCCTGCACTTGCCGGATGGGCGATGTGACAGATGCACAGACGGTGGTGGATCCGGGCGGCAAGGTCGTGGGTGCGGAGAATCTGTTCATCGCCGATGCGTCGGTGATGCCGGAGGTGTCACGCACCAACACCAACATTCCCACCATCATGATCGCAGAACGCATTGCCGAGATGGTGCGTCAGCGATGACCGGGATCAACCAGCGCATCCTGTTGCGCGCGAGGCCCACGGGGATCCCGCAGCCCGATAACTTCGTCGCCGACAGCGTGCCGGTGAGCGGGCCCGACGCGGACGAGGTTCTGCTCGAAACGATGTACCTCTCGATCGATCCGGCGATGCGGTCATGGATGAGCCAGGTGCCACTGGGCGCCGTCATGCGCAGCGGTGGAATCGCGCGCGTGCTGGAAAGCCGGGCAGACGGCTTTCATCCCGGAGACCTGGTGCAGGCGCGCCTCGGCTGGCAGACGCATCCAATCGTGCCGGCGAGATACCTGCAGAAGGTCGACGTTTCGCGCGGCGATGCGCTGGCCTGGATCGGTCCGCTCGGCCTCAGCGCGGTGACCGCCTACTTTGGGATGCGCGATATCGGCGCGGTCACACCGGGCGACCGCGTGCTGGTATCGGCCGCAGCCGGAGGCGTTGGGCAGATCGCGGCACAGATCGCGCAAATCGAGGCATGCCATGTGGTCGGCATCGCCGGCGGGACGGAGAAGTGCACCTGGCTCGCCGACGAACTGCGCCTCGATGGCGTCATTGACTACAAGGCGGAAAACGACCTGGCGGCGGCCATCGGTCGCGCCTGTCCTGACGGCATCGATCTCTATTTCGACAATGTCGGCGGGCCGACGTTGGACGCGGCGCTGTTGCATCTGCGCGAGGCGGCACGTGTGGTGTTGTGCGGCCGCATCTCCCAGGTCGACGCGGATCCGCCTTACAGCATTCGCAATCTCGGTCAGATACTGACACGGCGTGCGAGGATGCAGGGCTTCCAGGTGTTCCGCTACCATGACAGGTACGAGGAAGCCCGCGCATGGCTCGCCACGCGTCATCGCGAGGGACGGCTGCGCCAGCGGCTGCACATACTTGAAGGCCTGCATCACGCACCCGCGGCACTCGGCATGCTGTTCCGCGGTGAGAATACCGGGAAGCTCGTCGTGCGGGTAAGCGACACAACGACGTAGAGAGGGGATCGGCCATGCAACGCACAACCACCGCACTGCGCGCACTGCTGTCGAACAGCGGCTTTATCAACATGCCGTCGGCCTACGATGCGATTGGCGGCCGGCTGATTGCGAGCCTGGGATTTCCCGCGGTCTACACCGGTGGCTTCGTGACCGGCGGTTCCCGTTGCACCTCGGAGCCGCTGCTGACCATGGATGAGCAGGTCCGCGTCGCCGGCGACGTCGCCGCCGCGATCATGGTGCCGCTGGTTGCCGATGGCGGTGCCGGATTCGGCGAACCGCTGCACACCATGCGCTCGGTCCGCGAGTTCATTCGCGCCGGCGTCGCCGGTATCCACATCGAGGACCAGCTGTATCCCAAGCGTGCGCACTACCACAAATACGTGGCACATGTGACACCGCGCGACGAGTTCGTCGCCAAGATCGACTACGCCTGTCGCCAGCGTGCCGAGTCGGATCCCGACTTTGTCATCATCGCGCGATCGGATGCGTGCCGCTTCGAGGGACTGCAGGAGGCGATCGACCGCATCAACCTGGCTGCCGATGTCGGCGCGGACATGGGGCTGGTCTTTCCGAGAGACGACGAGGAACTACGTCAGGCGCCGAAGCTGGCAAAGGTGCCGCTGGTCTACGTGATGAGTCGCGGCAACCGCGACCAGCGTCCGCTGCCTACGATCTCAGAGCTGGAGGCGATGGGCTACAAGGCCTGCATAGACGCGGTGACCAGCCTCGTGGTCGCATTCACCGCGGTGAAGCGTGCCTTCACCGAGATTCGTGAGACCGGCACGTTCACCGGCCTCACTGCGCAGGAGTGCGTCGACGCCCGCCAGCAGATCGAGGACCTGGTGGGGCTCGAGCAGTTCTACGTCATCGAGGAGGAGACGGTCGAAAAGACGCGCTGGGGCAAGCGCTGAAGTGCGGTGCCTCTTCCGCAAAGCGCCAGCTAATCCCGCTCCTGTGCGATTTGATCGATCGCCCGTCCAATTGCCGCCGCTCCGAAGGTCACCGCAAAGCCGAACGCAAGCAATGCACCGCCGAGCCATCCGTCCTGAGCATGCTCGATCAAGTCGCGCAGCGAGCCGAGATTAGTCGCAATGATAACGCCAGCCGCAGTCAAACCGCCCAGGCAGCCGGCCGCCAGATGAGGCAACACGAAGCGCAACACGTCCATCGCGCTTACCTTTGATCGAAGGGCAGCGCCCGCATCTCACAAACACGATAAGGTGCGTCTCGCGAACCACTTCGCTTCTTCTGCGTTGGCAAGCCGTGACCAATTGGTTTCCGTAAGGAGGAGCACGATGCCTCGCGGCGAAAAGTCCGCTTACACCGAGAAGCAAAAGCGACAGGCGGAGCATATCGAAGAAGGCTACGAACATCGCGGTGTCTCGGAGGGCGAAGCCGAGCGCCGCGCCTGGGCGACTGTGAACAGGGAAACCGGCGGCGGCAAGAAGAGCGGCAGCGGACGCGGCAAACCGGAAAATCATGCGCCGTCGCGAAAAGGCGGCAAGTTGGGCGGCAAGGCAGCCGCCTCGCGACCCTCAGCGGCACGTTCCGCGTCGGCCAAGAAGGCAGCAGCCACCCGCAAGCGCAACGCGAGCCACGGCTGATTTCCTACCAATCTTGGGAGTGGCTGCCTGGCAGGCGCGGCTATCGCTTCATCTCGACCTCAATTGCGGCCTTCACTGCATGCCACGACATGCCGGCATCGCGCAGCTGGATCACCATCTGATTGAGCCTAGGCATACCGCGCACCAGCTCGAGCACCTCATGAATGACGCGTGTCTCCACGGGACCGCGTTCGCTCGCTTGCGCGATGTTCTCCTGGATTTGTTCCAGCGTGGGGCCGACATGATCCCACATGCGCCAATATAACGCCTGTTCAATCTCGCCCACCGCCCTCGGTCGCGCGAGCAGATAGCCTTGCGCTTCATCGCAGGCATTGGCGCGAAGAAACGCGAGTTGGGTTTGTGTCTCGACACCTTCGGCGGTAACTGACTTACCGAGGCTGTGACCGAGCGAGATCATCGCCTTCACAATGGCCTTGGAGTCGTCTTCACTGTCTATATCGCGCACGAACGATCCGTCGATCTTGATGCGGTTGAACGGGAAGCGCTTGAGGTAACCAAGGCTGGAGTAGCCGGTGCCAAAATCGTCGATGGCGAGAGTGACGCCCAACTCAGCCACTTCGTTCAGCGCCTTGGTGATAACTGCCTTTGACGGATCGAGGAACACGCTTTCGGTCACCTCCAGCTCGAGAGCGGAGGCGACGAGGTCGCTGTCAGCGAGTATTCGTTCGACCAGCTCGGCAAAATCGGGTTGACGCAGTTGAACTGCGGAAACATTGACGGCGAAACGGACATCCAGGCCTGATGCCTTCCACGCCTTTGCCTGTCTACAGGCCGTCCGCAGGACCCATTCGCCGAGCGGGACGATAAGGCCGCTTATTTCGGCTACCGGGATGAAACTGGCGGGTAACAAGTGGCCGCCGTCAGGGTGTGGCCAGCGGACCAATGCCTCGACGCTTTGCATGCTCCCGTCAGCGAGCGCGAACGTTGGCTGATAAAAGAGCTCAAGGCCGCCATGGTCGATTGCATGGCGCAAACCGCTCTCGATGCTGAGGGTCGCCCTGAGCTCCAGGTCCATATCGCGGGAGTAAAATCGGTATTGACCGCGTCCCTCGCGCTTGGCGCGATAGAGCGCCAGGTCGGCGTTGCGGAGCAGCAGATCGGAGTCGGCACCGTCCTGTGGGAACAGAGTGATCCCGATGCTGGTGTCGATATAGAGCTGACTGCCCTGCACGACAAACGGTCGGGTCAGTAGCTCGAGGACGGTCTGCGCCGTCACCGAGGCGTTGTCGGGATCGTTCAATTCGGTCTGTATCAGGACGAATTCGTCCCCGCCGACGCGAGCAACCGTGTCGGTCTCACGCAGTCGGCCACGGATTCGCACCGCGACCTGTTGCAGTAGCGCGTCGCCGATCCTGTGACCTAAAGAGTCGTTGACGTTCTTGAAGTGGTCGAGGTCGACCATCATCACGGCCACGCTATGATGATGCCGCCTGGCGCCAGCCAGTGCCTGGTTCAGACGGTCGTGCAGCAGCACGCGGTTTGGCAGCCCTGTCAGGGTATCATGGTGAGCCAGACGGTGAACTTCCTCCTCCGCGGTCACCCGCTCCGTGATGTCTTCCACCAGGGACAGGATTGTAACCTTGCCGCTATCCTTTAGGTGCAACGCAGAGTTATACCATTGGCAGTGACGGACTTGCCGCTGCTTGGTGTAGCATCGCAAGTTGACGCTGTTGTGCGGGCACCGACCCTCGGCCAGGTCTAACCATGCGTCTGCCGCGCGCTGCACGTCGCCTTCGTAGATGAACCCGAACTCGTCCGCCGAACGAGCGAGGACATCGCGGTCAGTCCAGCCGAAGATCGCCTGCGCGCGACCGGACCAGCGGAACACGCGAGGTGGCTCTCCCCCCGCATAGTCTTGCTCCCACTCGATCACAGCGAGCGGCGTATTATTGACGTGCCGATCAAGCAAGGCGAAGGCTCCTCGCAATTCCGCCTCAGCTCGCTCGCGCTCGCCTATCTCGTGACTCATATGTCGATTCAGTTCTGCAAGTTCTCCCACACGCATCTGTAGATTGTTCGCCATTTCGTTGAACGAGTTGGCGACCGTCCCGATCTCGTCACCCGACAATACCATCGCGCGCGCACTCAATCCTCCCATCGAGAACGACTTGGCCGCGCGAATTATGTCTGTCAGCCCGTTCTGGATGCCTCGGCTCACGGATACGGTCAGCAACAGGCCTGTCGTTTCCACAGTGAGTGCGGTTATAAAGAGTAGCTTGAGTACCACCCTCTCCAGCCAGCGGGAACCTTCACCAAGCGTGAAAGAGAACTCGTCCTCGAGCGCGGTCACCTTTTCGTTTATCGTATAAATAGACGCAAGGAGCCTGTCTATTCGGGCTTGAGACGGCGCTGGAGAATTCACCTGTTCGCGTAGTTCTCTCGCGATAGGCAGAAGCTGCATCGCGATAGCTTCCGCATCTGCCCATATGGCGATCGCCTTCCTTATGTAGGAGACATCACCAAAATCGATGAATAGGCTTATCATCCCTTGAATATCGTCGGGATGGTTTCGTCCCTCCAAGAAACCCTGCCGTGCCACCTCCATGTTTGGAGGGTTCTTCATCAGCTCTCGTCGAGTTTTGGAATCGCCGATCGGAACCCGCATGAATTGCTCGAAGAGCTCGTAGTCCGTGTCAGCGCGCGAAACGCCATACCTGTGCAAGTGGAAGACGGCATCCTTCTCAGCCTTGGACCACAGACCTTCACCACCGACATAGGCGCGCAGAGAGGACAGTGTATTCAGAGAAAATAACAAGACGAAGAGCTCAACGCCTATCAAAAGCGCCATGGTGCCCACTGTAAAGTACAGCTTGCGGGCGATAGAGATGTCCCTGAACCACCGATATAGGTAGAGACCTTTTTCCATCACCATCCGACCTGTATCATCCTGACTTTGCAGCGCTCATTTCGCCCTCCGCGGCGGCAGATGTCGGTTATGGGTTGATGCAAGCCCGGGAAGCATCGCCAGAGTGATACGGCGACGTCGGGTTGTTGGAACGAGCCGAGGCGGAACCGGCGTCTGAGCGATGCGAAGCACAACGGATCACCATGCAGATCATCTGATCAACCCTTGGCGACCTTCAGGACTAATTGTAAAAGTGGCGGTTCGTCGCACAAAGCCATTAACACGCTGTTGTGACATAAGTGGGGACACACTGAGTCGAGCGGGCGCAACTCATGGCACGGCGGGTGGATTTCAACCCGCCCTGCGGCAATCCCCCACAACCAGGAACGGGCGAGATTCAACCCGTGGCGGTCGAAGTCTCCCAGTGACCCGCTAGCCGGGAGGCGCAGCTGAGGACGCCACAACCTTCCGGACGTGCACGGGGATTGACTTCGCCGCAGGCGTCTTGCTGCCCTCGGCGTAATGCCACAACGGCAGCAGCGGGTTGCATTCCGGATAGTAGCCGCCGATGCACCCCTCCGGGATGTCGTAGGGGACGACCGTGAATCCCGACATCCTGCGCTCTCTGCCGTCGTCAACCGCAGTCGTCAGCGTGACAATATCCCGGTCATCCAGCTCGAACCGCGCCATGTCGTTGCGATGCATCAGTACGACCATTCGCGTGCCATGAACGCCACGAAACCTGTCATCGTAGCCATAGACAGTGGTGTTGAACTGGTCATTGGAGCGCAGCGTAATCAACTGGACAATGTCGCGCTGCTCGGTCGCCGTGTCGATATCGGTAGCCAGAGACGGCGGCGCGATGAAATTGGCCTTGCCGGTCCCGGTGTTCCACTTCCTGTTACGGGCGCCGAGCGGCCGGTGGAAGCCGCCAGGCTGCCACATGCGGCGGCTCATGCCAGTGAACGTCTCAGGGTAGGTCTGCGCAATCGCTTCACGGATCCGCTCGTAATCGTCGACCCAGGCATCCCAGTCGACGGTCGGATTGGCATCCAGTGTCGACTTCGCCAGCCCAGCAATGATCGCGGGCTCCGACCTAAGCTGCACGCTTGCAGGTGCGCGCCGACCCTGCGAGCCATGAAAACACCCCGTGCTATCTTCAATGGACACGGCCTGTGGACCGGTCGCCTGTTCGTCGAGTTCGGTGCGCCCGAGGCACGGCAGTATGTAGGCCGCCTGGCCATGCACGACATGGCTGCGATTGAGCTTGGTCGAGATCTGAACGGTGAGTGGTACCTTGCGCCACGCCTCCTCGTTTGCCTCCCGCTCCGGGACCGCCCGAATGAAGTTGCCGCCGAGGCCGATGAACGCATTCAGTTTGCCCTCGAGCATGGCTTCGCACGTCTCGATGGTGTTCATTCCCTGCTCGCGCGGCGGTGTAAAGCTGTACTGTTCAGCCAGTCGATCCAGCGGTGCGAGTTCGGGCTTTTCGGTGATGCCGACAGTACGTTGTCCCTGCACGTTCGAGTGGCCACGCACAGGGCAGATGCCAGCCCCTGGCTTGCCGATATTGCCGCGCAGCAGCAGCAGGTTTGCCAGCATCTGTACGGTCTTGACACCCTTGACGTGCTGCGTGATTCCCATCCCGTAGATGACAATGACCGCGTCGGCGCGCGCATACACCAGCGCGGCGGCCTCCATCGCGTTGCGGGTCAGACCGGAGCGGCGCTCCAACGCCGCCCAATCGGCCGCGCGCGCCGCGTCCGCTAACTCCGCGAAGCCATGCGTGTGCTCGTGGATGAAGTCCCAATCCAGGACGGTCATTCCTCCATTGTGCTTCGCGTCGTCCCAGGCGATCAGCGCCTTGCACATGCCCATGACGGCAGCCATGTCGCCGCCCGTCTTGACCTGATGGAACTGGGTGCTGATGTGCGTCCGTTCCGCGAACAGCATTTCGCGCGCATTTTGTGGGTTGGTGAAGTCCTCCAGCCCGCGCTCGCGCAGCGGGTTGAACGTCACGATGGGTACGCCGCGCCGCCGCGCCGCCTGGAGGTCGTGCAACATGCGGGGACTGTTGCTGCCCACGTTCTGGCCAAAGAAGAAGATCGCGTCCGCGCGGCGGAAATCTTCGAGCACCACTGTACCGACTGGGACGCCGAGGCTCTCCGGCAGCGCCACGGACGTCGTCTCATGGCACATGTTGGAGCAGTCCGGAAGATTGTTGGTGCCATACATGCGCGCGAAGAGCTGGTACATGTATGCCGCTTCCAACGAGGCGCGGCCGGAAGCGTAGAGCGCCACCGATTTCGGATCGAATTGGCGCAGTCGGCTACCGATATCGGCGAATGCCGTTTCCCAGGGGACCGGAACGTAGTGATCCGTCGCGCTGTCATAGCGGAGCGGGTGCGTCAGCCGGCCGGTGGACTCCAGCGCATTGTCACTCCACGACTCCAGCTCGCGGACGGTATGCTGCGCAAAGAATTCCGGTGTGGCGCGCTTCTGCGTGAGTTCCCAGGCCGTGGCTTTTGCGCCGTTCTCGCAGAACTCGAAGATGTGCGGCGATGCCGGCTTTGCCCAGGCACAGCTCGGAC
The DNA here is from genome assembly GCA_963791495.1 of uncultured Alphaproteobacteria bacterium. Taxonomy (GTDB): domain Bacteria; phylum Pseudomonadota; class Alphaproteobacteria; order Acetobacterales; family Acetobacteraceae; genus JAMXLO01. The sequence continues at coordinate 444,442 of CAWBST010000009.1, forward strand.
ACGCATAGCCGCGCGGCTTGTTCTGATACATCAGCGTGAGGCCGGCACTGACCGGATTGCCATTTCTGGCAAAGTTCTTGGCCAGGCTCTTGACCGAACCCCAGCCACCGGCCGGAGCGTTGTAGGCGCGGAATTCCTGCCTCATCGCCATGCCTCAGCGCCTGCCCGGCAGTAATGTGGAGAACATCTCCTTCGCCGTATCCTTGATGACGCTGCCTCGCTCGGGATCGCCATACAGTGAACCGGCGAAGGCGCGTGCCTGGGCGAGCGTGATATGCGGTGGCAGCGGCGGGACATTCGGGTCCGTGTAGGCCTCCACCACCACGGGCCGATCGGCTGCCAGTGCCTCGTCCCACACGCGCCCGACATTATCGGGATTGTCGACGAACAGACCCTTCAGTCCGATCAGGTCGGCGAAGCGTGCATACGACACGTCGGGAATACTCTGCGATCCCATGAATTTCGGATCGCCGGCCTGGGCGCGCTGTTCCCACGTGACCTGATTGAGATCGCGATTGTTCAGCACGAGCACGACGAAGCGTGGATTGCTCCATTTCCTGCAGTACTTCGCCACGGTGATCAGCTCCGCCATGCCGTTCATCTGCATCGCGCCATCGCCGACCAGTGCGATGACAGGCCGGTGGGGATGCGCGAACTTGGCGGCGATCGCGTAAGGCACGCCGGCACCCATGCTGGCGAGGCCACCCGACAGCGAGCACATCATGCCACGCCGCACCCTCACATCGCGCGCGTACCAGTTGGCGACCGATCCGGAGTCGCTGGTGATGATCGCGCCCTCCGGCAGTCGCGGCGACAATTCCCAGAACACGCGCTGCGGATTGAGCGGAACCGCCGAGTGCATCGCACGGCTCTCCAGAACCTTCCACCAATCGGCGACATTCTTCTCCACTTTCTGACGCCAGGCGCGATCGGTCTTGTGTCGCAGCAGTGGCAGGAGTGCACCTAATGTCGACCTGCTGTCGCCGAGCAGGTTGACCTCCATCGGGTAGCGCAGGCTCAGCATGCCGGCGGAGATATCGATTTGCACGCCGCGCGCCTTGCCTTCCCTCGGCAAAAACTCGGAATAAGGAAAGCCGGAGCCGATCATCAGCAGCGTGTCGCACTCCTGCATCATCTCCCAGCTTGGCTTTGTGCCGAGCAAGCCGATCGATCCGGTGACCCACGGCAGATCATCCGGGACAACGGCCTTGCCGAGCAGCGCCTTGGCGACGCCGGCGCCGAGTTTCTCGGCGACCTCGATCACCATATCTGTCGCATGAAGCGCGCCGGCACCGACCAGCATCGCCACCTTGCCACCAGCGTTCAGCACATCGGCGGCACGACGCAGTTCGGTTTCGTCAGGCAGCAGGTTCGGCATCGGCGCACCGATGCCGGAGTGCACGGTACCGTGTGCGTGCGGCGCCATTTCGACCGCAGGCTCCTCCTGCAGATCGTTCGGCAGGATGATTGCCGTCACCTTGCGGTCGGACTTCGCGATGCGCATGGCGCGGTCGATGAGATGGCGGACCTGAGCCGGCGTGCTCGCCTGCTGGACGAACGCGCCGGCAACGTCCTTGAACAGACTTTGGAGGTCGGTCTCCTGCTGGTACTGCCCGCCGAGCGCGGCGCGCGCCTGCTGGCCGACGATGGCGAGAACCGGCTGATGGTCGAGCCGGGCGTCGTAAAGTCCGTTCAGCAGATGGATTGCGCCGGGACCGGAAGTGGCAAGGCAGACGCCGACTTCTCCGGTGAATTTTGCGTGCGCCGATGCCATGAAGGCTGCCATCTCCTCGTGGCGCACCTGGACGAATTCTGGATTGTTCTGCGACCGGTCCAGGGCGCCGATGAGACCGTTGATGCCATCTCCGGGGTAGCCGAATACGCGGTTCACACCCCACTCGCGGAGACGCTGCCACAGGAAATCGCCAACAGTATTCGCCATGTCCGCCTCACTGCCTGGACTGTGCCCCTGCAACGCAGCGCCGGCGGGCGCGGCGCTTCGCACACGCGCATTTGCACATCGGTGGGACAACGACACAGAGGCGACGATTATTGGGCGGCGCGCGTCAAACCTTCGGCGTCCGTTGAATTGCAGGCTTCTTGCATCTGCAACCGCTCGCCTGCGAAGATACTGACCGGTAGAAGATGAGCCGCGACAGAGCCCGAATAAGGAACCGGCCATGAGCCCATCAGGCGCCATCGCATCGGCCGAGATCACCGGCCCAATCGAACAGAGCTACCGTGAGCGCTCCGCCGCCTTCCGCGCCGCCAGCAACTCCACGCGCCTCAGTCGCACGCACTGGCACATCGCGATCGCCAATGGCCTGGGCTGGGGCTTCGACGGTATGGATGGTGTGATCTTCGCCCTGGCGACGCCTCTCGTCATCAAAGACTTCGGCGTCACGCTCCCGGAATATCGCAGCGGCCTCCAGATTGCGCTGCTGGTTGGCATTCTGGGCATGTATGTCTGGCCGTGGCTCGCCGACCGGTATGGGCGGCGCACACTGCTCGCGGTCAACATTGCGCTGTTCTCGTTGCTGATGCCGATAGCAGCGCTCACGACGACGTTCGCCGCCTTCGTCGCGGTGCGCAGTGCGATCAACTTTGCATTGAACGGCGAGTGGTCACTTGGCTCGATGCTGGTCGCCGAGACCTGGCCGGCGCATATGCGCGGCCGTGTCATCGGCATCAACCGTGGTACATGGTGCTTCGGCGCGGCACTCGCAGGCGCGATCGCCACATTCATCATAGCCGAATGGGGATGGCGCATCGCCTGCGTGGTTCCCGCTGTCGTGGCCCTGCTCGCGGTCTATGTGCGGATGGGGCTACCGGAATCGCCCTATTGGGTGCGCCTGCAAGATCGCAAGCGACGTGTCAGGGAAGCACAGGCTGCTGGCCGCCCGTTGCTGTCGGCCGATCAGGCGTGGCTCGACAAGGCGGCGAAGATCCCCGTGCGGCAGCTCTTTCTGCCGGACATGCTCGGCAACACTGCGGCCGCGACGTTCATCGCCTGCTGCAGCACGATCATCTACGGCACGGTCGGCGGTTGGATGCCGCTATATCTCGCGCAAGAGCGGCACTGGTCGACTGCGACGTACGGCACGTTCTATATCTGGTGGGGGCTGATCGGTTTTCTCGGCCTTTTCGCGGCGGGACTGATCTCCGATCGCTTCGGCCGCAAGCCGGCATTCTACGTCATGCTGGCTGGAAGGTGCGGTCTTCCTCACCCTCTGGGTATTCGCCGAAAGCAACACGGCGCTGTGGATCTACGGATTGCTGTGGAGCATAGGCTTCCTCGGATTCTGGGCGCCGAGCATGATCCTGACGGCAGAGATCTATCCGACGCGCATCCGCGGCGTCGGCAACGGCTTCTCCTGGGCCGTCGCATGGCTGGTCGGCTTCGTGCTGTGGCCGTTCGTCACTATCGGCATCCAGCAGAGTACGGGTTCGTTCGCCAAGGCGTTCCTGATCGTGCCGGTCGCGATGCTGCTGATGGGTGCCGGTATATGGCTGTTCACACCAGAGCACAGAGGCAAGGAGCTGGACGCAATCGCGGTCTGACGCGGGTGATGGTTGTATGAACCGCACAGCGAGCTGCTGCCTCTTTGCGGCGATTATCGCGCTGACGATTGCCTCGGCGTCGTTGGGCGGATGTGCCGAAGCGCAACCGGCATTGGTCGCGCAACAGCAGGCGGCGGCCCACGCGCCGGCAAACGGCAAACGCCTGTTCTATATCGGTCTTGCGCTCTATTCCGAATCCTGGGCAGAGAACGACGTCGTCGAGCTGGCCGGCAGGCTGGGACACGCGAGCAAGTACCGCGTCGTGCCGATGATCGCCAGCAACGTCACATCGGCGCAGAGGCTCTACCCCATTGCCGACGACGCCGCGATTGCGGCGCTGGTGGGTACCGCGGCCGAGCGCGCAGGAGCGGACGACATCGTATTTGTGGACATCAGCTCTCATGGCGCACGCCAGGTGCTGGCACGCAAGGTCGGCAACAACGTGCCTACTGCTTTGCCGTCACGCGAGCTCGCACGCAAGCTCGCCCCGCTTGTGGGACACCCAACGGTGATCATCATCTCCGCCTGCTATTCGGGGTCTCTGATCGGTGATCTGCGTGCGCCCGAGCGCATCATCATCACCGCGGCGCGGGCGGACCGCAGTTCGTTCGGCTGCGCGCCAGGCAACCGCCATACGTTCTTCGGCGAGGCCGAACTGCATGCCTTCGGCCAGCAGAACCGGAGCCTGCATCAGGCCTTTGTCACTATTCGCGACGATGTGGCGCGGATGGAATTGGAGCAGCGGGTCAGACCATCCGAACCACAGGTCTCGGTCGGCGCAGATGTCGCGGATCTCTACGACGCGCCATTATTCTAAACTGAGTCAGCGCAGCGGCCGAAAGAAGGCTTGCACCTCCGTTGCCAGCGCCTCTGGCTGCTCCATCGCCGCGAAGTGGCCGCCGCGCTGCATGACGGTCCAGCGGCGGATGTCGGTATAGGTGCGCGCCGCGAGCGAGCGGGGCGCGCGCAGGATCTCGTGCGGGAATTCGGCATAGCCGGTCGGCACGGCGATGGTGCCGCCATCCGGGATCGGCCAAGGCCGGTGCATGCGGAAGTAATACGGGAAGAACGACGAACCAATCGCGCCGGTGAACCAGTAGAGGCTGATGTTCGCCAGCAATTGGTTGCGGGTGAACGCGCTCTCCACGTCGCCGCCGCAGTCGGACCATGCGCGGAATTTTTCGATGATCCACGCTGCCAGGCCCGCTGGCGAGTTGGTCAGGCCGAAACTCAGAGTCTGTGGGCGCGTGCCCTGGATCCACTGATAGCCGGTCTCCTCCTTCAGCCAGTATGCCAGTTCGTCGAGGTACTTGCGCTCCTCCGGCGTCGGGTCAGTGAGCATGCCCGGTTCGCGGCGAACGGCGAGCAGGTTGACATGGATGCCGATCAGCTTGTCGGCATGCGCGTAGCCCATGCGTGACGCGGTGATGCCGCCCCAGTCACCGCCCTGTGCGGCGAAGCGACGATAGCCCAGCGTTTCCGTCATCAGATCGGCCAGGCAGTCGGCGATCTCCTCGATGCCGAACCGCTTCTGCCCCGGACGGAACGACAGCCCGTAGCCCGGCAGCGAGGGCGCGACGACGGTGAAGGCGTCAGCTGGATCGCCGCCGAAGCGCGCCGGGTCGGTGAGACGCGGAATCAGATCGAGGAACTCGTACACCGAGCCGGGCCAGCCATGCATCAGCAGCAGCGGGGAGGGGTTCGGCCCCTTTCCCGGCACGTGCAGGAAGTGCACATCGATGTCGTGCAGCGGGACCTTAAACTGTGGGAATGCGTTCAGCCGCGCCTCCTGCGCGCGCCAGTCGAACGCAGTGCGCCAGGTCCTCGACCAATCCGCGCAGATAGTCGACGTTCGTGCCATAGGCCCAGGGCTCGCCGGGCGCCTGATCGGGAAAGCGCGTGCGCGCCAATCGTTCCCGCAGATCGGCAATCGCGGTCTCGGGCACTCTCAGAGCGAAGTCTTCCGGCTGCGCACTCATCGCGTTGTCCTCCGTCATTGCAGCGATTTGATGCCGCGCGCCGCATTCCGGCAACCCATGCGGCGCCGTGCACGTTGTATGCGGATGGGCATCGGCAGCGACATTCTGATGCGAACATTCGGCCGCCCGAGCGGCGTGCTCGGGCGGCTGGGTGGTATGATCCTCGCGCGCACCAATCGCCGTTACGCAGCATGGGTCGTTGATCTGCTCGACGTGCGGCAGCCGGACCGCGTGCTGGAGATCGGCTTTGGTCCCGGCGTGGCGATCCAAATGCTGGCGGCGAGGGCCGCGCACGTCGCCGGCGTCGACCCCTCCGTGGAGATGTTGCGCCAGGCGACGAGGCGCAATGCAGCGGCGATCAGCGACGGTCGGGTCGAGTTGCGCCGGTGTTCGGCTGATGACATGCCGTTCGTCGATGGCAACTTCGACAAGGCACTCGCAATCAATTCCATGCAGCTGTGGCCGGACAAACTGGCCGGGTTGCGGGAGGTGTCGCGCGTTCTCAGGCACGACGGCCAGATAGCGATGGCCTTCACCGCCTATTCCGGGCAGCAGCGCGAGGGCGTTACAGAACTGATCGCAGAAGCCGGCTTCAGCGACTGCCGCGTGGTCGAGACAGAGCAGGCGTTCTGCGTGCTCGCCTCAGCCTCATCGCGCACCTAACGCCGCCTGGCGCCGTACAGCCAGGTCGCCGCCCTTTCGCGATCGATCTCGGTCGCGACTTCGATCGGCACCACGATCTTGCCGACCGGCGCAATCGCCGCGGCCGCGAGCTTGAGGTGGGCCCACGCGAACGGAATGCCGATGATGGTGATCGCCGCTGCGCAGGCCACGACGATGTGCAGCAACATAAGCCACCAGCCGGCCAGCACGAACCAGATGAGGTTCGCCAGCAGTCCCAGCCCGCCGGTGCCGAGAGACGGGCGCCCCGTCACGTCATAGCGCGACGCCAGCTCGCGGCCGAACGGTGCCAGCGTGTAGTTCGCCAATGTGAAGCACGCCTTCGCCCAGGGCAGGCCGATGATGGTGACCGCCATCAGCAATCCCGCCAACACCCAGCAGAACGCCGCGACAAAGCCAAGCCCCGGCACGTTCCACAGGATGTTGAGCAGCGTCCGCATTCAGCGCCGGAAATGCGGCATCACCTCGGCCGTCACGCGGCGATACTGGTCGAGCATGATCGCCTGCGGCGTGCCCATCGGCGTCGAGATGTTGATATGCTCCAGGCCTGGATAGCGTGTCTCGATATTCTTCAGGAACGCCACCAGCTCCTCGGACGTGCCGGCGAACCAGCCGCCCAGCTTGATGTAGTGCTCGACATTCGGCACGCCTGAACTCGTACCAGCCACCGCGTCGCGCCACGGCGGCGACCTGTTCCTTGGTCATCCCCGGCATGAAGCCAAGCGGCGCAAACATCTTGGCGTGCTCCTCGTAGAGCGGGACGATCTCCTTCAGCGCCTGCTGTTTCGAGTCAGCCAGGTGGACGACGATGCCGATCATCAGGCCCTCGCCCAGCTTCCAGTCCTTGCCGGCACGGTGCGCCGCGGCTTGGAACGCCGTGATCGGCCCCTGCTCCATGGTCGCCGCGCCGCCGCCGACCGCACCCTTGATGTTATGCTTCACCATGAAGTCGAGGCCGCGCGCCGATGCGCTGACCACAGGCTGCCAGCACTCCACCGGCAGATGGACCGGCCGCGGCACCAGCGTGAGGTCCTTCAGCGTGTAGCCGCGATACGGCACCTCCGGTGGCAGCGTGTAGTGCTTGCCCTTGTGCGAGAAGCGCTCGTTGCCGAACGCCTTGAAGATGATCTCGACCTGCTCCTCGAACAGCTCGCGGTTGGCGTTCTGGTCGAGCATCGGAGCGCCGAACGTCTCCACCTCGCGTGTGTGATAGCCACGCCCCACACCGAAGATGGTCCGGCCCTTGGTCATGATGTCGGCGCAGGCGAAGTCCTCGGCCAGCCGCAACGGATGCCACATCGGGGTGATGTTGAAACCGCAGCCGACCCTCAGATTTTTCGTCAGGTGGCTGAGATGCACCGCCGCCATCAGCAGGTTCGGGATCACCTCGTAGCCTTCCTGCTGGAAGTGGTGTTCCGCGAGCCACAGCGTGTCCCAGCCTCCCTCGTCCATCACCTTGGCGATGGCCTCGGTCTTGTCGAACACGCTGGCGAGATGCGCATTGGAGAACCGCCGCTCGTTTGCCGGCGTCGCATCCTGCCCGCGATCCGGTATGTCGACATGGCCGGCATAGACGGTGGCAAATTTCGTGATCATGGCTCAGCCTCCGTAAAACAGGTTGTGGCGGAGATGCTTCGCCGCACCGACCGCATCTTTGCCATTATTGCGGTCAACATACAGCCATAAGGCATCATCCGCAGCGTCGTCCCCTTGGCATCGGCATCCACAGTTCCCGCTCCACACCAAGCTGGGCGCCCCTGGTATTGCAGCGGGCATGGCCCGTCGAGCGTGCGAGCGCGCTACGCCGCCTGCAATCCCAGCATCTCTTCCGCGAGCGATTGCCATTCCTCTTCCAGCGACACCGTGGGCGGCTCGCGACCGGCCCGGCTGTACCAGCCACCGGCATTGCGCATGTCGCCTTCCTTGCGGTGCAGGTAGGCATGCACGGCCGAGCCGGTCTTGGCTTCGTCCTGCTGCGCACACTGATGGGCACGATTCCAGTCACCCTTGGCGTCCCACCACAAGGTCTGCAATGCGAAGCTGATGCCTTCCGGCGGCGCATCCTGCGTCACCGTCGCGCGAAACTGCGTCAGGTCCATCCCTGCCCTCCAGTGGTTTCTCGGCGCGAGTGTGCGCGGCGGCAGCCCCTGCCTCAAGTCCCGGCATGAAATGGGCATTCGCCCTGCTGTGCCTGGTCCTGCTGGCACCGCTGACGCTGGTCGATGTGCCGCCACTTCTCGACTACCCCAACCATCTGGCGCGCGCCGTGGTGCTGGCTTCAGGGGCATCCGATCCCATCGTTTCCCGCATGTACGCCGCCCATTGGGCGATCATCCCCAACCTGGGCACCGACCTCGTCCTGCCGCCGCTGCTGCATCTGCTGCCCGTACATCTGGCCGGCCGCATCGTTGTCGGGATCACCATCCTGCTGCCGGTGCTCGGCACGGTCGCCTATAGCCGCGCGGTGTTCGGCTGCTATTCGCCATGGCCCCTGGCATCCGGCCTGGTCGCCTACAATGCCACGCTGTTGCTCGGCTTCCTCAACTTCGTTGCCGCCATCGGCATCGCGCTGCTCCTCGCCGCCGGCTGGATTTCATGGCGCGAGCGCCACCCTGTCCGCGCCGCGGCCCTGGCGACTGTCGGCGCGACGGTGCTGTTCTTCACCCACCTGATGGGACTGCTGTTCTTCTACGTGCTGGTCGCCGGTTTCGAATTCGAACAGCAATGGCCTCGCCGTGTGCATTGGCAGTCAGTTCTGGCACGGCTCGCCGTGCTCATGCCGTCGCTCGTCGCTCCGCTTGGGCTCTACCTTGTCTCGCCGCTCGCACCCGTCGCCGATGGAGCCGAATTCGCATCCCTCGCTGACAAGGCGAGGCAACTGGTCTTTCCGTTCGCGAACTACATCCTTCCGCTCGACATCGCCACAGGGTGCGCGATCGGCATATTCCTGCTCGCCTGTTTTGCCATGCCCCGGTGCTGCCGTGCTTCGCCAGGCAGCGGACTGGCACTGCTGTTGACGGCGCTGCTGTTCCTGGCCGTGCCGTTTGCCTTCAAGGGCACTTTCTTTCTCGACACGCGCTTCGTGATCATGTTCGGCTTCCTGCTGTTCGGAGCGCTGCTGCCGTACGGCCTGCCGCGCCTTGCCGCCGTCGCCTTCACGCTGCTGTTCGCCGTCCGTATGGCCGTGGTGCTCGTCGCGTGGTGGCAATATCGCGGCGATCTGGCCGCGTTGCGCTCCGTCATAGCCACGGTGCGGCCGGACGACCGCGTGTTCATCGCCGCGGTGTCGCCGGAAGAGGCGCCAACTTACTGGCAGAACGGACCGCTGAGCCGCCGTCTTTCCGTCGGATTGCGACTCGACAGTCACCTGCCGGCGCTGCTGCTGATCGAACATCGCGCTTACTGGCCGTTCATGTTCGACAACCCGTCGCAGCAGCCGGTGGAGACGCTGCCGCCATATCGTGAACTGGCCGAGCGCGCGGGCTCGATCGCCGATCATCGCGAACTGGCAGAACCGGGCAGGATCGATCTGTGCGGCTATACCCACGTGCTGCTGCTCGAGGCGAACGGTGAGCCCGACCTCGCGCACTTCGCGCCGGATCGCCTGACTCTGCTCGATCGCACCGGTTACGCGGCGCTGTTCCGCGTCAGACCGTCGGCCTGCGCGTCGCAGAGGTACCTCGCGGATTCGGCTTCAGCACTGTGACCAGCACCACGCCCAGGACGATCATTGCTCCACCTTCATAGTGATATGGATCGAGGTGTTCCCCAAGGAAGATCCAGGCGAGCAGGGCGACAAAGAAGATCTGCAAGTAGAGAAACACGCCCGCCTTCGACGCACCGAGCACGTCCACGCTATAGTTATAGAGATAGTACATCACCGCCCCACCGGGGATCGCGACGTAGGCGAGTGCCAACAATCCACTCGCATTCATCGTCGCACGTTGACCGGTCAGCCATTCCCAGGCGAAGAACGGCGCGGCAGTGGCCACGCCCGCACCGAGCAGCAGGACCAGCAGCGGCAGCCGCGCAAGCTCGAATTCGGCGCGCCGCAGCAGCACGCTGTATCCGGTGAAGCAGAGCACCGCGCCAAGCATCCACAGGTCGCCAACGCCGAGGTCGAGCCGGAGAAGCGCGCGCAAGTCGCCGCGTGCGATGATGACCACCATTCCCGCGAGCGCGATCACGGAGCCCACCGCCTGCCACGGTCCCAGTGCCTCCTTCAGCACGTAACGGGCCGCAATCAAGGTGACGATCGGGGCGAGCGACATGATCAGCCCGGCATTCACCGCACTCGTGTAATGCAGGCCGGTGTAAATGAAGCCCTGCGATATCGAGAGCCCGAGACCGCCGACCAGCAGCAGCTCAACCCAACGCGTGCGCAGCAGTCGTCGCATCTCGCTCAGTTGGCCCGCCACCAACGGCAGCAGGATGACCCCGGCGATCAGCGGCCGCCAGAATGTCAGCGTCCAGGGCGGCATGTCGGCAGACGCCCATTTTGCCGCGACATAGACGCCTGCCCCGAGCAACCAGCAAACAATCCCCGCGGCGCAGGCCGGCACCAGCCCCGCGTTGCGCACGGCCACCGATTGAGCCGGGGGTTCCACTGCCGCCGGGACGATCGACCAGAAATGCAACGCCATCGAGGCTACGGCATCTTCAGGTCGGCCAGAATCTCGTGTGCCGCGTTGCGCCCCGGCGCCATGGAGACGCCGCCTCCAGGATGGCTGCCCGAGGCGCACAAATACACGTTCGGCACCGGAGTACGGTAGCGGCCCAGTTCCGGGATCGGCCTCATTGCACCCATCTGGTAAGGCAGGAAAGCACCATGCGTGACGGAGCCGCGGACGGCACTCGGCATCGTTCTTTCCAGGTCCAGGGGTGAACGCACCACGCGCTCGAGGATGACGTCCTTCAGGTTCGGCACATAAAGGTCGGTGACCATGTCGAGCAGATAATCGGCGTATGGCTCCTTGACGTCGTCCCAGGTCCGGCCCTGGATTTTGCCTGTGGCGTCGCCCCGGATCGCATAGGGCACGTTGTGCACGATCATCTTCATAAGCGCCTTGCCAGGCGGCGCCCGGCTGGGATCGACCGCACTGTCGTTGCACATCACGATGAGTGGGGCCGCGGGCAGAACTCCGCTGCGGCATTCGGCGTAGATGCGGGAAAGGTACTCGAACGTGGGCGGCAGTGGATGAACGTAAGCCGACCGCCCCGCATCGGCTCCGGCCCGGAAGATCGGCGGTGCGTCGAGCGCAAGATAAATCACCATGTACCCGTCGCCCCACTCGTAGCGGCTCATCTTTTCGACCAGCTCGGTTCCCACCTCGTCTGGCCCGAGGAAGTCGACGATGAGCTGCTTCGGATCAACGCCTGCCGCGACTACACGGCGTACCGGGATCTCCTCTCCGTCCGCCAAACGGACTGCCGCCGCGCGACCGTTCTTGACAACGATCCGCTCGACCCGCGCGCCGGTGCGTATCGTCCCGCCCTTCGTTCGCAGATAGTCGGCCATCGCCAGCGACAGGTTGTGCATGCCGCCTTTGACCGCCTGACTGCCTACGTCCTGGATCAGCGTCGTGAACAGCCAGGCGAGATGGGCGCCGCCTACATCGTCGGGACCGATACTGGCATGGGACGCGAAGGTACCGAGAAACAGTTGGGTCTCTTCGGCGGCGAACTGCTCTCGCGTCCAAGATCGTGTGCTCTGCAATTCGAAGCGGTACTCGTCCATGCCATGCGGGAGCCCGGCGAGCCGGGTGGTCGCGGCAACGACCGTCGGTGGCAGGCTGTGCATCCAGGTCGCGATCTCGCCTTTCATGCGCACGAACTGCGCCGCCAGTTCCCGCCAGGTCTCCCCATCCTGTCCGGAATAGCGGGCGATGCTGCGAGCCGTTTCCGCAGCCGATCGATGCATCGACAGGATTCCCCCGTCGGGGAAGACCTGCGAGAAGCTGATCTCCGGCCTGATCAGCTCGAAGCCGAACGAGGCAAGTCCCAGCTCTCGGGTACTGGAGAAAGGTTGGCGAACTGGTAGCCGAAGGCGTGAAGATCGGAGCGGAAGCCCGGAAGAGTGATCTCTTCGGTCGTCGTCATCCCGCCCACGGTGTGGTACTGATCGATGGCAACCACCGAGAGCCCGGCACGCGCCAGGTAACAGGCGCAGGTCAGGCCGTTGTGGCCCGCCCCGATGACCACTGCGTCGTAGACCTCCGGCATGTTCCCCTCCTACACGTGGCGACGATCATCCTCGCCGCTACCTGCAGGCACATGATCCCATCCGGTACGGCGCCGTTTCAAGCCGCCTGCGAAAGCGATGCTTGCCGCGAGCGGAGCCGCAGCGACGACGCCGTGCCGTTCCGGGTCAGGACGCGGGATGCTCGGTTGTGGGATCGATCATCTTGCGGACTTCGGTGATCTTCGTCGCGGGAAAGCCGCTGATCTCCGCGTGCTTGCGGATGATGTCCTCGTCCTTGGCCAGGTAGACGCAGAACGTCTTGTCGGCGGCGACGAAGCTTTCCACCCACTGGATGTCGGGACCGAGCTGCGTCAGCACCGAGTTCGACTTCGCCGCTGCACCGCGAAGCTGTTCGCGCTCGAGCGAGCCGACCGAGGGGATGTCGCGTTCGATGATGAATTTGCGCAGGGCCATGGCTCTCTCCGTTTGCATTTGATCGTGCGTCACGTTGCCACGGTCGCCGGCAGGCGCCAAGCCAAGGCCTGCACGACCAACCATTGATAAGCGGCTGGAACAGTGGCTAGCCTGCCGGCAATGGGACGAACAGAAACTCGGGCGCCAGCAATAGCCAGTGGAGGATGACATGCCGAACGGGCTGATCTCCTGCGACGATCATATGGATCTCGGACAGCTGCCTGCCGATTTGTGGGAGACGCGTTTGCCGGCCGCGCTGCGCGACCGCGCGCCACACGTCGAGGAACGCGACGGGCAGGCGGTGTGGATCTGCGACGGCAAAGTCTGGGGCCGCTGGGACGGCAAGCCGCCAGCGACCGGGTCGGCACGGCCGATCAAGCCGATCTACACCGCTCTCGACCGCGCCGGCATTCACGACAACAGCGCGCGTCGGCCGGCCAACGCCAACTTGCGCCTTGCCGACATGGATCGCGACGGCGTGCAGACTCAGTTGATCTTCGGCCCGATCTTTCAGATCTCGACCGACGACCCGGTGCTGCGCGCGGCGTGCTATCAGGTGTTCAACGACTGGCTGCTCGACTTTTGCTCCGCGGCGCCCGACCGGCTGATCGGCGTGCCGATGCTGCCGGAAAATCCCGAGGGCGCGGTGAAGGAGCTTGCGCGACTGACGGCGAGAGGCGGGGTGCGTCAGGTCAACCTGATGATCGCCAACATCAACCCGAAGCTCGACGATCCGGCGTGGGAGCCGCTGTGGAACGCGCTCGAAGCGAGCGGCGTCATCCTGGCGTGGCACATCACGGTGTTTGTCGGCCGTCCCGGCGACCGCGCCGCCGGCAAGGCTGCGAGCGTGTTCGAGAACACCAAGTTCTTTCTTGGGAACTTCCTCGAACCGTTTGTCGATCTGTTCGCGTGGGGCATCCTGGAGCGCCACCCGAAGCTGCGCATCGTCATGGCGGAGGCCGGCACCGGCTGGCTCCCGTGGCTCGTGCAGGAACTGGACTATCGCCACTGGCGCCTGTGGGAGGCGAAGGAATTCTGGGCCGACAAGGGCGGCAGCGCTCTGGTGACGAAGCCGAGCGAACTCTTCCAGCGGCAGGTCTACGCGACGTTCCAGGAGGATTATGTGGCGCTGTCGCTGCTGCCGTTCTTCGGCGAGCGGCATCTGTTGTGGGCATCGGACTATCCGCATCCCGACAGCGTGTGGCCGAACTCACGCGATGCGATCGAGCGGCAGATGCGCTCCCTGACGCCCGAGATGCGACGCGCGCTGACCCATGACAATGCTGCGGCGTTGTACGGGCTGGCGTGACGCCATTGAACTTTCACTGACAGGCCAGACACTGCTCGCAAGCGGTCGCCTGCGCCGCCATCAGCGGCGCGCGGCCGGACGCGGGAATGTTGGTCTCGGGTGCGTCTCAGTGTTGCGATAACAGAGACGGCGGATCGTGGGGCGAGACGGGCGGACAGAGGAAGTATTTAACGCAAATGAACGCAAATGTCCGCAGATGAACGCAGATGGTGGTGTGGCGCTCGGTTCGGCTGGGTCAGCGGATCGCAGTATTCGGTGATGGGCGCTGACGCGCCGTAGCACAGGCCTGTTTGCGTTCACGCCGCGAGGGCGGTCGTTCGGGCTGGTTTCTCGTCGAGCGCGCGCAGGATTGGCGTGGTGCCGGTGGCGACGGCGTGCACCGCCTCGGGCGGGAGCCAGCCGAACTTTGGCGGCAGGTGGCCCAGGCGGCGGATCAGCATCGCGCGCTTGCGATGGTGCAGTGCGTAGCGTTCGGCCTCGGCGATCGGGTTCGGCCTGGACGGTTCGGGCGGCGGGGCTTGGGCCAACGCGTCGGCCATCAGCGCGAGCGCCTGCTGCTCGGTGGCATCGGCATCCGGGGTGGCCTCGCGTTTGCGCCGCGCGGTCTGTGCGCGGTCCAGAGCCGAGCGGAAGGCACGCGCCTGGCGCATCATGCTGGCACTCTGCGCGGTGCATTTCAGGATGACGGTGAGGTCGTTGGGATAGAGGCGGGCAAGGCGCAGGCAATCCAGCGCCTGGGCGCTGGCCGCGACATAGAGGGCGGCGAGGTTCGCCTCGTCGGAGGTGGCGGGGAGCAGCGAGGCGGCGTGCTCGATTGCCGCGCGGTCCCGCCGGGCGGCGTCCTCGGGGCTGTCGGTGACCGGCGCGGGGAGGTTCTTGCGCAGCGTGTGGGCGAGTTCGAGGTAGATGGAGTTGGGCAGGGTGTCGGCCGGGGTCGGGGTGGTTGGCGCGTCCATTTACTGCGAACGAATAGAGAACATGACTGAGAGTGTCAAGGGAAATAGTCCTATCGAGGACTTGCGCTGCGTCAGCAGACCCTTGTCGGGCGAGCGAGCAACTGTGGCTGACCCACCGGCGATGCGATTGCGAACGATGTAGGAGCTGACCGTGACCAGACCGCGCATCGGGGTTCCCCTCATCGGTCTCCATCGATGCGGAAAACTCGCCAAGCCTTGGCTCGCGGCAAGAGCGGCAAGAAGCGCGACAGCCATCCGGATCGCCGCCTGTGGGTTGAAATCGAAGATGTAGTCGTAAGCACGCCAGACTGTTTGTCGGAAACCCGCGAAACTCCGGACCCTGGAAAGGTCCGCCCGACGGAACGAGCCCTGTTATTCGACTTACTGTTGGCTAGGCGAAGGCGCGCGTCAGGCGGGGATCATAGAGCCAGCGGCGCGACTTTATGGCGCGGATGCTGGCGCTGTCTGGATGGGCCGGATTGACCAGCACGCAACACTCCTCCGGTACGATGACTGAGGGGATCACCAGAACTGCCGAACGCCCCCTCCGCAGCCATGCAGTGCCGAAGCTGATGCTCGTGCGGCTTGCCGGTTCGGCATCCCAGCCGACGGGCAGGCTCACCGTGGTCTCCCTCTGCGCGACAGCCCAGACCGGATCGGGGATCGAAATCTCGACCAGATACCGGTTGAATGGAAGGCCGCCCGCCGCGAGATGCACCAGCGTTTCGAGACAAGCAAGCGAGCGACCCTCCGCCGCATAGACGACCGCCGTACCCTTCTCGTTCCAGCGACCGCCCGTGATCTCTGCGCCTTTTCCGCTGAGATCGTCCGCCTCGTAGTCCGGTGTGTCGGTGCCGATCCGATAAGCGATCCTGCTCAACCGTACGCGCCGCTCTGCATTTGCGCGAGCAACTGCGAGACCAGCGCCTGACCCGTCATCGTGTCCATGAGGTCCATCGGACGAGCGCCGCCGAGTGCCGGCACCGGCGCGCTCATCCAGGCCGACAACCAAGCCGAAGCATCGAAGCCTTCGGGATTGCCCGATTCCCGGACCATGGTCTGTAGTTGCCCAAGCAGACGACCGAACCCCAACACGCGCTCGCCTTCGGCGGGCGAGAGAGGGGCATTGGACTTGGCCTTCCGGTTCACCGTCGCCACCGGGATATGCAACGCAGTCAGCGCCTCGCCTTGCGAGACGCGCAGTTGGCCCAGGATGACCTTCGCATCACGAGCGCCGAGGCCGCTCTTGACCCACTCGACCTGCGTCAGAGCAGGTGCCTTGTAGAGTGCAACGAACCCCTCCTCGGTCGGCTTGAACCAGCTAAACGACGGGGCGCCCTTGCCGAACCGGGCCTTGGACTTCACGCGAACTGCCACCGCTCCCTTGGCAGCCGGCGCCTGCTTGCCCTTCTTCCTTATGGGCTGCGAGACTCCATGGCCGCCAGAAAGGCCCTTTGATCCGGCTCGGGACGTGGTCTGAGCACGTGCCATTTTATGCTCCTTTGAGCAAACTATATGCTCAATTGGGTAAGGCTTGCAAGGCCAGCCAGAGCGCGACCGGGTGAACGACAGACGCCTGCCTTGGGTGGCTTTTCGGATGCGTCTCAGTGTTGCGATAGAAGAGACGGCGGATCGTGGGGCGAGAGGAAGATTTAACGCAAATGAACGCAAATGTTCGCAGATGAACGCAGATGGTGGTGTGGCGCTCGGTTCGGCTGGGTCAGCGGATCGCGGTATCCGGTAATGGGCGCTGACGCGCAGTAGGCACAGGCCTATTTGCGTTCATCTGCGTCCATTTGCGGTTTTTGCGTTGCTACTTTCTACGTGTTCACGCCGCGCTGGCGGTCGCCCGGGCTGGTTTCTCGCCGGACTTGCACCTGCTCAGGGTTTGTCGGTCCGGCGAGCGCTGTGCGTAGGGTGCGCTGCTTCGCCAATGTGGGATAATGCCGCGCCGACGCATCCGTCACCGTCGGTCGGTTGAACGGGCGCTGGAGCTACTGTGGGAGGGATCGACGCCAATGAACGCCATCAAAGACTCCATCAAGGCAGGTAGAACCGTCGTCGGGACCGGCGGGGCTCCGAACGTCGACGTGTCAATCCTGGCCGACGCCGGGTACGACTTCCTGCTGTTCGACACCCAGCACTCCCCCTGGGAGATCAAGCAGCTGCAGCCGTCGATCCAGGCGATGCGCGGCAAGCAGGCGGCGCCGCTGGTGCGCGTCGCCGCCAACGAGGCGTATCAGATCTGCTTCGCGCTTGACGCCGGGGCGCGCGGCATCATTGCGCCGATGGTCAACACCCGCGCGGAGGCGGAGGCAATGGTGCGCGCCTGCCGCTATTATCCCCTTGGCAACCGCAGCAACGCCGGAGTGCGCGGCGAGTGGGGCGAGTTCAAGAATTACCGCGATTACATGGATGCCGTGAACAACGAGCTTGTCATCGTGCCGATGATCGAGACCAACCAGTCGCTGGAGAATCTCGATGCCATCGCCTCGGTCCCGGGCGTCGACGTCCTGCTGATCGGCCCGTCCGATCTTTCGATCGAGCTGGGGGTGCCACTCGACTACGCGTGCGACACCTATCAGCGAGCGCTCGATAAAATCGCCGCAACCGCCGCGAAACACGGCATCGCCGCCGGGATGTATTTCATCCCGCCCGGGATGGACCCGAACTTCTTCGTCCAGAAGGGGTTCAAGTTCTTCACCATGCCGTGGGGCCCCTGGGCGACGGCCGGGATCCAGAACGCCCTGGCCGGGATCGAGCGCTAACGACGGTCGACGCGGACGGTCTGGCGAACGGCCTCCTTGTGCGTCCTCAAAAACCAAGCCGGAGATGGTCATCATGAGCACTGTAGATGCGAACCGCGTGATCTTCACTGGGGAAAATTCCGCCATTCGGCTCAGCAGCAACGACAGCGATAGCTTCACGACGAATGCTACCTTTTGGCGAGCCGTGTCATCCGGAGCTGGGTCGGGCCATGTGCTCTATCTGAAAAGCGAACTGACAGAAGATCGCTGGCGAATATACTCGGACAACATTGCAATGGCGCGTTTGCTGCAGTCCACCGTGCTGGGTGTGATCTATGCCGAGCTTCTCGACCCGACCATTGCGGTGATCGAGGCGCAATTCAGCAAGTCCGGTGACGTGCGCGATTATTGGACAGAACGCCTCGTCACCCGCGATGAAGAGGTTGCACTTACCTGGTATGAGATGGGCGAGCCGTTCCTGGTTCATACCCAACCCAATGCGGTTCCAGGGCGCCCCTATGGGATGTGCACGGTGCTTGTGCCGGCGCGCGGCGCGCGGCTCACCCACAACGGGATCGAGGCCCAAGGTCGGCCTTGGCCGAGGCAACGCGAAGGCGTTCCCTCCAGTACCTGCGTTCTGGGCTTATGCGAGAGCTGGACGGAGGCCCGATAGCATTCGGTTAAAGCCGCCGAATTTGATCGAGACGT
Organism: uncultured Alphaproteobacteria bacterium; assembly: GCA_963791495.1. Taxonomy (GTDB): domain Bacteria; phylum Pseudomonadota; class Alphaproteobacteria; order Acetobacterales; family Acetobacteraceae; genus JAMXLO01. The sequence goes on from CAWBST010000009.1 coordinate 463,038, forward strand.
GCGTCAACGGCGGGAAGTGGCCCGCCGGCGCGTTTGGCGCATGAATACTCGCTATTCGCCGTCATTCTGCCTTGGCAAGCAAATGCCGAATTGGCGATAGAGATGATGGAGCTGGTCTGTGCCGGCATGATGATTCCGATGACGCCGAGGCCACTGCAGCTGCACCTGCCAAGGGAATAGTCCTATCGAGGACTCGCGCGGTGCCAGTGTCTCGTCGGGTGGCGAGCGATGTGGCGGACCCACCGGCGATCCGATAGCGACAAGATGCAGGGGCTGACCGTGACCGGGCCGCGCTACGGGGTTCCCCTCACCGGTCTCCGTGGCTGGCCCGGGCGGTTCGGGGTGGCGATCGACGCCAGCGGGACGCGCCGTTCCCATGATCGCTCGCGACTGCGTCTGTATAGGCTGGCTGTCATCCCCGCGAACAAAATCCGATGAAATCTTCGCACTGGCTCACATCCCCCCCGCAATGCGCCAATAATCGCAAGAAGGGCCCAGAGATTCGGGAGTAACATCCAGCATCACCGCGGCTAGAGCAAAGTCCCAGACGGAGACAGGCCTTCGACGATCCACTGCATCAAACAACCGCTCCAAATATTGCATACGATCGGGTGGGATCGCGACTCGTTCCATGGCGTCACAGAGATGGGGTTCCATATCCGCTATGCCTTGCGTGTCAATACCGTGCTCCGTTAGCGACTGAGCGACCTCAAGTGCCACTCTTAGTGTGCCAAACTCCCGGTTACGCGACGCTCGGAACAACCGGAGCGGCGTCACTCTCTGCAAATACGGCTCTGCGTCGTCAAAATCTCGAGATAACAACAAACGCTGGAGCCGATTGAGGCCTGTAGGCCTGGACGCGGCCACATCAGCATCCAGCTTAAAACGCGTAACCACATCAGTAATTTCCAGCTGCTGTCTTCTCCCATAGGACTCCAAGCTGCTAAATATATTCCTGTGGTGAGGGGCAGAACTCGCGCTCGCGAATAAAGCATCCAATAAATTCTAACTCGTCGCCGTTCAGCGTAATTACTCGTGGAGCGTCAGAGAGGCTAGGCACTGACACGCCGAAACCGCCGAGACCCGCCAGCAACTTCGAAACCTCGCCGATTTCCCTCCCCTGAGACTGTGAGAGGAAAGCGATTTCTAACCACGTGATTCTATTTCCAAATGAGAGGTCCAGAAGATTCCGTGGTACAGGGCTGAGCGACGAATATCCTCAAATCTGAATGGCAAAAGTTTGGGCCAAAGGCCAACCAGAACGAGCATTGCGTCAAGGAGTGGCTGCTCCTCCTGGTCTATCCACCGAAGAACTTCACGAAGGCGGAATTGGCCATACCGCTCGATTTCCACCAGGACAGGTCGCCAGAAAGAAGGAAACGAGCGGGTCTCCCGTAGCCTAGCATAGGCAACAACCTGCTGCAGCCGAGTAGGCAGAGTTAAGCCGGCCGCAACGAGTTCCGCGGCCCGTGAAACTAGCACTTCCGACGTTATATTGTGGAGACAGCGCAAAGATACTCTCTCTGCCCGAAGGTCGACAGCCCTCAACTGAGTGGCAATTGCGGGCGGCAGGCGCTCTTCGAGGTCCCACGGTTTGTCCAATGCAATACCAAGCGCAAGCAACAGGTCGGCCATGATATCCGGATCAATGGCAGAAATTCCGACGGAGCGGAGTGGCCATCGCACGTTGCTGTCTGGCATAGTTGCCATGCGGTCACTGACTGGGAGCTGCCGAAGGACTGTGTCTGCTGCCACAACAACATCCGAGTGGAGTTCCCCTATGGTCCAATGCAGCGCGCCAAAGGTTGGCTCGTGCCAATTAGCGAGTGCGGCGCCCCCGTATTTGCGAGTTCCACTGAGTGACCTGTGCGACTGATTGCTGGTCAGGATCAACCAACTTCCGGTCGACTGTTAATTTCTTGGGCAAATCCTCTGTAAGATTAACGAGTAAAGACTTCGGCCAAGGGGTGCCGGCAAGCCCAGTCTTGATGCCATCGACGAGCGCGAATGCGGGTGATCGCGGGCCATTAGTTAGCCCCATGACCGAATGGTGTGGCACCAAATAGGCACGCACGCTGCCAGCAATACCCTCGGTGCCCAAAATGGCCAGTAACTCGTTCGCGCAATAATTCTGGAGTGCGCGCGTAGGCGTTCCAGCTGCGAATTCCAAAGGTTCGCCAGGCGACCGCCGTATGACAACAGTCACTTCAGGAATGGCTAGCCAAGCCAGAAGCGATCCGAGCAAAGTATCATTAGCGGCGCATCCTCCCTAAGATAGAGGCGAACGGAAGTGCCGAAATTATCGATTAGACGTGTAGGATCGAGTGCCGACTCAAGGCGGAACAGACTGCCACTCCCAATAATCCGTGCATGCACTGATCCCGATGGAAAGTCTGACGGTGCGGCCCAACGCCGAGATACGATGTCAAGTTCCTCTGCCAGCATGAAATAACTAAGCACACCGACTTCGAACCGACTGTTCGGTAAAAGGGGCACGTTGGCTACATCCCATCGAGCTCGATCAATGTGAAATTCATTGCTGTCCACAAACCGCTGTCCAGCATAGGCGAAAAGAAGTCGAATATGGCGATCAGCCATTCCTATTCCATTATCGACACATTCGACAAAGCGGCGGGCATTCTCAACTCCAAAACGGATCTCAATGCGGCCGACGTAGGTACCTTTCGCCTGGCGAGTGCGGCCCTCACGGACCGCTAATTGCTCCGCAGCATTCCGATAGCGGCAAGCATCTAACGAGTTCTCGTACATTTCCCTAAGAGCCGGCCAGCTTTCCCCATAAAGCTGCTGGCCCATCAAGAGCCCTATTATACGAGTTCTATCTAATTCAAATCGTAAGGGAGGACGAGTTGGGTGCCAGCCGCTGGGTCTTGCGTTAAGGCTGTGGGCTGTAAATCCCGCTGGAAGCAGGTCCCGCATAAGGTCAGCGTGCACGTCCTGCCGCTGCAGGAGCCGTGTCCGGTAGGCTTCTCAGCATGTCCACATCAGAGAGCCGCGCCGCGTCCATCGCGTCGTTTCACAGTCCAGCTTGAGATCAAACCAACGCGCCGCTTGACTGCTCTCACCTGCGCTTGCAACGCGCAAGTGCCATTCGGCCGAAGCCAGGTCATTGCGAATGCTGTCAGCTGATAGCGCGTCATCTGTGCCAACATGCTCAGCTAATACGGCTGGCATGCGCCTGAGGTCCAACGCTAGGCGAAAACCGAGGTTCAAGAGGTGTGCTAGCCTCACTTCACTGATTGTGAGTTGTTCTGCCATCTCTCCGCTATTGACTTGCCCTTCGAGCAACCGATTGCCACCTGAAGCATCTAGCCCGCTTATCTCACGCTATGTAGGTGCATCGGGACCCCGAAATCGGCGAAAGTTCTTCTGCGAAAGAGACTTTTGTCGAATCAGAGGAGCTCCCCGATGCCGACAGAGTGTAACCCGGAACTGTTTGAATTTGCACCTGTGGAAGGGCGCCGGGTTGTGGCGGCTTTCGACGGAGGGACGATCACCTCGGATGGCGGTGCGTTGCTGCTGGGCGGGGCGGACCGGGCGATCCGTCTGACAGAGCGGTTTGCGACGTGCTTCACCGACGCGCGGATGGCGGGGTTGGTTGAGCACAGTGTCGGCACGATGGTGACGCAGCGGGTGCTTGGCATTGCGCTCGGCTATGAGGATTTGATCGACCATGACGAACTGCGGCACGATCCTGTGCTAGCGGTGCTGGCCGGCAAGCTGGAGGCGCATCGATCGGACTGTGCACCGCTGGCGGGGAAGTCGACGTTGAACCGGCTGGAGCTGAGTTCGTGCGGAGCCGACGCGCTATCACAAGGTGAGCCACAATCCGGCGGCGATCGAGACACTGTTCGTCGATCTGTTCCTAGAGGCGCATCGGCGCGCGCCCGAGCAGATCATTCTCGATCTGGACGCCACGGATGACCCGTTGCACGGACAGCAGGAAGGCAGGTTCTTCCATGGCTATTACGACTGCTATTGCTACCTGCCGCTCTACGTCTTCTGCGGCCGTCATCTGCTGGCAGCGAAGCTGCGCCGCTCGAACATCGACGGTGCTGCCGGTGCGGTCGAGGAGGTGGCGCGCATTGTCGCGCAGATTCGCCGCCGCTGGCCACGTGTGCGCATCTTGCTGCGTGGTGATTCCGGCTTCACGCGTGAGGCGTTGATGGCGTGGTGCGAGGCGAACCGCGTGGACTTCCTGTTCGGCCTGGCGCGCAACGAGCGTCTGGAAGAGGCGATCAAGGCCGAGTTGATCACCGCGACGCTGCAGAGCATCCGGACCGGCAAGCCGGCGCGGTGTTTCCGGGATTTCACCTGGTCGACGCTGGACAGTTGGAGCCGCGAGCGCCGTGTCGTGGGCAAGGCCGAGGTCACCGGTGGCGAAGCCAATCCACGGTTTGTCGTCACCTCGCTCAAATCAACCGAGGTCGGCGGTCGGTATCTCTACGAGAAAGTCTACTGCGCGCGCGGCGAGATGGAGAACCGCATCAAGGAGTGTCAACTCGACCTGTTCGCTGACCGCACTTCGGCCGCGACGATGCGCGCCAACCAACTCCGACTGTGGCTCGCCTCGATGGCCTATGTGCTGCTCTGTGCTGTGCGCCGCATCGGGCTGGCACACACGCAATTTGCCCAGGCGACCTGCGGAACCATTCGGCTAAAGCTGCTGAAAATTGGCGCCCAGGTACGGGTCAGTGTGCGACGGATCAAGGTCGCGATGGCCTCAGCCTGCCCCTATCATAATGAGTTTGCCCTCGCCTACGCCCGACTCAGAAACGCAGGCGCGATCTAACACGAACCAGACAGCGCACAGCCGCCCTGCCTCCAGACAACGCCACCAACATGGTCGCGATGGTCTAGCGCGGCCGCTCGCTGCCTCTCTGTGATACGATCGAGCCATCCGTGTATATACACCGTGGAGCGCCGTAGATCAAATGCCCAGCGCTCCCTTGTGTGAGAAATGCGGGCTAGGGTCACGTCGTCGAAGCTGGCGTGCATAAGACGCGCCAACCGCAAGAGACGTGCCACGCTCAAGATGTCGGTGACCCGTCGATCGGCGGAGATTTCAGGGAGCGGCGCCGGTGCCACCACGTCGGTGATGGCATCGAAGGCCCATCCACTTCTGCCTTGAGGATCCCGGTGGGGATCCCACAATTCGCCGAAGCTATGGCAAAAGTTCATTAGCGCCCAGCACGTCTGATCGTCTGCGTCATGATGTCTATCTCGAGCAATAAGACTTCGCCGAATTGCGGCAGAATTGCTCTCTCGCCAGGCATTGCACCAAGCGTTCACCATATACCCGGGGACTTGAAGCCGCTTCAGGATCAGGTATTGCCGCACCAGCGGCGATCCGTATCTCGGCCACCGCGAGCACGGCCTCATAAACGAAAGGCACGGCTAACAGCACCGCAAGTTCGGCGGCTGGCAGCCGTCTAAGCGACTATCAGAAAGAATAAACGCGCACGTGTTGCATGCTGTACCACACGTTCTCATCGCGCCATCGCTGGATTGAGTAGACTGTGACGTGCCTCGGCCACTTGCTCCTCGGCCGCATTGCTATGGCCGCAGTTGCGTGGCGAATGCAGGGAGCTTCATTTTTGCAAACGATAAAGTTTGTCTTGGTAAGGCGCGATGCCATGCGGACCGTCGAGGCGCTCACGGAACCGCGACGCTTCGTCTTCCTTTATGACAAGCCTTTGCACGGCCGCACGTCCGGCACACCAGACACAGTCAGCGTCTGTGAAGCACGGCTGTAGCTTCGAGCCGTTGTCGGCACTCGTTGCAGATTTGAGTTCCGCTGGTCCGTTCTCTAGCTCGAAGAACTCTGCGATAGCGCGGGCGAACGCGCTGCAATCGACTCCTTGGACGTCTCGAACAGATCCGCTCGGCGCAACTGTAGATGAACGCACGTTGGGCATCCGTTGATTTGCCTTCGTATTCATATTGCAATGGTGCGTCGCAATTTTCCAATATCGGCGAACTCTTTTTGGGTGTTAGCTCATATCGAGCCCCCTCTCTGACAACATCGGTGAGAACGAGCACTGACTGAGCCTTGCAAGTCCGCACGTACGTGGAAATCCATCCGTCGCTGACCAGGTCCGCAGGGGAAGCTGGCCGCTTCGGTGTGAAGTCTTGTGGCAGCAATATTCGCCGACCTTCGAGTTCGAGGCCATGACCGGAGAAGAAGATAAGCAGATCATCATGCGCCTCGGCGCCATCTAGGAAGTCGCCAATCGCCTCACGCAGTCGAGTGCTTGTGCAGTTCCCTAGTCGCACTTCACCAGCACCCGCTCCTGCAGTCACAATGTGATCAGGATGAAATCCTGCGCGGGTCAATGCGGTCGTGAGGCGCGGTATGTCGTTACTAACGTAACTCAGCGGTTGAAGTGGATCGTAGTCAGAAATAGCTAGCAGAAGTGCGCGCCTGCTCATTTTTCATAAGCGAAGGTTAGCTTGACGGAAGCAGTTCCTGTTGCTTTAGCAGTGCCGATCAGGCTGACGCCTCCCTCCGCGGTCAGCTCAACCCCCACTTCAAGTTCTCTCAGTGCAAGACCATCCGTTTTGGCGAGAAGCGCCAGTTGTTGCCGTTCTCAGCTCGTTACTAGGTCGGTGAGGTTGGCTTTAAGCCTCTCCACAGGAATATCGACAGAGATTAGGGGGCCGCTGCCGAAAGTGCCTCTCCCTGGGTCAGTTGAAGGCACAACCACGGAGATAGTCTCTGGCACGGAAGTATCCTCCTTCTGAATTGAGCGCAATTTATGCCGTGGTGCGCCATTCACTCAAGATAAAGAGGCCGGTACCTGGGTACCATCTGCCGGCACTGGCGAAGAAATGGCCGTTGGCCTCCCTTACTGGCAGGCCAAGCACTCCTCGTAATCCGTCGCATTCGCCTGCGCGCGCGACCAGCGGCAACGGTGCCTGCCCGTCATTCGCCGGCACCGCAGCAGCGGCCAGGTGAACTCCGCCGGCCGCACCGCCGCCTCGCTCACATTGTCCGCCCGCTGGATCGACAGGCTCCGGCAGTAGTAGAGCGACTTCACGCCCCGCTTCCACGCCATGAAATGGATCTGGTGCAGATCCCGCTTGTGCACATTCGCCGGGAGGAACACGTTCACCGACTGGCTCTGGCAGATGAACGGCGCGCGGTCCGCCGCGTGCTCGATGATCCAGCGCTGATCCAGCTCGAACGCGGTCTTGTAAACCGCCTTCTCCTGCTCGGTCAGGAAATCCAGATGCTGCACGCTCCCCGCCCGCAGCGTGATGGACGACCAGATCTCGTCGGTATCCATCCCCTTCTCCGCCAGCAGCATCTGCAGATGCCGATTGCGCACCGTGAAGCTGCCCGACAGCGTCTTCTGCAGGAACACGTTCGCCGCGATCGGCTCGATCCCCGGCGACGAATTCCCCGCGATGATCGAGATCGATGCGGTCGGCGCGATCGACATCTTGTGCGAGAACCGCTCCATGATGCCGTACTCCGCGGCGTCCGGGCACGGCCCGCGCTCCTCGGCCAGCACGCGCGAGGCCAGGTCCGCCTGTTCGCGGATGTGCTTGAACATCCGCTTGTTCCACACCTTCGCGATCACGCTCTCCCACGGCACGTTCTGAGACTGCAGGAACGAGTGGAACCCCATCACCCCCAGCCCCACGCTGCGCTCGCGCAACGCGGAGTACCGCGCCTTCTCCATCCCCGGCGGCGCGCGATCGATGAAATCCTGCAGCACGTTGTCGAGGAAGCGCATCATGTCCTCGATGAACGTCGGATGGTCCTTCCACTCGAACCAGTTCTCCAGGTTCAGCGAGCAGAGGCAGCACACCGCGGTGCGCTCCATGCCGTGCTGGTCGCGCCCGGTCGGCAGGGTGATCTCGGAGCACAGATTGGAGGTCTTCACCTCCAGCCCGGCCAGCTTGTGATGCTCGGGCCGCGCGCTGTTCACGTGGTCGGAGAAGATCAGGTAAGGCTCGCCGGTCTCGATCCGCGCGGTCAGGATGCGGATCCACAGGCTCGCGCCGAGATCGACCGCACCGGCGTCTCGTCCTTCGGCGACAGCAGCGGCCACTGCTCGTCCGCCTCCACCGCGCGCATGAACGCGTCGGACACCAGGATGCCGTGGTGCAGGTTCAACGCCTTGCGGTTCGGATCGCCCCCGGTCGGGCGGCGGATCTCGACGAACTCCTCGATCTCGGGATGCCACACGGGCAGGTACACCGCGGCCGATCCGCGCCGCAGCGAGCCTTGGGAGATCGCCAAGGTGAGACTGTCCATCACCCGGATGAACGGGATCACGCCCGAGGTCTTGCCGACCGCGCCCACCTTCTCGCCGATCGAGCGCAGGTTGCCCCAGTAGGAGCCGATGCCGCCGCCCTTCGAGGCCAGCCAGACATTCTCGTTCCACAGCCCGACGATGCCCTCCAGGCTGTCGGACGCCTCGTTCAGGAAGCAGGAGATCGGCAGGCCGCGCTGCGTGCCGCCGTTCGACAGCACCGGCGTCGCCGGCATGAACCACAGCTTCGACATGTAGTCGTAGATGCGCTGCGCATGCCCCGCATCGTCGCCGTAGTAGGACGCGACGCGGGCGAACAGGTCCTGGAATTCCTCGCCCGGCATCAGGTAGCGGTCAGACAGGGTCGCACGACCGAAGTCGGTCAGCAGCACATCACGCGAGCGGTCGATATGGACCTGGTGGCGACCTGGCATCTGCACTGCGTCGAGCACGGCGTCTTCCCCCTGCGTCACTTCCGGACTGCCCTCCTCACGCGCGGGTGGATTCGAGGTCAACAACATATAGGACGACGCTCCTCGCGCAGCCACCACATCGTGATTTCTGTTGCGACTGGGCCACAGTCTGCAAGACGGGTGACAAATCCTAGCGCTTCAAGCGGGTCGGCGCCACAAGGCCGTTCTCTCCGCGTTCCACAGATTGTGGCTGTGGGTCAGGAATCCAACCGGAGCCGGCTCGCCAGCAGTTCGCCCTGCCCCTCCAGCACGGGATAGGCGGCCGCGGCGACCAGGTGGCCGTTCACCCGCTTCAGTTCCCGCACGAGGTCGAGATCGACCGACCTTCCCTGCCCGGCCCGCAGCCCGGCGAAATGCGCCCGGGTCGCCGCGGCCTCCAGGTCACGGAAGGCCTCCTTCTCAGCGGCGAGCTGGCGCGCGGCGCGGGCGTCCTCGGTCATGAACACCGCCGCCGCGGCGCGCACCGTGGCGACCAGCCGGTCCAGCAGGCGCCGCACCTCGGCCTGCTCCAGCTCGGCCAAGGGCGCGCCACGCTTCAGGCGCTTGCCCAGATATCCCATGACGTCACGGTCCACCACGTCGCCGGCCGCTTCCAGGTTTGTTGCGAAAACAAGCACCTGCGACAATCGCCTGTGGTCCGTCTCGGAGAGGTCCTCGGGATCCAGACCGATCAGGTAGGCCTTGATCGCCGTGTTGAGCCGGTCGAGCACGTCGTCCAGCCGCCGCACCTCGCCGATCCGGCGGCGGTCGGTGCTCGCCAGCACATCCCCGGCTCGCCCCAGCATCGCCTCGAGCGCATCCGCCATGCGCAGCGCCTCGCGCGCGGCAGCCCCGAGCGCGATCGGCGGCGACTCCAGAGCGACCGGGTCGAGATAGCGCGGCCGCGACGGATCGTCGGCGTCTACTCGCGCCGGGAGCAGTTTCCGCAATAACCACGCGTACGGACCCAGGGCGGGAAGGAACATGGCGGCCAGGATCACATTGAAGCCCGTATGGAAGTCGGCGACGGCCCGCACGGGATCCGGATCGAGCTGTACCAGCAGCGAACCGATCCGGGGCAGCAGCAGCAATGCCACGACGCAGCCGAGCAGGCGGTTCAGCAGGTTACCGAGAGGCAGCCGTCGTGCCACCGGGTCGTCGCCCGACACGCCCTCCAGGACTGGATTGATCGCCGACCCCAGATTGGCGCCGAGCACCAGGGCGAATGCGGCGTCGGGCGGCACCACGCCCTTGGCGGCGAATGACACCACCAGCAGCACCACCGCGACCGACGAGTGCGCCGCCCAGGTCAGCCCGGCCGCGACCAAGACGTCCAGCACCGGCTCTGTGGTGATTGCACCGAGCAACAGGCGCAGGCTGGGGACGTCCTCATAGGGTGTCATGAGGGATGACCAGCCGGTGCAGTGCCATCAGCACCAGGCCAAGCCCGATCGCCACACGCCCGATATCGCGCGTCCGCGCCGCCGTGCCGCGGCGAAACAGGATCACGCCCAGCAGGATCAAGGCGGGCGCGACTTCCGCCACGTCGAACGACAGCACCTGCACGATCAGCGTGGTGCCGACATTGGCGCCGAGCATCACCGCCAGCGCGGGCACCAGCGCCACGGCCCCGCCGGCGGCAAAGCCCGCCACCATCAGCCCGGTGGCGGTGCTGCTCTGCAGGATCGCGGTCACGCCGACGCCCGCGGCGAACGCGGCCAAGCGATTGCCCAGCGTCGTGCCAAGCCAGCGGCGCAGATCGGGCCCGAAGCCGCGCTGGATGCCGGACTGCACCATGTGCAGTCCCCACAGCAGCAGCGCAACCGAGCCGGCAAGATCGAGCAGGGTCCACATCGGCGATCAGCTCCTCGCGCCTGACCGTAGAGCATGGATCAGCCATCGGTGACCGGGCGTCAACAACTTGCACCGGCTCGTGATGCCCTGGCCACGAACCTGCCACGAAAGCGGCACGGACCGGCCACTGAGCGCCACAAATTCCCGCGACGTAGCTTCCCGCAACCGTAAGGATACGTCCGATGCGCATTTCCTTCCTGCTGCCTTTGGTTTTCCTCGGGCTCACCGGCTGTATCGACGTGCATGAGCATCCGGCACCGCGCCCGGCCGCGACCGTTGTCACACCGGCGCCGGCGCCGAGCACCACCTATGTCACGCCGCCGCCGCCCGGCTCGACCGTTGTGCGCACGCCCTGATCGGCGCCACATGGCGGATTGATCGAAGGGGCCGGGACACACCCGGCCCTCTTCATTTGTGCCACACCCTGGTGTAGAGGCCGCTACCCTTGTCGGCTGGAAATTCTGGATGACCGCGCCCTACCCCGCCGCCGCGCTGGAACCGGAGGTCACGGCGCCCCTCGTCATGGCGCTGCCGAAGGGGCGCATCCTCGCCGAATGCGGCCAGCTCCTGGCGCTGGCCGGCGTCACCCCGGCACCGGACTACGCCGACGAGGAGAGCCGCCGGCTGCGCTTTCCGACCGACGACCCGACGCTGGACGTGGTACGAGTGCGGTCCTTCGACGTCGCTACCTTCGTCGCCTTCGGCGCCGCGCAGCTTGGCATCTGCGGCGCCGATGTGCTGATGGAGTTCGACTATCCGGAGATCTACGCACCGCTCGATCTCGGCATCGGTCATTGCCGTGTATCGGTCGCCGAACCGGCCGAAACCGCCGGCAGCGACGATCCATCGCGCTGGTCACGTGTTCGGGTGGCCACCAAGTATCCGAATATCGCCCGCCGCCACTTCGCCTCTCGCGGCGTGCATGCCGATGTCGTGCACCTGAACGGCGCGATGGAGTTGGCGCCCGGCCTTGGCCTGTCGCGACTGATTGTCGATCTGGTGCAGACCGGCTCGACGCTGCGGGCCAACGGTCTGGTGGAGATCGAGGTGATCGCGCCGATCACCTCGCGGTTGATCGTCAATCGCACTGCACTGAAGACTCAGCCGGAAACGATCGGCGCCTGGGTCGCACGATTCCGCGCCGCGCTGGGGCAATGATGGCCGGGACAGGCCCGGCCATGCGGGCTGCCGCCCGGAAGTACCGATGATCCGGCTCGCCACGACCGATCCAGGGTTCGAGGCCGCGTTCACCGCCCTGCTTGGTCAGGCTCGCGAGACGACGGAAAGCGTTGACCAGGCGGTGGCGAAGATCCTCGCCGATGTGCGCTCCGAGGGCGACACAGCGCTACTGCGCTACACCGAGCGCTTCGATCGTCTGACGCTGGCGGCCGATCGGCTCCGTATTTCTGCCGACGAGATCGACGCCGCGGTCTCGGGCATCCCGTCCGATCTGATGGCAGCGCTGGACCTCGCTGCGACACGGATCGAGGCGTTTCACCGCCTGCAGATGCCCGCCGATCTGCAGACCAAGGACTCAGCCGGCCTCACTCTCGGCATGCGTTGGTCGCCGCTGGATGCGGTCGGCCTCTACGTGCCGGGTGGCAAGGCCGCGTATCCGTCCTCGGTGCTGATGAACGCGATACCGGCACGCGTTGCCGGCGTGCCGCGCATCGCGATGTGCGTGCCGAGCCCCGATGGCGTGCTGAACCCGCTGGTGCTTGCCGCCGCGCGCCGCGCCGGCGTGGCGGAGATCTATCGGGTCGGCGGCGCCCAGGCGATCGCCGCGATGGCTTTTGGTACCGCGAGTATGGCGCCGGTCGATCGGATCGTCGGACCGGGCAATGCCTATGTCGCCGAGGCGAAGCGGCAGGTATTCGGACGCGTCGGCATCGACGCGATCGCCGGCCCGTCGGAGGTTGTCGTGCTTGCCGACGCCGCGAACGATCCGCGCTGCATCGCCGTCGATCTGCTGGCGCAGGCCGAGCACGACGAGGCGGCGCAGGCCATCCTGATCACCGATGATCCCGCATTCGCGGACCGGGTCGCGACAGCGGTCACGCAGGAGCTCCCGACCTTGCCGCGCGCCGCCATCGCGGGGGCAAGCTGGCGGGCGCATGGTGCCATCATCGTAGTGCGCAACTGGGACGAGGCGATCGGCCTCGTCAACCGTCTGGCACCGGAACATCTGCAGCTGATGCTCCAGGACGCCGCTGCGGTGTTCGACCGAATTCGCCATGCCGGCGCGATCTTTCTCGGCGCCTTCTGCCCCGAGGCTGTCGGCGACTACGTCGCCGGTCCGAACCACGTGCTGCCGACCGGCCGCACTGCTCGATTCGCCTCCGGACTGTCGGTGTTCGACTTCCTCAAACGAACCACCTGGGTCGCGGCGGACGCGGCTTCTCTGGCCCAGGTCGGTCCTGCGGCAATCGCGCTCGCGGAGGCCGAGGGGCTTGACGCACACGCCCGCAGCATCGCGCTGCGGTTGCAGGGGCGCGCTTGACCTTCCCCAGCCCCACGCTCATGTTCCGCCGCGAAATCAAGCATTTTCATGAGGGCGGATGTCGAAGGAAGACATGATCGAATTCAGCGGCACGGTGATGGAGCTGCTGCCCAACGCCATGTTCCGCGTCAAGCTCGACAACGAACACACCATACTCGCCCACACCTCGGGCAAGATGCGCAAGAATCGCATTCGCGTGCTGGCAGGCGACCGGGTGAACGTCGAGATGACGCCGTACGATTTGAGCAAGGGCCGGATCACCTTCCGCTTCAAGTGACCGCACCGGCACTGGTTCTGGCCTCCGCAAGTCCAAGGCGACTGGCATTACTGGCACAGATCGGCATCGTGCCCGACCGGGTGATCTCCACCGACATCGACGAAACGCCGTTGCACGATGAACTGCCACGACTGCATGCGCTGCGCCTGGCGCGCGCGAAGGCGGCGTCGGCGGCCACGCCCGGCTGCCACCTGCTGACCGCGGATACCGTGGTTGCGGCGGGCCGTCGCATCCTGCCCAAGGCGGAAACCGACGCCGACGCGCGCCGCTGCCTTGTCCTGCTCTCCGGCCGACGCCACCGCGTCATGACTGCGGTCGTGCTGCATGCGCCGGACGGACGCCGTGGCGAGCGGCTGGTGCAGAGCGTCGTCGGGTTCTCACGGCTGACCGAGCGGCAGATCGCCGACTACCTCGCCAGCGACGAATGGCGCGGCAAGGCGGGTGGCTATGCCATCCAGGGGCGAGCGGCGGCGTTCATCCGCTTCCTGTCCGGCAGCTATTCCAATGTGGTTGGCCTGCCGCTGTTCGAGACGGCGCAGCTGCTGCGCGGGCTGGGCTGGCCGTTGCCGTGACACTGCGCATCCTCGCAGCCGCGAGCCCCGGCGAGGTGCGCGTGGCGGTGCTGCGTGCTGACACGCTGCTGGACTATGCGATCTGGCGACCGGGAGCCCCGGACGGAGTTGGCGATCTTCACCGGGGCCGAGTGATCGCCAGGGTTCCCGCCATGGCGGGGAGCTTCCTGGCGTTGGAGGGAGCCGAAGGATTCCTGCCCGACAGCGAGGGCGGCGCGGGCCTGCACGAAGGGGATTTCGTATCGGTCCGCGTCACCCGCGCGTCGCAGGGCGGCAAGGGTCCCCGCCTGACAGCGCATCTGGCCTTGGACGAAATCCTCCCGGCGCGCGGTCCCGGTGCGTTGCTGGAACTCGCTCGGGTTCACTCGGATGCTCGGGTGCTGATCGACGACGGCGCCCTGGCTGCCAGGCTGAAACCGTCGCTGGGCGATCGCGTGGTTGTCGTGACCAGGGCGTTCGATGCCGACATCGAGGAGCAAGTGGAGGCGCTGGCGCAACCGGATATCGAGCTTGCCGGCGGTGTCCGACTCAACATCCACCCTACGCCGGCGCTGACTGCAATCGACGTCGACGGCGGCGGCACGATGGCAGGGCGGCGAGGCAAGACCGCGTCCCATCGAGCAACGAATTCGGCCGTTGTGCCGGAGCTGGCGCGGCAGATTCGGCTGCGCAATTTGTCCGGCGCGATCCTGGTGGACTTCGCCGGACTGAAGGCGCGTGGGCGGGCCTCGCTTGCGCCGGCCCTGCACGCCGCGCTGGCGCAGGACCCGCTGCGGCCACGCCTGCTCGGCTTCACGGCATTGGGCCTCGCGGAGATCGTTCGGCGTCGCGTGCATCCTCCGCTGCACGAGCTGCTGGATGGTCCACATGCCGCGGGGTTGGCGGCGTTGCGTCGGATTGCGACCGAGACGACGGAGGCACCGCACCGGATGCCGGTTCTGCGCGCATCGCCAGCGATCCTGGCTGCGCTACAGAGTGACGCGGAAGCCCTGCCGGACCTTGCGCGCCGCGCCGGGCGTGTCTTGATTCTGCGGTCGGATCCTACACTCCCATCAACCACGTGGACGCTTGAGACGAAAGATGACTGAGCACAAACGATCGGCGACATCGTGTCCGATCTGCGGCAAGCCCGTGGCTGACGAGCTTCGCCCGTTCTGCAGCCGCCGGTGCGCGGATGTCGACCTGGGACGCTGGCTGACCGAGCAGTATCGGATACCTGGGACGCTGAGCGAGGCAGACGAAGAGCCTGCGGCCGAGCCAACTTGATCGGCTGGGTGGCATGGGCTATGGGCAGCCGCCCGGCGCCCAGGTAGCTCAGTTGGTAGAGCATGCGACTGAAAATCGCAGTGTCGGTGGTTCGATTCCGCCCCTGGGCACCATCCATCGGCCGTAGAGGTCTCGGATTCCTGATGATGGAATCACCAATGGATCGCCTGGTCGGAAGCCGCTGACCGAGGCCGTTCCCTTGCGGTCGATTTTTGAGCCGGGCTGCCCCTCCAGGCTATACGCCAACTGGCTAAGGAAGTTGATATAGAAGGTGGGGCAGGCACGTTGGAAGGTCGGCGCTTTACTTGGCGACGGTCGCCATGTAGCTGGGCCTGCAACAACTTTGCGCAAGTTTTTCGGCGCCCTTAGCTCAGTTGGATAGAGCAACAGCCTTCTAAGCTGTGGGTCACTGGTTCGAGTCCAGTAGGGC